>JADYZU010000105.1 GCA_020852925.1 Rubellimicrobium sp. | reverse complement strand
TCACCGGCCGCTGCCGCGGGCGCACCAGTTCCTCGAGCATCCAGATCGGCAGGGTCTGCTGCTGGCCGGCGGTGAAGGTGGTGACGATCACCTCGTCGAACGACAGCGCGAAGGCGAGCATCCCGCCCGCCAGCAGCGCGGTGGCGATATTGGGCAGAACGACAAGGCGGAAGGTCTGGAAGGCATTGGCGCCCAGATCCATCGACGCCTCGACAAGGTTGCCGGACATGCGCCGGAACCGTGCGACGGCGTTGTTGTAGACCACGACCACGCAGAAGGTCGCATGGCCGAGGATGATCGTCCAGGTGCTGAACGGGATGTCCATGAGCGAGAAGGCCGAGCGCAGCGAGATGCCGGTGATGATCCCCGGCAGGGCGATGGGCAGCACCACCAGCAGCGAGATCGCCTCGCGCCCGAAGAAGCGCGACCGGGCCACCGCCGCGGCGCAGAGCGTGCCGAGGACCAGCGCGATGCCCATCGAGATCGCCGCCACCGTCACCGACAGTTCCAGCGCCGCCCAGACATCGGAGCGCCCCCAGGTCACGCCGAACCAGCGCAGGGTGAAGCCGGGCGGCGGCCACTGGTAGGACCGCTCCTCGGTGGTGAAGGCATAGACGAAGATCAGGAGGATCGGCAGGTGCAGGAACAGCAGCCCGCCCCCCGCAAGCACCTTGAGCCAGAGCGGCGCCGGAGTGGAGTGGTTCATGCCCTGCCCTCCGCCCGGGCGCGCGCGCGGTCCTCGCGGTCCTGTCGCCGGTCACATCGCATCGAAGGCCCCCATGCGTCTGGCCACCGTCAGGTAGATCCCCATGATGACCACCGGCACCACCGCAAAGGCGGCGGCAAGCGGGATGTTCCCGGCCGTTCCCTGATACTGATAGACCGCAAGGCCGATGAACCGCGCCGAGGTGCCGATGATCTGCGGGATGATGTAATCGCCAAGGGTGAGCGAGAAGGTGAAGATCGACCCCGCCACCACTCCCGGCAGCGCCAGCGGCCAGAGCACCGTGCGGAAGGTCTGGGCAGGCGTGGCGCCCAGGTCGCCCGCGGCCTCGATCACCGAGGGGGGCACCCGCTCCAGCGCGGCCTGGATCGGCAGGATCATGTAGGGCAGCCAGACATAGACGAAGACGATGAAGGTGCCCGTGGGCGAGACCGAGAGCGAATTGCCCCCCACCCCCGGCAGTGCGAGATAGCCCTCGAGCAGCGGCGTGATCCCCAGGGCCGAGAACAGCCAGCCGATGATCCCCTCCTTGGCGAGGATGAGCTTCCACGCATAGACCTTCACGAGATAGCTCGACCACAGCGGCACCATGGCGCCGAGGTAGAAGAGCGCCTTCCACCGCCCCCGGGCGTAGCGCGCCGCGTAATAGGCGATCGGAAAGGCCACCGCGACCGAGGCCACCGTCACCAGCCCCGCCATGAGCACGGTGCGCCAGATGATGTCGATGTTGGCCGGGCGCAGCAGCTCGCCATAGGTCTTGAGCGTGAGGTGGTAGTCGATCACGCCGCTGTATTCGTCGATCGAGAAGAACGACTGCGCCAGCAGCGCGAACAGCGACCCCAGATAGATGATGCCAAGCCAGAGCCCCGGCGGCAGCAGCAGCAGCGCCAGCAGCACCCCCGGCCGGCGCCAGAGCGTGTCCGAGAGGCGCCCGCCGATCGTGGGGGCGGCGGTCATCGCCCCGGCCCCATCAGGTGAAGCGCGCCTTCGTCCCAGTCCATGCCGACCGTGGCGCCCGGTTGCGGCACCGCAAGGCCGGCGGGGATGAGGACGCCGATCCCGTGCCCGCCGTCCTCGGGGCCGGTGGCGGCTGTGGTCACCGTCACGCGGCTCGAGGTGCCAAGGTAGCGCACCGCGCGCACCGTGCCGTCCTGCCGCCCCGCGCCCGGCGCGGTCAGGCGGATCGCCTCGGGGCGCAGCGAGGCAAAGACCGCCGGCCCGCCCAGCGCCGCCACCTGCGCCGGGGCGAGCACGTTCGAGGATCCCACGAAATCCGCGACAAAGGGGGCGGCGGGGCGGGAATAGATCTCTTCGGGAGAGCCGACCTGGACGATTCGGCCCTCGTTGAACACGGCGACGCGGTCGGCCATCGACAGGGCCTCGCCCTGGTCGTGGGTGACGAAGACGAAGGTGATGCCGAGATTGCGCTGAAGCGTGCGCAACTCCTCCTGCATCGCCTCGCGCAGCTTCAGGTCGAGCGCGCCCAGCGGCTCGTCGAGCAGCAGGACGCGCGGCCGGTTCACCAGCGCCCGGGCCAGCGCCACGCGCTGCCGCTGACCGCCCGAGAGTTCCGAGGGCCGGCGCCGCCCGTAGCCGCCCAGCGCGACCAGTTCGAGCGCCTCTTCCGCCTCGCGGTGGCGTTCGGCGCGGCCCTTGCCGGCGATGCGCAGCCCGTAGGCCACGTTGTCGATGACGTTGAGATGCGGAAACAGCGCGTAGTCCTGGAACACCGTGTTCACCGGGCGCCGGTAGGGCGGCACCTGGCCCACCTCGTCCCCGAACAGCAGGATCGCGCCGGCGGTGGGCTGCTCGAACCCGGCGATCAGGCGCAGGCAGGTGGTCTTGCCCGAACCCGAAGGGCCGAGCATGGCAAAGAACTCGCCCGGTGCGATGTCGAGGGTGACACCGTCCACGGCACGCACCGCGCCGAAATGGCGGGCCACGTCCCTGAAGGCGACGGCGGTGGCGGGATCGGCGGGCATGGCGGACCTTTCGCGTGGGCGGGCCCCATGGGGCCCACCCTGTTGCGGTTGCGTGGCAGGGTCGGGGCGCGCGGGCGCGCGCGGCTCAGCGGCCGCCGATCACGCCGATATAGTCGGACACCCAGCGGTAGTAGGGCACGCAGGCGCCTTCGCCTTGCGAACAATCCGCAGTCGGGGTCCGCCAGAACCGGATCCGGTCGAAATCGGCAAAGCCGTTCGCGTCGCAGCCGGCCTGATCCTGCATCCCGCGCCCGTCGGTGCAGGCCGCCGGGACCGAGGGAACCGCCCCGAACCACACCGAGAGGTCGGATTGCAGGTTCGAGGCAAGCTGATGCTCGAACCACAGATAGGCGCAGGTGGTGTGCTGGCTGTTCACATGCAGCATGGTGGTGTCGGCCCAGCCGGTCGCCCCTTCCTCGGGGATGGTCGAGGCGACGGGCGCCCCGTCGGCCACCAGCAGGTTCACCTGGAAGGGCCAGGACCCCGAGGCGACCACGCCCTCGTTCTTGAAGTCGTCGATCTGGATGAAGGCGTCATGCCAGTAGCGGCTGACCAGCTGGCGCTGCCCGCGCAGGAGGTCGAGCGCGGCGGCATACTGATCCTCGTTCAGTTCATAGGGCGAGGTGATGCCCAGTTCCGGCTGGTGGAACATCAGGTATTGCGCGGCGTCGGCGATGTGGATCGGCCCGTCATAGGCCTGCACCCGCCCGGCGTTCGACTGGCCGTCCGACAGGGTCATCTCCTCGAACACCACGTTCCACGAGGTCGGCGCCTCGGGGAAGACATCGGTGTTGTAGAGCAGCACGTTCGGACCCCACATGTAGGGCACGCCGTAATGCACGCCGTCCACGGTGAACCACGGCGCATCCTGAAGGCGCGGATCGACCGTGTTCCAGGACGGGATGAGATCGGTGTTGATCGGCTGCACCCGATCCCCGGCGATCAGCCGCAGGCTCGCATCGCCCGAGGCGGTGACGAGGTCGAAGCCGCCTTCATTCATGAGGGCCACCATCTCGTCCGAGGTATTGGCCTGCTTCACCGTGACCATGCAGCCGGTGGCCTCTTCGAAGGAAGTCACCCAGTCGAAGGCGGGATCGGTCTCGCCCCGCTCGACATAGCCCGCCCAGGCCACGATCGAGAGCGCGCCCTCGGGCGTGCCAAGTTCGGCGACCTGCGCCGTGACCGGCACCGCGGCCAGCGTCAGGGCGGCAATGGCAAGGGCGGATACACCCCGTGTCAGATGCGTCATCGTCGTGCTCCCATGTTGTCGGTGTGTGTCATGCAGATGCCGGCGCGGTCCGCCGGACGTTGCTGCCCCGACCGTGGGCCAGGCGCGCAGGTTTCGCCAGTTCAAAGATCAGAATGCTGCGTTCGGTTTTTCCGATGCCTGAAGCCGCCCGGCCCGCGGCAAACCTTCAGCGCCCCCTCTTCGCCCCTTCAGCGCCCACGGCCGGCGCCCCCGGCCTGCGCCACGGCGATGAATTCATGCGCCGCCGCCGACAGGGGCGCACCGCGGCGCCAGACGATGCCCACCTGCACCACCGGCAGCGCCCCCGACACGTCGCGGCTGGCGATGCGGTCGCCCTCGAGGCTCCAGGGCCGGTAGACCAGATCCGGCAAGAGCGCGACCCCCGCCCCGGTCGCCACCAGCGACCGCACCGCCTCGACCGAGCGGGTGCGGAAGGCGACGCGCGGCCGCTGCCCCAGCGCAGAGAGCAGCTTCACCGCCTCGTCCTCCATCTCGTCGACATTGAGGACGATGAGCGGCTCTCCGGTCACGTCGGCCAGCGAGATCGAATCCTGCGTGGCCAGCCGATGCCCCATCGGCAGCCACAGCCGGAAGGGCGAGACCTCGAGGATCTGCGTCATGAGGGCGGATCGGTCGCGCAGCGCGCTCACCACCATCACCGCCACGTCAAGCTCGCCGCCGATCAGCAGATGCTCGAGATACTCGCCCGCATCCTCGACCGCCGAGACCGAGACCTCGGGATTGGCGCGGCGGTAGCGCGACAGGATGTCCGAGATGACATAGCCCGCCACCAGCGAGGTCACCCCCAGATGCAGGGGCCCGCTGAGGCGGGCGCGGCCGGGGTCGAAACTCTGCCGGGCGGCGGACACTTCGGCCAGGATGGCGCGGGCGTGGCGCAGGAACTGGTGACCGTGGTGGGTGGTGGTCAGGCCGCGCGGGTGCCGGTCGAACAGGCGTACACCCAGATCCGCCTCGAGATCCTTCACCGCCTCCGTGACGGAAGATTGCGAGATCGACAGCGCCTGCGCGGCATGGCTCACGCTGCCGCGTTCGGCAGCCGCCACGAAATACTGCAACTGGCGCAGGGTGAAGGACATGACCCGAGGCTGACCGCCGCCGCGCCCCGCGTCAAGCGCAGCGGGGGGCGCTGCCCCCCGTCGCCCTTCGGGCGCCTCCCCCCGGGATACTTGGGGACAGATGAAGGGGCCACCTTCATCTTTGTCTGAAATACCCCGGGGAGCCCTCAGCGAAACTCCTGATTCCCCTCTTCTGTCTGTCGTGGCATGATCCAGCCATACGCCGCGATTTCACATCTCAACCCGCCCTGTTCGCTGCTCC
>JADYZU010000104.1 GCA_020852925.1 Rubellimicrobium sp. | reverse complement strand
TGTTCAACCTGCTCGACGCGCGGGGCGTGATCTCGGTCACGGAACGCCAGGCCTATATCGGCCGCGTGCGCGCCCTGGCCCGCCTGTGCGCCGACGCCTTCCTGCGCACGGCCGCGGGGGGGCACGAGGGGGCGGGGGCCGCATGAACAACCGTCTGCCCGGCCGCATCCTGATCGTCGCCATGCTCGCAACCGCCCTCATTGCCGGTGTCTCGCTCTGGTGGCTCCAGACGCGGGCCTATTACGTCGAACTGGCCGCCCCGGCCGAACCCGTCACCCTGGTCTCGATCACCACCGGCGAGGCCGAGGAAATCCCCTGGGAGGATTTCCGCGCGATCGAGAGCATCTCGGCCCCGATCGGCTATCGCTCGTGCTTCACGACGGTGATGAGCCAGGCCACGCTGACCGAGGTCTATCAGACCGTCCCCGACGCGGTGCCGCTGAACGCGCCCGCCTGGTTCGCCTGCCACGACGCCCGGGCCCTTGGCGCCGCGCTCGAGAGCGGCGAGGCGATCGCCTTTCTCGGCCGCAGGGATATCGTCTGGGGCTTCGACCGGGTGATCGCCGTCCTGCCGGACGGGCGCGCCTTCGGCTGGAACCGGATCAACCATTGCGGCGCCGCGGTCTTCAACGGCGAGGCCGCGCCCGATGACTGCCCGCCCCTGCCCGAAAGGCCGAACTGATGCCCGATCTGCTGGTCGAACTGCTGTCCGAGGAAATCCCCGCGCGGATGCAGTCCGCCGCCGCCGCCGATCTGAAGCGGCTGGTGACGGACGGGCTGGTGGCGGCGGGGCTGACCTATGCGGGCGCGGCCGCCTTTGCCACGCCGCGCCGGCTTGCGCTCTCGCTCGAGGGGCTGTCGGCGGCCTCGCGCGATGTGCGCGAGGAACGCAAGGGCCCGGCGGTCGGCGCGCCGCAGGCGGCGCTTGACGGGTTCCTGCGCGCGACCGGCCTGCGCGAGGATCAGCTCGAACGCCGCCCCGGCCCGAAGGGCGAGGTCTGGTTCGCCGTCACCACCCGCCCCGGCCGCCCCGCCGCGCAGATCGTGGCCGAAGTGCTCGAATCCGCGATCCGCGGCTTTCCCTGGCCCAAATCCATGCGCTGGGGCAGCGGAAGCCTGCGCTGGGTGCGCCCGCTCCAGTCGATCCTGTGCCTGCTCACGGACGAGGGCGGGGCCGAGGTGGTGCCCATGGCCATCGACGGCATCGTGGCCGGCAACAGCACGCGCGGCCACCGCTTCATGGCGCCCGAACCCTTTGCCGTCACCTCCTTCGCCGATTACGAGGCGCGGCTGCGCCGGGCCCGCGTGATCCTGCGCCCCGAAGAGCGCGCCGCCACCATCCGCCACGAGGCCGCGACCCTGGCCTTCGCCCGCGGCTGCGAACCGGTCGAGGACGCGGGCCTGCTGGCCGAGGTCGCCGGCCTCGTGGAATGGCCCGAGGTGCTCATGGGGGCGATCGGCCCGGAATTCCTGCACCTGCCGCCCGAGGTGCTCCAGACCTCGATGCGCGAACACCAGAAGTTCTTTTCCCTGCGCAATCCGGCGACCGGCCGGATCGAGAACTTCGTCACCGTGGCGAACATCGCCACCGCCGATGGCGGCGCGGCGATTCTCGCGGGCAATTCCCGCGTCCTGTCGGCGCGGCTGTCGGATGCGCGCTTCTTCTGGGACAACGACCTGCGCGTGGCCCGCGCCGGCATGGAGGAATGGGCCGAGGGGCTGAAATCCGTCACCTTCCACCGCAAGCTCGGCACGCAGGCCGAGAGGGTGGCGCGGATCGCGGCGCTGGCGCGCGCCCTGGCCGGGATCACCGGTGCCGATGCCGATCAGGCCGCGCGCGCGGCGGAACTGGCGAAACGCGACCTGCGCTCGGCCATGGTGGGGGAATTTCCCGAACTCCAGGGGGTGATGGGCCGCTATTACGCGCTCGAATCCGGCGAGGGTGCCGCCGTCGCCGATGCGGTGCGCGACCATTACGCGCCGCTCGGCCCCTCGGACGCGGTGCCCGAGGCACCGGTCTCGGTCGCGGTGGCGCTGGCCGACAAGATCGACACGCTCACCGGCTTCTGGGCCATCGACGAGAAACCCACCGGCTCCAGGGATCCCTTCGCGCTGCGGCGCGCGGCCCTCGGCGTGATCCGGATCGTGCTCGGGAACGGGGTGCGGGCGGGCCTGCTCGGGCTGTTCGCCCGGGCACGCCCCGATTGCGACGGCCCCGATCTGCTGGCCTTCCTCCACGACCGGCTCAAGGTCCACCTGCGCGATCAGGGCCTCCGCCATGACGTGATCGACGCCTGCCTCGCCATGCCGGGCGCCGACGATCTCGTGCTCCTCGTCACCCGCGCGCGGGCGCTGTCGGCCTTCCTCGCCACCGACGACGGCGGCAACCTCATCCAGGGCTTCCGGCGCGCGAACAACATCCTCACCCAGGCCGAACAGAAGGACGGCGTCGAATATTCCTTCGGCCCCGATCCGCGCCTCGCCGGAACCGACAGCGAACGCGCGCTCTTCGCCGCGCTCGACCGGGCCGAAGCCGCGATCGCCCCCGCCATGACGGCCGAGGATTTCGCCACCGCCATGTCGGCCATGGCCGCGCTGCGCGCCCCCATCGACGCCTTCTTCGAGACGGTGCAGGTGAATGCCGACACGCCGGCCATCCGCCGCAACCGCCTGAACCTCCTCCACCGCATCCGGGCCATCTGTCTTGGCGTCGCCGATCTGGCCAGGATCGAAGGCTGATCTTCATCTTTGCCCAAATACCCCGGGGGGTCCGGGGGGCAGAGCCCCCCGGCGCCCGGGACCGAACCGACGGAGGACAGGATGACACCCGCGCTCGGACTCGCGGTCGGAAGCCTCATCGTCGGCGCCGTGGCGCTGGCGCTCAAGGCGCTGGCCTGGTGGATGACGGGATCGGTCGCGCTCCTGTCGGACGCGCTCGAGAGCACGGTGAACCTCGCCACCGCGCTGGCGGCGCTGGTCGCGATCCGCATCGCCCAGCGCCCGGCGGATGCCAACCATCCGTTCGGGCACCAGAAGGCCGAATTCTTCTCGGCGGTGCTCGAGGGGGTGATGATCGTGGTCGCCGCCGCCTTCATCCTGCACGAGGCCTGGAGCGGGTTCTCGGCGCCGCGCGTGCCCGTTGCGCCGGTGCCGGGGCTTCTGGTCAACGGCCTGGCCACGGTGCTGAACGGGGTCTGGGCCTTTGTCCTCATCCATCGCGGCGGGCGGCTGAAATCCCCGGCGCTGGTCGCGGACGGGCGGCATCTGTGGACCGATGTGCTGACCTCGGGCGGGGTGGCGCTGGGGGTGCTGCTGGCCCTCCGGACCGGGTGGTGGGTGCTCGATCCGCTGATGGCGGCGCTGGTTGCGGTCAACATCCTGTGGTCCGGCTGGGGCATCGTGCGCGACTCGCTCAGCGGCCTCATGGACGAGGCGGTGCCCGACCGGGTGCTGGCGCGGATCCGCGCCGTCATCGCCGCCGAGGCGCAGGGCGCCCTCGAGGCGCATGACCTGCGCACGCGCCACGCCGGCAGCGCCACCTTCGTGCAGTTCCATCTGGTGGTGCCGGGCAGCATGACCGTCTTCGACGCCCACGAGATCTGCGACCGCATCGAGGGCGCGATCCGCGACGCGGTGCCGGGCGCGCGCATCACCATCCATGTCGAGCCCGAGCAGAAGTCGAAGCACCAGGGCATCGTCGTGCCGGGCTGAGGCGCAGCACCCAGCCCCGCCCGGGGGAGGGGGAGGCGCTGCCTCCCCCGGCGCGTGCCGCGCCTCCCCCTCCGGGGTATTTGAACAAAGATGAAGGGGCAGGCGCGGTCTGCGGGAATGTTTCCGCTGCGCTCTTGCATTCCGCCGCGATCGGGCGCATCTGCAGCGCGCCAGAGATCTTCAATCGACCCACTGTATCCTTGCGGCTTCAGTTGCGACCCTGACGAGACTGAGCCGGGCCGTCGCGATCATGTGGACGGCGAACAAGAGGAGACACAGGATGGCCAACGGCACCGTGAAGTGGTTCAACGCGACCAAGGGTTACGGATTCATCGCGCCGCAGGGCGCCGCCAAGGACGTTTTCGTCCATGTCACCGCGCTCGAGCGGGCGGGCATCCGCCAGCTCAACGACGGTCAGGCGGTGACCTTCGACATCGAGCGCGACCGCAACGGCCGCGAATCGGCGATCAACCTCGCGCTCGCCTGAGCCGGGGACCAGTCGCGCGGGGCGCGTGTGCGGGGGCGGCAGGCCGTTCCCGCGCGCGCCCCGCCGGCGTTTCGGCTGCGCTTCCTGTCCCGCCGCGCGCTCAGCCCTTCTTCTGCGCCGCCTTGCGGGCGCGCAGGTTCGCGAAGAAGCGGGTGGCGAATCCCTCCTTCACCTCCTGACGGGCGCGCGCGATGGCCATGGCGCCGGCGGGCACGTCGCGGTTGACCACCGATCCGGTCGCGGTCATCGCGCCGTCGCCCACGCGCACCGGGGCCACCAGCACCGTGTTCGAGCCGATGAAGGCATCCGCGCCGATCACCGTGCGGTGCTTGAACACGCCGTCATAGTTCGCGGTGATCGTGCCCGCGCCGATATTGGTGCGCTCGCCCACATCGGCGTCGCCGACATAGGTGAGGTGGTTGATCTTGGCCCCCTCGGCCACGATCGCGTTCTTCACCTCGACGAAGTTGCCGACATGCACATGTTCGGCCAGTTCCGCGCCGGGTCGCAGCCGCGCGAACGGACCGACGCTGGCGCCGCGGCTGATGTGGCAGCCCTCGAGATGGCAGAAGGGCCGCACATGCGCGCCCGATTCCACCGTGACCCCGGGGCCGAACACGCAGGGCCCCTCGATCAGCGCATCGCGCCCGATCACCGTGTCATGCGCGAGGATCACCTGCCCGGGCGCCTTGAGCGTCACCCCGTCCGCCAGCAGCGCGGCGCGCGCGCGCGTCTGGAACATCTCTTCGGCGCGGGCGAGGTGTTCGCGCGAGTTCACGCCGATCGTCTCGTCCTCGGTGCAGCGCACCACGGTGGCGCTCAGGCCTTCGGCCCGGCCCAGTTCCACGATGTCGGTGAGATAGATCTCGCCGCCCGCATTGTCGGGCCGCGCCCGCGCCAGAAGCCGCAGCATGGTGGCCGCATCGGCCATGACCACGCCGGAATTGTGCAGCGCGA
This sequence comes from Rubellimicrobium sp., assembly GCA_020852925.1. Lineage (GTDB taxonomy): Bacteria > Pseudomonadota > Alphaproteobacteria > Rhodobacterales > Rhodobacteraceae > JADYZU01. The sequence continues at coordinate 6,246 of JADYZU010000104.1, read as the reverse complement.
TGGCGCGGGTGGGCGCATCGGCATCGGCCCATTCGACGATTCGCTCGAGCTGGTCGCCCCGCGTGACAAGGCGGCCATAGCGTTCCTCGGGGCGGCTTTCAAAGCCGAGCACGACGATGTCGGCGCGCGCCCGCGCCTCGAGCATCCGGCCCAGGGTCTCGGGCGTGACAAAGGGGGTGTCGCCATAAAGGACCAGGGCATCGCCCTCGGCCCCCTCGAGGGCCTGCGCCGCCGCAAGGACGGCATGTCCGGTGCCGCGGGTTTCCTCCTGAAGCGCGGTCACGGTCTCGGGCCAGAAATCGCGCGCGGCCCTGGCCACCGCCTCGGCCCCGGTGCCGACCACGACGATGAGCCGCCCGGGCGAGAGCGCAAGCCCCGATTTCATCGCATGGACCAGAAGCGGCGCCCCGGCAAGCGGGTGCAGCACCTTCGGCAGGTCCGAGTTCATGCGCGTGCCCTGGCCCGCGGCAAGGATGATGACATTGACCGGCACGGGATGCCCCCCTGATGTTGCCGCCCCGTTCTAGCCGGGGCGCCGGGGCGCGCAAGGGCCGGGGTTCCCTCCGCGCTCACGGAAGGTTACAGCGGCGCCGGCCAGACGGAGGCAGCCATGCGCAGTGTCATCTTCGATCTCGACGGCACCCTGGCCGACACGAGCGGCGATCTGATCGCCGCCGCCAATGCCGCGCTGGCCGAGGCGGGGCTGGGCCCGCGCCTTGATCCCGGGGCGGATGCCGGGGTTGCGATGCGCGGCGGGCGGGCGATGTTGCGGCTGGCGCTGGCGCGGGCGGGAATGGACCCGGGGGGCGCGGCCGAGGCGCTGGTCGAACGCGCCTATCCGCGGCTTCTTGCGCATTACGAGGGCGCGATCTGCCGGCAGACCAGGCTCTATCCCGGGGCGATGGCGGCGGTGGGGCGGCTGGGCGCGCTGGGCTACCGCGTCGGCGTCTGCACGAACAAGCCCGAGGCCCTGGCCGAACGGCTGCTGGTCGCGCTCGGGGTGCGCGACGCCTTTGCCAGCCTCGTGGGCGCCGATACCCTGCCGGTGCGCAAGCCCGACCCCGCCCCCCTGATCGAGGCGGTGCGCCGCGCCGGGGCCGATCCGCGCCGCGCCTGCCTGGTGGGCGACAGCGACACCGACCGCGCCACCGCGGCGGCGGCCGGGGTGCCCTCGATCCTCGTCACCTTCGGGCCCGAGGGCGCGGCGCTGGCGGCGCTGGCGCCCGCCGCCCTCGTCGCGCATTTCGACGACCTGCCCGCGGCGGTCGAGGCCCTCGCGCTCTGACCCTTCATCTTTGTCCCAAGTACCCCCGCCGGAGGCCCCCGCAGCCCGGTCCGGGCGCAGGTGTTGCCGGGGATGCGGGCCCGCGTTGACAGGCGGTTGGTGCGGCGTTACCCCTGCGCGGTCTTGCCCGGAGCCGCCGATGTCCCCCGCCGCCCCGCACCCCCGCCGCCGCCCGGCGCTGGTGTTCGTGCTTGTGACCGTGCTGCTCGACATGATCGGCTTCGGCCTGATCATGCCGGTGATCCCGGCGCTGATCGAAGAGGTGGGCCACACCGACTTGGGCAGCGCCGCGGCGATCTACGGCTGGATGGTGGTGGCGTTCTCGGTGGCGCAATTCGCCTTCGGCCCGGTGGTGGGAAGCCTTTCGGACACGCTGGGCCGGCGGCCGCTGCTGCTTCTGGCGATCGGCGGGCTGGCCATCGACCATGTGATCTCGGCGCTGGCGCCGGATCTGTTCTGGCTGTTCGTCGGGCGGGTGGTGGCGGGGGTCTGCGGCGCCTCGGTGGTGATCGCGAATGCCTATGTCGCCGATGTCACCGCCCCGGCGGAACGCGCGCGCGCCTTCGGCCTGATCGGCGCGGCCTTTGGCGTGGGCTTCGTGATCGGGCCGGCGGCGGGTGGTCTTCTGGGCGAATTCGGCACGCGGGTGCCGTTCTGGGTGGCGGCGGCGCTGGCGGCGGTGAATTTCGTGTTCGGCCTTTTCATCCTGCCCGAATCGCTGCCGCGCGACCGGCGCCGACGGTTCGATCCGGCGCGGGCCAATCCGTTCGGGGTGTTCCGGGTCTTTGCCTCTTACGGGATGGTGCTGCCGCTCATGGGGGTGCTGTCGCTCTACATGTTCGCCTCCTCGGCCTATCCGGCGCTGTGGGCGTTCTGGGGCACGGCGCGCTTTGGCTGGAGCGAGGCGATGATCGGCGCCTCGCTGGCCATGTTCGGGATCATGGCGGCGGTGGTGCAGGGCGGGCTGTCGGGGCCGGCGGTGGCGCTGTGGGGGGAATACCGGGTGGTGCTGGCCTCGCTCGCGGTCGGGGCGGTGATCGCCTTCTTCTACGGGGTGGTCGGCAGCACGCTGGGCGTGTTCATCCTGCTGGTGCTGCACGCGCCCGAAGGGCTGGCCCAGCCGGTCATGGCGGCGATCCTGTCGCGTTCGGTCCCCGAGGATGCGCAGGGCGAATTGCAGGGCGGCATCTCGGCGGCGATGAACCTGATGATGATGCTGGGCACGCTGTTCTTCGTGCAGATCTTCGCGCGGCTTCTGGACCCCGGCAATGTCGAGGGCACGGCCGGGATCGGGTTCCTGGTGTCCGGGGCGCTGATCACGGGTTCGCTCGGGCTGTTCCTGTGGCTGGGCCGGCGCGGCCCGGTCATCCCGGTGGCGGCCGGGGCAGGGGCGGCCGGGGCGGGGGCGGCGGGCGACGCGGGTGACAGCGGGGCCGGGCTGTCCTAGGATCGGCGCGGAGATTCCGGCAACGCGAGGAACGCGACGATGAAACGGGCCTTTCTGGCGGCGCTCCTGGCGCTGCCCGTCCCCGGGGTGGCGCCGGCCCAGACCGCCGTCTTCGCCTCGGCCGCAACCGAGGAATGCCTGGCCGCGGGGGGCTGGACCGAATGCATCGGCGCCTCGATCAATGCCTGCATGACCGCGCGCCTTGACGGCTACAGCCCCGAGGGCACGCTGGCCTGCCTTGGCGCCGAGGTGGACTACTGGCAGCGGGAACATGACACGGCCCTGCGCCAGCACCGCGAACGTGCCTTCGCGGCCGACCGGATCGCGGGCAAGGGCGCGGGGGCGGTGAACACGGCCGCGCTCGAACGCATGGCCACGGCCTGGATCCAGTGGCGCGATGCCGCCTGCGACTACGAGTCGCTCGGCCTCGGGGGCGAGGGGGACGCCGCCCGCGCGCACGCCTCCTGCCTTCTGTGGCTCACCGGAAGCGAGGCGTTGCGCCTGCGTTCGGACCTCGCGGCGGGCTGAAACGACCGGGCCCGCCGACGCGGGCGCCGGTTGACCCCGCACCGGGCGCGGTCTAGAGAACGCCAGAGCCAGCCGGCCCGCGTCAGGGGATTGCCCGTCGTGCCGGCCGCAGGACAGACGCGAAAGGAGCGCCCGTTGGAAGCCGGTTTCCTGAGGGAATATCTTCCGATCATCATCTTCCTCGGCCTCGCCATCGTCCTTGGCCTGGTCCTGATCCTGGCTGCGGTCGTCGTGGCGGTCAGGAACCCCGACCCGGAAAAGGTCTCGGCCTATGAATGCGGGTTCAACGCCTTCGACGACGCGCGCATGAAGTTCGACGTGCGTTTCTACCTCGTGTCGATCCTGTTCATCATCTTCGACCTCGAAGTGGCCTTCCTCTTTCCCTGGGCGGTGGCCTTCGGCGATCTGGGAATGGTAGGATTCTGGTCGATGATCGTGTTCCTTGCCGTCCTGACCATCGGCTTTGCCTATGAGTGGAAGAAGGGGGCGCTGGAGTGGCAATGATGGATACCGGGATCCAGACCGGGCCGAACACCGCCGGCCCCGACCGCGAGGTGGCGACCGCCGCCCTCAACCGCGAGCTTCAGGACAAGGGTTTCCTTGTCACCTCGACCGCCGACATCATCAACTGGGCGCGCACCGGCAGCCTGCACTGGATGACCTTCGGCCTGGCCTGCTGCGCGGTCGAGATGATGCAGACCTCGATGCCGCGCTATGACCTCGAACGCTTCGGCACCGCGCCGCGCGCCAGCCCGCGGCAGTCGGACCTGATGATCGTCGCCGGCACGCTGACCAACAAGATGGCCCCGGCCCTGCGCAAGGTCTATGACCAGATGCCCGAGCCGCGCTATGTCCTGTCGATGGGCTCCTGCGCCAATGGCGGCGGCTATTACCACTATTCCTATTCGGTGGTGCGCGGCTGCGACCGGATCGTGCCGGTCGATGTCTACGTCCCCGGCTGCCCGCCGACCGCCGAGGCGCTGCTCTATGGCCTGCTGCAACTTCAGCGCAAGATCCGCCGCACCGGAACGATCACCCGCTGAGGCGGGCCGGCCAACATCCTGAACACGAGGTTGCCATGAGCGAAGCGCTCACCGAACTCGGCCAGCACATCTCGGCACGGCTGGGCGATTCCGTCACCGGGTTCGAGATCGCCTTCGGCGAACTGAACGTCACCGCGCAGCCGCAGCGCATCGCGCAGGTGATCGAATTCCTGAAATCCGATCCGAACTGCGCCTTTTCGTCGCTGGTGGACATCACCGCCGTCGACTGGCCGGGGCGCGAGGACCGCTTCGACGTGGTCTATCACCTGCTGTCGATGTATCGCAATCACCGCATCCGGGTGAAGATCGCCGTGGCCGAGGCCGAGATGGTGCCCACCCTGCGCGAGGTGCACCCCGCGGCCGACTGGTTCGAGCGCGAGGTGTTCGACATGTTCGGCATCATCTTTGCCGGCCATCCCGACCTGCGCCGGATCCTGACCGACTACGGGTTCCGCGGCCATCCGCTGCGCAAGGATTTCCCGACCACCGGCCATGTCGAGGTGCGCTATGACGAGGTGCAGAAGCGCGTCGTCTACGAGCCGGTGAAGCTGGTGCAGGAATACCGGCAGTTCGATTTCCTCTCTCCCTGGGAGGGGGCGCATTACATCCTGCCCGGCGACGAGAAGAAGCCGGCGTGAGCGAACCCGTGCTTCTTTACTGCGTGGGCGCGACGAAGGCGGGCACATCCTGGTTCTACCGGGCCTTGCACGACCATCCGGAATGCGCGCTCCCGGCGGTGAAGGAGGCGCATTACTGGGACACTTTCGACGCAAGCCGCCGCGCCCGGCAGATCGAGGTCTTTGCCGCGCAGATCGCGGGGTTCCGGGCCGCGCGCGATCAGGCGGCGGCGGCCGGCAACCGGCAATGGCAGGTGGCGAACATGGAGCGGCGCATCGCCGACATGGCCGCGCTGGTCGAGGTGCTGGAGGGTCCGCGCGACGGTGACGAGGGCTATCGCCGCTGGCTTGCCGGGCGGGCGCAGGGGCACCGGCTGTGTGCCGACATGACGCCGGCCTATGCCCTGCTGTCGCAGGACACATTCGCGCGCATGGCCGCGCTCGGCCCGCGGGCGCTGTTCGTCTATCTGGTGCGCGATCCGCTGGCGCGGCTGTGGTCGCATGTGCGGATGCAGGCCGAACGGCAGATGCAACCCGGCGAGACCCTGACCCGCAAGGCCAACCGCATCCTGTGGCGCATCCTCGAACGCGGGCAGGAGACGCATGTCCTTGAACGCGGCGACTATCCCGCGACCGTGGCGCGCCTGCGCGCGGCGGTGCCCGAGGGGCGGCTGCGGGTGGAATATTGCGAACGGCTTTATACCGGCGAAGGCCAGCGCGACATGGCGGACTTCCTCGGCATCGGCTATCATCCCGCCGACGGAGAGGCGAAGGCGCACGAGGGGCCACGGGCCGAGATCCGCGACGATCTCGCGGCGGCGGCGGTGCGGTTCCTGCGCGATCATTACGACTGGGCGTCGCTGACGCTCGGGCCGCTGCCGAAGGCATGGCAGGACAATCTGGCGCTGGCCAGCAGATACGGGGCTTGACGATGGACGGGGATCTCCGCCGCAACACCTATGACGACAACTCGACCGACTTCGAGACGGGCGAGCAGAAGATCCGCAACTTCAACATCAACTTCGGCCCGCAACACCCTGCGGCGCACGGGGTTCTGCGGCTTGTCCTCGAACTTGACGGCGAAGTGGTCGAACGGGTCGATCCGCATATCGGCCTGCTGCACCGCGGCACCGAAAAGCTGATGGAAAGCCGCACCTATCTTCAGAACCTGCCCTATCTCGACCGGCTCGACTATGTGGCGCCGATGAACCAGGAACATGCCTGGTGCCTGGCGATCGAGCGGTTGACCGGCCTTGAGGTGCCGAAGCGGGCGCAGATCATCCGGGTGCTCTACTGCGAGATCGGGCGGATCCTGAACCATCTTCT
>JADYZU010000103.1 GCA_020852925.1 Rubellimicrobium sp. | reverse complement strand
TGGGCGACCCTGGAATCGAACCAGGCGTGGGTCTCCCCGGCGGAGTTACAGTCCGCTGCCGCACCTTGCAGCTCGTCGCCCTCTGGCGGCGGGGGATAGCCGGGGGGCGGGGGGGCGTCAAGAGCGGTTTTCGCCCCGCCGCACGGGGGGATCGCCGCCCGTGAACCGGGCCTGCGGCACAGGCCCTTGCGGGCGGGGCCACCTTGGCGCATGTCGGGCGAAAGGGAGCGTGGCGATGAAGAAACCGGCCTGGGTGATCGAGAAGGAACAGGCGCGCCGTGCCGCGGCCGCCGAGACGGTCTGGCTGTTCGGGCTTCACGCGGTGCGCGATGCGCTGCTCAACCCGCGGCGCGACCGGCTGCGCCTGATCGTGACGCCGAATGCGCTGGAAAAGCTGAAGGATGCGGTGGCCATCGCCGCCATGACCCCCGAGATCGTCGATCCGCGCCGGTTTTCCGCGCCGCTCGATCCCGGTTCGGTGCATCAGGGCGCCGCACTCGAGGCGCGGCCTCTCGCCTGGGGCGGGCTTGGGGAACATGCCACGGGCGCGGGGGCGCGCATCGTGCTGCTGGACCGGGTGACGGATCCGCATAACGTGGGCGCGATCCTGCGGTCGGCCGAGGTGTTCGGCGCCTGCGCCGTGGTCGGAGTCGAGCGGCACGCCGCGCCCGAGACCGGGGCTTTGGCCAAGGCGGCTTCGGGCGCACTCGAACGGCAGCCCTATCTGCGGGTCAGGAACCTGGCGCGGGCCATCGCCGAATTGCAGGACATGGGGTTCACCGTGCTTGGCCTTGACGGCGCGGCCGAGGCGACGGTGGCCGAGGTGGCGGCGGCGGCGCGGGGCAGGCCGGTGGCGCTGGTGCTGGGCGCCGAAGGGCCGGGCCTGCGCGAGGGCACGCGCGCCGCCTGCGACCGGCTGGTGCGGATCCCCTGCGCGGGCGATTTCGGATCGCTCAACGTCTCGAACGCGGCGGCGGTCGCGCTCTATGCGCTGGGCAGCTAGGCATGTTCGCAGATCGTTCACGTTTTCCTGAGGTATCTTGGCGCCCCGGCGCGCGGCTCCCATATGGCTGGATGGAAGCGGTGGACCGGAACCCCGCCGCTTCGGCATCACTGTCCCTCGTTCCGTACCTGGCGCCCGGGCCTACTCCCCCGGGCGCCTTTTTCATCGGGGAAGGCGCGCGATGACCGCAGAGGAAGAGGACCGGATCGCCCGCATCCTGAAGGGCGCGCGGGTGGTGGCGGTGGTCGGGGCCTCGGCCAATCCGGCGCGGCCGGTCTACGGGGTGATGCGGCTGTTGCAGGCGCGCGGGCACCGGATCGTGCCGGTCAATCCCGGCCTCGCCGGCAAGACCCTGATGGGCGAGACCGTCCATGCCACCCTGTCGGACATCCCCCATCCCGTGGACATGATCGACATCTTCCGCCGCCCCGAGGCGGTGGGCGCGGTGGTGGACGAGGCGATTGCCCTCGATCCGCGCCCAGGGGTGATCTGGATGCAACTGGGCATCGTCGTGCCCGAGGCTGCCCTGCGGGCCAGGGCGGCGGGGATGGAGGTGGTCATGGACCGCTGCCCGGCCATCGAGTACCGCCGGCTGGATCGCGGCTGAGGATCCGCCCGCCCGAGGTTGCGGGCGTGGCCCCCCCAGGCGGGCCCCCTCAGGCGTGCGCCGGCGCCAGCCCGATCTCGAGGCCGTCGGCATAGATGACATGCCCGCCCTCGAACACCGGCAGGCACAGGGTGACGGGGGCCTCGTCCTCGCGCCGGACAAAGCGATCATCGACCAGCCGCGCCGCCGGAACCACGGCCTCGGCCTGCCCCCAGAGGGCGCGGGCACGCCAGTCGCGGATCAGCACACCGGTGCCCGGCCCCACCACCGTGTCGCGCCCCGGCCGCGTATGCCCCAGCGACCCCGCAGCGATCCGCACCAGCGCGGCCACGGTCTCGAACCGTTCGACCCGGACAAGGCGGGCGATCCCGGTGCCCCGGGTGATGATCCGGTCGCCCGGCATCAGATGCTCCACCGGCAGTTCGCCGTCGAGGGTGAGGATCCCGGTCAGCGGCGCAAGCCCGCGCACAAGGCCCGCGTCCGGATCGGTCCGCGCAGGAAGAAGGGATGGGGGCAGGGACGGGAACATGGCGGGCCTTTCGCGCTGTCGTCCCCGGATCGCCCGCGAATGTGGCGTGAACATGGCGCGCGCATGGCCATGATGCGGGTGATTTTGAGACTCGCCATGGCCCGCACCCTTTGCTAGGTAGCGCGCCAATCCCCGGGGGGTCGCGGCGCCCTCCGTCATCATGCGGGGTCATCATGCGGGTGTGGCGAAACTGGCAGACGCACCAGATTTAGGTTCTGGCGCCGCAAGGCGTGGGGGTTCAAGTCCCTCCACCCGCACCAGACCCGTGCCAGAGAGGAAAGAAGGACGACAGATGCAGGTCACTGAAACCCTGAACGAGGGCCTCAAGCGCGAATACCGGATCCTGGTGGCGGCCGCCGAACTGGACGCCAAGGTGCAGGAAAAGCTTGTCGAGGCCCAGCCCGGCATCGAGATGAAGGGCTTTCGCAAGGGCAAGGTGCCGATGGCCCTCCTGCGCAAGCAGTTCGGGCCGCGCCTTCTGGGCGAGGCGATGCAGGACACGATCGACGGCGCGCTGAACAGCCATCTGGAAACCAGCGGCCACCGCCCGGCGATGCAGCCCACCGTGAAGATGGCGAACGAGGGCTGGAAGGAAGGCGACGACGTGATCGTCGATGTCTCCTACGAGACCCTGCCCGAAGTGCCCGGCGTCGATCTGGCGGCGATCGCGCTCGAGCGGATGGTGGTGGCGGCCGATGACGCCGCCGTGGACGAGGCGCTGGCCAATCTCGCCAAGACCGCCAGGACCTTCGAGGACCGCAAGAAGGGCACCAAGGCCAAGGAGGGCGACCAGGTCGTGATCGACTTTGTCGGCCGCGTCGACGGCGAGGCGTTCGAGGGCGGTTCGGCCGAGGACTATCCGCTCGAACTCGGCTCGGGGTCGTTCATCCCGGGCTTCGAGGAAGGGCTGGTTGGCGTGAAGGCCGGCGAGGAGCGTGAGGTTCCCGTGACCTTCCCCGCCGACTATGGCGCCGCGCATCTGGCCGGCAAGGATGCGGTCTTTGCCTGCACCGTGAAGGCGGTGAAGGAACCCAGGGCTGCCCAGATCGACGACGAACTGGCCAAGCGTTTCGGGGCCGATGACCTGGCCGCGCTGCGCGCCCAGATCGCCGAGCGGCTGGTCGCGGAATACGCCGCCGCCGCCCGAACCGTGGCCAAGCGCGCACTGCTCGACGTGCTTGACGGCAAGGTCGATTTCGACCTGCCGCCCAGCCTGGTCGATGCCGAGGCGAACCAGATCGCGCATCAGTTGTGGCACGAGGAAAACCCCGATCACCATGGCCATGACCATGACGCCATCGCGCCCGATCCCGATCACCGGCGCCTTGCCGTGCGGCGGGTGAAGCTGGGCCTGCTGCTGGCCGAGATCGGCCAGAAGGCCGAGGTGCGCGTCACCGATCAGGAGCTGACCCAGGCCATCCTGAACCAGGCCCGGCAGTATCGCGGGCAGGAGCGGCAGTTCCTCGAGTTCATCCAGCAGAACGCCGCCGCGCGCCAGCAGATCCAGGCGCCGATCTTCGAGGAAAAGGTGATCGACCACATCTTCGCCCAGGCGAATGTGACCGAACGCGCCGCCACCGCTGACGAGTTGAAGGCGGCGGTCGAGGCCCTCGATCAGGAATGACCCCGCCCGGCCACCGGCCGGACCGGGATGGGGCGCCCCGCGGGGCGCCCCTTTTCGTTCGTGACAGATTGACCCCGACCCCGCTTTGCGCCCAAATCACCCCGAGAGCGCCTTGAACGAGGGAGTGAGAGCGTGGGAAATACCGCATCAGTGATCGCCGTTGCCGCCGCCGTGGTCGGGATTGCGACCGCCTGGTATTCGGCGGGCAAGGTCGGCACGGCCGAGTCCGCCGCGACCGCTGCGGCGGCCAGTGCCGGTCAGGCCGCCAGCGCCGCCGAGGGGGCCGAGGCCGCCGCCGCCGGCGTGACCGAACAGGTCGGCGGTCTGCCCGATCTTCTGGCCGGCGCCGAAGGTGCGGCCCAGGGCCTCGAGGCGGTGACCGCCGCGCTGGCCCAGGCGCAGGAGGCCGCGAGTGCCGCCGCCGCCGCCGCCGAAGCGGCCGCCGCCTCTGCCAGTGCCGCGGGCGCTGCCGCCGAAGCGGCGCAGGCCGCCGCCGCCGGGGTCGAGGGGGCAACCGCCGCTGCCGATGCCGTCGCCGCCGCCGTCCAGTCGGCCGAGGCCGCCGCCGCGCAGGCCGCGACCGATGCCGCCACCGCCTCTGCCGCCGCCGCCACGCTGACCGATGCGCAGACCGCGCTTCAGGCGCTGGGCGATGCTGCGGCCGAGGCCGCCGCCCGCGCCGAGGCCGCCGCCACCGCCGCCGCCGAAGCCGCGGCCAAGCCCGCGACCCAGTCGGGCGGCTGACCGGCCCGCGCGCAGGTCCGCGCCCGTTCCGGGGCCTCAGTCCCGGATCGCGGCGCGGATCAGCCGGCCCAGGGCGGCCGCCTGCACCCGGTGGTCGAAGGTGGCCACCGCGCGGGCGCGCGCCGCCGCGCCGATCCGCGCCCGCAGCGCCGGATCCCCGGCCAGGTCGCGCAGGACCGCGGCAATCGCCGCCTCGTCCTGCTGCGGCACAAGAAAGCCGTCCACCCCGTCCGCGATCATGTCGCCGGTGCCGCCGATCCGCGAACAGACCACCGGCAGGCCGCAGGCCATCGCCTCCATCACCGCGACCGGGGCTGCCTCGCCTTGGCCAAAGCTGGCGAGGGCCAGCACATGCGCCCCGCGCAGCGCCGCCAGCACCGCCTCCTCGCCCTGCGCCCCGGCCAGCGTGACGCGCGCGGACAGGCCCAGACGGGCGATTTCCGCCGCGATCGCGGGGCGCTCCGGCCCTTCGCCGATGAAAGTGGCGATCAGGTCATGCCCTTCGGCCACCAGAACCGCCATGGCGCGCAGCAGGTGGACATGCCCCTTCACATGCGCCAGCCTCGCCACCGCGACGATGACCAGCGGCGGTGCCGCCGGCGGCCTCGGCGCGGGGGCAAAGCGGGCGGTCTCGACCCCCATGGTGATGACCTCGGCCTGCCGGCCGGGAACGGCATCGGCAATCGCCTGCGCCAGTGGCCGCGTCACCGCCGTGACAAAGGCCGCGCCCCGCATCTTGGCCGCATGATCGCGCCCGTAGACCGGCAGATCGCCATGCAGCGTGAGGGAATAGGGCGCCCCGCCCAGAATCCGTGCCAGCGCCGCGACATGGGCGGCATTGGCGAAGGAATGCACGTGCACATGCCTCAGGCCGCGCTTCCGGCTGATCCGGGCCAGTTCCGCCGCCGCCGGCAGGAACCGCAGCGCCGCCAGGCGCGCGGCGGGCGGGCTCTCGTCCAGCCGCGCCAGATAGGCCAGCGCCCGCGCCGCCCCGACCGGATCGGTCAGCAACCGGCCAAGGGCGCCGGCGCCCGGCCGGGACAGGGCGGTGCTGCGCGCCATCGCCTGTCGGGTGAAGGCATGGTGCGACGACGCCACCCGCGGGCGGCGGGTTGTCAGCAGATGCACCTCGAACCCCTGCTCCTCGAGGGCCATGGCCTCGCGCCAGAAGAAGGCATGGGTCTGCGAGGGAAACTCCGGAACCAGATAGCCGATGCGCATGGGGCCTCGAACGACGGGGGCATGCGGCAGCCTGCCGGCCGGGGGCGGCCGGACAAGGGCGGGAACCGGGCGCAAGGATGGCGCGCCTACACCCCGTCGCCGACAAAGGCCTTTTCGACCACATATTCGCGCGGGTCGGAATTGGCCCCCTCGCGCAGGCCGGCCCCCTCGAGCACCGTCATCACGTCCTTGTTGAACGCCATGGAGCCGCAGACCATCGCCCGGTCGGTCGCCGGATCGAGGGGCGCGATCCCCAGATCGGCGAACACCTTGCCGCTGGTGATGTTGTCGGTGATCCGGCCCATGAAGGGCGATTCCTCGCGCGTGGTGGTCGGATAATAGCGCAGCTTGCCCGCCACCATCTCGCCGATCAGGGGATCCTCGGGCAGGCCCTCGATCAGCTTGCGGCCGTATTCCAGTTCCGCCACCTCGCGGCAGGTGTGCATGACGATGACCTGATCGTACTTCTCGTAGGTCTCGGGTTCGCGCACCAGCGAGGCGAAGGGCGCGATCCCGGTGCCGGTGGCCAGGAACCACACCCTCTTGCCGGGCAGAAGCGCGTCATGCACCAGCGTGCCCACCGGTTTCGGCCGCAGGATGATCTCGTCCCCCGGCCGGATATGCTGAAGCCGCGAGGTGAGCGGTCCGTCAGGCACCTTGATCGAGTAGAACTCGAGTTCCTCGTCCCAGGTGGGCGAGGCGATGGAATAGGCCCGCAGGAGCGGCTTGCCGTTGTCGCCCATGAGCCCGATCATCACGAACTCGCCCGACCGGAACCGCAGGCTTTGCGGCCGGCTGACGCGGAAGGAGAAAAGCCGGTCGGTCCAATGCGTCACCTCGGTGACGGTCTGGGCGTCGGGCAGGGTGATCCGGGGCGGGGCTACGGGCGCGTCGGTCATGCGTCTCACTTCTCGCTTAGTCACGGGGCCTCATAGGCCGGGTGACGGACCAGGAAAAGAGGATATGTTGCCTCAGTCATGCATCGGCACGGGACGGCCGCGCGGCCGCAGCGCATTCCTCCTGTGCGGCGCGGCGCTGCGGCCCTATGATCGCGGGCGAACGGGCGAACGGGCGAACGGGAACCGGGGCAGGGGGGCGCGATGGCAGAGCGGATCGACGCGATGGACCGGCGCATCCTGACCGCCTTGCAGGAGGATGCGGACCGGTCGCTCGACGAGATCGCGCGCGCCGTGGGATCGTCCAAGACCCCGGTCTGGAACCGCATCCGCCGCCTGCGCGAGGCCGGGGTGATCCGGCGCCAGACCGTGCTGCTCGATGCCGAGGCGCTGGGCTTCGAAGCGTGTTTCTTTGTCCTCGTGCGCACCAGCGAACATGCCGCCGACTGGCAGGAACGCTTTCTGGCCCTGCTGCGCGCCCGCCCCGAGGTGCAGGAGGCGCACCGCCTGGCGGGGGATGTGGACTATATCCTCAAGGTCCGGGTCCGCAATGCCCGCGCCTATGACGCCTTCTATCAGGCGCTGATTTCAGAGGTGCGGATCCACAATGTCACCGCACTCCTGAGCATGGAAGAGATCAAGGCCGGCCCCGAACTGCCGCTGTAGCGCGGCAGCGGGGGCGGATCATCCGCAGTGGGGCAGCGGTTCGGGACGGGCAGGATTCGGGACGGGCAGGCTTCGGGACGGGCAGGCTTCGGGATGGGCAGGCGACGCCAGCGGCGGCGGCCGCCCTCAGGCGGATTCGAGGGCGCGCACGATCGGCAGGAAATCCGCGGCCTTCAGGCTTGCCCCGCCGACAAGGGCGCCGTCCACATCGGCCACGGCAAAGATCGCGGCCGCGTTCGAGGGCTTCACCGATCCGCCATAGAGGATGCGCATCCCCTCGCCCTCGGCGCCGAAGCGCGCGACAAGGCGGGTGCGGATGAAGGCGTGGACCTCGCCGATCTGTTCCAGACCGGGCGTGAGTCCGGTGCCGATCGCCCAGACCGGTTCGTAGGCGATCACCGTATCGGCGGCCCGCGCCCCGTCGGGCACGGAACCCGCCAGTTGCGCGCCCACCACGTCAAGGGTCCGCCCACCCTCGCGGTCGGCAAGGGTTTCGCCCAGGCAGATGACGGCGACAAGGCCGGCCCCATGCGCGGCGCGGGCCTTGGCCAGAACGGTGGCATCCCCCTCGCCGTGGTCGGCGCGGCGTTCGGAATGGCCAAGGATCACATGGCTTGCCCCGGCATCGACCAGCATCGCCGCCGAAATATCACCGGTATGCGCCCCCGATGCGGCCGGGTGGCAGTCCTGCCCGCCAAGCGCCACGCATCCCGCCGCCTGCACCGCGCGCGACAGCAGCGTGGCCGGCGGGCAGATGAGGATATCGACACCGGGCGTCGGGCAGGCACCGGCGATCGCCGCCAGTTCGCCCAGATTCGCGGCGGTCCCGTTCATCTTCCAGTTTCCGGCGGCAAGCTTGCGGCGCATGGCACTTCTCCCCTGATCCAGTGGCAAAGGGTCTAGTGCGCGGGCGCGGCGAAGGAAAGGGGCGGTTCCGCCGTCCCGGGGCTCAGCCGCGCGCGGACAGCCCCTCGTCAAAGCGGATCGATTCGCCGCAACCGCAGGAATCGACCACATTCGGATTGCTGAACCGGAAACTCGATTCCAGCAGCGAGGTGACATAGTCGATTTCGGTGCCGATCATGAACATCTGCGCCATGGGCGCGATCATCACCCGCGCGCCGTCCTGCTCCACCACCTCGTCAAGGGGGTCGATCTCGGTCGCGAAGGACATGGCGTATTCCATGCCCGCACAGCCGCCCTTCTTCACACTCAGCCGCAGTCCCGCCTTGCCGTCGCGCTCCATCAGGCGGCGAACCTGCGCCACGGCCGCGGGGGTGAGGGTGACGGCCTGCTTGCCGGGAATCCCGAACATGGCACTCTCCTTTTTCCTCCTGCGCAAGGTAGGACCGCCGCCGCCGCGCCGCAAGGGCGGCCTGCGGCACCGCCAGCGCGGGTCGGGGCCGGCAGGGCGATCCGGCGGATCGGACAGGCGCGAGATTGCAAAAGGTCACGAAAACGCCGCCAAAGGGCGGCAGGGCGGCGATCCAGGATGGGAAAAGTGCAAGCGCCCGACGCGATGAATCGCGCCACTCTCCCCTACATGAAGCCCAGTTCCAGCCGCGCCTCGTCCGACATCATCTCCATCC
The DNA here is from genome assembly GCA_020852925.1 of Rubellimicrobium sp. Classification (GTDB taxonomy): domain Bacteria; phylum Pseudomonadota; class Alphaproteobacteria; order Rhodobacterales; family Rhodobacteraceae; genus JADYZU01. The sequence goes on along the minus strand of JADYZU010000103.1, from coordinate 4,441 downwards.
CCCAGGGCGGATCGAAGGTCAGGCGCACCGAGGCGGACCTGACGCCGCCCACCGCCTCGACCGCGTTCTGCACCCAGCCGGGCATCTCGCCCGCCACGGGACAGCCGGGTGCGGTCAGCGTCATGATGATGTTCACATCGTTCCCGTCGTCGATGGCGACGGTGTAGACGAGGCCGAGGTCATAGATGTTCACCGGGATTTCCGGATCATAGACGCTGCGGCAGGCCTCGACCACGGCATCGTGGAGCGGATGCTCGGTGGTCGAGGGGGCGATGAGCGGGGTGCCTTCCATCGGTGCGGCGCTGTCCATGTCTGAGTCCCGATGCCAATTCCGACCGAAGAGATAGGGAATGCCGGGGCAAAGGTAAAGGTCAGGGCGCCGGAAGGATTTCCTGCAACCGTTCTGCCGGGCGGCACAGGCGCACGCCCAGGGGGGTGCAGACGAAGGGCCGTTCGACCAGGCCGGGATGCGCGACCATGGCGGCCAGCACCGCCTCGTCCCCGGCATCGGCAAGGCCCAGCTCGGCCACCAGCGGATCGTTCCGGCGCAGCGCCTCGTGCGGGGTCAGGCCCGCGGCGGCGAACAGGCCCAGAAGCTGCGCCCGGGTCCAGCCGGTCTCGAGATAGCGGATCACCTCGACCGGGGCGCCGGTCGCCTGCAGATCCCCAAGGACGCGGCGCGAGGTGCCACAGGCGGGGTTGTGGTGGATGACGAACATGGCGGGCCTCCGGGGTCGGGATCAGGGCCTGTCAGGATGGGCCGGGGCGCGCGCCCTTGCAAGCCGGAGATCCCGTGCGCGCCTGCCCGGATCCTGCCCGCAACCCGCCACGCTCCGGCCCCTTGCCCGGTGCTGTTAACAAAGGTTAACGATTCGTTAACACCACCAGAGGATCCCCGGCCTGCCCATGGCGCGCTTCCGTCTGCCCCTTCGCCTGATTGCCGCCCTGTCCGGCCTGCTCATCGCGCTTGCGCTGGTGCAGACGCCGGCGCGTTCGGACGGCATGATCGCGGCGGCAACCCGGTGGCCCGGCGACGAGGCGCCGGATTGCGACCGCGCCTCCTTTGGCGGCTTCACGCAGCGCGACCACCGCGACACGCGCTATCACGTCCTTGTCGCGGCGGCGGCGGGCGATCTGACCTTCCGGCAGGGCAGCGGGGGAACCGTCCTTGTCGCCTCGGGAAGCTGGGTCGATCCCTATTCCGGGCGCCTCCTGCGCGATGTTCCCGCGCGCGAGATCGAGATCGACCATGTGATCCCGGTGTGCTGGGCCTGGGCGCATGGCGCAAGCGGCTGGGACCGTGCCACGCGGCGGGCGTTCTACAACGACCGGCGCTATCTGGTGGCGGTGGAGGCGGGGCTCAACCGGCTCAAGGGCGCGCGGGGGCCGGATCTCTTCATGCCGATGAACCGCGATTTCGCCTGCACCTATGCGCGCATCTTCCTCGAGGGCGTGGCCGGATACGGGCTGCGCGTCGCGCCCGACGAGATGGCCCGGATCGAGCAGGCGCGCGATCTGGCCTGCGCCGGGCACGGCCTGTCCTGAAGTCCCGCCCGCATCTTGCCGCAGGCGCGGCCCTCGGCTAGGGCAGGGCATGACCGGCTTTTCCTTTTCCATCAGCGCAACCGACGGACGTGCGCGCACGGGCCTGATCACGACTCCGCGCGGCACGATCCGGACGCCCGCCTTCATGCCGGTGGGCACCGCCGGCACGGTCAAGGCGATGCTGCCCGACAGCGTGGCCGCCACCGGGGCCGACATCATCCTGGGCAATACCTATCACCTGATGCTGCGCCCCGGCGCCGAACGGGTGGCGCGACTGGGCGGGCTGCACCGCTTCATGAACTGGGAACGGCCGATCCTCACCGATTCGGGCGGCTTTCAGGTGATGAGCCTTGCGGGCCTGCGCAAGCTGAGCGAGGAGGGCGTGACCTTCGCCAGCCACATCGACGGCTCGCGCCACCTGCTCAGCCCCGAACGCAGCATGGAGATCCAGCGCCTGCTTGGCTCGGATATCGTCATGTGCTTCGACGAATGCCCGGCGCTGCCTGCCACCGACGAGGCGGTGGCCCGTTCGATGCGCCTCTCGATGCGCTGGGCCGACCGCTCGCGCGAGGCGTTCGGGGACCGGCCGGGACATGCGCTGTTCGGCATCCAGCAGGGCGGCGTGAACCTCGAGCTGCGCGCGGAATCGGCCGAGGCGCTGAAGCGCATCGGGTTCGACGGCTATGCCGTGGGCGGCCTCGCCGTGGGCGAGGGGCAGGAGGCGATGTTCGGCGTGCTCGACCATGCGCCGGGAATGCTGCCCGCCGACCGGCCGCGCTATCTCATGGGCGTGGGCAAGCCCGACGACATCGTCGGCGCGGTGGAACGCGGCATCGACATGATGGATTGCGTGCTGCCGTCGCGGTCGGGGCGCACCGGACAGGCCTGGACGCGGCGCGGGCAGGTGAACATCAAGAACGCCCGCCACCAGGACGATCCGCGCCCGCTGGACGAGGACTGCACCTGCCCGGCCTGCCGCAGCTACAGCCGCGCCTACCTGCACCACGTCTTCCGCGCGCAGGAGATCATCGCCTCCATGCTGCTGACCTGGCACAACCTGCATTATTTCCAGGAACTGATGGCCGGCCTGCGCGACGCGATCTCGCGGGGGCAGTTGCCGGCCTTTGTCGCGGCCTTCCACGCCGCGCGGGCCGAAGGCGACATCGAGCCGATCTGAGCAGGAGAGCGCGTCAACCGAATCTTCGCAATTGGCTGCAAGAGTGGGCCATCCCCTGCGAAGGAGCGGCCCTGATCATGCGCCACCTTGTCCTTGCCATCACCCTTGCGCTTGCCGGTGTGCCGCTGGCGGCGGTCGCCGAAGGCGGGTTTGCCGGAACGCGCCCGATGGCGCGGCCTGCCGCCATCGCCCGCGTGGCCGCGCTGCGCCCGGCCCTTGATCCCGGCCGGCCTGCGGCACAACCGCCCTCGCTGCGCCCTCCCTCCCTGCGTCCGCCGTCGCGCCCGCCCGGTCTTGCCGCCTGTGTGCCGCGGCCCCTCTCGGATCCGGACCCGGCCTGCCCCTGCGGACCGGCGCCGCCCGCCTGTGCCTCTCCTTCCTGATTGCCGCGCGGGGGAGGGGTCAACTTGTAAACCCGGACCGGGCGACCTAATTGTTGCGCCTGACCCATGGGGAGTGTGCGATGCCGCCGGTTGCCGGGACGCGCGCCTCTGCCACGACAAAGGATGCGAGCATGACCGATTCCCCCAGCCCCTCCTACCCGGTGCTGCCGCTGCGCGACATCGTCGTGTTCCCGCACATGATCGTGCCGCTGTTTGTCGGACGCGAGAAATCGGTGCGTGCGCTCGAGGAGGTGATGACCGACGACCGCCAGATCCTTCTGGCCTCGCAGGTCGATCCCGCGGTTGACGATCCCTCTGCCGAGGGCATCTACCGCACCGGCGTCCTGGCCAATGTGCTCCAGCTTCTGAAGCTGCCCGACGGCACGGTGAAGGTGCTGGTCGAGGGGCGCACCCGCGTGCAGATCACGGAATTCCTGCCCAACGACAACTTCTTCGAGGCGCATGCCACCCCCCTGACCGAGGTGACGGGCGACCCCGAGGTGGTGCAGGCGCTCCTGCGCTCGGTCGCGCAGGAGTTCGAGAAATACGCCAAGATCCGCAAGAACATCCCCGAAGAGGCCCTGACCGCCGTCGCCTCCGCGGCCGAGCCCGACCGCCTGGCCGATCTGGTCGCGGGCCATCTGGGCATCGACGTGAAGCAGAAGCAGGATCTGCTCGAGACGCTCTCGATCGCCGACCGGCTCGAGAAGGTCTATGGCCAGATGCAGGGCGAGATGTCGGTCCTTCAGGTCGAGAAGAAGATCAAGTCGCGCGTCAAGACCCAGATGGAAAAGACGCAGCGCGAATACTACCTCAACGAACAGATGAAGGCGATCCAGCGCGAGCTTTCCGACGGCGAGGACGGCCAGAGCGAACTCGACGAGATCGAGGAGCGCATCAAGGCCACGAAATTCTCGAAGGAGGCGCGCGAAAAGGCCGAGGGCGAGCTGAAGAAGCTGCGCTCGATGTCGCCCATGTCGGCCGAGGCCACGGTGGTGCGCAACTATCTCGACTGGCTGCTCGGGGTGCCCTGGGGCGTGAAGTCGCGCGTGAAGAAGGACGTGACCGCGGCCGAAAAGGTGCTCGACGCCGATCATTACGGCCTCGAGAAGGTCAAGGAGCGGATCGTCGAATACCTTGCCGTGCAGGCGCGTTCGGCCAGTCTCAAGGGCCCGATCCTGTGCCTCGTCGGCCCGCCCGGCGTGGGCAAGACCTCGCTCGGCCGGTCGGTCGCGCGGGCGACGGGGCGCGAATTCATCCGCATCTCGCTGGGCGGGGTGCGCGACGAATCGGAAATCCGCGGCCACCGGCGGACCTATATCGGCTCGATGCCCGG
>JADYZU010000102.1 GCA_020852925.1 Rubellimicrobium sp. | reverse complement strand
GCGGTTCTGCCACAACGGCCGCTTCATCGCCGTGGCCGAGAGCCGCGCCGCCATCCTGCGCATGGCCGCCCTTGCCGTGGCCGAGGCCGAGGCCGAGGCCGGGCGCGCGGGCGCGCGGGCCTGACGCGGCCCCTCTGGACGTGCCCGGCGGGGCATGGAATTGTCCTGCCGAATCCCGAGGAGGCCAGCATGTCCGAACAATCGACCAATCTTGCAGCTTTGCTGAAGAACCCCGATCTCCTGCGCCAGCAGGCCTATGTCGCGGGCGAATGGGTCGATGCCGCCTCGGGCGCGACCTTCGAGGTGACGAACCCCGCGCGCGGCGATGTGATCGCCCGGGTCGCCGACCTGTCGCGCGCCGAGATCGCCCGCGCCATCGACGCCGCCCATGCCGCGCAGAAGGCCTGGGCCGCCCGCACCGGCAAGGACCGCGCCCGCATCCTGCGCCGCTGGTTCGACCTGATGATGGAGAACCAGGGCGATCTGGCCATCATCATGACCGCCGAACAGGGCAAGCCCATCCCCGAGGCGATGGGCGAGGTGGCCTATGGCGCCTCCTACATCGAATGGTTCGCCGAAGAGGCCAAGCGCGTCTATGGCGAAACCATCCCCGGGCACATGCCCGACAAGCGCCTCATGGTCATCAGGCAGCCGATCGGGGTTGCCGCCGGGATCACGCCCTGGAACTTTCCCAATGCCATGATCGCGCGCAAGGTGGCGCCGGCGCTGGCGGCGGGCTGCGGATTCGTGGCGCGGCCGGCCTCGCTCACGCCGCTGTCGGCGCTGGCCATGGCGCGGCTGGCCGAACTTGCCGGGGTGCCCGCGGGGCTGTTCGCGGTGGTGACATCGACGCGCTCTTCGGAGGTGGGCAAGGAATTCTGCGAGAACCCCAAGATCCGCAAGCTGACCTTCACCGGCTCGACCGAAGTCGGGCGCGTGCTGCTGAAGCAGGCGGCCGATCAGGTGATGAAATGTTCGATGGAGCTGGGCGGCAACGCGCCCTTCATCGTCTTTGACGACGCCGATCTCGATCAGGCGGTGCAGGGCGCGATCCTGTCCAAGTTCCGCAACAACGGCCAGACCTGCGTCTGCGCCAACCGCATCTATGTGCAGCGCGGGGTCTATGACGCCTTTGCCGCCAAGCTGAAGGCGGCGGTCGAGAACATGCGCGTGGGCGACGGGATGGATCAGGGCATCGACCTTGGCCCGCTGATCGAGCCGAAGGCGGTCGCCAAGGTGCAGGAGCATCTGGCCGATGCGCTGGCGCGCGGCGGCAAGGTCATCACCGGCGGCGAGAGTCTGGGCGGGCAGTTCTTCCAGCCCACGATCGTCACCGGCGCCACGAGCGAGATGCTGGTCGCGCGGGACGAAACCTTCGGCCCCTTCGCGCCGCTCTTCATGTTCGAGGACGAAGAGGACGTGATCCGGCAGGCCAACGACACGATCTTCGGCCTTGCCTCCTATTTCTATGCCCGCGACCTGTCGCGCGTGGTGCGGGTGCAGGAGGCGCTGGAATACGGGATCGTGGGCGTGAATACCGGGATCATCTCGACCGAACTCGCCCCGTTCGGCGGGGTGAAGCAATCCGGCCTCGGCCGCGAGGGCAGCCGGCACGGGATCGACGACTATCTCGAGATGAAATACATCTGCACGCAGATCTGATCCGCAAGGCCCGGGCAGAAGGCGGGGGGGGGGCGCGGCGGGCGCCGCCCCCATTCACGAGGAGCGCGTCCATGTCAGCCGCACCGACGGCTCCGGGCCTGTCCCCCGGACTGCGCACCGCGGCCTTCTATCTGGCGCTCTTTGCCCCGAACGGGGGGGCGGCGGTGCTGGGGGCGGTGTGGCTGGCGGGGCGGGGTCTGGGCCCCGAGGAGATCGGCATCGTCAACGCCGCGCCGATGTTCGCGATGCTGGTGCTGTCGGTCGTGGTCGGGCGGCTGGCGGACCGCGCCCCGGACTGGAAGGGCACCATCGTCATCGGTTCGGCAGTGTCGGCCGCCTTTGCGCTGGGGCTGGGGCAGGGCTTTGGCGCGATCCTGCTGTTCTGGGCCGGGGCGATGCTGGCGCATTCGGCGATCGTGCCGGTCACCGATGCCGCCGCCATGCGCCTCGTCGCGCGCAGCGGCGGCGATTTCGGGACGCTGCGCGCCTGGGGCACCTTCGGCTATCTGCTGGTGCTGGTGCTGGCGGGCTTTGCCGCGCCCCATGCGGGGGCGGATCTGTTCCTGTGGATCTTTGCCGGGCTTGCGGTGCTGCGCTGGGGGCTGGCGCTGCAACTGCCGCGCTTTCGCGCCACCCCGGACGAGGCGGCGCCGGTGCGCGGGGCCACCCGTCTGCGCGAAGTGCTGCGCCCCTGGTTCGTCCTGCCGCTGGCGGGATGGGCCGCGATCTTCGGCACCCATACCGTCATCAATGCCTTCATGGGGCTGATGTGGGTCGAACAGTGCATCGGCATGGAGATGGTGGGCCTGCTCATCGCCATCGGCGCGGTGTCCGAGACGCTGGTATTCATCGTCTTTGGCCGGATCGCGCCCAGGGTGCGGACGCGCACGCTCATCCTGGCCTCGGCCGTCATCACCTGCCTGCGCTGGGGGGCGATGGCGTTCAGCCCCGGCCTTGCGGGGCTGTTCGTGCTTCAGTCCCTGCACGGGCTGAGCTATGGTCTGGGCTTTCTTGCCTGCGTGGCCTTCATCGCGCGCTGGACCGCCGACGGGATCGCTGCCGAGGCGCAGGGGCTGTTCACCGCACTCCAGCAGGCGATGTCGGTGGTCTCGCTCTATGGTTTCGGCTGGCTCATGGGGCAGGTGGGCGAGAGCGCCTGGTGGGGCGCCACCGCCCTTGCCCTGGCGGGGACGGCGGCGATCTGGTGGTCCTGGCGCCTGCCGCCCCCGGATGGGCCGTTGTCATAGGGCGCCCCGCCCGCCCGCCCGCCGCGTCAGGCGCCGAAGGGGAACAGCTGCCGCAGATGCGCGACCATCTGCGGGCTGAGTGCCTTGAGCAGTTCCGCATTGCAGGACGCATGAAAGGGCACCGGCACCTCGGCCGCCGACAGGTCTTCATGCCGGATCGAGGGGTCAAGGGCCGTGGGGTCGTCGCTTTGCGGGCGGGTCGGGTCCATGCTGGCGATGGGCAGCGCGCCGCGCCCGCCCGCCGTGGCGAGG
>JADYZU010000101.1 GCA_020852925.1 Rubellimicrobium sp. | reverse complement strand
GCCAGGGATGGCGGGGATAGTCGCCGCGCATGTCCTTCCTGACGTCCGCGTAGGATGTCGCCCAGAAGCCCGGCAGGTCGAGCGTCACCTGCACCGGGCGTTGTGCGGGCGACAGGAGCGTGATGCGCAGGGGCAGGCGCTTTGGCCCGACCGTCGGATGCACCGTCACTCCGAAGAGTTCCTGCAAGCGCAGCGTGATCGCCGGATGGTCGCCCTCATAGTCGATCGGCACCGCCCGGCCCAGGGGCGTGGTGAACTGTCCCGGCGCCAGCCGGTTCACCAGTTGCTGCTCCTCCCACGTCAGCGCGCCCTTCAGCGCCTCGGTCAGGTCGAGCGCACGGATGTCGGCCTCGGTCCTCACCCCGGTCAGATGCGGCAACAGCCAGTCCACCGCCCGCGCCAACAGGCCGGCATCGCTGAAATCCGGCAGGTCCGCGCCCTCGCGCCTGAGGAGTTCCACCCGCGCCCGGAACCGCCGCGCGGCCTCCCCCCAGGGCAGGCCGAGATGCCGCACGCCTTCCAGTGCCGCACGCGCCCGCGCCTCGGCCGGGGCGTCGGGCCAGCCGCGGTCGGCAAGGATCAGCGCCCCCAGCCGTTCCTGCCGCCGCGCCACCACCTTGCCCTCGCGCCGCGACCACTCGCAGACATCGCGCCAGCCGATCCGCTCCGCGAAAAGCCGCCGCAGAGCCGCCTCGTCCATCGCCAGCCCCTGCCGGACCTTCGCCTCGCGCGGGTCGCCGTCAAGGTCCGTCGCCACGATCAGCCGCGACCGCGACAGCGCATCCGCCGCCGCGATCACCGCTCCCTTGCCGCCCGACAGGACATAGCGCGCCTCGTCGCCCGTGCGCCGCAGGCCGATACGGTCGGGATAGGCCAGCGCCGCCATCTCCGCCGGGCTGAACGTCCCGCAAACGGCGGGGACCAGCCGCGCCAGCCGCTTCGCCTCGGTCCGGACGCGCTCGACAATACCCCGGTCCACCCGCTCCACATGGTCGGCCTCATAGGCTTTGGGATCGCGGACGGCCTTCAGCCGCAGGCCCAGGTCGGCGGGCGCGCCACGGATCGGGTCACGCTCCTCGATCAGCGCGGCCAGCGTCGCGGCCTCAGGCCCCGCCACCATCAGCATATGGCCAAGGCGCGGATGGACCGGCAGGGCGACCAGCGCCCGCCCGTGCGCGGTAATGCGGCCCCCCGCATCGAGCGCACCCAGATCGGCAAGAAGCGCCCGCGCTTCGGCCAGGGCCGGGGCAGGAGGCGGGGTCAGGAAGGCGAGGCCTGCCCCGTCAGACCCCCAGAGCGCCAGTTCCAGCGCAAGGCCGGTCAGGTCTTCCGCCTCGATCTCGGCGGGCGGGAAAGCGGCAAGGCCACCTTCCTCGCCCTTCGTCCAGTAACGATAGCAGACGCCGGGCGCGACACGGCCGGCGCGGCCCCGGCGCTGTTCGGCCTCCGCCCGCGTCACCCGTTCGGTGACAAGCCGCGCCATGCCGGACGTCGGATCGAACCGCGCCCGCCGCGCCCGGCCGCCGTCGACCACCACCCGGATATCGGGAATGGTCAGCGAGGTTTCGGCGATGGATGTGGCCAGCACCACCTTGCGCGCCCCGGCCACGGGCGCCAGCGCCGCGCGCTGCGCCGCGAAGTCCATCGCGCCGAACAGGGGCTGCACCCGGCAGTCGGCGGGCAGGCGCCCGGCCAGCAATCCCTCGACCCGGCGGATCTCGCCCTCGCCGGGCAGAAAGACCAGGATGCCGCCCCCGGTCTCCGCCGCCGCCTCGGCGATCAGCCCGGCCATCCCCGCCTCGTGGCGCAACCCCTGTGCGGGCGGGCGCGCAAGCCAGCGGGTATCGACCGGAAAGGCGCGTCCTTCCGACGTGACCATTGGCGCCTGATCCAGCATCGCCGCCACCGGCCCGGCATCGAGTGTCGCCGACATGACCAGAAGGACCAGATCGGGGCGGAGCGCGCCCCGCACCTCCCATGTCAGGGCCAGCCCCAGATCGGCGTCCAGCGAGCGTTCGTGGAATTCGTCGAAGATCACCGCGCCGATGCCGGCCAGTTCCGGGTCGGACTGTATCATCCGCGTCAGGATGCCTTCGGTCACCACCTCGATCCGCGTCGCGGGGCCGACCTTCGCCTCGCCCCTGATCCGGTAGCCGACAGTCTGGCCCACCGCTTCGCCCAGGGTCTCGGCCATGCGCTCGGCAGCGGCGCGGGCGGCAAGGCGGCGAGGTTCCAGCATGACGATCCGGCCCTTGATCCGCCCGCCCTGAAGGATCGCCAGCGGCACCCGCGTGGTCTTGCCGGCGCCCGGCGGGGCCTGCAACACCGCGCGCCCATGGGTGTGCAGCGCGGCCAGAAGGTCGGGCAGGGCCTCATCTATGGGCAGGGCGGGCGTGAACATGCGCCCTTATCGCCGGATCATGCGGCCTTTGCCATAGAGGGTGTCCATCGAAATCTCGCCCACATGCACGATGCCCTCGCCCGCCGGCACATAGGTGAGGATAAAGGGAAAGCGGCTTTTCTCGGCCATGTCCTCGGGCGAGAAGCCTTCCAGCCGCCGGTATTCGCCACGGCATGTGATCCTGTCGCCCTCTGCCTTCGGCGCGGTGAGCACCACCTGGCTGCGCCGCCGCCCGTCGAACAGGAAGAGCTTCAGCGTGCAGGCCTCGGCCGCCGGCACGTCGCGCAGCACGGCATAAAGCGCGGTCAGCGGATCGACCGTGCCGCCCTGCGTCGCGGGGTCGATCCCGTCCTGTCCGGCCGGGCGTGGCGGGTTGTAGGACTTCACCTGCGGCACGCCCTTGCGATAGGCCATCACCGCCTCGGACTGGCGCTTGCCGGTGTCGGCCTTCTCGACATAGCGCGCGGGCGTGAAGCGGCCCTTCGCCACGCTGCCCGCCACGCTCGCGTCATAGCGGATGCGCTTCAGCATCCCCAGGATGCCCGAGCTTTTCAGAACGCCCGTGGCCGCATAGCTCCGCCCCCTGATCGAGCCGCCGAACTGGAGCGTGGCCGCCGTGATCCCCCTGACCGAAATGTCGAAGACGGCCGCGTCCTTCTGGTCGGCGCGGGCCGGCGCGGCGAGTGTCAGGGCCAGGAGCCCGGAAAGAAGGAGTGCGCGCATGGGGCGGGCCTTTGGGTTTATTTGCCGCCCCCACTGGACAGGAGGGGCCGCGAAAAGGCAAGAAAACCGAAGGCGTCGCGGGGCAGGGTTCAGCCCCGCGCGCGGGATCTTGCCGGAAGCGAAACAGGACGTCAGACGAACTCTTGCCCCGGCTTCTGGCGGGCGACCGGCGGGCGCTGGCGCGTGCCATCACCCTGGTCGAAAGCGGGCGCGCCGATCACCGGGCGCTTGCGCTGGACCTGGCCGAAGGCGTGGCGCGGGCCGGGCGGCAGGCCTTGCGCATCGGCCTTTCGGGCACGCCCGGCGTCGGAAAGTCGAGCTTCATCGAGGCGTTCGGCCTGCATCTGACCGGGCAGGGGCTGAAGGTCGCGGTTCTGGCGGTCGACCCCTCATCCGCCCGCTCGGGCGGCTCGATCCTTGGCGACAAGACGCGGATGGAGCGCCTGTCGCGCGCCCCCCTTGCCTTCATCCGCCCCTCGCCCAGCCAGAGCCATCTGGGCGGCGTGGCGCGCCGCACCCGCGAGGCGGTCGCGCTTTGCGAAGGCGCGGGGTTCGACGTGGTCATCGTGGAAACCGTCGGCGTCGGCCAGTCCGAGACGCTGGTGGCGGAGATGGTCGATGTCTTTCTCCTCCTCCTCGCGCCGGCGGGCGGGGACGAGTTGCAGGGGGTCAAGCGCGGCATCATGGAGATGGCCGACCTGATCCTGGTGAACAAGGCAGACGGCGATCTGTTGGCCGCCGCCACCCGCACCCGCGCCGACTATGCGGGCGCGCTCCGGCTGTTGCGCAAGCGTCCGCAGGATCCGGAGGGTTTTCCCAGGGCCATGTGTGTCTCTGCCGCCGAGGGGCGCGGGCTGGATCAGGTCTGGGCCGATGTCAGGGTGCTGAACGGATGGCGGCAGGACCAGGGCCTTTTCGCTGCCAACCGCGCCCGGCAGGCCCGCCACTGGTTCGAGGAGGAGGTGCGCGAGGGGCTTCTGGCGCGGCTGACCGCCGACCGGACGGTGCGCGCCGAGTTGGAGCGGCTCGGCCAGGCGGTCGAGGCGGGGCTGTCGCCGTCGGCGGCGGCGGCGCGGATGCTTCACCGTCTGGCAGGCGGCCAGGGCTGATCCAGAGGCGGCGGGCGATGCCCGCCAAGCCATTCGCTGGCGCGCGCATCGCGCGCGCGGGCCTCCGGCGGGGATATTTGCGGACAGAAAATGGCCATCAGTCGTGCAGCCGCACCGGCTGGCCATGCGGGGTGGAAAGATAGGCCGCTGCCCATGCGTCCTTCAGCGCCAGCACCGCGCCCCGCTCGGCAAGGCCGGTGCGGTCGAGCAGCACTTCGAGCGTCTCCAGCCAGGCATTGAAGTAATCCTCGCCGCCGTCGAGTTCGCGGTCCGCGCCATGGCGCTTCAGCGTCGCGCCGAAGGCCGCGGTCCAGTCCGGCCAGGAAAAGTGCCCCGCCTCCGACAGGGCGACGGTCAGCGCGAAGACCTGCGCCTGCCAGGGATCGTCGAACTGGCCGGGGGCGTCGGTCATGCCGGCTCCAGATAGCTTTCCCACAGGTCGAGCGTCACCTCGTCATCCGGGTGTTCGGCATCGGGCCAGAGGTCGGCGGAGCGGAAGGCCACGGTCTAGAGCGGCTCGGCCCCTTCGCCCAGGCCATGGGCGTTCCGGTCGGGAAAGACATGGGATCCGTGCGACAGGATCACCCGGCCGGTCCTGCCCTCGGCATAGGCGGGAAGCCGTGTGTGGCCGCCGGCCACGAAGGCATTGGCCGCAGGGTGGCGGGTGCGGACCGGTGTGCCGGGCGCAAAGGCGGGCGCGGCGCCTTGTCGTGCATAGGGCGTGCCGCGCGCCAGGACGCCCGCGACCCGGTCGGCGGTCAGGGCGCGGGGCGACAGGGGGGCAGGGGCGGCCTCGCCCGACGTGAGTTCCCGCTCGGTCAGCAGGCCCTTCTCCACCAGCAGGTCGGCCAGCGCCGCGATCCACTTTTCATAATAGGACAGGCCCGCATAGCCGGGCAGCCGCTCGCGCGCCGCGCGCGCTTCGTCGATCGTCCAGCCGCCAAGACCGCCCGCCGCCAGCGTCAGGCCAAGCGCGGAGCGGTGCCAGGCGGCGTCATAGGGCGAAAATCCATCCGCCGTCGGGATCACCGCGCCATCGCCCCTTCGCCCGCCCATGTCGTGCGGGCGGCTCATGCGGCAGGCCGTGGCAGGCCGGTGCCGATCATGCTGTCGCGGGTGACAAGGGCTTGCAGGCGTTCCGCGCTCCAGCCCCCGGTGTCTTCGGGGCGCATCGGCAGCACCAGGTAGCGCACCTCGGCGCTCGAATCCCAGACGCGCACCGACTGGCCCTCGGGCAGGGTCACGCCGAAATCGGTCAGCACCCTGCGCGGTTCGCGCACTGCGCGCGACCGGTAGGCGTCGGATTTGTACCAGGCGGGGGGAATGCCCAGAAGCGGCCACGGATAGCAGGAACAAAGGGTGCAGACGACCATGTTGTGCGTCCGGGGCGTGTTTTCCACCACGACCACATGCTCGCCCTGCCGGCCGGATATGCCCAGTTCCGCCATGGCCGCGTTGGCGTCGGCAAGCAGCCGGGTGCGGAAGGCGGGTTCGGCCCAGGCCCGCGCCACGACCCGCGCGCCAAGGTGCGGGCCGACCTTCGTCTCATATGTGTCGAGGATCGCCTCGACCGCGGCCGGATCGACCAGCCCCTTGCGCACCAGAAGCGTCTCCAGCGCCTTGACGCGCAACGCAGGGTCCGACGGCAGCAGGCTGTGGGGATGGTCGTGGTGATCGTGGGGCATGGCGACAGGATGGAACCCTGTTCGGAAATTGTCCAGCCCCGGCAGGGGGCTGGACAGGGGTCACAGGTAATCGCTGACGCCGATGTCCTTCAGCATGTGGGGGGGCAGGTGCCGGATCGCCCGCAGCGTTCTGCGATCCAGACGGGGTGTTGCGGATTGGGCGGGCGGCGTCCCCCGCAGCCTGTGCAGCAGGCCAAGGAAGAAGTTCGGCTTGTGGTCGACAGTCAGGTGCGCATCGGTCATTTCGGGAAATCCTCTCCACGTTTCCTGCACTGTTCTTAGCCGAGGCGGGCCTTTCCCACGAATCGAACCTCTGCTAGCATGCATAAGGAGGTTTGATGCCTATGCCCGGTTTTGCCCTTCCGTCCCTGCCGCCGCTCGCCGCCATCCGTGCCTTCGAGGCTGCGGCCCGGCACGGCAACTTCACCGCCGCGGCCAGCGAACTCGGCATGACCCAGGCGGCGGTAAGCTATCAGGTCAAGGTGCTGGAGGACCGGGTCGGCCTGCCGCTTTTCCACCGCAAGGCGCGCGGCGTCGAGCTGACGGCGGATGGCCGGCGGCTGGCAGACCGCGCGGGCGAGGCGATGGAAATCCTGCGCCAGGCCTTCGCCGAGGCGCGCCATGCGTCCGATGACACGCTGGTGATCAGCGTCCTGGCCAGCTTCGCCTCGCAGATCCTCGCCCCGCGCCTGGGGCGCTTCCAGATCGAACATCCCGAGATCATGACTCGGGTCGAGGTCGACAGCCGCGTGGCCGACCTTCAGGCCGGCGAGGCGACGGTGGCGGTGCGGTCGGGGCGTGGCCACTGGCCGGGGACCGAGGCGCATTTCCTGATGTATCTCGATTTCACCGCGATGATCACCCCTGCCTTCATCGCCCGCCATGGCCGGCCGGAAACCCCGGCGGACCTTCTGGACATGCCGCGGATCGACGCCGATGACGATGGCTGGGCCGACTGGTTCCGGGCGGCGGGTGTGACGCCGCCGACGCCGCGCCGGCAAAGCGGGATGCTCTTCGGCGTGCAGGTGCTGACGGTGCAGGCGGCCCTTGCCGGGGACGGGGCCTGCCTGATCCATCCCTTCTACTTTCGCGATCTCGTCGCGCGGGGCGAGCTGATCCGCCCCTTCCCGACGATGATGCGGATGGAAGGCGGGCTTTTCCTCTGCTATCCGGCGCGGCGGCGGAATGTACCGGCGATCCGGGCCTTCCGCGAATGGCTCCTGGCCGAGATGCAGGAACTGGTTCCGCCCGAACATGCCCTGCCGGCGCCATGAATCGCTTGACGACGCCCGGCTTTGCCCGTATTCCGCCAGCCAATTCGGGGCGCCGCAAGGTCGGCGCCCGTGTCTTTTATGGGAATCAGGGGCAGGCGGCCCCGGAACTGAAGGAAGAACAAGATGTCGCGCGTTTGCGAACTCACGGGCAAGGGCCCGATGTCGGGCAACAATGTGAGCCATGCGAACAACAAGACCCGTCGCCGGTTCCTGCCGAACCTGAACGACGTGACGCTGATGTCGGACGCGCTCGGCCAGTCGTTCAAGCTGCGCATCTCGGCCGCCGGCCTGCGCTCGGTCGATCACCGTGGCGGGCTTGACGCCTACCTCGCCAAGGCCAAGGACGACGAGCTGTCGACCCGCGCCCTGAAGATCAAGAAAGACATCGAAAAGGCCCAGGCCTCGGCCTGATCGCGTCCCTTTCG
>JADYZU010000100.1 GCA_020852925.1 Rubellimicrobium sp. | reverse complement strand
GCCCGGCCCGGAACCCGCGCGGCGCTGGACAAGGGGGCCGCCCCCTTCCTGGGTGGCGTGCCGATGCTGTGGATGACCGACTGGCCGCAACCCTTCCCGATGCTGGTGGCCGAGGCGGAAGGCGCGCAGCTGACCGACATCGACGGCAACCGGCTGGACGATTTCTGCCTGGGCGACACCGGCTCGATGTTCGGTCATTCGCCCGAACCCGTGGCCCGCGCCATTGCCGCGCAGGCGACGCGCGGGCTGACCTACATGCTGCCGACCGAGGATGCGCTGGAGGTCGGACAGTTGTTGCAGGACCGTTTCGGCCCCTTCCGCTGGCAGATCGCCACCACCGCCTCTGATGCCAACCGCTTTGCCCTCAGGGTGGCGCGGGCGGTCACCGGGCGGCCGAAGGTCCTGGTCTTCGCCGCCTGCTACCACGGCGCGGTGGACGAGACCTTCGTCGCGCCGGGCGCGGATGGGGCGGCCGTCAACCGCCCCGGCCTTGTCGGGCAGGTGGTGGACCTGTCGCAGATTTCGAAGGTGATCGAGTTCAACGACCTGCCCGCGCTGGAGGCGGCGCTTGCCGAAGGCGACGTGGCCGCCGTCCTGGCCGAGCCGGTGATGACCAACTGCTGCATGGTGCTGCCCGATCCCGGCTATCATGCCGAGCTGCGCAGGCTGACGCGGAAACATGGCACGCTCCTGATCCTTGACGAGACGCATACGATCTCGTCCGGCCTTGGCGGCTATACCCGCACCCATGGGCTTGAGCCGGACATGTTCGTTCTGGGCAAGCCGGTGGCGGGCGGCCTGCCCGCGTCGGTCTGGGGCATGACCGAGGATGTCGCCGCGCGCTACAAGGCATTCGACGCCACGCGCCCGGCCGGGTTTTCGGGGATCGGCACCACGCTGTCGGCCAATCCGCTGCAGTTCGCGGCGATGCGCGCCAACCTTGCCCAGGTGATGACCGAAGAAAACTATGCGCGGATGGAGAAGGGCGCCGCCCGGCTGGAACGCGGGCTGGCCGATGTGATCCAGCGCCATGGCGCGCCCTGGCATGTGGTGCGTGTCGGCGCGCGGGTCGAGTTCATCTGCCATCCGACGCCGCTCAGGAACGGCAGCGAAAGCCATGTGGCCCACAAGCCGGCGCTTGAGAAGGCCATCCATGCGGCGCTGGTGAACCGTGGCTGCCTGATCGCACCCTTCCACAACATGATGCTGGTCAGTCCGGTGACAGGCGCTGACCAGATCGACCGGCTGATCGCCGCCTTTGACGAGATTACTGCGGAGCTTATGGAATGACCGAGACCCACTGCCCCTCTGGTGCGACCGTGGCCGAGGCGGAGGCGTTTCTCGCCGCCCATCCCGAAATCGAGGCATTCGACATCGTGCTTCACGATTCGAACGGCATCGGGCGCGGCAAGATCATCCGCCGGCACGAGCTTCTGTCGATCTACAAGGGCGGGCGGCACATGCCGATCTCGATCCTCGGCCTCGACATCTGCGGCGAGGATGTGCATGAAACCGGCCTGATCTGGGACCAGGGCGATGGCGATGTGCGCGCCTGGCCGATCCCCGGAACGCTGGTGGCGCTCCATGGCACCAACCCGCCCAGGGGCGAGGTCTTCCTGTCGCAATACACGCTTGACGGTCAGCCGATGACATCGGACCCGCGCCATGCGCTTGACCGGCAGGTCAGGGCGATGGCGGCGGAGGGGCTGTATCCGGCCGGCGCGTTCGAGCTTGAGTTCTTCCTTCTGGCCAACGACCGCGATGCCGATGGCCGGGTGCGCCCGGCGGCGGCGGTGCTGGATGGCCGCAGGTCTGACAAGACCGAGGTCTATTCGGTCGACCACCTGCACGGGATGGAGCCGCTCTTTTCCGAAATCTACGCAGGTGCCGCCAAGGCGGGCATCAAGGCCGAGACGGTGATTTCCGAATATGCGCCCGGCCAGTATGAACTGACGCTGCACTATCGCACCGATGTCATGCAGGCCGCCGACGATCTGGTGCGGCTGAAGCGCATCGTGCGGCTGACGGCGCGGCGCTTCGGGGTGACGGCCTGCTTCATGGCCAAGCCCATCGAACGCTATGCCGGGTCGGGGATGCATTTCCACGTCTCGCTTCAGGACGCGAAGGGCGCGAACCTTTTCGCCGAGAAGGTCGAAGGGGTCTGGAACGACCGCATCCTGCATGCGCTTGGCGGCATGCGCGCGACGATGGCGGAATCGATGCTGGTCTTTGCGCCGCATGCCAACAGCTGGCGGCGGTTCTCGAACCAGTCCTATGCGCCGGTCTCGACCAACTGGGGGGTGAACAACCGCTCGGTCGCCCTGCGCATCCCGGCGGGGGCACTGGCGGCGCGGCGGATCGAGCATCGGCCTTCGGGCGTCGATGCCAACCCCTATCTGGTCGCCGCGACGATTCTGGCCGCGATCCGCCACGGGATGAAGCACCGGATCGACCCCGGCCCGGAAACCACCGGAAATGGCTATGAGGATGAGAATGCCGCCGGCATGCCGCGCGACTGGCGGGCGGCGATCGAGGCGGCGCAGAAGTCCGACTTCCTGAAGGAGGCACTGGGCGAGGACATGCACCGCACCTTCACCGCCGTGAAGGCGGCGGAACTGGCGCGCGTTGCCCGCACCATCGCCGATGTGGACTACGACCTTTACCTGCACACGGTCTGAAACCCCGCACGGCGCGCGTGAGGCGTGCGCGCCGCGCCCCGGTCAGAAGGCACGCACCTCGATCAGGCGCGGGCCGCTGGCCGGTTCGCGAAGTGCCTCGGCCAGTGCGGCGGGGTCCGTGGGGACCGACCGGAAGGGCAGGTCGCAGGCGGCGGCGAACGGTTCCATCCTCAGCGGCGACGGATGGCAGCCGATCACGCTGATCCTGGCATCCTCCATCGCCTCGGCGATTTCCTGATAGCTGGCGCTGTTCCAGACGACGAAAGTGATGGGCAGCCGTTCGTCGACGGCGGTGCGCAACTCGCCGGGGCTGAACTGCAACCCGCCGTCGCCGACAAGGCAGATGACCGGAACGCCCGGCGCCGCAAGGGCTGCCCCGACCGCCGCGCCGGGGCCGAAGCCAAGCGCGCCGAAGCCGGTCGCGGCATTGAACCAGCCACCGGGTCTGTCGTGGTCATAGACAAGGTTCGCGGCATAGACCGGCTGGGTGCTGTCGCCCACGATCAGCGCGCCGGGGACCGCATCGCGCATCGCCTCGACCATCGCCAACTGGCCGGGAAGCTTGGCCGACAAGCCGGCAAGTTCGGCCCTTGCCGCCGCCATGGTTCTCGCTGCCCGCGCCCCGCCGTCACCCTGGCGGGGCGTGACCAGCGGCAGAAGGCCGGCCAGCACCTGCCCGGCGTCGGCCATAAGCCGCAACCGCGCCGGGTGGCGGGCAAGCTGTTCGGCGCAGACATCGGCGCGGATCATGCCCGACAGATCGGGCAGCAGGCCGTTCACGTACATGTCGTAGTCGGTCCGGCCCAGCTCGCTGCCGATGGCAAGGATCTGGTCCGACTGCCGGATCAGGTCGCGTACTGCCTCAAGGCTCGGGCTGGCCGGAACGCTCAGCGGATGGCCCCACATCAGGCCACGCGCGTTCACGGTCTGCACGACCGGCGCATCCAG
>JADYZU010000099.1 GCA_020852925.1 Rubellimicrobium sp. | reverse complement strand
CCCGCCCCCCGTCAGCCGAACGGCCCCGGCGCCGGATTGGCGCCGCACAGCAGCACCGCCACCCTCTCGTCCGGCGCGGGGACATAGGCTCCCGACAGCAGCGCCGCCAGCGCGGTGGCGCCGGCCGGCTCCACGAACTGGCGCAGATTGTCCCACAACGCGCGCTGCGCGGCGGCGATGGCCTCGTCCCCGACCAGCACCGATTCGACCCCCGCCGCCCGCGCCAGATCGAACGCGATGGCCCCGATCCGGCGCGCACCCAGCGCATTGGCCGCGATCCCGCCCACGTCGACATCGACCGGCCCCCCGGCCGCCAGCGCCGCATGCAGCGTCGGCGCCAGCGCGGGCTCGACCGCGACCACCTTGCGCGCGCCCCCCCACCAGGACAGCGCCCCGGCGATCAACCCCCCGCCGCCCACGGCGATCAGCACCGTATCGGCATCGAGGCCCTGCTCGTCCCATTCGCGAAAGCAGGTGCCCTGCCCGGCCACCGTCTCGGGCGCGTCATAGGGATGGACCTGCATCGCCCCGGTCGCCGCCTCATGCGCGCGCGCGGCATCGGCCGCGTCCTGATAGGCGCCGGGCACCACCGTCAGATCCGCCCCGGTCGCCCGGATGAGCGCGATCTTGGCCGGCCCGGCATATTCCGGGACAAAGACATGCGCCCGATGCCCCAGCGCCACCGCCGCCCGCGCCACCGCCGCCCCGTGGTTGCCGCCGCTTGCCGCCACCACGCCCGCCGCCGGCACCCTGCGTGACAGCAGCGTGTTGAAGGCGCCACGCGCCTTGAAACTGCCGGTGATCTGGCAGTGCTCGAACTTGAACCGCAACGCGAACCCGCCCAGCCGCGCCGCCATGACCGGGGTGCGATGCACATGGGGGGCAATGCGCAGATGCGCAGCGGTGATCTCATCGCGGGTCATCGGGGCCTCGGATTGGACAATGCCGGCAGAGAATGGCATGTGCGGACGACGGGCCGCAAGGACGCGCAAGGACGCCGCAAGGATTGGGACAGATGAAGGACGACCGCCGCCGCCACCGCCACCAGATGCGCGATTCGGTCCAGGACATGGCCCGCGCCGTCGCCATCCCCGAAACGGCACAATCGCGCTCGCCCACCTACCGGCTGGCCTTCAGCGACCAGGACTTCCTCCTGCGCGAGGAATTGCGCCCGGTGCGCCTCCAGCTCGAACTGCTCAAACCGCAGATGGCCCTCGACGAGGCGGGGATCGTCTCGACCGTGGTCATGTTCGGCGGCGCCCGCATCCCCGCGCCCGAACATGTCGCGGCCGCGCGCCACCCCGGCCTCGCCGCGCTCTCGCCCTTCTACGCCGAGGCGCAGGACTTCGCCTACCGCGTCACCCGCCGCTCGATCGGCAATGGCGGGCAGTCGCAGGTGATCTGCACCGGCGGCGGCCCCGGCGTGATGGAGGCCGGCAACCGCGGCGCCGCCGCCGCGGGCGGCCGGTCGATCGGGCTCAATATCGTGCTGCCGCACGAACAGGTGCCCAATCCCTATGTCACGCCGGAACTGTGCTTCAACTTCCACTACTTCGCCATGCGCAAGATGCATTTTCTCATGCGCGCCAAGGCGATCTGCGTCTTTCCCGGCGGCTTCGGCACCATGGACGAGATGTTCGAGGCCCTGACCCTCATCCAGACCGGCCGGATGGAGCGCGTGCCCTTCCTCCTTTTCGGCCGCGCCTTCTGGGAGGGGGTGATCAACTGGCAGGCGCTGGCCGAGGCCGGCACGATCTCGCCCGGGGACCTCGACCTCTTCCGCACGGTCGAGACCGCCGAAGAGGCGATCGCCGCCATGGACTCCTGGCCGGCGCAACCCGCCCCGGCCTGAACCGCCCGCCACCCGCCCGAAACGCACCCGGGCTTCCCTTTCATCTGTCCGCAAATATCCCACGGGGGGTGCGGGGGGTGTGAAACCCCCCGCTTTTCGGGCGGGGTGCGGGGGGCGGTCCCCCCCCGCGCCTCAGCCGCCCCCCGGCGCCGGCGCGCGCAAGCCGGGCGCAGCGGACACACCGGGCGCACCGGGCGCGGGCGGGGTCAGCGCCTTCCATTCCGCGGCCAGGCGCTGCGCACGGATCCGGTGCAGGTCGGTGGCCTTGTCGGCGCCGCCCAGGGCGGCGATCTCGGCCTGCAACTCCTCGAACTGCCGCGAAAGCGCCGCGCGCCGCATCCCGCGCGAGGCCTCGCTGCGCGCCGGCACCAGGAAACCGGGACGCAGGCCGCGCGCCTCGGCCAGCACCGCCTCGCGCTGGGCGGGGTCGAGGGTCTCGCCGATCTCGGCGTGGAACCCCACCTGCGAGGGCAGGAACAGAAAGGCCCCGAGGTTGCGCGCGGCATTGTTCAGCCGCAGCACCGCGAATTCGGTGAACATGCGCAGGCGATACGAGGCGCGCGCATCCAGCCCGCGGAAGGTCGCCAGCGGCAGGGTCTTCTTCGGCAGGTCGATCACCCGGTTCAGCGCGGTCATCACCTCGGGCAGGTCGCGCGCGCCGGTCACCTTCAGCATCCGCTTCGCCATCGAGGCCGAGGGCGCCTCGTGCTTGGTGATCGCCCCGTCCGCGCCGCTGCGCGGAACAAAGAAGCTCAGCCCGTTCGGCAGCACCACCGCGCGCTCCTGCACCAGCGGCACCAGCGCCTTGCCGGTCTGCGCCGCCGCGTCCCATTCCCAGACATCGCGCAGCACCGCCCGGGCGATCACCGGATCGGCTAGGACCGCGGCCCGCAGCGGGCCCGCGACCGGCTCGACCTCGAACTCGATCCTGTTGATCCTGATCTGCATGACTGCCCTCCTGTGCCTCGCGCGCTTCTAGCCCGCCCCGGGGCCCCGCGCCAGTCCACCCCGCCCCAGCCTGCCCCGCCCTCTCATGCCTGCCCCGAAATTTCGTGTCGAAATTTCGAGCCGGGCGTTTCTGTACGAAATTTCAATGCGAAATTTCGTGCCCGGATGGCCGGCAGGCCCCTCTCAGGCGCCGGCCGCGTCGCCCTGCGGCGCGGCGCGGGCGCGGCGGGCGCGTTCGGTCGCGGACTTGAGCTGCCCGCAGGCCGCCATGATGTCCTCGCCGCGCGGCGTGCGCACCGGGCTGGCATAGCCTGCCTTGTAGATGATGTCGGCAAAGGCCGCGATCCGGTCGCGCGGTGAACGGCGATAGGGCGCGCCCGGCCATTCGTTGAAGGGGATCAGGTTGATCTTGGCCGGGATCCCGCGGATCAGCCGCACCAGCCGGCGCGCGTCCTCGTCCGAATCGTTCACCCCGTCGAGCATGACATATTCGAAGGTGATCCTCTCGCTGTTCGAGAGGCGCGGATAGTCGCGCAGCGCCGCCAGAAGTGCGGCGATGTTCCATTTGCGGTTGATGGGCACCAGAACATCGCGCACCGCATCCGTGGTCGCGTGGAACGACACGGCAAGATGGCAGCCGATCTCGGTCGCGGCGCGGGCGATCTCGGGCACCACTCCCGAGGTCGAGAGCGTGATGCGCCGGCGCGACAGGGCGATGCCCTCGCCGTCCATCACCACCCGCATCGCGTCGCGCACCGCCTCGAAATTGTAGAGCGGCTCGCCCATCCCCATGAGCACGACATTGGACAGAAGCCGGGTCTCGTCCCGGGGCGCGCCGGGCACCGGCCATTCGCCCAGGTCGTCGCGCACCAGCATCACCTGGCCCACGATCTCGGCCGCGGTCAGGTTGCGCACCAGTTTCTGCGTGCCGGTATGGCAGAAGGAACAGGTCAGCGTGCACCCCACCTGCGACGAGACGCAGAGCGTGCCGCGGTCCTCCTCGGGGATGTAGACCACCTCGACCTCGTGGCCCCCGGCAATGCGCACCAGATACTTGCGCGTGCCGTCGGCGCTGATCTGGCGCGTCACCAGTTCGGGCCGGCCGATGTCGAAATGCGCGGCCAGAAGGGCGCGGTAGTCGCGGGCAAGGTTGGTCATCGCGTCAAAGTCGCGCACGCCCCAGTGATAGACCCATTGCCACAGCTGGCCCGTGCGCATCTTCACCTGCGCCTCGGGCGTGCCTGCGGCCAGAAGGGCGGCGCGCATCTCGTCGCGCGTCATTCCGGCCAGATCGGGGCGCCCGCCTTCGGGCAGGCGGCGCGGGATGGTGTGCACGTCCTGCGTCACCGGGGCCGAGAGGGGCGCCCCGAGCGGGGCGGTGACGGGCGCAGCGTCAACCCCCTGGGCAGAGGCGGCGGGATCGGGGGCGGCGTTCATGGCGGCTCCGGGGCCTGACTGGGGCCTGACTGGGGGCCCTGACTGGGGGCCCTGATGGGCTGAGACGCCGCACATAGCATCCCCGGCCCGCCTTTCCAAGCGCCGCCCCTCACCCGCCATCCGTCACCCGCCGCGTCAGGCCGGGGGCAGCGCGGGCCCTGCCGATGGATCCGCCCCCGGTTCCCCGTCCGGCTGCGCCCCCGGATCCGCCAGCGGATCGACATAGGTCGGGCCTTCGGCCGCCGCGGCCTGCGCGCACAGGGCGACCGCCCCGGCCAGCGCCTCCGCCACGCCGTCAAGCGAGAAGCGCACGTTCACCGGCACCATGCCGGCGGCCATCAGGTCGATCACCAGCGGCCCGTCCCCGCCCAGCGCGGCGATGGCGGCGGCATCGGCGGCGGCATCGGTGGGCCAGGCCCAGGCGCCGTCGGTGAACATCTGGAACCCGGCCGCCACCGCGGCCGCGCTCAGGACCGTGCCCGGCGCGATCGCGCGCCCGGCCGCCCAGAACGCGATCTCACCCGCATCCGCGCCCGCGGCGAAAGTCACCACAAGCTGCGAAGGGCCCGCCGGCGCATCCGCGGGCCAGCCGGTTTCGGAAATGGCCAGCGTGCTGGCGAGGCAGCGGCGCGAGTCGCCCTCGCTGACAAACACCGCCCAGTCTCCGTGCACCTCGACCCGTTCGGGCGCATCGCCCGGCGCGGCCAGACTCGCCGCCGGCGCCAGCAGCGCCAGCGCCAGCGCAAGGACAGGGCGAGGGGCCGCGGGCGCGCCTGCCTGCCTCAGCTTGCGCATCGGTTGCGGGCTTCGTCCACCGAGGCGGTGAATCCGAGCAGGCTGAACGTGTCCTGCGTCTGGGTGCCGCGCCCGGAAACCCCGGTCAGCACCGCGTCCGATCCGCGGCGCATCGCCTCGACGATGCGGGCGTCATCCTCGGGCGTGGCGGGCCAGGCCCATTCGCCTTCGGTGAAGAGCGTGAAATTCGTGCCGCCGATCGCCAGCGTCACCGTGGAGTTGGCGGCAAAGGGATAGCCGCCGGTAAAGGACACCTGCCCGTTCACGCCTTCGGCCGGGCGGAAGAACACGAACAGCAGCGTCTCGCCGCGCTGCACCTGCACCGGCGCCCCGTCGCGCGAGTTCACCGATTCCTTCGGCGCCGAGACCGCGAAACATTCGCGCGGGTCGGTTTCCTCGAACACGCTCCAGTCGGTGGTCGCGCCCACGCGGTTCGATGTCGTCTCCTGCGCATGGACCGCAGGAGAGAGAAGCGCCACGCCGATCGCGGCCGCACGGACCAGTCCTGTCATCATTCCCCAGCCTCCACCTGTCCTTGCCTCTGGCCCTTCGCGCACCGGCTGTCGCCCGTTGTCTCTGGAAAGGCCGCTGTCTACCCGATAGTCACAGCCATAACCCGGATCGGGCGGCGGGGAAAACCCCCGCCGGGTCACAAGCCTGCGCGGATTCGTGCCAGTGAGGAGCAAGGAAGATGAAGGGATCGGTCGATCTGGTCGAGGTGTGGCGCGGCGACATCCTCGAGTGCACGCATCGCGGCCATGCGGTGGTCATGCGCGAGGGCGAGGTGATCCATGCCTGGGGCGACCCCGGCGCGGTGATCTATCCGCGCTCCTCGGCCAAGATGCTTCAGGCGCTGCCGCTGGTCGAAAGCGGCGCGGCCGATGCGCTGGGCCTGCGCAGCGACCAGATCGCGCTGGCCTGCGCCTCGCATGTCGGGGCGGCCTACCACACCGACCGGGTGCGCCACTGGATCGCCGATCTGGGCCTTGGCGACGACGATTTCCGCTGCGGCGCGCATGAGCCGACCGAAATCGCCGCGCGCGACGACCTGATCCGCTCGGGCGGGCGGCCCTGCCAGTATCACAACAACTGCTCGGGCAAGCATGCGGGATTCCTGTCGCTCAACCGGCATGTCGGCGGCGGGCCGGAATATGTGGATCCCGACCATCCGGTGCAAAGGGCGGTGCGCGCCGCCTTCGAGGAAGTGACCGGCGAGGAATCGCCCGGCTACGGCATCGACGGCTGTTCGGCCCCGAATTTCGCCACCACCGTGACCGGCCTTGCCCGCGCCATGTCCACCTATGCCACCGCCGGGCGCCGGTCGGGCGCGCGCGATGCGGCGCAGGCGCGGCTGGTCGGGGCGATGGTGGCGCATCCCGAACTCATCGCCGGCGAGGGGCGGGCCTGCACCTCGTTCATGCGCGCCTGCGGCGGACGGGTCGCGGTGAAGGGCGGGGCCGAGGGGGTGAATGTCGCGATGATCCCGGAACTGGGCGTGGGCATCGCCCTCAAGATCGCGGATGGCGCGGCGCGCGCCTCGGAGGCGGCGCTGGCCGCGATCCTGATCCGGCTGGGGATGCTCGATGCCGACGATCCGGTGGCGCGCCGCCATGTGAACGCGCCGCAGCGCAACTGGCGCGGCACCGTCACCGGCGAATTGCGCGCCGCCCCCGGATTTGCCTGAACCTGCTCGCCCGAACCTGCTCGCCCGAACCT
>JADYZU010000098.1 GCA_020852925.1 Rubellimicrobium sp. | reverse complement strand
GCCGGCGCCTATCCGGTCGAGGCGGTGACGACGATGGACAATGTCGCGCGCTCGGTCGAGCGTGATCCGATCTACCGCGAGGTGATCGAGGCGAGCCGCCGCGCCAACCGCCAGACGGTGGCCGACGCCATTGTCTCGGCGGCACGGGAGATCGCGGAAACCACTGATATCAAGGCGATCTGCTGCTTCAGCCAGTCGGGCATGACCGCGAGCCTTGTCGCGCGTGAACGGCCGCGGGTGCCGATCCTGGCGCTGACGCCGATCACGTCCACCCTGCGCCGGCAGTGCCTGACCTGGGGTGTGCATTGCGTGCTGACCCCGGCGGTGGACCGCTTCAAGATGGCGGTGGTCAACGCCGTCCGTGCCGCGCGCGACCACGGATTTGCGACCGAGACCGACCAGATCGTGGTGACGGCCGGCGTGCCCTTCAACGTGAAGGGCACGACGAACATCCTGCGTGTCGCCCCCTGCAACGAGCGGCTGATCTTCAACACCGATCCCGAGTGAACCTGGAAAATCCCTTCTGACTCAATATCCTGTTGGTCCCTGGCCGGAACCGTGCCAGACTTCCGCCAGCCGGAGGAAACCGGCGTCTGATTGAGGAGGACTGACATGGGCGGAACGGGTCTGATCGTCACCCTGATCATCGGGGCAGTGGCCGGCTGGCTGGCCGGGCAGATCGTGAAAGGCTATGGCTTCGGGCTGATCGGCAATATCGTCGTGGGCATCGTCGGCGCATTCCTGGCCGGGTGGATCCTGCCGGCGGTGGGGATTTCCATCGGGTCGGGCATCATCGGCGCGATCATCCACGCGACCATCGGAGCGGTGATCCTGCTGGTGCTGCTCAGGCTGGTCAAGACCGGCTGAGGGCTGCCAGCCCGCGTCCGGCAAACGTATGGCATGCGTATGGCATGCGTCCCGACAATAGAGTTGACGAAACCGGGCGGGCCAGTGGTCCGCCCGGTTCGTTTTTCGTGGAAAGGGTCTGACAGCAGGGCGAAATCCTGCAAGGATTTCGGGGAGCCTTCTGTTCATGAAGCCGCGGGGCGCGGATGCCCTCTGCGGGAAGGAAGCGAGGGCCTAAGCCTCGTCCAGAAGGCGTTCCGCGCGGGCCAGATCCTCGGGCGTGTTGAGGTTGAAGAACGGGTCTGGCGTATCGTCGAAACCGGCGGCGATGGCGCCTGATGCTCCGGCCCATTGGCCGATCCTGCGGTCGCCCCGATCGAGAGCGGTCCGCAAGGACGCCACGAGCGAAACCGGCCAGAGGCCGCAGGTCGGATGCTGCCGCCCGGCGCTTGCCGCGATTGCGGCGCCGGACCCGGACAGGGCGGCCAACAGGAGGCGGGGCACGAGGTCGCAGGGCAGGAACGGCGTGTCCACCGAGACGCTGGCGAGGTGGCTGGCGCCCTGGTCCCGCGCCCAGAGGAGGCCGGACAGCAGTCCGGCCATCGGCCCGTCGCGCCGGTCGCCTGCCACTGCGTCGATGTCGGGCAGCACCGGCAGGCCGAAGACGGCAAAGCGGCGCGGATCACCGTTGGCGGACAGGGCCAGCCGTTCGACCTGGGGGGCGAAGCGGTCTGTGACATGCGACAGGAGCGGGCGCCCGCGCAGCGGCACAAGCGCCTTGTCGGCGCCCCCCATCCGCCGCCCGGCGCCGCCGGCGAGGATCAGGCCGAAGATGCGAAGGCCCGGCGGAGGCGTGCCGGTCACGGGGCGGCTGTGGTCTGCGCCGCCAGAAGCGCCTGGTTGTTGTCGGCGTCGGTATCGTT
The DNA here is from genome assembly GCA_020852925.1 of Rubellimicrobium sp. Lineage (GTDB taxonomy): Bacteria > Pseudomonadota > Alphaproteobacteria > Rhodobacterales > Rhodobacteraceae > JADYZU01. The sequence continues at coordinate 6,878 of JADYZU010000098.1, read as the reverse complement.
GTGAACCACGGTGGTCACGCCCGGAAGCGCGCCGAAGGCATTCATGATCCGTTTCGGAAAGAAGCTTTTCCCGACCGATTCAAAGCCCGGTATGTCCCTCAGGACACTGCTGATGGCGTTGCCGCACAGCGCCTTGCCGACTGCGCCGTTTTCCTCGACGCGGCGGATGGCGAGTTCCGCCACCTCGGGGCTGACGATGACTGTCTGTTCATAGACATCGTAGGTTTCGCGCGCATGGTAGTCGATGTAGAACTGCTTCATGCGCGGCGTGATGCCGAAATGCACGTCATTGCGCTCCGGCACGGTCGGATGGGTCCATGTGCCGGCGGGGTCGAACATGATCCGCTGGCTGCCGTTGATCATCAGGCCGGAATGCGCCCCTTCCTTGCCGAGTTTCCTGACCACGGTGAACAGCGTGATCGAGGGCGGCTCGTCCGAGACATAGCGCGCCCGCGCCACCGCCTCGTCCGGGGCCCAGACGGGCTCGGCGCAATTGGCGAGGAACAGGGGCAAGGCAAGGGCGATGAGCAATCGGCGCATGAAAATATCCCGGGGCGCTGAACGTCAGGCGTTGACGAGTGCCATGAAGATCAGGACGGCAAGGATGAGGATCGTGGCCCATTTCACGAAATGGATGAAGCCAGCGAAGGTGGCTTCCTGGGTCTTGATGTTCATCGTGCCGGGCTTGTGCTCTGCCATTTCGCTCTCCTGTCTGACGCTTTGCCGCCGATCTAGCCCATTCGCGCGGGCCTGTCACGACCCGGCGCGCTGGCCGGTGCTCTTTTCGCCCTTTGTCCTGCCCTTCGAACGGCCGGCCGTGGTGGTCTTGCGTGCGGGCGGGCGCTTGCCGGGTGGCGGGGCCTCGATCCCGGCGGCAAGGCGAAAGCCGATACGGCGGGGTTCCGCGTCGCCCTCGCCCTTGGGCATGGCGCGCAGCATGACGTTCAGTTGCGCCACATGCTGGATCAGCTGGGTGCGGGCGCCCTCCTCGTCCCGGCCATAGAAGGTGACGACATCGGGGGCGAAATAGCCGATCCCCTCGATCCGCAGGACGCCGGCATCGCCACCGGCGAAGCCCATCGCCACCTCCTGCCTGTCGTCGAGCTGTTCCTCGAAATTCTTGATATAGAGGATCAGCCGCTCATAGGCCCATTGGGCGGGGCTTTTCTCCTCGACCGGCTGCTGGGCGAGGGCGGCGGGAATGGGTTGTATCTCGGCGGTTTTCGGCAGGTCGTCGCAGGCCCTGGCCACGCCGCGTGCGCAGGGAAGCGCCGACGCCTCCAGCACCTCGACCGAGGTCTTGATCTGTTCCGTCATTGCGTGCGTTGCCATTGGTCTGCCTTCCCGTCCTGCCTGATCCGGGTCGCGCGCCCGGCCTTGTGCAGATGATTGAGGTGCGCGACCGCTTCGACAAGGGCCAATCCGTATTCCGCCTCGCCGATGGGACGCCTGAAGAGCGCCGCGAAGCAGGCGGTGGCGGTGCGGGGCGCGTCGAGATGGTCGAGAAGGCGGGCCAGCGCGCCTTCGTGGTTGTCGATCATCTGGGTCAGGCGCAGGGGCAGGCCGGTGAAGGGAAGCTTGTGTCCGGGCAGGACCAGCTGGCCTTCGCGGGCGAAGGGCCGGAAGCGGTGGCAGCTTGCGATCCAGTCGGCGACGGGGTCGGCGCCGGGTTCGGTCGCATAGACGCCGAGGTTCGGCGAGATGCCGGGCAGAAGCTGGTCGCCGCCGATCACAAGGTCGTCATCGGCGGCCCAGAGCGTCGCCTGTTCGGGGGCGTGGCCGTCGCCGGTGCGCACCAGCCAGTCGCGGCCGCCCGCCCGAAGCCGGTCGCCATCGGCGATTCGGGTGAAGCCGAGCGGCAGGGGCGACACCATGTCGGCGAAGTTGAAGGGGCGTTCGGCGCCGCGCCGGGCGAGAAGGTCGGGGTCCATTCCCGCCTGCCGCCAGAAGCGGAGCGTTTCGGGGCGCGGCCGGTCCTGCACGTCAAGGGTCAGCATCCGGGCAAAGAGCCAGGCGGTGCGGGTGGTGACGAGTTCCGCCCCCCGTTCCTGGAACCAGCCGGCAAGGCCGAAGTGGTCGGGATGGTGGTGGGTGACGATCAGCCGCCGGACCGGCCGCCCCTTCAGCGGGCCAGCGAGGATCGTGTCCCAGATCGCGCGGGACTTGCGACTGTCGATGCCGGTGTCGAGGATGGTCCAGCCGTCGCCATCGTCGAGCGCATAGCAGTTCACATGGTCGAGCGCCATCGGCAGGGGCAGGCGCAGCCACAGGATGCCCGGCGCGACTTCGCGCGCGGCGCCCGGTTCGGGCGGCGTGGCCCAGGGGAAACGTATCTGGCCGCCCGCGCCGTCCATCAGGCCACCAGGTCGTCGTCGCCGAGGGCATAGAGCCCCGCAGCGCCCTGACGGGCTTCGGCCAGGCAGGCGAGATGTTCGGGCAGGAGGCGGTGGATGTAGACGGCGGCCAGCCGGGCGCGGGACGATCCGTCACCCGCCGCCTGGGCGGCGCGCAGGTGGAAATGCGCGCCCAGCACGCGGGCGAAGGCGCGGGCATAGGGCACTGCCCCGGCGAAACGGTCCTGCTGGCCGGACGCCACCAGCGCCTCGGTCGCCTCGCGCAGGTTCTGGGCGGCCGACCAGACTTCGCCCGAAAGGTCGGGGAAGCCGCCGCGCGCCGCCAGCGCGGCCTCGCCGATCTCGTCCAGGAGGCGGAAGGCGGCCTCGCCCTGATCCATCATCTTGCGGCCGACGAGGTCCATGGCCTGGATGCCGTTGGTGCCCTCGTAGATGGGCGTGATGCGCACGTCGCGCAGATACTGGGCGGCGCCGGTTTCCTCGATGAAGCCCATGCCGCCGTGGACCTGCACGCCCATGTCGGCGACGGCGCAGCCCACATCGGTGCCGAAGCCCTTGGCGACCGGGGTCAGGAGTGCCGCGCGCGCCTGCCAGTCCGTGCTGCCGGTGGCGCGCGCCATGTCGAGTGCTGCGGCACAGGAAAGCGCGATGGCGCGGGCCGCGAAGATGTCGGCCCGCATCCGCGCCAGCATCCGGCGCACGTCGGCGTGACCGGCGATCACGCCCATCTGGTCACGTTCGCGCGCATAGGCGAGCGCCTGCTGGAAGGCGGCCTCGGCCATGCCCACGCCCTGCACACCCACGGCCAGGCGGGCGTTGTTCATCATGGTGAACATCGCCGCCATTCCCTTGTGCGGCGCCCCCACCATCCAGCCCTTCGCGCCCTCGTAGGACATCACGCAGGTCGGCGAGCCGTGGATGCCGAGCTTGTGTTCGAGGCTGACCACCTTCAGGCTGTTGGGCTTGCCGGGCCTGCCGTCTGCATCGGGCAGGAACTTCGGCACCAGAAACAGGCTGATCCCCTTCGTCCCCGCCGCGCCATCTGGCAGGCGTGCAAGAACGGCGTGACTGATGTTGGCGAAACAGTCGTTGTCGCCCCAGGTGATGAAGATCTTCTGCCCGGTGATCGCATAGGTGCCGTCGCCCAGCGGCTCGGCCTTCGTGCGCAGGGCGCCCACGTCGCTTCCGGCCTGCGGTTCGGTCAGGCACATGGTGCCCGACCATTCGCCGGAGGTCAGCTTCGGCAGGTAGAGCGCCTTCAGTTCCTCGCTCGCATGGGCTTCCAGCGCCTCGATCTGGCCCTGGGTCAGAAGGGGGTTCAGTTGCAGGGCAAGGCAGGCGCCGGCCATCATGTCCTGCACCGCCATGTTCAGAAGCTGCGGCAGGCCCATGCCGCCATGATCCGTCCCGGCGGCCAGCCCGATCCAGCCGCCCGCGCCCCACTGGCGCAGCGCATCGGCAAAGCCGGGCGAGGTGCGCACGATCCCGTTTTCAAGCCGCGCGGGCGTCAGGTCGCCGCCGCGGTTCAGCGGGGCGATCACCTCGTCGCACAGCCGCGCGGCCTCGGTCAGGATGGCGTCGGCGGTTTCGGGCGTCGCCTCCGCGAAGCGGTCGCTGGCGGCCACGTCGGCAAGGGGCACCACATGGTCGAGGATGAAGCGGATGTCCGCCCGCGCGGAACGATAGGCCATTGACCTCTCCCTTGCCTTGGCATTTTCGGGCCTTGGGCGTAATCACGGGGATCAGAACGCAGGGCCGGCGGCATCATTGCCGCAAGGTCAGGCCATCACAACCCGAAACGCAGCGTCACCCGAAACCTTGACCGAAATTCTTTCCCCAACCTCATCGGGCCTTGATCGCGCCGCCACGCTGCTGCGCGAGGGCGCGCTTGTCGCCTTTCCGACCGAGACGGTCTATGGCCTTGGCGGCGACGCGCGGAGCGACCGGGCGGTGGCGCGCATATTCGAGGCGAAGGGCCGGCCAAGCTTCAACCCCCTCATCGTGCATGTGCCGGACCTTGCCGCCGCGCACGGACTCGTCGCCTTCAACGATGCGGCGGAGCGGCTGGCCGGGGCCTTCTGGCCCGGCCCGCTGACGCTGGTTCTGCCGCTGCGCCCCGATAGTCGCCTGTCGCCACTGGTATCGGCGGGCTTGCCCACGGCGGCGGTCCGGGTGCCGGCCCATCCGGTGGCGCAGGCGCTGCTCAGGGCCTTTGGCGGGCCGGTGGCCGCGCCGTCGGCCAACCCCTCGGGCCGGATCAGCCCGACGCGCGCCGATCACGTTCTGGCCGGCCTGTCGGGGCGGATCGCGGCGGTCGTGGATGGCGGTGCCTGCGCGGTCGGGCTGGAATCGACGATCGTGGGCTTCGACCCCGATCCGGTGCTTCTGCGCCCCGGCGGGGTTCCGGCCGAGGCGCTGGCGGCCTGTCTGGGCCTGCCCCTGCGCCTGCCCCGGATCGACGCGGCAAGGCCGAATGCGCCGGGGCAACTGGACAGCCACTATGCGCCCGCCGCGCGCGTGACGCTGAATGTGGCCGGCCGCGACGGGCGGGAAGGCGCGGTCTGGATCGGGTTCGGGCCGGGGGCGGCGGGGGCCGAGCTGAACCTGTCGCCCGCGGGCGATCTGGTCGAGGCGGCGGCGAACCTGTTTCACCTGCTGCGCGAGGCGGACCGCATGGCCGGGCCGGAGGGTAGCATCCTTGTGTCGTCCGTGCCGGAAAAGGGCCTTGGGCGCGCGATCAACGACCGCCTGCGCCGCGCCGCCGCGCCGCGCTAGCCGCGCCGCGCACCGTCAGTCGAAGGTGCCGGTCACCCGCGCCAAGAGCATGAAGGCGCGCGCGGTGCGGGTTTCGGCCAGCGCGACCAGCTGCTGATCCGAGGCGTTCGCTTCGAAGGCGGCCACCGTCTTGTCGAACTGGCGCAGGAAATGGTGCGCGGCATCGCGGAAGATCGTGTCCTGCCGCATCCTTCCTGCGGTAAGGGCAAGGCTGGAACGGTCGCGCACGCCGCCGAGGGCGGCGATGGTCTTGCCGCGTTCGCCGCTGGCAAAGCGCCGCCAGAGGTCGGGCTTGGCGCGGTCGGGGCGCAGGTCGTCCATGTAGATGCCGTCCTGTCCGAGAAGCGTCAGCACGTCCTGCGCGGCGCGGATCAGCTTGGCGAGCGAGCGGTCTTCGAGAGCGGCGCGGAGCGCGCGGATCCCGTCCTTGTCGTCGGCGCTGTCGGGGAAGTTGAGGGCGCGCACCAGATCCTCGACCGAAACCGGCGGGGCCAGCGCCTCGGCCGGGGTGCCAAGGGCGAGGGCCGGCTGTTCCTCGGCCGGGGCGGCCGGTCTGGCGGCGGGCAGCGCGGGCTTGCGTTCGGCCACCGCCCCCTCGCCGTCACGGCGCGAGGTGAAGGTGGCGATGGCGCTTTCGGCCTGGCGGGCGGCGGTGGCGATTTCCTCAAGCTTCTTCTCGACGGTCGGACGGTTCATGGCGGACTGGGCCACCATGGCCTGCCGCATGGCGTCGATGGTCGATTGCAGCCGCTCGGCCTCGGCGCGGATCGCGCGGGTGGCGCGGGCGGTCGCGGCCACCACCCAGATCAGCGCCAGCGGCAGGAAGATGGCGACAAGGACCATGATCGTGCCGAACGAGCCGGCGCCCGACTCTCCCGGTGTCGCGAAGAGGAAGAAGCCCGCCACCAGCGCCAGCCAGATCAGCGCGACGACCGCCGCGACGATGTCGCCGGGCTGAAGGTGCGGCTCGGCGCGGCGCGGCGCGGCCAGACGGGCGAGACCGGTCCCGCCCGGCGGTCTGGCTTCCTCGATCGGATCAGGCATGGCCATGGTTCACCGCCTCAGATGTAGCGGATGCTCAGGATCTCGTAGCTTTTCTCGCCGCCGGGGGTGCGCACTTCGGCGGTGTCGCCCTCGTCCTTGCCGATCAGGGCGCGGGCCAGGGGGGAACGGATGTTGAGCAGGCCGCGCTCGATGTCGGCCTCGGCCTCGCCGACGATCTGATAGGTCTTCTCGTCGTCGGGGTCGGCATCCACGACCGTGACCGTCGCGCCGAACTTGATGGCGCCGGTGAATTTCGACGGGTCGATCACCTCGGCCAGCGACAGGATGCCTTCCAGCTCCTTGATGCGGCCCTCCACGAAGCTCTGGCGTTCGCGCGCGGCGTGGTATTCGGCGTTTTCCGACAGGTCGCCATGTTCGCGTGCCTCGGCGATGGCGCGAATGACGGCGGGGCGTTCCACCGATTTCAGGGTCCGCAGTTCTTCGTCGAGCGCGGTATGGCCCGCGCGGGTCATCGGTATCTTTTCCATCGGGGCCTGAAACTTCGGATTGGCAATTTTTCAACGGAAACCTGTAAATCCGGGATGGGGCGTGAAAGTCAATAGTGCAAGGGGCGGGTCGCAGGGGAATCGCATTTGAGAAATAGGTCTGGTGCTGTTGGGTGATATGGATTCATTGGAGGCTCCTTGAGCGGGAGTTTTCCGATGCCGTCCTTGATCACGATTTTCCGCGACCTGCCTGATCCTC
>JADYZU010000097.1 GCA_020852925.1 Rubellimicrobium sp. | reverse complement strand
CGGGGATCGGGCAGGTCCCGGAAAATCGTGATCAGCGAAGCCATCGGAAAACTCCCCACCAGGAGAACCCCAAAGAATCCACATCACACCGATAATCCAGACCCATTTCTCAAATGCGATTCCCCTGTCACCGCGACAAGGCCCGGGCCAGAACCGAAATTCGCGAATTTCGGTTTTCGGGCGGTTTTCTGCGAAAACCGCCACCGCTTGCCAGCCCAGCCCCCCACGCTTAAGGGAGGGCGATCCTGGAACCGGAGGGACGCATGGGTTTCCGCATGGGCATCGTCGGCCTGCCGAATGTCGGCAAGTCCACGCTTTTCAACGCGCTCACCCGCACGGCGGCGGCGCAGGCGGCGAATTTTCCCTTCTGCACCATCGAGCCCAACGTGGGCGAGGTGGCGGTGCCCGATCCGCGGCTGGAGCGGCTGGCCGCCATCGCCGGGTCGCGCCAGATCATCCCCACGCGCATGTCATTTGTCGATATCGCCGGCCTCGTGCGCGGCGCCTCGCGCGGCGAGGGGCTGGGCAACCAGTTCCTGGCCAATATCCGCGAGGTGGACGCCATCGCCCATGTCCTGCGCTGTTTCGAGGACGACGACATCACCCATGTCGAGGGGCGAATCGACCCGGTCGCCGATGCCGCCACCGTCGAGACGGAACTGATGCTGGCCGATCTCGAATCGGTCGAGCGCCGCCTCGCCAACCTTGCGCGCAAGGTGAAGGGCGGCGACCGCGAGGCCCTTGACCAGGAGCGGCTGCTCCGGGCCGCGCAGGCCGCGCTGGCCGAAGGGCGCCCGGCCCGGTCGATCAGCGTGGCCGAGGACGACCGCAAGGCGTGGCGGATGCTTCAGCTTCTGACCGCCAAGCCCGTGCTCTACGTCTGCAACGTCGAGGAAAGCGCCGCCGCCACCGGCAACGCCCAGACCGCGCGCGTGGCCGCGATGGCGCAGGCCGAGGGCAATTCCCATGTCATCATCTCGGCGCGGATCGAGGAAGAGATCAGCCAGCTTTCCCCCGACGAACAGGCGATGTTCCTCGAGGAGATGGGCCTGCACGAGGCCGGGCTCGACCGGCTGATCCGCGCGGGCTACGATCTTCTGCATCTCGAGACCTACTTCACCGTCGGCCCCAAGGAGGCGCGCGCCTGGACCATCGCCCGCGGCACGCCGGCGCCGCAGGCCGCGGGCGTGATCCACGGCGATTTCGAAAAGGGCTTCATCCGCGCCGAGACCATCGCCTATGACGATTACGTCGCCTTGAACGGCGAGACCGGCGCGCGCGAGGCCGGCAAGCTGCGGCTCGAGGGGAAATCCTATGTCGTCCAGGACGGCGACGTGATGCATTTCCTGTTCAATACCTGAGCGCCATCCTGTCGCCCCAATGCCGTGCTTCCTGGAGGCATGGACCGGCGGAGGGTGACGTGACGGATCAGCGGGGCCAAAGCGATTGCGGCGGGGGCGATTGCGGCGGGGTGGCCGGCGGCCGCCGGCGCGGCGGAGGCGCGGCGTGATGTGGCTGCCGGCGGCCCTTCTGGCGCTGTCGCTGGCGGCCGCGGCGCTGGCCTGGGGCGCGCCCTGGCCCGAGGGGGTCGTCTGGGCGGGGCTGGTGGCGCTGGGGGCGCTGGTCTGGCTCGGGCATCTGTGGCGGCGGCGCGGGCGGCGGCACTGGATCGTCGTCGACGGATCGAACGTGATGTATTGGGACGGCGATCGTCCGCGGCTCGAGACCGTGGCCCGGGTCGTGTCCGACCTCGACCGGCGCGGCTATGCCCCGGTGGTCTGGTTCGATGCCAATGCCGGATACCTGACCGAAGGCCGCTATGCGCGGCCCGACCTGCTGGCCCGCCGCATCGGCCTGCCGGCGGCGCGGGTGCATGTGGTGTCAAAGGGGATGCCCGCCGACCCGCAGATCATCGCCGATGCCGAACGGCTGGGCGCGCGCATCGTCACCAACGACCGTTACCGCGACTGGCAGGAGGCGGACGCCACCCTGCGGCTTGACGGCTTCCTGATCCGGGGCCGCGTGGCGGGCGGGCAGGTCCGGCTCGAATTCCCGGGGTGAAATCCCCGGCGAAAGGTGGCAGGTTGCACGAAAGGAGGGCCGCCATGACCACGATCAGCCAGACCTTCAGGGGTCAGACCGTCATCACCACGTTCGAAACCTCGCCCGCGCATGCCCATGACCTGATGGACAGGCTGCGCGCCGCCTATGACGAGGTGATCAGCAGGCAACCCGGCTTCATCAACGCCGCGCTGCACATGAACGACGCCATGACCCGCATCTGCAACTATTCCCAGTGGGAGCGGCGCGAGGATTACCAGGCGATGCTGCGCACCCCCGAAATGCGCGAAAGGAACCGCGTCATCGGCACGCTGTGCAAGGGGTTCGAGCCGGTGATGTATGAGGTCGTCGCGGTCAAGTGACCCGACGGCCGCCCGGTGCGCGCGGCAGGCGCCGCCGCGTGCACCGCTGCCGCCTCAGCGTGCGGCCCACCAGGTTCGCGCCGCCGTCAGCGCCGCGCGAAAGGCGGTCATGTCGCGCGCCGGATCCGCGGCATCGGCCGCGCAGAAGCTGCCGCCGCTTTCGTGGATGGCGGTGTCGATCATCAGGTTGTCGCGCATCGCGTGATCCTCGATCAGCAACCCGTCCGGCCCCCGCGTCAACAGCCCCGCGCGCGACAGTTCCGCGCCCCGGTAATGATCCTCGCTCACCCGGGCAAAGTGATCGCGGGTGGTGTTGGTATAGGCAAACAGCGGTTTGCCCTGCCCGCGCATGAACCCGACCTCGAATACCGTGCCGGTATCGGCGCCGATGCCGCGATAGGGGGTGAGGTTGGCGATGACGAAATCGGCCTCGTTCATCTGCGCCTCGCAGGACCGGCCGATGACCAGTCCGAAATCGAAGGCGCCCAGCACGTCGGCACCGGGATGCGGGCCGCCCGGGGTCAGCGGGTGAAACCCGTATTCCCGCGCCAGCGCCGCCTTCTGCGCCAGCACCGCCGCGGCATCGGGCAGGAACACCTCGGGCCCGGCAAGATAGACCTTTCTCATCGGACTCTCCCTGGTGCATGCGGTCGGCGCGCGCCCGTTGCGCGGCCCGGCCCTTCCTGCCAGCGCCTGCGCCGCCTGTCGAGGGGAACGCTCCGCCGCCTAGCGGGTGCGGCGCCGCCGGTTGCCGCCCCTCTGCCCCGCCCGCCCCGCCGTCGAACGCCCCGAGGCGCGCTGCGCCTCGTCCACGGCGTCGGCCACCGCCTCCTGCCGGGCAAGGGGATCGTCCGAGATCACCAGGTCCACGGTCTCGAGCCGGCGGATCTCGTCGCGCAGGCGTGCCGCCTCCTCGAATTCGAGGTTCTCGGCCGCCTTGCGCATCTGCGCCCGCATCCCGTCCAGCACCGCCTCGAGATTGGCGCCATGCAGCGGCCTGTCCACCTTCGCGGTCACGCGTGCCATGTCGGTGTCGCCCTGCCACAGCCCGGCCAGCACGTCCTCCACGTTCTTCTTCACGGTCTGCGGCGTGATCCCGTGGGCCTCGTTGTAGGCGATCTGCTTGGCGCGGCGGCGGTCGGTCTCGCGCAGCGCGCGCTCCATGCTGCCGGTGATCCGGTCGGCATACATGATGACGCGGCCCTCGGCATTCCTGGCCGCGCGGCCGATGGTCTGGATGAGCGAGGTTTCCGAACGCAGGAACCCCTCCTTGTCGGCATCGAGGATCGCCACCAGCCCGCATTCGGGAATATCCAGCCCCTCGCGCAGCAGGTTGATGCCGACCAGCACGTCAAAGGCCCCGAGGCGCAGGTCGCGCAGGATCTCGATGCGCTCGATCGTGTCGATGTCGCTGTGCATGTAGCGCACGCGGATGCCCTGTTCGTGCAGGTATTCGGTCAGATCCTCGGCCATGCGTTTCGTCAGCGTGGTCACCAGGATGCGCATCCCCCGCGCCGCCACCTTGCGCACCTCGTCAAGCAGGTCGTCCACCTGCATCGACACCGGGCGGATCTCGATCTCGAGATCAAGAAGGCCGGTCGGCCGGATCACCTGTTCGGTGAACACGCCACCGGTCTGCTCGAGTTCCCAGGCGGCGGGGGTCGCGCTCACGAACACCGACTGCGGGCGCATGGCGTTCCATTCCTCGAACTTCAGCGGCCGGTTGTCCATGCACGAGGGCAGGCGGAATCCGTGTTCGGCCAGCGTGAACTTGCGCCGGTAGTCGCCGCGATACATGCCGCCGATCTGCGGCACGGTGACATGCGATTCGTCGGCAAAGACCAGGGCATGGTCGGGGATGAACTCGAACAAGGTGGGCGGCGGCTCTCCGGGGGCGCGGCCGGTGAGATAGCGCGAATAGTTCTCGATCCCGGCGCAGACCCCGGTCGCCTCGAGCATCTCGAGATCGAAATTGGTCCGCTGCTCGAGGCGCTGCGCCTCGAGCAGCTTGCCCTCGGCGGTGAACCGGGCCAGTTGCAGGCGCAATTCCTCGCGGATGCGCCGGATCGCCTGGGTCAGGGTGGGCCGCGGCGTGACATAGTGGGAATTGGCATAGATGCGGATGCGCTCGAAGGTGTCGGTCTTCGCGCCGGTCAGGGGATCGAATTCGGTGATCGCCTCGAGGTCCTCGCCAAAGAACGACAACCGCCAGGCCCGGTCCTCGAGGTGGGCGGGCCACAGTTCCAGCGTGTCGCCGCGCACCCGGAAGGTGCCGCGGGCAAAGGCCGCGTCGTTGCGGCGGTATTGCTGCGCCACGAGATCGGCGATCACCTGCCGGCTGTCATAGCTCTGGCCGACAAACAGATCCTGCGTCATGGCCGAATAGGTCTCGACGCTGCCGATGCCGTAGATGCACGAGACCGAGGCGACGATGATCACGTCGTCACGTTCAAGCAGCGCGCGGGTCGCCGAATGGCGCATCCGGTCGATCTGCTCGTTGATCTGCGATTCCTTCTCGATGAAGGTATCGGTGCGCGGCACATAGGCCTCGGGCTGGTAGTAGTCGTAGTAGCTGACGAAATATTCCACGGCATTGTCGGGAAAGAAGCCCTTGAACTCGCCGTATAGCTGCGCCGCCAGCGTCTTGTTGTGGGCCAGGATGATCGCCGGGCGCTGCGTGGCCTCGATCACCCGGGCCATGGTGTAGGTCTTGCCGGTCCCGGTCGCGCCAAGCAGAACCTGGTCACGCTCGCCTGCGGCAATGCCCGCGGCCAGTTCGGCAATGGCGCCGGGCTGATCGCCGGCGGGCTGGAATTCGGTCTGCATGACGAACCGCCGCCCCCCCTCGAGCTTTTCGCGTCGCTGCGGGGCGGCGGTCGCGAGCAGGGGCATGTGATCGGGCGCGTTGTTGTGCATCATGCGACTCGGGGCACGAGGGGGATGGCGCCACTTTGCCACGGATGCCGGGTGCAGACCATTGCCGGGGTGGGGGCGCTTCGCCCCCCACACCCCCCGGGGAGCCCTCGGCGAAACGGCGTGTTTTGCCGGCGCAGGCCCTGATCCATGCTGCGCGCGAGGCCTGGTGGTGTTTCAGGCGGGCAGGCATGTGAGTGTGGTGGTGGCAGGCGCCGCGCATG
>JADYZU010000096.1 GCA_020852925.1 Rubellimicrobium sp. | reverse complement strand
GAAGCAGCAAGGCTGCGCTTTCATCTGTCTCCAAATATCCCGGGGGGAGGCGCCCGCAGGGCGGCGGGGGGCAGAGCCCCCCTGCCACGCCGGCACAAGGCGCGCCGGCGAGAATGTCAGCGCGGGGCGGTCTTCGGCCGGAAGCCCTGTTCGATCATGTCCGCGGGCGCAACCGGATAGTCGCCCGAGAAGCAGGCATCGCAGTATTGCGGGGTCTGCGGGTCGCGCCCGCCCGCCTCGCCCACCGCGCGGTAGAGGCCGTCCAGCGAGATGAAGCGCAGGCTGTCGACGCCCAGATGGGCGCGCATCTCTTCTTCGGTCATGGTGGCGGCCAGCAGCTTGTCGCGCTGGGGCGTGTCGACGCCGTAGAAGCAGGGCCAGGCGGTCGGGGGCGAGGCGATGCGGAAATGCACTTCGGCCGCGCCGGCATCCAGCACCATCTGCTTGATCTTGCGGCTGGTGGTGCCGCGCACCACCGAATCGTCCACCAGCACCACGCGCTTGCCGGCGATGAGCGCGCGGTTCACGTTCAGCTTCAGCCGCACGCCCATGTTGCGGATCTGCTCGGTCGGTTCGATGAAGGTGCGGCCGACATACTGGTTGCGGATGATCCCCATGCCATAGGGAATCCCCGATTCCCGCGCATAGCCGATGGCCGCGGGCGTGCCCGAATCGGGCACCGGGCAGACCAGGTCGGCCGCGACCGGGGCCTCGCGCGCCAGTTCGCGGCCGATCCCCTCGCGCGTTTCATAGACCGACCGTCCGCCGATGATCGAATCGGGGCGGCTGAAGTAGACATGTTCGAAGATGCAGAACCGGCTGGGGCGCGGGCGGAAGGGAAAGAAGCTCTCGAGGCGCCGGTCGGCCGAGATCACCACCATCTCGCCCGGTGCCACGTCCCGCAGGTAGCTGGCGCCGATGATGTCGAGGGCGCAGGTCTCGGAGGCGAGCACCCAGCCCTCGCCCAGTTGCCCGAGGACCAGCGGCCGCACGCCCAGCGCGTCGCGGCAGCCGATGAGCTTGGTGCGGGTCATCGCCACGACGGAAAAGGCGCCCTCGCATTTGCGCAGCGCATCCTCGATCCGGTCGGGCAGGGTGCGCCCCATGGAGCGGGCCATCAGGTGGATGATGCATTCCGAATCCGACCCCGACGCGAAGATCGAGCCGCGCTCGATCAGTTCGCGCCGCAGCGCCGCGGCATTGGTCAGGTTGCCGTTATGCGCGATCGCCACGCCGCCCAGCGACAGTTCGCCGAAGAAGGGCTGCACGTCGCGGATCGCGGTCTGGCCCTTCTGGCCGGCGGTGGAATAGCGCACATGGCCGATGCCGATCGGGCCGGGCAGGGTGTCGATCACCTCGTGCGAGGTGAAATTGTCGCGCACATAGCCCATGCGCCGCGCCTCGTGGAAACCGGTGGCGGGGTCGTGGGTGACGATCCCGCCCGCCTCCTGCCCGCGATGCTGAAGCGCGTGCAGCCCCAGCGCCACGAATTGCGCGGCATCGGTGACGCCGACCACGCCGAAGACGCCGCATTCCTCGTGCAGGTGGTCGCCGTCGAAGGGAAGGGAAGGGAGCATGACCGGGTCTTTCCTCGACGCTGGGAACGCGCGGCCCTCTTAGACCCGCAAGGCGGGACTGTCACCCCGCCTCGGATCCGGCGACGCGGGCGGCCCGCGCCGCGGTCAGTTGCCGGGCTTGGCCGTTTCGGCGGGGGCGGCGGCAGGGGCGGGGGCGGCGGCGGGCGCCGCCTGAGGTGCCGCGGTGCCGCCGGCGGCGACACAGCTGTCCATCAGGCTTTGATACTGGCCGGTGATCCAGCCCAGCGCGCGTTCGGGATCCTGCCCGTCGATCCGTTCGGTCAGCCGCGAGAACACGGCCGCCGCGCGGCTGTCCTCGATCATCGGGATGTTCTGCGCCGAGAGCACGGTCTGGTAGATGAAGAAGGCGATGGCGACCAGCAACCCGCCGCGCAGCACGCCGAACAGGAATCCCAGCCCCTGATCGACCGCGCCCAGCGCCGAACGCTGCACCACCGAGGAAAACAGCGGGGTGAAGATCGACACCACCACCAGCACCACGGCAAAGACCGCGGCAAAGGCGGCGACGATCGACAGTTCGCACGAATCACCGATGAAGTCGCCCACGACCGGCACCTGCCGCACGAGGGGCTGGACCTGTCCGGCGAACATGAAGGCGACGACCGCCGCCCCCACCCAGCCGGCAATCGCCAGCACCTCGCGCACGAGGCCGCGCGAATAGGCCAGAAGTGCCGAGAGCACGATGATGACACCGACCACGGCATCGACGACGGTAAAGCCTTCCATCAGCCCTCAATCCCGATCTGGCCGCGCCTCGCGCGGGCCGAACAAAGTTGCAACCACTGCCGGCAGGTCGCCAAATTCCCGCAAGACCATGCCGGACCCTTCCGCGCGCCGGGGGCGCTCGGGCAGGATGGCCGAGGTGAAACCAAGTTTCTGCGCCTCTTTCAACCGGTTTTCGGTCTGCGCCACCGGCCGCAACGCCCCCGACAGGCCGATTTCCCCGAAAATCACCGTCTGCGGGTCGATCACCACCCCGCTGCGCGCCGACACGAGGGCAAGCGCAACCGCCAGATCGGCGGCCGGTTCCCCCACGCGCAAGCCGCCCGCGACGTTCAGATAGACATCGAGCCCGCCGAACCCCAGCCCCGCACGCGCGTCGAGCACCGCAAGGATCATGGCAAGCCGCCCGCCGTCCCAGCCCACCACCGACCGGCGCGCCTGCCCCGAGGGCGCTTCGGCCACCAGTGCCTGGATTTCGCACAGCACGGCGCGTGTGCCCTCGATCGCGGCCAGCACCGCCGCGCCGGGCGCGGTGCGGGCGCGTTCGGACAGGAACAGCGCCGAGGGGTTCTTCACCTCGATCAGGCCGCGGCCGGTCATCTCGAACACGCCGATCTCGCCCGCGGGGCCGAAGCGGTTCTTCACCGCGCGCAGGATGCGGAACTGATGGCCGCGCTCGCCCTCGAAATGCAGCACGGTATCGACCATGTGCTCGACCACGCGCGGCCCGGCCAGGGCGCCGTCCTTGGTGACATGGCCGACCATGACCACGGAAATGCCGCGCCGTTTGGCAAAGGCGGTGAGTTCATGCGCCGTCGCCCGCACCTGCGAGACCGAGCCGGGTACCGCCTCGATCGAATCGAGCCACATGGTCTGGATCGAATCGATCACGACCAGATCGGGCGCCTCGGCCTCGAGCGTGGTGAGGATGTCGCGCAGGCTCGTGTCCGAGGCAAGGCGCACCGGGCTGTCGCCCAGGCCAAGGCGCTGCGCGCGCATCTGCACCTGCGCGGCCGATTCCTCGCCGGTGACATAGATCACGGCAAGCCCGCTGCGCGCGAACCGCGCCGCCGCCTGCAAGAGCAGCGTCGACTTGCCGATGCCGGGATCGCCGCCCAGCAGGATCGCCGATCCGGGCACAAGGCCGCCGCCCAGCACCCGGTCGAGTTCGGCCACCCCGGAACGGGCGCGCGGCAGTTCCTCGGCGCCGGTCTTCAGGTCGGTCAGCGGCAGCACCTGCCCGCGCCGCAGCACCGCCGCCGTGCCGGGCGCCAGCGGCGTTTCGGCCACGATGCTGTTCCAGGCGCCGCAGGCATCGCAGCGGCCGGCCCATTTGGCCTGCGACGCGCCGCATTCGGCGCAGCGGTAGGGGTTCTCGCGCGTCATGGCGCCTTGTCGCCTGCCCGCCCGCCGGGGGCAAGCGCAAGGTGCCTCAGGCCGGGTCGCCGGGATCGGGCGCCGCGCCTTCCTCCCCCATCAGCCGGGCAAAGAACCCGTCGGCCAGGCGCGCGCCATAGGCCGCCACCCGGTCATGCCCGAAGGATCCGAGCCGGCCGCCCATCTGCGTGGTGATGCGGTAGCGAAGCAGGGTGTCGCCGTCCTCCTCGTCGAGGCGGACATGCGCGGTGCCGCCGGCATGGCCCAGCAGCAGCCCCTCGCCCCGCGCATCGAGGCGGTAGCCCTCGGGCGGCACCCAGTCCGAGATCCGCACCTGCCCCCGGAACCGGGCCCGCAGCGGGCCGAGGCGCACCTCGACCACCGCCTCGTAGCCGTCCGCGTGGCTGCCCTCGAACGAGACGCAGCCGGGAATCGCCGTCAGCATCACCGCCGGATCGTTGAGCCGCGCCCACACAAGCGCGCGCGGCGCGGCGATGCGGCGGATGCCGTCGAATTCCATCGCGCCCCCCCTCAGGCCGCCAGCCCGCGCCCGCGCCCGCGCCGCGCCGGCAGATGCGCCAGCGCCGACAGCAGAAGCGAGGCCACCATGATCGCCTGCAAGGGCAGCGCGCCGGTCGCGGGCGTCACCACCACCCCCGCCACCGCGGCGATGAGGGCGCCGCCGCCGATGGTCAGCGCGCCGGAAAGGCCGCTCGCGGTGCCGGCCAGATCGGGGCGCACCGACAGCAGGCCCGAGGTCGCGTTCGGCAGCACCATGCCGTTGCACAGCCCCAGCGCCACGGTGAAGCCGAAGAACACCCCCGGCCCCGCCAGCCCCGCCACCCCGAGCACGAGCGACAGGCCCAGCCCCGCCACCCCGATGGCATTGCCGGCCATCACCATGCGGTCGATGCCAAGGCGCATCGAAAACCGCCCCGACAGGTAGTTGCCGGCCAGATAGCCGATCGACGGCGTGGCAAGCCCGACCCCGGTCCAGAGCGGCGACAGCCCGTAGATGTCGCCCGCCACCAGACTCGCCCCGCCCAGGAGGGCAAAGAACGCGCCCGAGGAAAAGGTGCTGACCATGGTGTAGGACCAGAACAGCGGCGAGGACAGCAGCGCCCGGGTCGCGCCCCGGTCGCGGTTCCGGTCGCGGTTCCGGTCGCGGGCAGGCGCGGCGCGGGGGGGCGGGGCGAAGGTCTCGCCCTGGTCGAGGAAGGCAAGGACAAGCACGGCCCCCCCCGACACCAGCATGAGGACAAAGGCCCCGTGCCAGCCCGCCAGCGTGTCGAGCACCCCGCCAAGCACCGGTCCCACCATCGGCACGAGCGACATGCCCATGGTGACATAGCCCAGCCGTGACGCGGCACGGGCGGGCGGCACGGTATCGCGCACGATGGCGCGCGACAGCACCAGCGCCGTCGCCACCACCGCCTGCGCCATGCGGAAGGCCAGGAACCACACGACCGAGGTCGAGACCAGCGCCCCCGCCGTGGCCAGCACGAACAGCACCAGCCCCCACAGCATCACCGGGCGGCGCCCGAACCGGTCCGACAGCGGCCCCACGACCAGTTGCATGGCCGCGGTCGCGCCCAGATAGCCCGTCACCGCCAGTTGCATCACCGCGTAATCGGTGCCGAACCACACGGCCATGCCCGACAGCGACGGCAGGAACACCGACTGCGTGAGCGCCGAGATCCCGGCCAGCAGGATCAGCGTCGCCAGATGCGGCTGGGTGCTGCGGTCGAGAAAGCGGGCGGGGGCGAGGAGGGGCTGGGGTCGGGCGGTCATGGCGCAGGGCTAGGCCGGGGCCGCGCCCTTGTCCATGGCCCCCGCACGCGCCGCGGTCAGGAAAATCCGTGGCGCCGCGCCGCCGCGGCCAGCGCCGGGCGGCTCGAGGCCGCCTCCCACAGGCGCAGCACGCGCGGACATTCGCGCGCCAGCCAGCCACGGTCCGACCACCAGACCATGAGCCACACGAAGAGGTCGACCATCTGGAAGCGCTGCCCCAGCAGGAACGGCCCGTCATCGGTCAGCACGGTTTCGAACAGCGCGAAATGCTGGCGGATGTAGCCCTGCGCGGCGTTGCGCACTTCGGGGGCATGATCGGGCAGGGCGGTGTAGCGGTCGGGATATTCGGCGCGCAGGATCGCCTCGTAGACATTCACCTGGAAGAAGGCGAGCCAGCGGTCGTGAAACGCCCGCGCCGAACTGCCGGGCGCGGGGATCAGCCCGCATCCGGGATGGCTGTCGGCCAGATGGACGAGGATGGCCGTGCTCTCGGTGATCACGGTGCCGTCGGGATGGACGAGGGTGGGGAACTGCCCGCGCGGATTGACGCGCAGGAACGCCGCCCAGTCGTCGGGCGGACATTCGCGCGGCACCTCGACCAGATCGAGCGCGATGCCGCATTCGCCGGCCGCCGCCTCGATCGCGGCGCCGGCGGTGCCCTTGCGGGTATAGAGGAGATAGCGTCCGGTTGCGGCCATCAGGTCCACTCCTTGAAGATGAAGAACGCGCCAAGCGCGATGAAAGCAAATCCCAGCAGATGATTCCAGCGGATCGACTCGCCCAGGTAGGTGGCCGAGAAGACGACGAAGACCGAGAGCGTGATCACTTCCTGGATGGTCTTGAGCTGGGCTGCGCTGAAGGAGCCGTGGCCGATGCGGTTCGCGGGCACCTGAAGGACATATTCGAAGAAGGCGATCCCCCAGGAGACGAGAATCACCGTGATCAGGGGGGCGGCCTTGAATTTCAGATGGCCATACCAGGCGAAGGTCATGAAGACATTCGACATCAGCAGAAGGCCGATGGTGGCGACGGGGGCGGGGATCTGGGGCATGGATGGCCTTGCGTGCTGCGGCGGGGATCTGCCCCCTTATCGCCTGCGCGGCGCCCGCGGGAAAAGGGGGCGCGCGGCCGGCCTGGATGCGCCCCCTTTCCTGCCCCGTGCCTGTGGCCTAGAGTCCGGGCAAAACCGCCGGGAGGGCGCATGAAGGATATCCTTGGGGAACTCGAGGCCCGCCGCGCCGTCGCCCGCGCGGGCGGGGGCGAGCGGCGGGTGGCGGCGCAGCACGCGCGCGGCAAGCTGACGGCGCGCGAGCGCATCGAACTGCTGCTCGACGAAGGCAGCTTCGAGGAATTCGACATGTTCGTGCGCCACCGCTCGACCGATTTCGGGATGGCGGCGGACCGGCCTGCGGGCGACGGGGTGGTGACCGGCTGGGGCACGATCAACGGGCGGCAGGTCTATGTGTTCTCGCAGGACTTCACCGTGTTCGGCGGGTCGCTGTCGGAGACCCATGCGCAGAAGATCTGCAAGATCATGGACATGGCGGTGCAGAACGGGGCGCCGGTCGTGGGGATGAACGATTCGGGCGGCGCCCGCATCCAGGAGGGCGTGGCCAGCCTTGCCGGCTATGCCGAGGTGTTCCAGCGCAACATCCTTGCCTCGGGGGTGGTGCCGCAGATCAGCCTGATCATGGGGCCCTGCGCCGGCGGCGCGGTCTATTCGCCGGCGATCACCGATTTCATCCTGATGGTGAAGGACACGTCCTACATGTTCGTCACCGGCCCCGATGTGGTGAAGACGGTGACGAACGAGGTGGTCACGGCCGAGGAACTGGGGGGGGCGGCCACGCATACGCGCCGCTCGTCGGTCGCGGATGCGGCCTTCGAGAACGATGTCGAGGCGATCGCCGAGGCGCGGCGGCTGTTCGATTTCCTGCCGCTCTCGAACCGCGCGGGCGTGCCGGAACGGCCGTTCTTCGACGATCCGGCGCGGGTGGATCCGGCGCTCGATTCGCTGGTGCCGGACAATCCGAACCAGCCCTACGACATGAAGGAACTCATTGCCCGGATCGCCGACGAGGGCGATTTCATGGAGATGCAGGAGGCCTTCGCCGCCAATATCGTCACCGGCTTCATCCGGATCGAGGGGCGCACGGTGGGGGTGGTGGCGAACCAGCCGATGGTGCTGGCCGGCTGCCTCGACATCGACGCGAGCCGCAAGGGCGCGCGATTCGTGCGCTTCTGCGATGCCTTCGAGATCCCGATCCTCACGCTGGTGGATGTGCCGGGCTTCCTGCCGGGGACGGCGCAGGAACACGGCGGCGTGATCAAGCACGGGGCGAAACTGCTGTTCGCCTATGGCGAGGCCACGGTGCCCAAGGTGACGGTGATCACCCGCAAGGCCTATGGCGGGGCCTATGACGTGATGGCCTCGAAACATCTGCGCGGCGACGTGAACTATGCCTGGCCCACCGCCGAGATCGCGGTCATGGGGGCGAAGGGCGCGGTCGAGATCCTGCATCGCGCGGAACTGGGCGATGCCGCGCGGATCGCGGGCCGGGTGCGCGACTACGAGGAGCGCTTTGCCAATCCCTTCGTCGCGGCCGAGCGCGGCTTCATCGACGAGGTGATCCTGCCGCATTCGACGCGCAGGCGCGTGGCGCGGGCATTCGCGGGACTGCGGGGCAAGAAGCTGGCGAACCCATGGAAGAAGCACGACAACATCCCGCTCTGAGGTCAGGACTGGGGCCGGCGGGGGAGGGGGGCGCTGCCCCCCGTCCGCCTGCGGCGGACTCCCCCCGGGGTATTTGGGCAAAGATGAAGGGCATGGCGCTCGCCGTCGTCCTGGCGGCGGGGCCGGCGGCGGCCGAGGGCGTGCCATCGGGTCTCGGGGTGACGCTCTACGATCTGGTGATCGAGCCCGAGGCCGGGATCGCGCGGTTCCGGTTCGTGGCGCCGGATCTGGGCAGCCTGCCCTTTGCGCAGGTGGCGGCGGATCTGCCCTGGCTTTGCGCGCAGGTGGCGCTGCCCGAGTTGCGGGCGAACGGATGGGAGGCGCGGCAGGTGGTGATCTCGATCGGGGAGCGCGAGGTGCCGATGGGCGAGATGGACGCCGGGGTGTTGCAGTATTTCGAAGGCTTCGCCATCGGGCAGGGTGACTGTGTGCTGGAGGTCTTCTGATGGAAAAGCATCGCGGGTTTCCGGGGCGGCTGCCGGGGACGGATTTCCAGTTCGTCATCCGGCGCGAGAACCGCAAGGAGGGCGCGTCGCGCATCATCCGGCGCGAGCGCCACGCCGACCGGCGCCCCGCCGACCGGCGCGCGGACGAGGGGTTCATGGCCGCGCTCTGGGCCCATTTCGGGGCCGAGCCCTTCGTGCGCGGCAACCTGGATGCCGGGCGGCTGTCCTGGCTGTTCGGGCGCGAGGTGGTGGCGGCGGACGCGCAGTTCGATCCGGCCTCGTACGAGGCGATGCTGCGCATCGACGAGGCGCGCGCGCGCGCGGCCTTTCCGGCCGCCTTTGCCGATGGCGCGGCCCCGCCGGCCGAGGCGGACGAGGACGACGACTGGTGAGGGGCGGGCGCGCGGATGCCTGCCCGTGACGGGGCGGGCCAAAGCCGTCCTTGCGCCCGTGGCGCGCCGGTGGCACCTTGGCGCGTATCCGGGGAACCACAAATTCATTCAGGAGAACTCACATGACCAGGATCATCGGCCTTCTCGGCCTTGTCGTCGCCGCGAGCACGCTGGCCGGTTGCACCCAGCCTGTCGATCCCAACTGCGTGATGGCGGGCACGGTGCTTGGCGGGGTTGCCGGGGCGGCGACCAACAACGACATCGCGCAGACCGCGCTGGCCGGCGCCGTGGCCGGCGGGGTGATGGCCAACCAGGGCCTCTGCGGCTGAGCGTGCCGGCCTGTCCGGCACCCCATGCGACCTGACGCGGGGCCGCCGGGGCGTCTGCCCGGCGGCCCCTTGTCTTGACCACCGTTCGGAAAGGGCCTGAATCCGCATGTTCCGCAAGATCCTGATCGCCAACCGCGGCGAGATCGCCTGCCGCATCATCCGCAGCGCCCGGGCCATGGGCATCGCGACGGTGGCGGTCCATTCGGAGGCGGATCGCGGCGCGCTTCATGTGCGCCTCGCGGACGAGGCGGTGCCGATCGGCGAGGCGCCGGCCGTCCGCTCGTACCTGTCGCTCGAGCGCATCCTCGAGGCGGTGCGCGCCACCGGGGCCGAGGCGGTGCATCCGGGCTATGGCTTCCTCTCGGAGAACCCGCGCCTGCCGGCCGCGCTGGCGGCCATGGGCGTGGCCTTCATCGGCCCGCCCGCCGCCGCGATCGAGGCCATGGGCGACAAGATCACCTCGAAGCGGATCGCGGCCGAGGCCGGCGTGAACACCGTGCCCGGCCACATGGGCCTGATCGCCGATGCGGCCGAGGCGGTGTCGATCGCCCGCGCCATCGGCTATCCGGTGATGATCAAGGCCAGCGCCGGCGGCGGCGGCAAGGGCATGCGCATCGCCTGGAACGACGCCGAGGCGCGCGAGGGTTTCGCCAGTTCGCGCAGCGAGGCCGAATCGAGCTTTGGCGACGGTCGCATCTTCATCGAGAAATTCGTCACCGATCCCCGCCATATCGAGATCCAGGTGCTGGCCGACCGGCATGGCACCTGCATCCACCTGGGCGAACGCGAATGCTCGATCCAGCGGCGCAACCAGAAGGTGGTCGAGGAGGCGCCCTCGCCCTTTCTCGACGTGCAGACCCGCGCCGCGATGGGGGCGCAGGCCGTGGCCCTGGCGCGGGCCGTGGGCTATGAAAGCGCGGGCACGGTCGAATTCATCGTCGATTCGGCGCGCAACTTCCACTTCCTCGAGATGAACACCCGCCTCCAGGTCGAACATCCGGTGACCGAACTCGTCACCGGCATCGACCTTGTGGCGGAAATGATCCGCATCGCCGCCGGCGCGCCGCTGTCGATCCGGCAGGAGGAGGTGCGCGCCACCGGCTGGGCCATCGAATCGCGCGTCTATGCCGAGGATCCGCTGCGCGGCTTCCTGCCCTCGACCGGGCGGCTGGCGCGGTATCGCCCGCCTGCGGCCGAATCCGGGCCCGCCCGCGCGGTGCGCAACGACACCGGCGTGTTCGAGGGCGCCGAGATCGGGCCCCATTACGATCCGATGATCGCCAAGCTCTGCACCTGGGCGCCCACCCGCGCCGGCGCCGTGGCGGCGATGGCCGATGCGCTCGATGCGTTCGAACTCGAGGGGATCGGCCACAACCTGCCGTTCCTCGCGGCGGTGATGGCCCATCCGCGCTTTGGCGAGGGGCGGCTCTCGACCGCCTTCATCGCCGAGGAATGGCCGCAGGGATTCGCCGGCGCCACGCTCGATCCCGACCGGCTCGAACGGGTGGCGGCGGCGGCGGTGGCGATGCACCGGGTGGCCGAGGTGCGGCGCGCGCGCATCTCGGGGCGGCTCGACAATCACGAACGCCGCGTGGGCGACGACTGGGTGGTGACCCTGGGCGAGGCGCGTTTCGATCTGCGCATCGCGGCCGACCGCGACGGGACCGATGTCACGATCGGCGGGCGGGTGCTGCGGGTCACGGGCGACTGGCAGCCGGGCCAGACGCTCGCGCGGCTCGAGGTCGGGGGCGAGGCGCTGGTCCTCAAGGTCGATCAGGCGGCCGAGGGGTTCCGCATCCGCCATCGCGGCGCCGACCTGCGGGTGCGGGTGCGCACGCCGCGCGGCGCCGAACTCGCGCGGCTGATGCCGGTCAAGGCCCCGCCCGACACATCGCGGCTGGTGGCCTGTCCGATGCCGGGCCAGGTGGTGCGCATCGCCGTGGCCGAGGGCGACGAGGTCGAAGAGGGGCAGGCCCTCGCCACGGTCGAGGCGATGAAGATGGAGAACATCCTGCGCGCCCCCCGGCGCGGCCGCATCGCCCGCGTCCACGCCCGCGAAGGCCAGAGCCTGAAGGTCGACGAGATCGTGATGGAATTCGACTGAAGGCGCGCCCCCCGCGCGCCCCCGCCCGCGCGCGCCCGAACTCCCGGCGCCCCCTCAGCCCCGCACCTCGCGCAGGCGCGAGGGCAGCTTGTCGATCTGCCGCCCGATCTCGCGCGCGTCCCAGGGGGCGGGCTTGCGGAACACCACGGTGCCGTCCTTGTCGATCAGCACCAGCGAAAATCCCCTTGGCCGCAGGCGCAGGCGCGCGTCGCTGCGGCCGGCGGGATCGGCATCGACAAGGACGATGACATCGCGCTCGGCCAGATCGGCCGCGCCCGCGGCGATCAGGCGCAACTGCTCGACGAACGACTCGTCCAGCGGATCATCGGCAAAGACCACCAGCGGCCGCGCCTGATGGGCGAGATCGCCCAGCATCACCCCGGCCACCGCGAAGGGCTGCTGCGGATCCGCGCGCCAGCGCGCGACGATCCCCGCCTCCTCCTGCGCCGGCAGCGGCCGCGCCCGGGCGGCCAGCAGGGCCGCAAGGGCAAGAAGGGCGAAACGTCGGTTCATGTCCATGCTCATGCACCCCATATAGGACCAGCGCGCGCCAAAGCCCAACCCGTCCGCCGCAAGTCCGGGCCCCGCTGCGCCCCCGGCTGCGTGCGCCCGCTGCGCCGCCACGCCGCATCTTCTCGACAATTGCCCGCCCTTCTGCCTTCATCTGTCCGCAAATATCCCGGGGGTCCGGGGGCAGAGCCCCCGGCCCGCCCCATCCGCAGAGGTTCCGCATGAGCGATTTCCCCGACGACTGGCGCCGACTGGCCACCAGGGAGCTGAAGGGCGCCGCCCCCGAGAGCCTCACCTGGCACACGCTCGAGGGGATCGCGGTGCGGCCGCTCTATACCGCGGCCGACACCGCCGACCTGCCGCATCTGCATGACCTGCCGCATCTGCATGACCTGCCGGGCCTGCCGCCCTTCACGCGCGGGGTGCGCGCGACCATGTATGCCGGGCGGCCCTGGACCATCCGACAGTATGCCGGCTTCTCCACCGCCGAGGAAAGCAACGCCTTCTACCGCAACGCGCTCGCAGGCGGGCAGCAGGGCATCTCGGTCGCCTTCGACCTGGCCACCCACCGCGGCTATGACAGCGACCACCCCCGGGTCGAGGGCGATGTCGGCAAGGCCGGGGTCGCCATCGATTCGGTCGAGGACATGAAGCGCCTCTTCGACGGCATCCCGCTCGACCGGGTGTCGGTGTCGATGACGATGAACGGCGCGGTGATCCCGGTGCTCGCCGCCTTCATCGTCGCGGCCGCGGAACAGGGCGTGCCGCAAGAGGCGCTCTCCGGCACGATCCAGAACGACATCCTCAAGGAATTCATGGTCCGCAACACCTATATCTATCCGCCCGGACCTTCGATGCGGATCGTGGCGGACATCATCGACTACACCGCCCGGCACATGCCGCGCTTCAACTCGATCTCGATTTCCGGCTACCACATGCAGGAGGCGGGCGCGAACCTGGTGCAGGAACTGGCCTTCACCCTGGCCGACGGGCAGGAATATGTCCGCGCCGCGATCGCGCGCGGCATGGATGTCGATGCCTTCGCGCCGCGGCTGTCGTTCTTCTTCGCCATCGGCATGAACTTCTTCATGGAGGCGGCCAAGCTGCGCGCCGCACGCCTGCTGTGGCACCGCATCATGACCGGCTTCGGCGCGACCCGCCCCGAGAGCCTGATGCTGCGCACCCATTGCCAGACCTCGGGCGTCTCGCTTCAGGCGCAGGATCCGATGAACAACGTGGTGCGCACCGCCTACGAGGCCATGGCCGCCGCCCTGGGCGGCACGCAATCGCTGCACACGAATTCCTTCGACGAGGCGATGGCGCTGCCCTCGGACTTCGCTGCCCGCATCGCCCGCAACACCCAGCTCATCCTGCAGGAGGAAACCGGGGTGACGAAGGTGGTCGATCCGCTCGCCGGTTCCTATTATGTCGAAAGCCTGACCCACGAACTGGCCACCGCCGCGACCGCGCTCATGGACGAGGTGGCGGCGCTGGGCGGCATGACCGCGGCGGTCGCGGCCGGAATGCCCAAGGCCCGGATCGAGGAGACCGCCGCGCGCCGCCAGGCCATGGTCGATTCCGGCCGCGAGGTGATCGTCGGCGTGAACCGCTACCGCCCCGAGGGCCCCGAGACCACCGAGATCCGCCGGATCGACAACCACGCGGTGCGCGGCGCGCAGGTGGCGCGGCTCGAGGCGCTGCGCGCCGGGCGCGACGGCGCGGCGGTGGCCGCGGCGCTGGCGCGGCTCGAGTCGGTGGCGGCGGGGCAGGGCAACCTGCTCGAGGCGGCGATCGCCGCCGCAAGGGCGCGCGCGACGGTCGGAGAGATCAGCATGGCAATGGAAAAGACCTTCGGCCGACACCGCGCGCAGACTCCGGTGCGCCCCGGCACCTACGGCGCCGCGCGCGCCGGCGACAGCGCGGTCGACGAGGTGCGCGCCCTGGTCGCGGATTTCGCCACCCATGAGGGGCGCCGCCCGCGCCTGCTCGTGGTGAAGATGGGCCAGGACGGCCATGACCGCGGCGCGCGGGTGATCGCCTCGGCCTTTGCCGATCTGGGCTTCGACGTGGATGTGGGCCCCCTGTTCCAGACCCCGGCCGAGGCGGCGCAGGATGCGCTCGACAACGACGTGCACGTGGTCGGCATCTCGAGCCAGGCCGCCGGCCACATGACGCTGGCGCCGCAACTGGTCGCGGCGCTGCGCGCTGCGGGCGCGGACGACATCCTCGTGGTCTGCGGCGGCGTGATCCCCGAACAGGACCACGCGGCGCTGCGCGCCGCCGGCATCGGCGCGATCTACGGCCCCGGCACCGACATCACCGCCGCCGCGCGCGACCTGCTGGACCTGATCCGCAAGGCGCGCGCCTGACCGCCCCGCCCCCCGCGCGCGCCCCGCCCCCCCCCGTGGCGCGCCCGGCCCCCCCCGCCCGCCCGCGCGGCCCGATGTCCCGCCTCCCCCTTCATCTTTG
>JADYZU010000095.1 GCA_020852925.1 Rubellimicrobium sp. | reverse complement strand
GGGGGCGCTGCCCCCCGGGGCCCTGCGGGCCTCCCCCCGGGGTTTTTTGGGCAATGATGATGGGGGCCCCTTTCACCTTTGCCCCAAATACCCCCGCCGGAGGCACCCGAGGAGGGGCCCGCGAGGGCCCCGACGAGAGGAGGACTCGCGCGGGCCGCGCCCGCGCTCCGCCTGGTCAGGGGGCGCGCGGCCGCGGCCTTTGTCCCGGGGCTTTCCCCCCGGCGCGCTGCGGGTTATGACCCTCTCGCCTGCCTTCTGCCCCAGCCATGGAACGACCGTATCTTGACAGTCCATCTGCACACCCTGCCCAACGGTTTCCGCATCGCCAGCGAGCGGATGGACGGGCTGAAATCGGCCGCGATCGGCATCTGGGTACAGGCCGGCGGCCGGCATGAGCGGGTCGAGCAGAACGGGATCGCCCATTTCCTCGAGCACATGGCGTTCAAGGGCACGGCCACGCGCAGCGCGCTCGAGATCGCCGAGGCGATCGAGGATGTGGGCGGCTATATCAACGCCTATACCAGCCGCGAGATGACCGCCTATTACGCCCGCGTGCTCGAGGGGGATGTGCCCCTCGCGCTCGAGGTGATCGCGGACATCCTTCTGAACCCGTCCTTCGCCGAGGAGGAGATCGAGGTCGAGCGCGGGGTGATCCTTCAGGAGATCGGGCAGACCCTCGATACACCCGACGACATCGTGTTCGACTGGTTGCAGGAGGTCGCCTATCCGGATCAGCCGCTCGGGCGCACGATCCTGGGCCCCGAGGAGCGGGTCGCGGGCTTTGGCCAGGACGATCTGCGGCGCTTTACCGGCGAACACTACGGACCCGGGCAGATGATCCTCTGCGCCGCGGGTGCCGTCGATCACGAGGCGATCTGCCGGCAGGCCGAGGCGCTGTTCGGCCATCTGGCGCCGGTGAGCGGGCCGCGCCTCTTGCAGCCCGCGCGCTGGCAGGGGGGGGAGCGGCGCGAGATCAAGACGCTCGAGCAGGTGCATTTCGCGCTGGCGATCGAGGGGCCGGATTACCGCGCGCCGGACATCCAGACCGCGCAGGTCTGGGCGACCGCGCTGGGCGGCGGCATGTCGTCGCGGCTGTTTCAGGAAATCCGCGAGAAGCGGGGCCTGTGCTACACGATCTTTGCGCAGGCGGGCGCCTATGAGGATACCGGCCTGACCACGATCTACGCCGGCACCGGCGAGGGTGACATCGCCGAACTCGCGCTCCTGACCATGGACGAGATCGCGCGGTCGGCCGAGGACATGACCGAAGCCGAGGTGGCGCGGGCGCGGGCGCAGATGAAGGCGGGGATGCTCATGGGCCTCGAGAGCCCGTCGCAGCGCGCCGAACGGCTGGCGCGGATGCTGTCGATCTGGGGGCGGGTGCCGACGGTCGAGGAGATGGTGGCGCGGATCGACGCGGTGGGCACCGGGGATGTGCGCGACTTTGCCGCGCGCATGGCCGGGGGGGCGGGCCTTGCGCTTGCGCTCTACGGGCCGGCCCGGGGGGCGCCGGGGCTTGACGATCTGCGGGAGAGGCTGGCAGCCTGATGTTCGGCCTCGGGCGCAGGCTGCGGATCGGGACGGAGCGGCTGGAGCTGCGCCCGCCGGTGCATGGCGACTGGCGCCCCTGGGCGGAACTGCGCGAGAGCAGCGCCCCGTTCCTGCAACCCTGGGAGCCGGTCTGGGCCGATGACCATCTGTCGCGGCGTGCCTTTTCCAACCGGGTCTACTGGGCGCAAAGGTCGATCGCGGCCGGGACGGCGCTGCCGCTGTTCCTGATTCGGGGTGGCGACGGCGCGCTGCTGGGGGCGATCACCCTGGACAATATCCGTAGGGGGCCGGCGCAGGCGGGGACCGCGGGCTACTGGATCGGCGCGCCCTTTGCCCGGCAGGGCTACATGCGCGAGGCGCTGAATGCGGTGGTGCATCATGCGTTCCACGCCCTGGACCTGAGCCGGATCGAGGCCGGATGCCTGCCCGAGAACGCGCCGTCGCGGCGGCTGCTCGAGGGGAGCGGGTTCAAATACGAGGGCGTGGCGCAGTCCTATCTCCAGATCGGCGGGCGCTGGCGCAACCATGTGCTTTACGCGAACCTGCGGCCTGACCGGCGGGGCAGGACCGACGCCGGGTGAAGGGGCTCTGCCCCTCTGCGCCTGCGGCGCATTCACCCCGGGGTATTTCGGGCAAAGATGAAGGAGCATCGCGTGCTGGAATCTGTGACACCCGGATTTGTCGATGACCTGCGCGCGCTGCTGCCCGAGGCGGCCTTTCGCGCGGCGGGGGAGGCCGAGCTGAGCGAGCCGCGCGGGCGCTGGCGCGGGCAGGGGGTGCTGGTCGCGCCGGGCAGTGCCGAGGAGGTGGCGCTGGTCCTGCGTTCCTGCAACGCGGCGCGGGTGGCGGTGGTGCCGCATGGCGGGGGCACCGGCCTTGTGGGGGGGCAGGTGATGCCCTCGGGGCCCGTGCCGGTGATCCTGTCGCTGGCGCGGATGGACCGGGTGCGGGCGGTCCATGCCGCCGAGAACGTGATCGTCGCGGAGGCGGGCGTGACCCTGGCGGCGGTGCAGGAGGTGGCGGCCGGGACGGGGCGGCTGTTTCCGCTGTCGCTGGCCTCGGAGGGGACGGCACGGGTGGGCGGGGTGCTGGCCACCAATGCCGGGGGCACGCATGTGCTGCGCCATGGCAATGCACGGGCGCTGTGTCTGGGTCTTGAGGCGGTGACGGCTGAGGGGCGGATCTGGCAGGGTCTGTCGCGCCTGCGCAAGGACAATGCCGGCTATGACCTGCGCGATCTGGTGATCGGCTCGGAGGGGACGCTGGCGGTCATCACCGCCGCGGCGCTGCGGATGGTGCCGCGGCCGCTGGCCGAGGGCGTGGCGATGCTGGCGGTGCCGTCACCGGCGGCGGCGCTGGCGTTGCTTGAGCTGGCGCAGGAGGTGGCGGTGGACCAGATCAGCGGCTTCGAACTCATTGCGCGGCAGGGGCTCGAGTTTCTGGACGAGGCCGGCATTCCTCATGCCGAGCCTTTCGGCGCGCGGCCGGAGTGGATGGTGCTGCTGGATCTGGGGCTGGCCGAGGGGGGGCGGCCGGATGAGATGATCGCCACCATCCACGAGCGGGCCGAGGCGCGGGGCCTTGCGGGGGACGGGGTTCTGGCCGCGAACGAAGGGCAGCGCGCCGCCTTCTGGCGCCTGCGCGAGGCGATCCCGGCGGGAAACCGGTTCGTGGGCGCGGTCTCGTCCCATGACATATCGCTGCCGCTGTCCGAGATTCCGGCCTTCATCACGCGCGCGGGCGCGGTGGTGGCCGGGCTGGGGCCGTTCCGGGTGAACTGTTTCGGCCATCTGGGCGACGGCAACCTGCATTACAACGTCTTTGCGCCAAAGGGCGCGCGGGCCGCCGATTTCGTGGCGCTGCGCGAGCGGGTGAAGCAGGCGGTGCATGATCTGGTCCATGCGGCCGGCGGGTCGGTCGCGGCCGAGCATGGGGTCGGCCGGCTCAAGGTCGGGGATCTGGAACGTTACGGCGATCCGGTGAAGCTCGACCTCATGCGCGCGGTGAAGGCGGTGTTCGATCCGCACGGGATCCTGAACCCCGGCGCGGTGCTGCGCGCGCCCGGCTGATCGCCCCCCTGGCCGCCCCCGATGGCCACCCGCCGCTAGTCGCCCTCGAAGGCGCAGAGCGTGTGCACCTCCATGCCCAGCGCCCGCAGATGCGCGCGCCCGCCCAGATCCGGCAGGTCGATGACAAAGGCGCAGCCCACCACCGTGCCGCCCAGCCGTTCGATCAGGCGGATGCCGGCGCCGGCGGTGCCGCCGGTGGCCAGCAGGTCATCGACGAGCAGCACCCGCTCACCCGCGCCGATGGCGTCGGCGTGGATCTCCATCACCGCGGTGCCGTATTCGAGGGCGTAGCTTTCCTCGATCGTGGTGCCGGGCAGCTTGCCCTTCTTGCGGATCGGCACGAAGCCGGTCGAGAGCTGATGCGCCACCGCGCCCCCGAGGATGAAGCCGCGCGCCTCGAGGCCGGCGACCTTGTCGATGCGGGTGCCGGCCCAGGGCGAGAGCAACTGGTCCACGGCAAGGCGCAGGCCGCGCGCATCGCCAAAGAGCGTGGTCACGTCGCGGAACTGCACGCCGGGCGCGGGAAAATCGGGGATGGTGCGGATATAGTCCTTGATCGTCTTCATCGGTCCCTTGCCTCGGGTCTTGCCGGGGGTTGCGTCGGTGTCAGAGCACGCGCCTCGCCACGGCATCGAGCCGGGCAAGAAGCGCGGGGTCGCGGCGGGCGGGTGCGGTCATGATCGCGTGGTCGAGCGCGTGGTCGCAGCCGTCGGGGCAGGGCGCGCGCCTGTCCGACAGCAGCGCGGGCAGGCGGGCGACAAGGGCGCGCGCGGTCGCGGCATTGGCGGTCAGCGTGCGGATCACCGCGGCCACGTCCACGGCGTCATGATCGGGGTGCCAGCAGTCGTAATCCGTGACCATGGCGACGGTGGCATAGCAGATCTCGGCCTCGCGGGCGAGTTTCGCCTCGGGCATGGCGGTCATGCCGATCACATCGGCGCCCCAGCCGCGATACATCAGGCTTTCGGCGCGGGTCGAGAACTGCGGCCCCTCCATCGCCAGATAGGTGCCGCCGCGATGGACCCGGGCGCCGGCATCGGCGGCGGCGCGGGCGGCCACTGCGCCGAGGCGCGGGCAGGTCGGATGCGCCATGCTCACATGCGCCACGCATCCGGTCCCGAAGAACGACGACTCGCGCCCTCGCGTGCGGTCGATGAACTGATCGACGATGACGAAATCGCCCGGCGCCATGTCCTCGCGCAGCGATCCCACCGCCGAGACCGAGAAGATGTCGCTGACGCCCAGCCGCTTCAGCGCGTCGATATTGGCGCGGTAGGGCACGGTCGAGGGCGAATGCACATGGCCGCGGCCATGGCGCGGCAGAAAGGCCACGGGCACGCCGGCGAGGCGGCCGGTGAGGATCTCGTCCGAGGGCGTGCCAAAGGGCGAGGCGACCCGCACCCAGGTCGCCTCCTCGATCCCGTCAACCTCGTAGACGCCGGATCCGCCGATGACGCCGATCATTGCCTGCCGCATGTGCCGCCCTTCCGCCCTTCCGCCCGTGGTCGCGGCGACACTAGGGCGGTTCGCGGGCGGGGGAAAGACGGGTTGCGCGCCCGGTCGGCCGCTTCGGGTTTGATGGTGCATTCCCCGTGTGTTACGCCCCATCCGTCCCCGAGTCGGAGGTGCGGCAGGGCATGATCTCGCTGGCTGAGGAAAGCCCGGACGACTGGTGGGAGGTCGAGGCGCTTCTGGACCTGTGCTTCGCGCCGGGGCGCGAGATGCTGTCGTCCTACCGGCTGCGCCACGGGGTGCCGCCGGTGCCGGAACTGTGCCTTGTCGCGCGCGACGAAGGCGGGGCCCTGGCCGGGGCGATCCGCAACTGGCCGGTGCGGATCGCCGGGCACTGGGCGCTCTTGCTGGGGCCGGTGGCGGTCCATCCCACCCGGCAGGGCGAGGGGATCGGCGGGCTGCTCATGCATGAGGTGATCGCGCGGGCCGGTGCCGCCGGCTGGAAGCGGATCATGCTTGTCGGCGATCTGCCCTATTACCGGCGCTTCGGGTTCGAACGGCTGAGCGGGGTCGACATGCCGCCGCCCACCAATCCCGACCGCATCCTCGGGCTGGGGCTGGTGCCCGGCGCCTGGGACGGGGTCGCGGGCGAGGTGCGCCGCGCGAACGATCCGGCCGGGGCGCGCCGGGGCGATTGAACGCCGGCCGGCCTTGCCCCATGTTCGGGGGATGGAACAGGACACCGCCCATGACGTGATTGCCGCGGCGCCGGGCCTCGATCCGGCGGCGCGGGCCGCCGTCGCGGCGCTGGCGCTGCGGCAGGCGGCGGCGGCCGGACCTTTCATGCGCGCGGTCACCGCCCTGGGCGGGCAGATCGAGGGCGGGATGCGGGCGCTGCCCGCCCCGGTCCGCGCCCGCCTCGATGAGGCGGCACGCAAGGCGCTGGCGCAGAGCTATGATCTGGCCGGGCGGTCGCGCGGGGGGATCGGGCGGCGGCTGATCGGGGATGGCGCGCATCGGACGCTGGCCACGCTGACCGGGGCCGCGGGCGGGTTTGCCGGGCTGGCGGGGATCCTGGCCGAACTGCCGGTGGCGACCACGGTGATCTTTCGCGCGGTGCAGGATGTGGCCGCCGCCCATGGCGAGGATCCGCAGGCCGCCGAAACCCGGCTCGAATGCCTGCGGGTGTTCGGCGCGGGCGGTCCGGGCGCGGGCGATGACGGGATCGACACGAGTTTCTTCGGCACCCGCCTTGCCCTGACCGGGACGGCGGTGAACGGGCTGCTGGCGCGGGTCGCGCCCCGCGTCGCGGCCATGTTCGGACAGAAGCTGGCCACCGGGGCGGTGCCGGTCCTGGGGGCGGTGGCCGGGGCAGGGGCGAATTTCGCCTTCACCGGCTATTACATCGAGATGGCCCATGTCCATTTCGGCCTGCGCCGGCTGGCGCGCCTGCACGGCGAAGCGGCGGTGACCGGCCATTTCCATCGCGTGCTCGAGGAGCGCGCGCGCCTGCCGTCTGACGGTTGAGCGCTGCCGGCGCCCTTACTCCACGCCGTCAAGCCACTCTGTCAGCGCCTGCCGCACCGATCCGCCGTTGCCGCGCGCCGCGTCGATCACGGCGCGCACCTCGCGCAGGTCGACGCGCCGCAGCAGGTGCTTGACCGGCCCGATCGACGGCGCGCGCATCGACAGCATCCGGAACCCGAGCGCGACCAGCGTCATCGCCTCGAGCGGGCGGCCCGCATCCTCGCCGCAATAGGACAGCGTCGTGTCCGAATCGGCCGCGCGCCGGATGATGCCCTCGAGGAAGGTCAGGAACGACACGTCGAGCATGTCGTAGCGGCGGCGCACCCGTTCGTTCTCGCGGTCGGCGGCGAAGAAGAACTGCTTGAGATCGTTGCCCCCGATCGAGATGAAATCGACCTCGCGCCAGAAGGAATCGTCGGCATAGGCCAGCGACGGGGTCTCCAGCATCGCCCCCACCTCGATCCGTTCGGGCAGGGGATGGCCCAGGATGCGTTCGCGCTCCATCGCCTTGTCGAATTCGGCGCGGGCGGCGCGGAATTCGGCCGGGATGGCGACGAAGGGGAACATGACGGCAAGCGGCCGCCCGGCGGCGGCGCGGATCAGCGCCTGAAGCTGCATCCTGAGCACGCCGGGCTTGTCGAGACCCACCCGGATCGCGCGCCAGCCCATGGCCGGGTTCGGTTCGTCCTGCGGCTTCATGTAGGACAGCACCTTGTCCGAACCGATGTCGAGGGTACGGAACGCCACCCGCCGCCCCTGCGCCGCGTTCATCACCCGCGCATAAAGCGCCGACAGTTCGGCCCGCTTCGGCATCTGGTTGCGGATCAGGAACTGAAGCTCGGTGCGGAACAGGCCCACCCCCTCGGCCCCCGACGAGGGTAGCGACGGCAGGTCCGCGATCAGGCCCGCGTTCATGTGCAGGCTGACCGTGGTGCCGCACAGCGTCGTCGCCGGCAGGTCGCGCAGCCCGGCATAGCGTTCCTGCGCGCGGGTCATCATCGCCAGCTTGTCGTCGAACGCCTTGCGCACGTTCAGGTCGGGGCGCAGGTGGACCACGCCCTGGTCGCCGTCCACCAGGATCGGATCGCCGTTCAGCGCCTCGGCGGTGATGCCCTCGGCGTGGACCACAAGGGGGATCGCCCAGGCCCGGGCGATGATCGCGGCATGGCTGCCGACCGATCCCTCCTCGAGGACGACGCCGCGCAGCTTCTTGCCATAGTCGAGCAGTTCGCCCGGCCCGATGTTGCGCGCCACCAGCACCGGGTCGTCCGGCATCTGCGCGCCGGTGTCGCGGCCCTGTCCGGTCAGGATCCGCAACAGCCGGTTCGACAGGTCGTTCAGGTCATGCAGCCGGTCGCGCAGATAGGGATCGGCGGTCTGGCTCATGCGCGAATGGGCCAGCGACTGTTCCTTTTCCACCGCCGCCTCGGCCGACAGACCCGAGGCGATGTCATCCTCCATCCGCCGCATCCAGGACCGCGAATTGGCGAACATGCGATAGGCCTCGAGCACGGCCACCTGTTCGGCATCCACCGTCACCGAGGTGGCGAGCATCTCGTCCACCTGCTGGCGCAGCGAATCGATGGCGCCGCGCAGCCGCGCCAGTTCGCGTTCGGGATCGTCCGAGATCAGGTTGGTGACGACGACGCGCGGCTCGTGCAGCCAGACCCGGCCGGCCACCGCGCCCTCCTGCCCCGAGGCGCCGCGCACCAGCACCGGGTTGCGGTGGCGCTGCCCCATGGCGTCGCCGTCGCCGCCGGTGAAGGCGCCCAGCTCGGTCATCTCGGCCAGCACCATCGCCACCACTTCGAGGGCGTAGATCTCGTCGGGGGAAAACTCGCGCCGCGCCCGCGACTGCACCACAAGGACGCCCAGCACCTCGCCCAGACGCTGCACCGGGACGCCGCAGAAACTCGAGAAGACCTCCTCGCCGGTCTCGGGCATGAAGCGAAAGCCGCGCTCGGCCGGGGCATCGGCGGTGTTCACCACCTGCCGGCTGCGCGCCACCCGCCCGACCAGCCCCTCGCCCAGCCGCATCCGCGTCTTGTGCACCGCACTCGGGCGCAGCCCTTCGGTCGCGCACAGCTCAAGGGTCTCGGCATCGCGGAACAGGTAGATCGAGCAGACCTCGCAGCCCATCGATTCGGCGATGAGCCGCACGATCCGGTCAAGGCGGGCCTGCCCGGCGGTGGATTCCGCCAGCGCGACGCGCAACCTGCCCAGAAGCTTGCGACTCTCGCTTTCGATCCGGTCGGGCATCTTTTCCCCCGCACGCCCGGCCCCGCAGGATGCGGCGCCCGGGCCCGTGCCCGCCCCTTAGAGCACGGCGGCAACCGTGGCGGCAACCCGCCCGCGACG
>JADYZU010000094.1 GCA_020852925.1 Rubellimicrobium sp. | reverse complement strand
TCCGCCTGAGCCATTTTCTGTCGTAAAATATCCCGGGGGGAATGCGCCGGCACGGCGCAGTGGGGCAGCGCCCCGGCCCTTCCTCGAGGAATACGTCAGGCATACGCTTGGAATACGTCCGGAATACCTTGTCTTCCGGCCAAGCCCTTGATCCACAAGGCTCTCAACGCGACGAGAAGAACCCCGACAGCATCCCGGCGAAATCGGCATTGCCATAGGCGCGCGGCTCGACCTCGAACCGCGCCATCCGCCCGATTTCCTCGGCCACCGGGAACCAGCGCTCCGCCGCCTGATAGCCGCCGCGCCCCTTGTAATCGTCCCACAGGATCGTCACCGGTCGGGTCGTGCAAAGCACCGCCGACAGGAAGCAACCCAGCCGGAACCGCCCGTCGATCAGGATCAGGTCCGGCTCGATCCGCCCCGGCTCCTGCCAGTAACCCATTGGCAGACGCCAGTATTTCCGCCAGTCATTGTGGGTCTTCGGCATCCCCCATTCCTTGGTCGGGCCGATGTCGGCATGGCGGATCTCGATGCCGTCCCGCATCAGCCCCGCCTCTGCCAGCGACTGGCGCAGCCGTTCGGCCCAGGCCGCGTCGCTTTCGATCGACACGATCCGCGCCCCCGTCTCTGCCGCCGCAAAGACCGTCGATCCGCCCGAGCCATATTCCAGGATCGTCCCCGCCGCCCGATAGTGGCGTTTCAGCGCCTCCGCCTCCGCCGCCGGCAGCGTCAGTTCCGGCAACCACACCGGCCCCCGCCCAAGGCCATCCGGATCGGCCGGTCCCGCATCGCCTGTCATCCCGCCCTCCGGCCCTTCGCCTGCCGCAGCCGGCGCTTGCGCAACGGGGGCAGACCTGCAAGGTAAAATCCTGATCCCTCCTTGTGCGCGGTTTTGATTCCGGCGCAAGGCCAATTGCCGGAGCATGCGGTGTTCGAACTGCCCCAGACCCTGCCGGAAGGTGCGCTCCTCGACCGCGACGCGCTCAGGCTCGGGCGGGCGGTCGCTGAAACCTGCGG
The DNA here is from genome assembly GCA_020852925.1 of Rubellimicrobium sp. Classification (GTDB taxonomy): domain Bacteria; phylum Pseudomonadota; class Alphaproteobacteria; order Rhodobacterales; family Rhodobacteraceae; genus JADYZU01. Next base: position 3,458 of record JADYZU010000094.1, on the reverse strand, counting down.
GCACTGGTTCCGGGCCTCTGCCGCCGCCTGCCTGACCGACGGCGCGACCCATGACGCGCCCGTCACCGCATGGCAAAGCACTGATGGATCAGCACTTCTTCGCCCGTCCGAGCCGAACGGCGGCAACACCCGCCTTGCTGTCGCCCCCCGTCCCGGCCTTGTGCTGCGCGAAGGGGTCCATTGCGGCCTGTGGCTTGCCGGGGCGACGAGGCAGACCTCCCGCCGCTTTTCGGCGGCGGTGATCTACAGTGCCCCGGCCGGCGATCCGCGCACCCTCCTGTCGCTTTCCACCGGGCAGGATCAGAACCTCGTCTTCCTCTCCGACGCCGACGGGCAGCTGTCGCTCCATGACCGCGCCACCGGGTCGGGCATGGACATTGCCCAACCTGCCCGCGCCACCGGGCCGCACCTCGCCATCCTCAGCCACGACGGGCGCGAACTGGCGCTTCAGGGCGCAGGCCGCACCCTGCGTGTCACCGCGGACCTGCCGGGCATGGACCGGCCGGGCGACCTTTTCGTCGGCTGCCGCAGCAACCGGCGCGGGCTGCTGAAGACGCTCGGGCAGGCCGTCATCCACGATGTCTTCTTCTGGCCCGGCCGCGCCATCCTGCTCGGGGACGCATCCCCGGACCTTCCGGGACATCTCGCCCGCTATCACCTCTGGGCATCCTGACCCTGATGAATGACACCCCGCCACAGCCCCCGGCACCACCCGCTGCGATGCAGGCCGCCGAGACGGCGCGGGCCGACCGCTTCCTGATCGAAGGGGTGCACGGCAAGCTGTGGTTCGAGGGGCGCAAGGGCGCCGACACGCTGATCGTCAGCTTCGACAACCTTGCCACCATCGACGAAGGCTGGCCGCGCAATCCCTGGGCCTTCCGGCGGCTGGAACCGATGGGCCACGCTGTTCTGGGCGTGCAAAGCCATGCGAAGGACTGGTTTCGCCAGTCGACGACGCCCGCACAACTTCTGGCCCTGCGCGACGCGGGCTTTTTCGCCCGCTTCCGCCGGATCGTTCTGACCGGCGCCTCGATGGGGGGTTTTGCGGCGCTGAACTTCGCCCCCCTGATCCCCGGCGCGCGGGTCCTTGCCTTCAGCGCGCAATCGACGATGAACCGGGCGATTGCGCCCTTCGAGAAACGCTTTCCTTTCGCCGTCAGGAAGTCCGACTGGGGTGAGATGCCCTTCCTCGATGCCGCCGCAGCGATCCCCTACATCCCGCGCGTGGTGCTGATCCACGATCCCTTCGTGCCCGAGGACAAGGCCCACGCCGCCCGGATGCGGGGCCCCAACGTCGAACAGATCGCCTGCCCGCACGCGACGCACGAGGCGATCCGTGTGATCCTCAAATCCGGCACCTTCCCGCTGCTGATCGACGCGATGGCGCGCGATGCACCCATCGGCCCCGCCTTCTGGGCGGCCTATCGGGCACGGCGGACGGTGCCGAAATGGCAGCGCGCGCTGATCGTCAATGCCCGCGCCGCAGGGCACAACCGGCTGGTGATCGCCGCCTGCACCCGCCTGCTGACGCTCAGCGATGGCGAAACCGGTGAAGACCGGGTGTTCCTGCGCCGGTCGAAGCGCGCGGCCCTTGCCACGCTTCAGGCGAACGGAGGGGCGTGATGGACAAGACCCGCGCGCCGATGGCGGCGATGACGATGGTCGGGGGCGATCACTTCTTCCTGAAACGCTGGGTCGATTACTACACCCGGCATATCGGGCGCGAACATCTGATCATCCTCAGCCACGGGGGCGACCCCGAACACAAGCGCATTGCCGACGGGGCGACGATCATCGACCTGCCATATGATCCCACACGCAACTGTTTCAACCAGCGGCGCTGGCAGATGCTGTCCCGGCTGACCACCGGTTTCACGGCCTTCTACAACTGGGTTCTGGTCAGCGACGTGGACGAGATCGTCTGCGTCGATCCGGCGGTGTCGGACAATCTGGTCGAATATCTCTCGCGCTTCGATGACCGCGCACGCCCGGCTGTCATCACCCCCTTCGCGATCGAGATGGTCCATAACCCGGTGCTGGAGCCCGCACCGATCACCGAGGATCGCAATATCCTTGATGTGCGGCGGATTTTCCGGCTGAACGCGAATTACGCCAAGCCCTGCATCACCGGCGGGCGGATCGACATCGTGCCGGGGGGGCATTTCGCCGATCATCCGAAGCTGCACCTCGACCCGCACCTCTACCTCTTCCATCTGCGCTTCATCGACCATGCGATGACCGAGGCGCGGCTGGCAAAGCGGCGCGAACAGCGCACCATCCAGAGCGGCGAACTGGCGCAATCCGACCGGGCCGCGACCGGCTGGGACACCGCCTGGGCGACCTATTCGGCGTTGTCGAAGGAAACACCCCGCGCCGAAACCGTTGACTTCCCGGAGTTCCGCAAGGAAATGGTCGATGGCTGGCGGCAGAAGAAGGTGGTCTATTGGGCGCCGGGCGGGGCACGGCCGAAGGGCGTCTATCGCCTGCCCGAACGGTTCTCGACCCTCTTCTGACCGCCGGCCCGAAGGAGTAGACAATGCCGGATCAGCCCGGATCCCCGATGGACAGTCCCGCGCGCGGCGTGATCCTGCGCGCCGCCAATGGCGATGTGATCGGCTATGACGAAACCGGACTGATCCTGCGCCTGTCGGACCGGGTGGTGGCCGATCTGGCCGAACGGCTGCGCCTGTCGGCAGGCGGCGGTGCCAGCGAACCTTCCGGCCAAGCGACGCCCCTGCCCGATGATCTGGACGCCTGGAACATCCGCGAGGACGGCGACTGGTTCCTGTTTGACGCGAACCTGCCCGGCGATCAGGGGCCGCGCGGCTTTCGCCGTCACCGGACCGGCGGCGCAATCATCGCGCAAGCGCGCGGGCCGCTGCTCGGCATCCTCGGGATCGGGGGCGCGCGCGCGGCGCTTGCCAATCCCGGGGACGGGGCCTTTCCCTGGCATGTGCTGGCGCCGGCCGACGACATCGGCGCTGTGGGACATGCCGGGGTCGATCTGGCGATGGAAACTGCCCATCTCGAACCCTTGCGCGAACAGACGCATGAGGCGCTTCTGGCCGAGGTGCTGCTGTGTGACCGACGCGCAAAGCACAAGTCCCTGCCCCTGTTCGTTGTCCGGGCCGAGACCGACACATCCGCCAGCGCCGCCGATCTCGGCAACGGCCCGGCGGTCGAAAACCTCGAACGCGCGATGGCCAATCTGCTGGCGGCGGCGGCGGCGCAGGGCACCCGCGCGCGGCTTCTGGCTGTGGTGCTCGACTATTGCCTTGAGGATGTTTCCGGTTCCGCCACCGGCTACCGCGACGGGATGCTGGCGCTGATGGCGCGGATGACCGGAAAGGCCAATGCGCTTGGCCTGCCTGCCCCGCGCTTCCTTGCCACCTTTGACTGTGGCACGCACCAGATCACCGAAGGGGCGGCGCTTGACGGGCAATGGGAACTGTCGTGGA
>JADYZU010000093.1 GCA_020852925.1 Rubellimicrobium sp. | reverse complement strand
GGCTGTCATCCAGGGCGCGGGTGGGCGGTGTCACCCAGTCGATCTCACGCGCGGCCGTCAGCCAGAACCCCTCCGGATCGGCCCGCCAGCTGTCATAGGCCTTCCTGTATCCGCCAGAAGTCATCCCCGCCTCCTCAAGAACTGGCGCGACCTTAGGGCAGGGGGCAGGGCGCAATCAATGCGGTTAGCGGTCACGGCATGCGGTTGCATACCAGGATTTGCAGAATGAGGTCGGCAAGTGTCAGCAAATTTTTTGCATATAGGGCATGCTTGCAGCTCCGGTCAGGTCGGGTCACGCAGCTTTGCAAACATCTCTGCCCCGCACGGCAAGATGATTCTCAGCTGTAGTGCGTCACCGGCGTTCCGGCGATGGCCGACATGTTCAGAAGCCCCCGCGCGGTAATCGAAGGCGTGCAGACATGCGCCCGGTTGCCCATTCCCATCAGGATCGGTCCGACCTCCAGCCCGCCGGCCTTCATCTTCAGCATGTTGCGGGCGGTGTTGGCGGCGTCTGTATAGGCGAAGACGAGGATGTTGGCCGGTTCGGCAAAGCGCGCATTGGGGAAGATGCGGGCGCGCAGTTCGGGGTCAAGCGCCGCATCCGCCGACATTTCGCCCTCATAGGCGAAATCCACGCCGCGCGCGTCGAGTATCTCCATCGCGGCGCGCATCCGGCGGCCGGAATCGTTGTCCAGATTGCCGAAGTTCGAGTGCGAACAGAGCGCGACGCGCGGCGTCACGCCAAAGCGGCGGGCGTGGCGGGCGGCGCCAACAATGGTGGTCGCGATCTGCTCCGGGTTCGGGATGGCGTTCACATGCGTGTCGGCGACGAACAGGGGGCCATCCTCCTGGATCATCAGGGAAAGCGCGCCCTGCGGGCAAAGCCCGCCGCGCCCCAGCACCTGATTGACGTAGTTCAGGTGCCACAGATACTGTCCGAACGTGCCGCAGATCATGCTGTCGGCCTCGCCCCGGTGGACGGCGACGGCGGCGATGGCGGTGGCATTGGTGCGCATCACGGCGCGGGCGATGTCGGGCGTCACTCCCCGTCGCTCCATCAGCGCATGATAGGTCTGCCAGTAGTCGCGGTAGCGCGGATCGTTTTCGGGGTTCACGATCTCGAAATCGCGACCCGGCCGGATCGGCAGGCCGGCGCGTTCGCAGCGCCGCTCGATCACCTCCGGGCGTCCGATCAGGATCGGCTTGTCGGTCATCTCCTCCAGCATCGCATTGGCGCAGCGTAGGACGCGCTCATCCTCGCCTTCGGCAAAGACGATGCGGCGGCTGGCGGAGCGCGCCGCTTCGAACACCGGGCGCATGATCAGGGCCGACTTGAAGACCGAGCCGTCCAGCTTTTCGCGGTAGGCGTCCATGTCGGCAATCGGCCGGGTGGCGACGCCGGTTTCCATCGCCGCGCGGGCAACGGCACTGGCCACCACGCCGATCAGGCGCGGGTCGAAGGGCTTGGGGATCAGATAGTCGGCCCCGAACGTCAGCTTTTCGCCGCGATAGGCGGCTGCGGCCTCGGCGCTGGTGGTGGCGCGGGCAAGCGCCGCGATCCCCTCGATACAGGCCAGTTGCATCTGGTCGTTGATCTCGGTCGCGCCCACGTCCAGCGCGCCGCGGAAGATGAAGGGAAAGCACAGGACGTTGTTGACCTGATTGGGGAAATCGCTGCGGCCGGTGGCGATGATCGCCTCGGGCGCCACGGCGCGAACCTGATCGGGCAGGATTTCCGGCGTGGGGTTGGCCAGCGCAAAGACGATCGGGCGCGTCGCCATCCTGGCCACCATCTCGGGCGTGAGGACGCCGGGGCCGGAGAGGCCAAGGAACAGGTCCGCCCCGCCGATCACCTCGGCCAGTGTCGCGGCACGGTCGCCTTGCGCATACTCGGCCTTCTGCGGTGTCATCTGCTCGGTCCTGCCGCGATGGACGAGGCCCGCCAGATCGCAAAGCCAGACGTTCTCGCGCTTCACCCCCAGCTTCAGGAGCATGTTGAGGCAGGCGATCCCCGCCGCGCCACCGCCCGTGGACACCACCTTTATCTCGTCGAACCGCTTGCCCGCCACATGCAGCGCATTGGTCGCCGCCGCACCGACGACGATGGCGGTGCCATGCTGGTCGTCGTGGAAGACCGGGATGTTCATCCGTTCGCGGCACAATTGTTCAACGATGAAACAATCTGGCGCCTTGATGTCTTCGAGGTTGATCGCGCCGAACGTTGGCTCCAGCGCGCAGACGATATCGGCCAGCTTCACCGGGTCTGGTTCGTTCAGTTCGATGTCGAAACAGTCGATGTTGGCGAACTTCTTGAAAAGGACGGCCTTGCCCTCCATCACCGGTTTCGACGCAAGCGCGCCGATGTTGCCCAGCCCGAGGACGGCGGTGCCGTTCGTCACCACGGCGACAAGATTGCCGCGCGCGGTGTAGCGGCTGGCGGTGGCCGGTTCGGCCTTGATCTCAAGGCAGGCCTCGGCCACGCCGGGGCTGTAGGCGCGGCTCAGGTCGCGGCCGTTGGCCAGGGGTTTCGTGGCGCGGATTTCCAGTTTTCCGGGGCGCGGGAATTCGTGATAGTCGAGTGCCGCCTGCCGGGCGCTGTCCTGCCGCATCTCTTCCATGATCTTCCTCCCGGTTATAGTTTAACGTTAAACTAGATTTTCCGCCCTGCAAGTCCGCCTTTACCACGCAAGATACAAAACACATACAATAAAATCCTTGAAAATATGCTTCAAGCTTGAAGAATGAGCGGGGTGGGCGTGCCGCCCCGAGAGGAACCGAAATGACCGAAATCCGTGCCGAAGTTCTGCTGGTCACCGCCGATCTGCGCAAGGATCTGCCCTTCTTCACCAAGGTTCTGGGAATGCGGATGGACATGATCTATCCCGCCGACAACCCTTCGGTCGCGGTCTTTTCCGGCCACGGGCTGCGGGTGCGCCTCGACCAGTCGGCAGACATGCCGCCCGGACACCTGCGCATCCTGACCGACGCGCCCGAGACGCTTGCGGACGGCGCGCGGGATCTGATCGCCCCCGGCGGCACGCGCATCACCATCGACGAGCTGAACCCGCCGCTGGTCCTGCCCCCGACACAGCACGCCTTTGTCGTGCGCAGGCTTGCGGATCAGGCCCCCTGGGTGATCGGGCGGGCGGGCATGGCCTACCGCGACCTGGTGCCCACGCGCCTCGGCGGGGCCATCATCGCCAGCCATATCCGCGTGCCCGACGGCAAGGTGCCGGACATGGTGCATTTCCACAAGGTCGGGTTCCAGCTGATCTTCTGCGTCAGCGGTTGGGTCGACGTGCTTTACGAGGATCAGGGCGGTGTGCGGCGGCTGACGGCGGGCGACTGTTTCATCCAGCCCCCGCAGATCCGCCACCGGGTGCTGGAGGCGGGCGACGACATCGAGGTGATCGAGATCGGCGTCCCTGCCGAACATGTCACCGAGATCGACCACGAAATGACGCTGCCGACCCCCGACCTGCGGCCCGACCGGGAATGGGACGGCCAGCGTTTCGTCCACAATCTGGCCAGGGGGGCAGACTGGCGCCCGTTCCGCCAGCCGGGCTACATCTGCCGCGACACGACGATCAACGCCAGCACCAAGGGCGTCGCCGGGGTCCAGGTGGTGCGCAAGGGGCAGGGCGCCCCGCTCGCCACCCGTCACGACAGCGACATCCTTTTCTGTTTCGTCATGGGCGGCCAGATGACGCTGGAGGGCGAGGGCAAGGAACCTTACCGGCTTTCGCGCGGCGATGCCTTCGTGACGCCGCCCGGCATGACCACCCGCTGGGCCGACCCAACGGACGATTTCGAACTTCTCGAAGTCTCGCTGCCCGGCAGCTTCGCCACGACGCCTGCCTGACCCTGACATTCCGGCGCAATTCAACAGCGGGGCGGGGGGCGCAAGGCCTGCCGCCTTCCGGCTTTCCTGTTGTAGCCCCACGCGGTTCGGCGCAATACTTGTCCGAACGGTCAAAGGAAAAGCCATGTCCGACCCCGATCTTCTGGCTGCGGCACGCGCGGTGCGCGAAAATGCCTATGCCCCCTATTCACGCTTCAAGGTCGGTGCTGCCGTCCGTGGTGCCTCGGGTCGGGTTTTCGTGGGCGTGAATGTCGAAAACGTGGCCTATCCCGAAGGCACCTGCGCCGAGGCCGGAGCGATCGCGGCGATGGTGGCGGCGGGGGAGAGCCGGCTTCAGGCCGTGGCCGTTATCGCTGACAGCCCCGCGCCGGTGCCGCCCTGCGGCGGTTGCCGTCAGAAACTGGCCGAATTCGGTGGGCCCGATACGCCGGTGACGCTGGCCACCACCGACGGGGTGCGGCAGGAGACGACAATCGGCACGCTTCTGCCCGGCAGTTTCAGCGCGGCCCACATGGATCGCGCCTGATGGACGCGCGCGCCATCATCGCCCGGTTGCGCGACGGGCGTGGCCTGCCAGCCGATGCGGCGCACTGGTTTGCCGGCGGGCTGGCCGACGGCGGCGTGACCGACGCACAGGCGGGGGCCTTCGCGATGGCCATCCTCCTCAACGGCTTGTCGCCCGGCGACCGTGTCGGCCTGACGCTTGCCATGCGCGACAGCGGGCAGGTTCTGGACTGGAACATGCCCGGCCCGGTTGTCGACAAGCATTCGACCGGAGGCATCGGTGACAGCACGTCGCTTCTGCTTGCGCCTGCCCTCGCCGCTTGCGGGGCCCATGTGCCGATGATCTCCGGCCGCGGGCTGGGCCATACCGGCGGCACGCTCGACAAGCTTGAAGCGATCCCCGGCTACAGGTCCGACCAGAGCGTTGAGGCGCTGCGCCGCATCACCCGCGAGGTCGGCTGCGCCATCGTCGGGGCCAGCACCGACATCGCCCCCGCCGACCGCAGGCTCTATGCCGTCCGCGATGTGACGGGCACGGTGGAATCGATCGACCTGATCACCGCTTCGATCCTGTCGAAGAAACTCTCCGCCGGCCTTGAGGCGCTGGTCCTCGACGTGAAGGTCGGGTCTGGCGCCTTCATGAAGTCGCTGCCGCAGGCGCGGGCCCTGGCGCGTGCGCTGGTCGATACGGCGAACGGTGCGGGATGCACAACGGCGGCGCTGATTACCGACATGTCGCAACCCCTTGCCGCCGCAGCAGGAAATGCGCTTGAGATGGTCGAGGTGATGGAGACCCTGACCGGGCAGGCGGTCAGCCAGAACCTGTGGGATCTGACTGTCGCGCTCGGGGGCGAGGCGCTGGTCCTTGCCGGGCTGGCCGGCGACGCGCTGGAGGGAGAGGATCAGATCGTGGAGGCGCTGTCCTCCGGCCGCGCCGCCGAGATCTTCGGCCAGATGGTCGCGGCGATGGGCGGGCCGCATGATTTCGTCGAACGTTTCCCCGACCGCCTGCCCGCCGCCCCCGTGGTGATGGAGGTCAAGGCCCCCCGCGCCGGCCATGTGGCGGCGATCGACGGCGAGGCACTGGGACATGCGGTGGTGCATCTGGGCGGCGGCAGGCTGAAGGGGGGCGACCGGATCAACCCGGCGGTCGGCCTGTCGGACCTCGCGCCGCTTGGCGAGCCGGTCGCCGAGGGCGAGGCTTTCGCGCTGGTCCATGCGGCATCGCGCGAAGATGGCGAGGTCGCGGTGGCTGCGGTCCTGGCCGCCTACAGCCTTGCCGATGCCGCACCAGACGAACCCGACCTGATCCTTGAGCGGGTGGCCTGATGGCGCGGGCCTTTCTGATCGTGATGGATTCCGTCGGTGCGGGCGGGGCGCCGGACGCGGCGGAGTTCTTCAACGGCACCCACCCCGACACCGGCGCCAACACGCTGGCCCATATCGCGGCGGCCTGTGCCGCCGGTCGGGGGGAGGCGGGAAGGAGCGGCCCCCTGCGCCTGCCGAACCTGGACCGGCTGGGCCTGTCGGCGGCGGTGCGGCTGGCCTCGGGCGAGGCCATGCCGGGGCTGGGGGCTACGCCGCAGGGCCTGTGGGGGGCGGCCACGGAACTGTCGCGCGGCAAGGACACGCCTTCAGGTCACTGGGAACTGGCCGGCGTGCCTGTGCCGTGGGAATGGCATTACTTTCCTGATACTTGCCCCGCCTTTCCGCAGGATCTGATGGACGAGGTCGCGCGTCTTTGCGGGGCTGGCGGGACGCTTGGCAACTGTCATGCGTCGGGGGTGCCGATCATCGAGGAGCATTGCGCCGAGCATATGCGGACCGGGTGGCCGATCTGCTATACCTCGGCCGACAGCGTGTTCCAGATTGCCTGTCACGAAGAATCCTTCGGGCTGGAACGGCTTCTGACGTTGTGCCGGGACATCGCGCCGCGCCTGCATGCGATGAAGGTCGGCCGGGTGATCGCGCGGCCCTTCGTGGGCGGGCCGGGCAATTTCAGGCGCACCACCAACCGCCACGACTATGCGATCGCCCCGCCGGCGCCGACGCTTCTGGACTGGGTTCAGGGCGCAGGGCGCAAGGTCCATGCCATCGGCAAGATCGGAGACATCTTCTCCATGCGTGGGATAGACGATGTGAGGAAGGGTGCAGACCTTGCACTTTTCGAACATCTAATGGGTTGGGCAGATGCTGCGGAAGATGGTTCATTGACCTTTGCGAACTTCGTCGAGTTCGACACGCTTTTCGGCCATCCGCGCGACGTGGCGGGATATGCCCGGGCGCTGGAGTGGTTCGATGGGCAGGTCGGCCGCTTCCTGGCCGCGCTGAGGCCCGGCGATCTGGCGATCTTCACCGCCGACCATGGCAATGACCCGACCTGGACCGGCACCGACCACACGCGCGAGCGGGTGCCGGTTCTGGGCTGGGGGGCGGGCACCAAGGCCATCGGACAGGTGGCCTTCACCGACGTGGGCGCGAGCGTCGCGGCGCACCTCGGCGTCCCGTCCAAGGGGCCGGGGCGCAGCTTCCTTTAGCCGCCAGCCCGCGTCCCGCCCGCGTATGGCATCCGTCCCGACACCGTCCCGACATGAAACGCGAGGAACCATGACCACCGACCTGCCGAAGATCGAGCTGCACCTGCATCTGGAAGGCGCGGCGCCCCCTGCCTTCATCCGTGGTCTGGCGCGGGAGAAGGCCATGGATCTGTCGGGCATCTTCGATGCGCGCGGCAACTATGCCTTCCGCGATTTCTGGCATTTCCTGAAGGTCTACGAGGCGGCGACCGAAACCCTGAAAAGCCCCGAGGACTACCACCGCCTGACATTGGCGGTGCTGGAGGAAAGCGCGGCCTCGGGTGTTGTCTATTCGGAAACCTTCCTCAGCCCCGATTTCTGCGGCGGGCGGGATGTGGCGGCCTGGAAGGACTATCTGCTGGCGATCCGCGAAGCCGCCGATCTGGCCGAGCGCCGCGACGGGATCGTGTTGCGCGGGATCGTCACCGCCATCCGCCATTTCGGCCCGGAGAAGGCGCGCGAAACCGCGCTTTGCGCCGCCGAGACGGCGGGCGACTGGCTGGTGGGCTTTGGTCTGGCGGGCGACGAGAAGACCGGCCAGCCGAAGGATTTCCGCTGGTCGTTCGATTGCGCGCGCGAGGCGGGGTTGCGGCTGACGGCGCACGCGGGCGAATGGGGCGGACCCGAAAGCGTGCGCGCCGCCATCCGTGATCTGGAGGTCGAGAGGATCGGTCACGGCGTGCGCGCCATCGAGGATTTGGCGCTGGTCGACGAGATCGCCGAAAGGGGCATCGTTCTGGAAGTCTGCCCGGGATCGAACATCGCGCTTGGCCTTTACAAGGGCTGGCGCGCCCATCCGATCCATGACCTGCGCGAACGGGGGGTGAAGGTCACGGTTTCGACCGACGATCCGCCGTTC
>JADYZU010000092.1 GCA_020852925.1 Rubellimicrobium sp. | reverse complement strand
TCCGATGAGCCGCGCCTTCGTGAAGGAGGACGGGCCGGACAATGCCCCCCTGCCCGACCTGCCGATCCCGCCCCATCCGAACTATGTCACCCCGCGCGGGCTCCGGTCGCTGCGGGACCGGCTGGCCGAACGGCAGGCAAGTCTCGCCGCGCTGAAAGCCCGCGCCGACCGGCTCGACCGGCTGCCCGAAAAGGCCGCCGAGCGCGACATCCGCTATCTGGACGCCCGGCTGAAAAGCGCGATCCTCGTGACCCCGCCCGCAGCCCCGCAGGAGGTCGCCTTCGCCACCGCCGTCACCGTTGCCGACGAAGACGGGCAGGAGACGACCTGGGAGATCGTGGGCGAGGACGAAGCCGACGCCACGCAGAACCGCATCGCGCCGCAGTCACCGCTCGCCCGCGCGCTGATCGGCGCCGGCCCCGGCGATCTGGTCACATGGCGGCGGCCGTCCGGGGTGGTCGAACTCGAAATCCTGTCGATAGCGGCGCTCACGCCATGATCCGCGCCCTTGATCCCATCGTCGATCTCGACGCTGTCATCCGTGCCTATCACGAAGCGGCCGACTACTGGACCATGGCCGACGGCACTGCCCCGGATGCGGCGAAGGCCGCCGCCTTCTTCACCGATTGCCCGCCGGGCTGCGACCCGGCACGCTCGCACCGCCTTGGCCTTTTCGTCGGCGGGCGCCTCTCCGGCCTTGCCGAGCTTTCCTTCGGCTTTCCCGAACCCGAAGATGCCTACCTCGGCCAGATGATCCTTGCCCCGCGCGCCCGGGGCAGCGGCCATGGACGCACCCTCCTGGCCGAGGTCGAACGGCGGGCACGGGCCGAAGGCGCCCCCCGGCTATACCTCGCGGTCCTCGAAGCCAACGCCCGCGGCCGCGCCTTCTGGGAACGCGAGGGCTTCCGCGCCACCGGCGTCTCGCGTTTCGACGCGGAGACCGGCCATCTGATCCACCGGATGGCCAAGGGGCTGTAGCGGGCCTATCCCCGCCGGGGCAAGGCCGCGATTGCCACGCCCCCCAGGACCAGCGCCGTGGCCAGCGCGAAGGTCAGGTCGGGCCGCTCGCCCAGCAGCGCCATCCCGCCGGCCGCCGCGATCACCGGCACGGTCAGCTGCGCCACTGCCGCGCGGGTCGCCCCGAGGGCGGGCAGGATCCGATACCACAAAGCATAACCCATGCCCGACGTGACCACCCCCGACAGGACCGCAAGCCCGGCACCACCCGCCGTCAGCCCCGCCCCCGGCACCGGCCCCGGCACCGGCCCGCCGATCAGCCCGCACATCAGCACGGCAACCGCCAGCGCCACCGGCGATGCGACGATGAAATTCGCCGCCGTAGCCGCAAGGGGATCTCCTTCCCTCCGCCCGATCAGCGAGTAGACGCCCCATCCCACCGCGGCCAGGCCCATCGACAGCGCAGGCCAGACACCCGCCCCTGCCCCACCCTGCGGCCACAAGAGCCAGACCAGCCCCGACATGGCCAGCCCGGCCCCGAGCCAGCGCCGCGCCGGCACCCTGTCCCCGGCCGCCAGCGTACCGGCGAACATGGTGATCTGCACCCCGCCGAACAGCAAGAGCGCCCCTGTCCCCGCCGCCAGTTCCAGGTAGGCCCAGGAAAACCCCAGCATATAGACCAGAAGTGCCCCGCCCCCGGCCAGCCTGCGGCGCGCGGACCAGCCGATCTTGCGTCCGCGCAGACAGGCCAGCAGCCACAGGGCCAGCGCCCCGGACACCAGACGCAGGGCGGCAAAGTCGAAGGGCCCGATGCGCCCCCCGGCAATCGCCAGCCGGTTCAGGACGGAATTGGCCGCGAACGCGCACATGGTCAGCGCGGTGAGCAGGAAAAGCCGCACAGGCGCACCAAAGGGGACGGGCGCGGTCATCCGCCGGCCACCCGGGCACCCGGAATGCCGGCGGCGGGGGGCGCGGCACCGGTCATCCCGACCTCAGACCGGCGCGCCGCGGCGGATCGAAGCGCGCAATGCCGTCGATCTCGCTGTATTCCTCTTTCGGGAACCAGCCAACAATCGTGCGGACAAGGCGTGCATCGCCCGACAGGAACATCCTGCCTTCCTCGACCTCGCGGGCGATGGTGGTGCGCCCCAGAAAGGTCGCGGCGAAAGAGGCGACGGTCGTTTCGAGAAACAGATCGACGTCCACCCCCGGATCGGTCGCGCAGATGTCGGCCTGCACCCCCGGCTGCGCCACAAGCCAATAGCAGTCGTGGCCCGACGTGACATCGGCGAAATGGAACCGCGCCACCACGCGCCGGTGCGGCAGGTTCGCGACCCCGACATAGCGGCGCACCTCCCACATCATCGAGGACAGGTCGGGATCGGCCACCGCCACCTCGGCCTCGACGTTGCGCTGCGCCCAGCGGGCGAGCAGGTCGAGCGCCGGCTCAAGCTCGATCGCGCTGGCGGTGCGGAAGTAATCCACGGTTCCCGCGCCCCGGTCCTCGACCCGCTCCACGAGGCCGGCGGCTTCCATCTCCTTCAGCCGCCGCGACAGGAGCGTGGGCGAGATGCGTCCAAGGCCACGGCGGATATCGTTGAACCGGCTGGACCCGGCCCACATCTCGCACAGGATCTGGATCGTCCAGCGCGGCCCGAGAATCTCGGACGCCTTGGAGATGGGGCAGATGCTGCCATAGGGCATGCTGGGCACGGCTGGCGCCTCCTGCCGCCAGACTAGATCAATCCGGAAATTGCGGCCAGTCCACATTCTGTAGCGGAACCGCTTCACCCCCGGCACTGGCCCGGTCGCCCGCCACGGGCGCATCATGGTCCCCGGGGGCAGTCGGCACCCCGGGGGAATGGTCATGGATTTCCGGGAAAGGAACGCAAGGCAGGAACGCACACTCATCGGTGTGCCCCTGAGTGCCGCAGGATGGCTGGTGACGGCAATCGAGGAGCCCGGCCCGCGGCGCGATGCCCGGTCCTGCGCCGGCGAAGTGCCCGACCGGTCGCCCAGCACCGCCGACGAAGCCGCTGGCGCAGTCAGCAGGGCGCGCCGCTGGCCCGGCCGGTTCGTCCTTGCCCTCGGCTGGCCGCGCCGCGACGTGGTTGGCCCGTCCGGCGGGGCCTGAACGAAAAGGGGCGCCCGAAGGCGCCCCTTTCATCATCCCTCGGAAGGGCTGATCACATCATGCCGTCCATGCCGCCCATGCCGCCGGGCATGCCGCCCGCGGGCGCCGCATCCTTGGGCTTCTCGGCGATCATCGCCTCGGTGGTGATGAGGAGGCCAGCGACCGACGCCGCATCTTCCAGTGCGGTGCGCACGACCTTGGCCGGGTCGATGACGCCGAACTTGAACATGTCGCCATATTCCTCGGTCTGGGCGTTGAAGCCGAACTTGGCGTCCGACGATTCACGCACCTTGCCCGCCACGACCGAACCATCGACGCCCGCGTTCTGGGCGATCTGGCGCAGCGGCGCCTCAAGCGCCTTGCGGACGATGGTGATGCCGGCGGTCTGGTCGGCGTTGGCGCCCTTCAGCCCGTCAAGCTTCTTGGCCGCCTGCACCAGCGCCACACCGCCGCCGACGACGATGCCTTCCTGAACCGCCGCACGGGTGGCGTTCAGCGCGTCGTCCACACGGTCCTTGCGCTCCTTGACTTCCACCTCGGTCATGCCGCCGACCTTGATGACGGCCACGCCGCCAGCCAGCTTCGCGACACGCTCCTGCAGCTTCTCGCGGTCGTAGTCCGAGGTAGTCTCCTCGATCTGCGCGCGGATCTGGCCGACGCGGGCCTCGATCTCGGCCTTCTCGCCTGCGCCGTCGACGATGGTGGTGTTGTCCTTGCTGATCGAGACCTTCTTGGCCCGGCCCAGCATGTCGACGCCGACGTTTTCCAGCTTCATGCCCAGGTCTTCGCTGATCACCTGACCGCCGGTCAGGATGGCGATGTCCTGCAGCATCGCCTTGCGGCGATCGCCAAAGCCCGGCGCCTTGACCGCCGCTACCTTCAAGCCGCCGCGCAGCTTGTTGACGACGAGGGTTGCCAGGGCCTCGCCCTCGATCTCCTCGGCGACGATCAGCAAC
>JADYZU010000091.1 GCA_020852925.1 Rubellimicrobium sp. | reverse complement strand
TCTCGCGTTGCCCAAGAGTAGCCTCCAAATGCTGCGCGCGCCTGCCGGACGCACGCCTTCCCGCTTAAAATAGAGATAAGTGGGGCGGGTTCAATGCAGGATTAAGGATGTGAGGAAATCCGCCTCGTTCCGGGTCAGGGTGACGGACCAGCCATTCGCCCATCCGGCCAGCGGCGCCGCCACCAGCCGCCCGCCCTGCCAGATGGCAGGACGGGTCAGAAGGCTTGCCTCCGGCACCGTCCGGTCGCGGGGCCGGGGCAGTTGCGCCAGCCCGTCCTTCCCCAGTGCCCGGACGGTCGCCCCGTTGGTGACCGGCCCCGAAACCTGCCAGCGCCCGTCCCAGAGCGCCTCCACCGGCCCGTCGCCGGGCACCGACGCCAGTTCGCGCGTGATGTGATAGCCCCCCTTGCGCGGCATGATCAGGCAGCCATGCAGCGTCGCCCGGCGCCCCCCGGCCGCCCGGCCCATCGCCGCCGCCAGCGCCGAAAAGCGCGGGCGGTATTCCGCCGACGCCACCCAGCACAGGGCGTGCGACATCAGCCTGAGCCGCGTTTCGGCAGGCGCCGCGTCGATGAGGTCGCGACGCAAGATCACATCGCCCGCCTCGATCCGGGCCGCGTCGCGGGCAAGATCATGGGCCGCCTGCGCCAGCACCTGCCGGGCCAGCCGCAGGCGCGCGGCGGTCGCCACCAGCCCATCGGCAGTGATCCCCAGGGTCTGGACCGCCGCCAGCGCCCGCCGCGCCAGCACCCGGTCATGGGCGGGGTCGTCGTTGGTCGGATCCTCGGCCCATCCGACGCCCAGCCCGCGCAGGAAATCGCGCAGTTCCGCCCGCCGAACCCCGAGAAGCGGCCGGCAAAGCACGATCCCCCCCTGTCGCCGCCTCTCCGCCATCGCGCAAAGCCCGTCCACCCCAGACCCGCGCGCCAGCCGCATCAGCACCGTCTCGGCCTGATCGTCGAGCGTATGGCCAAGCGCCACCTCGCCCAGCCCCCGCCGCCCGGCCCAGTCTGCGATCAGCCGGTAGCGCGCGCGCCGCGCCTGGTCGGGCAGGTTGCCGCGCCCGTCCCAGCCGCTCCACCTCAGCGTCTCATGGGCGATGCCCAGCCCCGCGCAGGCCCGCGCGACAAGGGCGGCCTCGCCCGCGGCCTCGGGGCGCAGCCCGTGATCGACGGTCACCGCGGCCAGTTCCGGCCCGCCCTCCCATCGCCAGCGCGCCAGAAGATGCAAAAGCGCCAGGGAATCGCCCCCGCCGGAAACGGCAACGCCCAGCCCCTTCGGGGGGCCGGGCGCGAAACTGGCCTTCAGACCGGAAAGAAGCCTGTCCGCCGCCGCCGTCACTGGCAGCCAAGACCCTGCATGGCCTTGGTCGCCTCTGCCGCCTCGGGCGCCTGCGGAAAGCGCGCCGGCACTTCGCCCAGCGTCACGCAGGCATCCTGCACCTGCCCCAGAAGCCCCAGCGCCGCCCCGAGCTTGAGAAGCGACACCGCCGCGCGCGGCCCTTCCGGCGCCCCCGAGAAGGCCGCGAGATAGGCCCGCGCCGCACCGGATGTGTCGCCCGACTTCGACAGCGCCTCGCCCTGAAGGAACTGCGCCTCGCCGGTCAGGGGACCGCCGGGATAATTCTGCACGAAGGTCGCAAAGCCGGTGGCGGCGCCCGCCGCATCGCCCGCATCGAACTTGGCCTTGGCCCGGTCGAAGTCCGCCTGCTCGTTCACGGCAAGCTCCACCCCCGGCGTCGCCACACCCGTCGCCCCGCCCGCCACGGTGGCGCTGCCGCCGGTTGCCGCGGTTCCACCCGCCGCCGGGCCGCCCAGGCTTTGCGTCACCGGCAGGTTGGCCGGATCGCAGCCCTCCTCAAGCTCGCAGATGCGGAACTCGAGGTCGCCCACCCGGTTGGTGCCGTCGGCCACCACCTTCTCCACCCGGATCTGCACCTGCTCGGTGGCCGAGGTGAGGCGCGCCAGCTCCGCCTCCATCGCGTTCATCCGGTCAAGGGCGCTGGTGCCGCCCGCCGCCTGGATGGCCGGCTGCCCGCCCGAGATCAGTTCGGCCTTCAGCGACTGCAACTGCGCCGCCAGCGCCTCAAGCTCGGCCCGCATCTCGGCAAGCGTCGCGGCCTTGTCCTGCGCAAACGCGCCACTGGCGGCGGCCATCGCCACCGCCAGGGTCAGGACCCTTACCAAAGGTCGGATCATACCGGATTGCCCTTACACACCCGCGCCCGCGCCGATCACCGTCACCGAGCGGCGGTTCTGCGCAAAGCAGCTTTCTTCCGAACAGACCGCCAGCGGGCGTTCCTTGCCATAGGAGACCGTCTCCAGCCGCGCCGCCGGCACGCCCTGCGCGATCAGATACTGCTGCACCGCGGTCGCACGGCGCGCACCCAGCGCGATGTTGTATTCGCGCGTGCCCTGTTCGTCGGCATGCCCCTCGATGATCGCGGTATAGCCCGCGTTCTGGTTCAGCCACTGGGCCTGCGCGGTCAGGGTCGCCTGCGCCTCGGGCGACAGGGTATGCTGGTCCACCGCGAACCGCACCGTATCGCCGATGCGCTGCTGGAAATAGGCCGGGCTCGCCGGGTTGTTCGGGTCGCCCAAGCCGCCAACGCCGATGCCACCGGCACCACCCGCGCCCCCGGCACCGCCCGCGCCGAACCGGTCGGGATTGTTACAGGCCGAAAGCGCCAGCGCGCCGACCAGCAGGAAAATCGTGGAAATCTTTTGCATGTTGTCCGCCCTTTTTGTTCTTGGCCCGATGGTTCCAGATATCGGGGCCACCATATCATCGCATCTCAGGCTTGGAAACGCCGCATCACGCCCCTCAGGGCAGAAGCGGCGACCATGCCGGGTCAGAGGCCGCGCCTTCGGTCGGCACCTGCTTCAGCGCGCGCCCCGAAATATCGACCGAGAAAAGCTGCGCCGACCCGGCCGCGCCGGGGCTTTCGCGGGTGAACATGATCACCCGCCCGTTCGGCGCCCAGGTCGGGCCTTCGTCCAGGTAGGAGGCGGTCAGAAGCCGCTCCTCGCTGCCATCGGTCCGCATCACCCCGATGTGGAAACGCCCGCCGTTCTGCTTGGTGAAGGCCACCAGATCGCCGCGCGGCGACCAGACCGGGGTGGAATAGCGCCCCTCGCCCGAGGACACGCGCACCGGCTCGCCGCCGCCGACCGACATGATATAGACTTGCGGGCTGCCGGAACGGTCGCTTTCAAAGGCGATCTGGCTGCCGTCCGGGCTGAAGGACGGCGCGGTTTCGATCGAGGGCGCATTGGTCAGCTGCGTCACCTGCCCCGACGACAGGCTCATCAGGAAGATGTCGGTATTGCCGCCGTTCTCAAGCGAGAATGCCACCGTATCGCCATCGGGCGAAAAGCGCGGCGCGAAGGTCATGTTGCCCTGAAGATCGGCGATGGAGCGCGAGGATGCCGAGGCAAGATCCATCAGCGTGATCCGCGGAAAGCCCGTCTCGAACGAGGTGTAGAGGATCCGGTCGCCCCCCGCCGAAAAACGCGGCGCCAGCACGATGGCCGCCCCGTCGGTCAGGTAGCTGACGTTCGCGCCGTCATAATCCATGATCGCCAGTTGCTTGGTGCGCGCGTTCTTCGGCCCGCTTTCCGACACATAGACGACCCGGCTGTCGAAATAGGGGCCTTCGCCGGTGATCCGGCTGTAGATCTGGTCGGCCACCTTGTGCGCGATGCGCCGCCAGTCGCCCTGCCCGCCCGCGAATTGCAGCCCCTCGCCCAGTGCGGTGTCGGAGAAGACGTCATACAGGTTGAACTTCACGCTGATGTTGCCGCCATTGTTCGACACGGCGCCCACGATCAGCGCCTGCGCGTTGATCGCCTTCCAGTCGGCATAGGCGACCGGCGCGTCGAAACTCGTGACCTGGCTGATATAGGCCGCCGGGTCGATCTGGGTGAAAAGCC
>JADYZU010000090.1 GCA_020852925.1 Rubellimicrobium sp. | reverse complement strand
GCCCGATGGGCGACTCCCCCCGGGATATTTGGAGACAGATGAAGGGGCGCGCGGGGCGGCTGGCTAGCGCGGTGGCGGTGCGGCGGGCGGCAGGGTGGCGGGCGGCAGGGTGGCGGGGCCGAAGGCTGCGGGGCCGAAGGCGGCGGCCATGAGCGTGCGGGTGTAGTCGGTGCGCGGGGCGGCGAAAAGGGCGTCGGTGTCGCCCGATTCGACCACGTCGCCGTCCTTCATCACCATGACCTTGTGGGCCAGCGCGCGCACCACGCGCAGGTCGTGGCTGATGAAGAGATAGGCCAGGCCGTGGCGGCGTTGCAGGTCGCGCAGCAGATCGACGATCTGCGCCTGCACCGTGGCGTCGAGGGCCGAGGTCGGTTCGTCGAGGACGATGAGGCGCGGGCGCAGCACCAGGGCGCGGGCGATGGCGATGCGCTGGCGCTGGCCGCCGGAGAATTCGTGCGGGTAGCGGTCCATCTGCGCGGGATCGAGGCCGGTCTCGGCCATGATCCCGGCCACCATCGCGGTGCGGTCGCGCCCCGGTTCGAGCCCGTGCACGCCAAGGCCTTCGGCGATGATCTGGCCTGCGGTCATGCGCGGCGAGAGCGAGCCGTAGGGGTCCTGGAACACGATCTGCATGTCGCGCCTGAGCGCGCGCAGCGCGGCGCGCCCTCCGGGCGGGGCGGCGCCGGGGCGGGGAGCGGAGATGTCGTGGCCGGCGAAGGCGATCCCGCCTTCGGAAGGGATGAGCCGGGTGAGCGCGAGCGCGAGCGTGGTCTTGCCCGAGCCCGATTCGCCGACCACGCCCAGCGTCTCGCCGGCGCGGATGGACAGGGTGGCGGCGTTCACCGCCTTCACATGGCCGACCGTGCGGCGCAGGAGGCCGCGGCGGATCGGGAACCAGACGCGCAACCCGTCGGCCGCGAGCACCTCGGGCGCGCCTTCGGGCACGGGATCGGGGCGGCCGGCGGCCTCGGCCGCGAGAAGCATGCGCGTGTAGGGATGTTCCGGCGCGGCGAAGATGCGCGCGGTCGGGCCCTGTTCCACGATCACGCCCCCCTGCATGACGCAGGTGCGGTCGGCGATGCGCCGCACGATGCCGAGGTCATGGGTGATGAACAGCATCGACAGGTTGCGCCGCGCCTTGAGATCCGCGAGCAGTTCGAGGATCTGCGCCTCGATCGTCACGTCGAGCGCGGTCGTCGGTTCGTCGGCGATGAGCAGCGCCGGGTCGTTGGCCAGCGCCATGGCGATCATCACCCGCTGGCGCTGTCCGCCCGAGAGTTCGTGCGGATAGGCGCCGAGGCGTTCGGCCGGATTGCGGATGCCGACCTGATCGAGCAGCGACAGGATGCGTGCCCGCACCTCCTCGCGCGGCAGGCCCTGGTGCAGGTCGATCGATTCGCCCAACTGGCGCTCGATCGTGTGCAGCGGGTTCAGCGAGGTCATCGGCTCCTGGAAGATGAAGGCGATGTCGTTGCCGCGCACCTGCCGCAGGTCCTGTTCCGGGGCGGTCGCGAGGTCGCGCCCGTCATAGCGGATGCGGCCCTCGACCGTGGCGCTGTCGCCCAGAAGGCGGACGGTCGAGAGCGCGGTGACCGATTTTCCCGACCCCGATTCCCCGACGAGGGCCACGGTCTCGCCGCGGTTGACGGCAAAGCCCAGGCCGCGCACGGCATGGACGGTGCGCCCGTCCTGGCGAAAGCGCACATGCAGGTTCTCGACGGTGAGAAGCGCGCTCATGCGAAGGTCTTTCGCGGGTCGAAGGCGTCGCGCACCCCCTCGAAGATGAAGACGAGCAGCGCCAGCATGATCGCGAAGACGAAGAAGGCCGTGAGACCGAGCCAGGGCGCCTGAAGGTGCATCTTGGCCTGCATCGAGAGTTCGCCCAGCGAGGGTGCCGAGGAGGGCAGGCCGTAGCCCAGGAAATCGAGCCCGGCCAGCGTGCCGATCGCCCCGGTGACGAGGAAGGGCAGCATGGTGACGGTGGCCACCATGGCATTGGGCAACAGGTGGCGGAACATGATCCTGCCGTTCGAGACCCCGAGCGCGCGCGCGGCGCGGACATATTCGAAGTTGCGCGCGCGCAGGAATTCGGCCCGCACCACGCCCACCAGCGCGGTCCAGCCGAACAGGATGGTGAGGAACACCAGAAGCCAGAAACTGCGCCCGATGACGGCGAACAGGATGATGATGACATAAAGCGACGGGATGCCCGACCAGATCTCGATCACGCGCTGAAAGATCAGATCGACCCAGCCGCCGAAGAACCCCTGCACCGCCCCCGCGGCGATGCCGATGACCGAGGAGGCGGCGGTGACGATCAGCGCGAACAGCACCGAGAGGCGGACGCCATAGATCACCCGGGCCAGCACATCGCGTTTCGTGTCGTCGGTGCCAAGCCAGTTGTCCCCGCCCGGGGGCAGGGGGGCGGCGCCGGGGCGGTCGACGATGGTGGTGTAGTGATAGGGGATCGGCGGCCAGAGCATCCAGCCGCGCACATAGCCCGGCGTCCCGTCGAGTTCGCCCGCCGCCGCCGCGGCCATCACCGCCTCGGGTTCGTGGAAACAGTCCTCGAGCCCGCCGGTGACGATCAGGCATTGCACCGGCGCCTCGCGGTAGGCGGCCTCGGTGCGGTAGGTGCCTCCGAACGAGGCCTCGGAATGGAAGCTGAGGACGGGCATGCGCCATTCGCCGCGCCAGGAGACCAGGATCGGCCGGTCGTTGGCGATGAATTCGGCAAAGAGCGACAGGAGGAACAGCGTCCCGAAGATGACCAGCGACCAGAACGCCCGGCCGTTCCTGCGGAAGTTGCGCAGCCGCCGGCGGGCCAGCGGCGACAGGAGGCGGCGGCGCGGGGCCGAGGGCGCGACGGCTGCGGGGGGGGGGGGCGCAGGGGCGGGGTCGGGGGTCATTGCCGGCTCTCGAAGTCGATGCGCGGGTCGATCAGCACATAGGTGAGGTCCGAGACGATGCCGATCACCAGCCCGAGCAGCGAGAAGGCATAGAGCGTGCCGAACACCACCGGATAGTCGCGCGCCACCGCCGCCTCGAAGCCGAGCCGGCCCAGGCCGTCCAGGCTGAACAGCGTCTCGATGATGAGGCTGCCGCCGAAGAACACGCTCACGAACAGCGCCGGAAAGCCCGAGATGACGATGAGCATGGCGTTGCGGAACACATGGCCGTAAAGGACGCGCCGCTCGCTCAGGCCCTTGGCGCGGGCGGTCGTGACATACTGCTTGCGGATCTCGTCGAGAAAGCTGTTCTTGGTCAGCAGCGTCAGCGTGGCAAAGCCCGAGATGGTCGAGGCCAGCACCGGCAGCGCGATGTGCCAGAAATAGTCCGGGATCACCTGCGTCACGCAGGCCCCGGGCGCGAAGGCCGCCGATCCGGGCAGGCACATCGCGCCCGACAGCCCCTCGGACAGAAGGCCGCGCAGCGGGAACACCCGCCAGTAGCTGCCGCCGGCAAGCAGCACGATCAGGAGGATCGCGAACAGGAAGCCGGGAATGGCATAGGCGACGATGATCGCCCCCGAGGTCCAGGTGTCAAAGCGCGAACCCTCGCGCACCGCCTTGCGGATGCCCAGCGGGATCGACACCAGATAGGCGATGAGCGTGGTCCACAGCCCCAGCGTGATCGACACCGGCATCTTCTCGAGGATGAGGTCCACGACCGAGATCGAGCGGAACCAGCTGCGGCCGAAGTCGAAGCGGATGTAGTCCCACATCATCATCATGAAGCGTTCGAGCGGCGGCTTGTCGAAGCCGAACTCGCGTTCGAGCTGCGCGATGAAGGCCGGAGGCAGGCCGCGCGCGCCGATGTATTTGGAATCCATCGCCATCGCCTCGGCGGTGGGGGCCTGCGCGGCATCGCCCCCGCCGCCCGCGATGTTGCGGAACACGTCGCCGCGGCCCTCCATCTCGGCGATGATCTGTTCGATCGGCCCGCCGGGGACGAATTGCGTGAGCGCGAAGTTCACGATCATGATCCCCAGCAGGGTGGGGATCACCAGAAGAAGGCGGCGAAGGATGTAGGCGCCCATCGGCGGGGATTCCTAGCGCAGCGCGCCGGCCTCGCGCAGGGCGGTGCCCGCCGCCTCGTCATACCACCAGAAATCGAGCTGCCCGAGCGTATAGGGCGGCAGCACGTCGGGGTGGCGGAACATGTCGTAATAGGCGACCCAGTAGTTGGGATTGTACCAGGTGGGCACCATGAAGAGTTCGCGCCGCATGATGCGGTCGATGGCGCGCACGCCGGCCTCCATCTCTTCGCGGGTCTTCGCCTCCACCACGATGTCGATGAGCCGGTCCACCGCCGCCGAGGCATAGCCCGCCGGGTTGAAGATGTCGCCCACCCCGAGCGAGCCGAACTGCTGGTCGAGGCCGATCCCCTCTTCAAGGCCGGTGTCATAGCCCGAATAGATCATGTCCCAGTCGAAATTGCGCTGACGGTCGGTGTATTGCGCCGGATCGACGCGGTTGTAGACCGCGCCGCCCTCGCCCAGCAGGCGGTTCAGGCTGTCGACATAGGGGATGAAGATGCGGTCGAAGGTCGGCTGGTCGGTCATGAATTCGACGGTAAAGCGCTGGCCGTCGCGCATCAGGCGGCCCTGCTCGTCGGGGATCCAGCCCGCCTCCTCCATGAGGGCGAGCGCGCGGCCCAGATTGGCGCGGTCCACCGGCGCGCGCGCGTCCGAGGTATGGGGCATCGTGACCTGGTCGGTCAGGATCGCAGGGTCGATCAGGTCGGCCACCTGTTCGAGGTAGTCCCGTTCGAGCCCCTCGGGCACGCCCTGCGCGGCCAGGTCGGAATTCTGCCAGAAACTCGCGCGCTGGTCGAACAGCCCGTATTGCAGGCTCTCGTTCGTCCATTCGAAATTGTACATGAGCGCAAGCGCCTGCCGCACCCGGATGTCCTGAAGTTCGGGCCGCCGCAGGTTGAACACGATCCCGACCGCGCCGGGCAGGTTGCCGTTCGGCAGTTCGGCCCTGACCACCCAGCCTTGATCCAGCGCCGGGAAATCATAGCGCGTCGCCCAGGAGAGCGAGCTGTTCTCCTGCCGGAAGGTGTATTCGCCCGCCTTGAACGCCTCGAAGGCGGCGTCGGTGTCGGCGAAATATTCCACGCGGATGCGGTCGAAATTGTTGCGCCCGATGTTGATGGGCAGATCGCGGCCCCAGTAATCGGGGTTGCGCACATAGGTGATGCGCTGGTTCACATCGGCCGATTCGAGCATGTAGGGCCCCGATCCGGGCGGCACCTCGAGACGCGATTCGTCAAGGCGGGCGCCGGTCTCCTCGAACCAGTGCTGCGGCCAGACCGGGATGCCGCCGGCCTGGTTGATCAGGTTCTTGCGCGGCACGTCGGGGGCGAAGGTGAACTTCACCGTCAGATCGTCAAGGGCCTCGGCCGTGGGGATGAGGGCGCGCACCGTCTCGGCGTAGGAGGGCAGGCCCTGGTCGAGCAGCAGGTAGTGCGAGAACACCACGTCCTGCGCCGTCACCGGCGTGCCGTCGGAAAACCGCGCCTCGGGGTTCAGGTGGAAGATCACCCAATCCTCGCTCTCGGGGTATTCGATCGAGGTGCAGAGCAGGCAATATTGCGCGCTCACCTCGTCGGCGGTGCCGGTGAGCAGGCTTTCGGTCATGATGGTCGAGAGTGCGCCCGCCCGCCCCTCGCGCGCGTAGGGATTCATCGAATCGAAGGTGCCCAGCGCGAAGATGGATATCTCGCCCCCCTTGGGCGCATCCGGGTTCACATAGTCGAGGCGGGCGTAATCGGCCGGATAATGCAGGTCGCCGAAGGTGGAATAGCCGTGCGAGGTGATGATCGCCTCGGCGGGGGCGCTCTCCTGGGCCGGGGCGGGCGCCGCCAGGATCCCTGCCGCGCCCAGGATCCCGGCGGCAAGCCCGATCTGCCAGCCGGCCGGCCGCGCCGGGGCGATGGCTGCGGCGCGCGGGGGGCGATGGTGCTGGGTCATGGCGGTCTCTCTCCCTCGGTCCGGCGCGGTCCGCGCCTCTGTGTCCCGAGGTAACGGGGGCAGGGGGCCGAAGACAAGACGAGAATGCGTGACAGGGGGCGCCGGGGCCGGCCGGGGGCGGACAACGCAAAAGGGCCGCCCGACGGGCGGCCCCGCAGCCGTGGTCCCGGCCCGCCGTCAGTTCGAGAGCGTGGCCAGATAGGCGATGAGGTTCGCGCGGTCGGTGGCGTCGCGCATCCCCGAATAGGTCATCTTGGTCGAGGGCGCGTATTCGCGCGGCGCGGTGATGAAATGGTCCAGATCCTCGGGCGTCCAGCCGGCATTCAGGTCGGCAAAGCCCGCGGAATAGCTGAACCCCTCGGCGGTGCCGGGCGCGCGGCCCACCACGCCATGAAGCGAGGGGCCGGTCATGATGCGCCCTTCGGCGAAGGAATGGCAGCCCGTGCAGGCGCGGGTCAGCTTCTCGCCGGCCTCGGGATCGGCGGCGGCATAGAGATCGGCGAAGGTCGGGCCTTCGGTGGCGGGCGCGTCGGCGGCGTCGGCGTCATCGGCGCTTGCCACTTCGATCACATAGCCCTGGGTTGCATCGCCGGCATGTCCGCCCGAATAGATCGATTCCGCGAACCAGTTGCCAAGGAGAAAGACCAGAAGGGCGCCGGTCAGACTGCCGCCGATCTTGGTGAGGGTCATAGTGTCGAACATGTCGCGAGCCGTTCCCTTCGCCTGAGTGCGCCCATGTATGCGCTTCACGCCTCCGGGCGCAAGGTGTAGGTGCGCAAAGGTGGCGCCCTCGGGGGCCGGATGTGACACGGGGGCGACGGATGGCGGGACAGGCGGCACGACGGATCGCATTCCAGGGCGAGGCCGGCGCCTATGGCCATCAGGCCTGCGCCGAGGCCCGCCCCGATCTTCAGGCGCTGCCCTGCGCGGGGTTCGAGGATGTCTTTGACGCGGTGCGCGGCGGCGCGGCCGATCTTGGCATGATCGCGGTCGAGAACTCGACCTATGGCCGCGTGGCGGATGTCCATCAACTCCTGCCCGAAAGCGGGCTGCATGTGGTGGACGAGGCCTTTGTCCGCGTCCACATCAGCCTGATGGCGCCCCGGGGGGCGACGATCGCCGGCCTGCGGCGGGTGCGGGCCATGGGCATCCTGCTGGGCCAGGCGCGCGGGTTCATCGCCGAGCACGGGTTCGAGACGCTGAACTGGGCCGACAACGCCGCCGGCGCGCGCGAGGTGGCCCGCCTGAACGACCCTGCCGAAGGCGCGCTTGCCTCCGAGATCGCGGCCTCGATCTACGGGCTCGATGTCCTTGCACGGAACATCGAGGACAACGACCGCAACACCACGCGCTTTCTCATCATGGCGCGCGAACCCGATCTGACGCGGCGCGGCGATCTGGGCATGATCACCTCGTTCGTGTTCCGCGTGCGCAACATTCCGGCCGCGCTCTACAAGGCGCTGGGCGGCTTTGCCACCAACGGCGTGAACATGACCAAGCTGGAAAGCTACATGGTCGGCGGCGCCTTTACCGCGACCCAGTTCTATTGCGAGGTCGAGGGCCACCCCGAAGACCCGGGGCTGCGCCTTGCCTTCGAGGAACTGAACTATTTCACCGACACGGTGCGGGTGATGGGCGTCTATCCGCAGGCACGCAAGCGCCACGTCTGAACCGGCCGTCCGGTCCGGCCTAGCGGCGGGGGGCGGGGATCGCGCCGGCGCCGGCGCCGCGCGCCTCGATCCCGCGGGCAAAGTCGGCCAGCCGGCTGTCGATGCGCCGCTGCGCCCGCCCGCGCGCCAGCCGCAACGTCTGAAGCGCAAGGCGTGCCGGCACCGACCGCGCCGCCAGCGTCACCGTCACCGTCACCCGCGTGCGGTTGCGCGACAGCGCCAGCAGGTCGATCGTCCCGGCAAGACCAAGCCCCGGCGACTGGCCCGCCAGTTCGATCAGCTCCGGCACCCGGCACTCGGTCACTTCGAGGTGCAGCTCCCGGTCGCGGCCGCGCAGGCGAAAGCGCAGAAACCAGGCCGGCCCGGCGCTGCCGGCCCCGGACGGGGCCATGCGGCGCATCTCGACCCCGCGGCGCAGCGCCTGCCGCTCGAACTGGGCGTAGTCGGTGAAGGCCGCGAACACGTCCTCGGCGGTGGCGGCGATGTCCTGCCGCGCGGTGAATTCCATGATCCTGCCCCTGTCCGCAGATGCGCCCCGCCGCCGTTATTCCCCGGCCTCGACCCGGTCCGCAAGCCACATTTCCAGCAAATGCCGCGCGATCGAGCCCGGACGTGGCGGGCGGATCGCCGCATCCTGCCCGGCCATGACCTGCGCCATGCGTTCGCGGGACACCCATTCGGCCGCCTCGAGTTCGACCGGATCCAGGGTGATCCGCGTGGACAGCGCCTCGGCCCGGCAGCCCAGCATGAGCGAGGCCGGAAAGGGCCAGGGCTGGCTGGCGATCAGGCGGACCGGCCCGACCGTGACCGCGGTCTCCTCGCGCACCTCGCGGCGGACCGCGGCCTCGGCGGTCTCGCCCGGCTCGATGAAGCCTGCAAGCAGCGACATCATCCCCGGCGGCCACCCCGGCGAGCGCCCCAGAAGCACGTCGTTGCCCTGCGTCACCAGCATGATGACCACCGGATCGGTGCGCGGGAAATGCTGGCCGCCGCAGGCCGGACAGTCGCGCCGCCAGCCGCCCTCGGTCATGTCGCTGCGCGCCCCGCAGCGGGCGCAGAAGCCGTGCGTCTCGTGCCAGGAGAACAGCGCGCGCGCGGTTGCGGCCAGTTCCTGATCGCGCGGCGAGAGCAGGGTCATCGCCGCGCGCAATTCGACAAAGCGGTGATCGGGCGGCAGCGCCGGGTGATGCTGTTCGGACGGATCGAAGAACCCGCCGAGTGCCGCCAGATCGGCGGCATCGGGCGCCCAGACCGAGATATCCTCGGCCAGGATCGCCTCGCCGTCGTCGTCGCGGCCCAGAAACACCACCGGCCCGGCCTGCGCCGTCAGCGCCGGATGATCCGCCGGCAGCCGCGCAAGGCGCAGTTGATCGCCCTCGCCGCAGACCAGCGGCTTGCCCCGCCACAGGATGAGCCAGCGCGCCCCCGCGCGCGCCGCCAGCGCGGCACGCGCTTGCGCGTCGCGGCGCAGATCGCCCGCCCGGTCGAGCCCGGAATCGCGAAAGGCCATCGCCGTGAATGCCCGGTCCGGTTCCATGCCCGCCCCCTGTTGCCACGCCCCTGCCTATGCCGGTCACGCGCGGGGGGCAACCGGCCCCCGTGGATTGGCCCCCGTGGATTGGCCCCCGTGGATTGGCCCCCGTGGATTGGCCCCTTGGATTGGCCCCGTGGATTGGCCCCGTGGACAGGCCGCGCGGGCCGCGCCATAAGCGGCGCCTGACGCCCCCCGCGTCGTCCCCCTCTCCCGGAGAAGGTCGCCGATGCCTCTGCCCTATGCCGCCGCGCTGTTCGATCTCGACGGCACGCTCCTCGATACCGAGGCGCTGTGCAACGAAACCGGCGTCGCCGCCTGCCGGGCGCTGGGCGCGCCGGTCGATCTGGCGTTCTTCGAGGGGCTGGCCGGCATCCATGACGCCGAACGCAGCCGCCGCATCGCCCAGGCCACGGGGCGCCCCCTCGATCCGCAGGCGTTCTATGCCGAATGGGACCGGCTGACCTTTGCGCGGATGGAGGGGGGCGTGCCGCTCAAGGAGGGGGCGCGCGCGCTTCTGACGCTGCTGGCGGGGCGGGAGCTTCGGCTGGCGCTGGTCACCTCGTCGCGGCGCGAACCGGCGCGGGTCAAGCTGCGGGCGGCGGGCCTTGCCCATCTGTTCGCCTGCGTGGTCACGGTCGAGGATGTGGCCCATCCCAAGCCCGCGCCCGACCCCTATCTGTTCGCGGCCGCCGCGCTTGGCGTCGATCCGCGCCGCTGCGTCGTGTTCGAGGATTCCGATCCCGGCGCGCAGGCGGGCCATGAGGCGGGCTGCACCGTGGTGCAGGTGCCCGACCTTCACGGCGCCACCGGGCGCCATGCCCATCACCTCGCGCCGGGGCTGATCGAGGGCGCGCGCATGGCGGGCCTTCTGGCCCCCTGATCTGCCCGCCCCCGATCGCCTGCACCCGATCTGCCCGCCCTTGCCGCGCGCCCGGGGCTGATGTCAGATGCCGGCGCATGACAGGGCGGAGTGGGGCGGATGCGCATCCTTGTGACCGGCGCGGCCGGAATGGTCGGGCGCAGGCTTGTGGCGCGGCTGCTGGCCGACGGGCATCTGGGCGGCCGGGCGATCACGGCGATGGTGCTGCATGACGTGGCGCCGCCACCAGTGCCGATGCCAGCGCCGGCAGGGGCGGGGATCGCGGTCGATGCGGTGACCGGCGATCTGTCCGCCCCCGGCGCGGCGCGCGCCCTGATCGCCCCGGGGCCCGATGTGGTGTTCCACATCGCCGGAGTCGTCTCGGGCAGCGCCGAATCGGATTTCGACCTGGGCTACCGCGTGAACCTCGACGGCACGCGCGCGCTGTGGGACGCGGTGCGCCTGTCCGGCACGGCGCCGCGGGTGGTCTTCACCTCGACCACGGCGGTCTATGGCGGCCCGCTGCCGGAAACCGTCCCCGACGATTTCGCGCCCACGCCGCAATCGTCCTACGGCACGCAGAAGCTCATGTGCGAACTGATGCTGGCCGATTACACGCGGCGCGGCTTCATGGACGGGATCGGGCTGCGGTTCCCGACGATCTGCGTGCGCCCCGGCGCGCCGAACGGGGCGGCGTCGGGGTTCTTTTCGTCGATCATCCGCGAACCGCTGGCGGGGCTGCCCGCGCTCTTGCCGGTGCCGCGCGATCTGGTGCACACCCACGCCTCGCCGCGTTCGGCGGTGGGGTTCCTGCTGCATGCCGCGACCATGGACACCGGCGCGCTGGCGGGGCGGCCCAATCTGGTGATGCCGGGGGTCGCGGTTTCGGTTGCCGAACAGATCGAAGCGCTGGTGCGCGTGGCCGGTCCCGGGGCCGCCGCCCTGATCCGCGAGGCCGACGATCCGGCGGTCTGGGCGATCGTGCGCACCTGGCCGCGCCGGTTCGAGGCTCGCCGCGCCCGTGACCTCGGGTTCGAGGCCGAAAGCGACTTCGACGCGATCATCCGCGCCCATCAGGAGGATGGCACCCCCGCCGCCGCCTGAGGCGCGGACGGGCCGTCAGGCGCCGCCCATGGTGAAGCAGGTCTGCCCCCGCGCCTGAAGCCGGCGGCAGGCCAGATCGGCCGCATCGCGGTTCAGCCCGAGGATGGTGGCATCGAACCCCTGGTTCGTGCGCTGGATGCGCCGCACCCCGCCGTCAAGGACGCCGGCCTCGGCCACGGCCACCTGGATCAGGATGCGGTCGGCGGCGGCCTGGGAATTGAACGTGCCGACATTGATGCCCCAGTTGCGCGGGTCCGACGTGGAGACCCGGCTGACGACCTCGCCCCCGCCGGGCGCGGCCTCGGGCAGGGCCAGCGCGGCTTCGGTCAGGATGATTTCGGCCGGGCGGGCCGGCGGGGTCATGGCCAGCGTCTCGGGCGCCGCGGCCGAGACGGGCGGCGGTGCGGCGGCGGCGGGCGCGGCCACGCTGAGGGGGCCCTGCGCGGCCTCGCCGGGGGCCAGCGCCGGATCCCCGGCCAGCGCCGCGACCGTGGCGATGCCGGTCAGCCCGTCCAGCGCGGGCGCATCGCCGCCCGAGAGCGCCGACAGTTCCTCCGAGCCCGGCGCAAGGCCCAGCGCCTCGGCCAGGGCGGCGTTCACCGCCTCCTCGACCGCGCCTTCGACCGCCGCGTCGATGGCCGCAGCCAGGAGCGGATCGGCCGGATCGGCCGGGACCGAGGGCGCCTGAGGCCGGGCATGGGGGCGCAGCGCCACCTGCACCTGCCCGGTGACGCGGAGGGTGCGCGCGCCGCCCGATCCGGCGGACCCCGTCCCCGGCGATGCCCCCGGATCGAGTGCCGCCACCAGATCGGGCGCGCGCACCTGCGCGTTCGCGGGGGCGGCCGCGAATCCCATGTCCAGAAGTTCGGCCACGCGCGCGTTGCGGTTCGCGCTCGAGGTGCCGCCAAAGACGGTGGCGATGATCCGCACCCCGTCGCGTTCGGCCGAGGCCACGAGGTTATAGCCCGCCGCCACGGTATAGCCGGTCTTGATCCCGTCGGCGCCGCGATAGGAATCAAGGAAGCGCGAATTGGTATTCGTCACCTGCGCCATGCCCGCATCGGCGGTCCGGCGCGAGAACAGGTTGTAATATTGCGGAAAGTCATAGACGAGATGCCGGCCGAGCACCGACATGTCGCGCGCGCTGGAGTAATGCCCCTCGCGCGTGAGGCCGTTCATGTTGACGAAATGCGTGTTCGACATGCCCATGGCCGCGGCGGTGGCGTTCATGCGCGCGGCATAGCCCTCCTGAGAGCCGGCGATGGCGATGCCGATGGCGGTGGCGGCGTCGTTGGCCGATTTCACCGCGGCCGCACGCAGCAGATAGCGCAGCCGGATCGTCTGCCCGGTGCGCAGGCCAAGGCGCGACGGCGGTTCGGCCGCGGCTTCGGCGGTGATGCGCACCTCGGTGTCGAGGCTGATCTCGCCGCGCTCGATCGCGACGAAGGCGACATAGAGCGTCATCATCTTGGTGAGCGAGGCCGGATGCAGCCGCGTGTCGGCGTTCTGTTCGTGGATCACCTGGCCGGTGCGCGCGTCCATGACCAGGGCGGCATAGGGCGCGGCGCCAAGCGGCGACACCGCAACGACCAGCCACAGGGCAAGGAACAGAAACCCGTTGCGGGTTGCCTGTGCGATAGCGCGCATCGCCTGCTGCCTTTCACTGCCTCATGACCCCGATTCATGCCGGGGTTCTTTTGATACGGGGCGAGGCTAGCACGGAACTGCGGCAGTAAAAAGGCAATATTTCAATGGCTTTGTATCTTGCGATCATCGACGGATCACAGATCTTGTGGCCACGCCGGGCCAGACCCCAAGGGGCTGCGGTGCGGTGCAAGAGGGGCCGGGCGCCCGGTCCTCTTTCCTTGCGGCGCCGGTGGGCTATATTGGCCCTGCGCCCCGCACGGGGGCGGGTTCAGTCGAACGGGGCGATGGCCGGCAAGGTGACGAACAGGACAGCGACCCGCCGGGCGGCGGGGATGGGCGATGACGGCGGGCATGACGATCCGGGCAATGGGCCGGGGATCGGCCTGCGGCTTGCGACCCGGACCAGGACGCGCCGGCCGCCGCTTTACAAGGTGCTGATCCTGAACGACGATTATACGCCGATGGAATTCGTGGTCCATGTCCTCGAGCGGTTCTTCGGCATGAGCCATGCGCAGGCCTTCGACCTCATGCTGACCGTCCACAAGAAGGGGCTGGCGGTGGTGGGCGTGTTCTCTTACGAGATCGCCGAGACCAAGGTGGCGATGGTGATGGATTTTGCCCAGCGCCACCAGCACCCCCTGCAATGCACGATGGAAAAGGAGTAGGCGGGCCGCGGCCCGCCCATGCGTCCATGTCCTCAGACCGACTTCAGACCGCGTTCGATGCGGGCATGATCCCCTTGCCCGAAGGCGGGCGCATCGCGCTGTTGCGGCCGCCGGCCGGGATGGCGCTGCCGCTGCCCCCTGCGGCGCGCGGGCGCGTCAGCGTCGTCCACACCTTCCGCCCCGATGTCGATGCCTGGAAGGCGGCGGGCCACGCGGTCGTGGCGGCGGCGCCGCCTTCGGACCTGGCCATCGTTTCCGTGCCGCGCTCCAAGGCGCTGGCGCGCGCCCTGATCGCCGCCGCCTGCGCCGCCGCGCCCGTGGTCGCGGTGGACGGACAACGCGACCACGGGATCGATTCGCTCTGGCGCGAGGTGCGGGCGCGGATCGGGGGCGATCTTCCCTCGGTCACGCAGGGGCACGGGCGGCTGTTCTGGTTCCCCGCCAGTGCCGCCTTCGCGGACTGGGCGATGCCGGCGCCGGTCGCGGGGGCGGACGGGTTCCTGACGCTGCCCGGCGTCTTTGCCGAGGGCGGGGTCGATGCCGGATCGGCGGCCCTTGCCGCGGCGCTGCCGGCGGCCCTGCCGGCGCGCATGGCCGATCTGGGCGCGGGCTGGGGGTATCTGTCGCGGGCGGTGCTGGCGCGCGCCGGGGTCGAGCGGCTCGACCTGATCGAGGCCGAGTCGCTCTCGCTCGACTGTGCGCGGCTGAACGTCACCGACCCGCGCGCGCATTTCCACTGGGCCGATGCGCTGACCTTCCGCCCCGAGCGGCCCTTTGGCGGCATCGTCATGAACCCGCCCTTCCATCGCGGCCGGGCCGCCGATCCCGGACTGGGGCGGGCCTTCATCGCCGCTGCCGCGCGGATGCTGTCGCGCGAGGGCGAGTTGTGGATGGTCTCGAACCGCCACCTGCCCTACGAGGCCGCGCTGGCCGAATCGTTCCGCGTGGTCGCGGCCGTCGGGCCGGCGACCGGACCTTTCAAGGTCCATCACGCCAGCCGCCCCAGGCGCTGAGGAGGATTGCCCATGGATTTCGACATCTCCGGCAAGACCGCCATCGTCACCGGCGCCGCGCATGGCGTGGGCCTTGCGGTCGCGCGCAGCTTTGTCGCCGCGGGGGCGCGGGTGGTCATGGCCGACATCGACGAAGAGGCGCTGACCCTCGAGGCGGCCGAGTGGCTGGGCCGGGACGGCCCGGTGCGGATCTTTGCCGGCGACCTGTGCGACAAGCTGACCGTGACGAACCTGCTGGCGCTGGCGCAGGACGCCTTTGGCGGCATCGACATCCTCGTGAATGCCGCGCGTCAGGTGGCCCCCACCGATCCGCTCGCGCCCGAGGACCGCTCGCTCGAGGATCTGGTCGGGCGCAACCTGTTCACCACCTATCGCCTCTGCCAGGCGGTGGCGCGGCGCATGATCCGGCTGCGCGGCGGCGACGGCGGCAGCGGTGCCATCGGTGCCATCGTCAACATCACCTCGATCGCCGCGACCCGCGCCCATCCCGACCTTCTGGCCTATTCGGTCAGCGCCGCCGCGGTCGAGCAGATGACCCGCTCGCTTGCGGTCGCGCTGGCGCCGCAGCGGGTGCGGGTGAACGGGGTGGCGCTGGGTTCGGTGCTCAGCACCGGCCTCGCGCTGCTGGTGCGCGACGATGCCGCCGCCCGGCGCGAGATCGAGGCGCACACCCCGCTGGGCCGGATCGCCGACCCGGCCGAAGCGGCGAAGACCGTGCATTTCCTCGCTTCGGATGCGGCCGGATTCGTCACCGGGCAGATCGTCACCGTGGACGGCGGCCGCACCCTGATCGACCCGGCCGCGGTCCGGGTGCACTGATCATTCGGGATAGGCGGCGATGCAGGCCTGGATCTGCGCCTGCGACTGCCGCTCGAGGCGGCGCTGCTGCTCGACCAGCTGATCGAGGTGGCGCCGTTCGGCCGCGATGTCGATGACCACGGGCACCTCGATCTCATTCACCACGGTGCGTTCGCACTGATAGGTGAAATGGGTCACATTGCCCTGGCTGTCGACCGATTCGCCATCGCAGAGGCCGGGGACGACCCGGGTCTCCTGCCGGGTCTCGATCCCGTAGCCGCGGGCCAGATTGGCCTGCGTCGTCTGGATGAGGGCGTTCACCTGCCGCAGGTCACGGGTGGCGTCGTTGATGCAGGATTCGCGCGGGGTGGCGCAGGCGGCCAGCGCAAGAAGGGGCAGGAGGGCAAGGGTGGCGTGGCGCATGGGTATCTCGGCTCTTGTGAATCCGGTCGCGGCTGGTGATGGATCGACTGGGCGCCGCAAACGCCCGGATAGTCAATAACACAGGGAGCGGGCGATGGCAGCGGGCATGATGGAGCAGGAAAGGGCCACGGCCGCGGCGTGGTTTCGCAACCTGCGCGACGCGATCGTGGCCGCTTTCGAGGGGCTGGAGCAGTCGCATGTCAGCGGGCCGCTCTCGGATCAACCCGCCGGCCGGTTCGAACTGAGCGAGACGCGCCGTGAGGGCGAGGCGGGCGAGGACGCGGGCGGCGGCCTCATGTCGGTGATGCGCGGCGGGCGGGTGTTCGAGAAGGTGGGCGTGAACGTCTCGACGGTGCAGGGGCGCCTGGGCGCGGCGGCGCAGGCGGCGATGGCCGCGCGCGGCGTGCCCGGCGTGGCGGGGGATCCGCGCTTCTGGGCCTCGGGGATCAGCCTGGTCGCGCACATGCAGAACCCGCATGTGCCGGCGGTGCACATGAACACCCGCATGTTCTGGACCCCTTCGGCCTGGTGGTTCGGCGGCGGTGCCGACCTCAACCCCTGCCTGCCCCGTCCCGAGGACACGGCGCATTTCCATGCGGTGCAGCGGGCGCATCTCGATCCCCACGGGGCGGAACTCTATCCGCGGCTCAAGGCCTGGGCGGACGAGTATTTCTTCATCCCGCACCGCAACCGCGCGCGCGGGGTGGGGGGCGTCTTTCTCGACGATCACAACAGCGGCGACTGGGCCGCGGATTTCGCGCTGATCCAGGACATCGGCCGCGCGTTCCTGCCGTCCTTCGTGCCGCTGGTGGAACGGCGGCGCAGCCAGGACTGGACCGGGGCCGACCGCGAGGCGCAACTGATCCATCGCGGGCTCTATGCCGAATACAATCTGGTCTACGACCGCGGCACGAAATTCGGCCTTGCCACCGGCCATGACGCCAATGCCGTGCTGATGAGCCTGCCGCCGCTGGCGAAATGGGTCTGACTAGCGGCCGTCGGCGCCATTGGTGCCGTTCGCCCCTCCGCGCCGGTGTAGCCAGCGGCCAAGGCGGCGGCGCAGGCGGATCGTCACATGCGTGACCGGCCCGCGCAGCACCGGCAGGTCGAGCGCGAGCAGCAGCACCCCCAGCGGCAGCATCCAGAACCCGAGCACCGGCAGGAACGAGACCACCCCGCCCAGGATCAGCAGAAAGGCAAGGGGCAGCCGCACGAGGCGGGCGCGGTCGTCCTCGATCCAGTCGAGGAACCGGTCAAGGCGCGCATGCCGGCCGCGCATCACCGCGATCTGGCGGTGCAGCCGTGCCTTGAGCTTGAGTTTGCGGGCGGGACTCATGGCGGCAGAATGCGCGAAACCGGCCCCTGCCGCAACGCGGATTCGGGGACCGTCCGGGGGCCGCTCGGGGGCCGTCCGGGGGTCATGCCGATCACATGATGGAAAGGCCCCGGCAGGGGGCCTTTCCGGGATCGCGGGGGGCCCGGATCAGGACGGATATTCCGCCGTCATCCCTTCGACATAGAAGTTCAGCGAGGCCAGTTGCTCGTCGGTGGCGACTTCGCCCTCGGCCAGCCAGGGGGTGCCGTCCTGCTTGTTCAGCGGGCCGGTGAAGGGGTGATGTTCGCCCGAAGAGATGCGCGCGATCATGTCCTCGGCGGCGGCCTTCACCTCGGCGGGGACGGCGTCGGTGATCTCGCCGATCTGGACAAAGCCATCGGCGATCCCGCCCCAGACATGCTGCGACGCCCAGGTGCCGTCCAGCACCGCCCCCACCCGCGCGACATAATGCGGGCCCCAGTTGTCGATGATCGAGGCGACGCGCGGCATCGGCTTGAACTCGGCCATGTCCGAGGCCTGACCGAAGGTATAGACATTGCCCGCCTCGCGCGCGGCGGCCTGCGGCGCGGTCGAGTCGGTATGTTGCAGGATCACGTCCACGCCCTGCTCGATCATGGCCTTGGCGGCGTCGGCCTCCTTGGCGGGATCGAACCAGGTGTAGGCCCAGATCACCACCAGTTCCACATCCGGGTTCACCTTGCGGGCGTGAAGGAAGGTCGAGTTGATGCCCTGGATCACTTCGGGCACCGGGTGGGAGCCGATGTAGCCGATCTTGTTCGTCCGGGTCAGCATCCCCGCCATGGTGCCAAGGACGGCGCGCCCCTCGTAGAAACGGGCGTCATAGACCGCGAGGTTCGGCATGGTGCGATAGCCGGTCGCATGTTCGAACAGCACGTCCGGGAACTGTTCGGCCGCGGCCACGGTCGCGTCCATGAAACCGAACGATGTGGTGAAGATGAGCTTGCAGCCCGCCATCACCATCTGCGTGATCGCGCCGATGGCATCCGCGCTTTCGGGAACGGATTCCTGATAGATCGTCTCGACCCGGTCGCCGAAATGGTCCTGCACCTCGCGCCGGCCCAGATCGTGCTGGTAGGTCCAGCCGCCATCGCCGACCGGGCCGATGTAGATGAAGCCGACCTTGAGCGGATCGTCCGCCCGGACCGGCACGCCCATGGCGGCTGCCACCGCGGCGCCGGCGCCCGTGGCGAGGAGGGTTCTTCTTTTCATCGCTTTCTCTCCCTTGCTGGATCGCGCTAATGCGCGGCGTGAAAACTCTGGCCCAGCGCGCCGGGCGCCCTGGACGACGCGCGCCCGCGCCCGCTCGAGAGCAGGACCAGCGCGAGGATGGTGACAAGATAGGGCGCCATGGTCAGGAACTCGACCGGAATCGCGGCATTGGCGACCTGAAGGTTCAGTTGCAGCACCCCGATGCCGCCGAACAGATAGGCCCCGAGCAGCAACCGCCCCGGCCGCCAGCTTGCAAAGACGACGATGGCCAGCGCGATCCAGCCCTGACCGGCGGTCACGCCCTCGGTATAGGTGGGCACGCGCACCAGGCTCAGATAGGCGCCGCCGATCCCGGCCATGGCGCCGCCGAACATGATGGCGAGCAGGCGGATGCGCACCACCTTGTAGCCCAGGGCATGGGCGGCCTCGTGGTTCTCGCCCACGGCGCGCAGGATCAGGCCGCCGCGCGTGCGGTTCAGGAAGAACCAGACCGCCACGCACATGAGTACAGAGAAATAGACCACCGGATCATGGCGGAACAGGATCGGCCCCGCCCAGGGAATGTCCGACAGCAGCGGCAGCGGCAGCTTGCGCGTCTCGGGGGCAAGGACGCCGATATAGCCCTGTCCCATCAGCGCGGCGAGGCCAAGCCCGAACAGCGTGAGGGCAAGCCCCGTCGCTACCTGGTTCGACAGCAGAAACAGCGTGAGCACCCCGAACAGGAGCGCCAGCACCGCCCCCCCGACCGCCGCCCCGGCAAAGCCGACCAGGGGCGATCCCGTCGTCACGGCGATGACAAAGCCCGCAACCGCGCCCGTGATCATCATCCCCTCGACCCCGAGGTTGAGGACGCCGGCCCGCTCGACCACGAGTTCGCCCAGCGCGGCCAGAAGGATCGGCGTGGCCGCCACCATGATCGAGGCCAGAAGAAGGATCGGGCTGATTCCGCCAAGGCCGCTCATTGGGGCACCCTCCGCACGCGCGCGCCGCGCCCGATGCGCAGCCGGTAGGCCGTGAACACGTCGAGCGCGAGCAGGAAGAACAGCAGCATCCCCTGAAAGAGCTGGATCGCCGCGCGCGGCAGTTGCAGTTGCAGTTGCGCCATGTCGCCGCCCACATAGGTCAGTGCCAGCAGGATCCCGGCCAGCAGGATGCCCACCGGGTGCAGCCGCCCGAGGAAGGCGACGATGATCGCGGTGAAACCGTAGCCCACCGGAAAGCCGATGTTGATGAGGCGCGCGGGCCCCGTCACCTCGAACAGCCCCGCCAGCCCCGCCAGCGCCCCCGAAAGGCCCAGGCACAGATAGACCAGCCGCGACGGGCTGATCCCGGCCAGCCGGGCCGCGCGCGGCGCCTGACCCGCCAGACGGATGTCATAGCCGAAGCGGTGGCGCGCGAAGGCGACATAGGCCACCACCACCGCCGCCAGCGCCGCCACCCCGCCCCAGTGCAGGCCCAGCCCCTCGATCAGGGTGCCGTTCGACGAGGATTCCCAGCGGAACAGGTCGCGCGATCCGGGGCGGCCGAACCCTTCGGGGTTGCGCAGCGTGCTCGTGGCCATGCGCGCGACGATCGACTGCGCGACATAGACCAGCATGAGCGAGACGAGGATCTCGTTCGTGCCGAAGCGCACCCGCAGGAAGGCCGGGATCATCGCCCAGAGAAAGCCCCCGAGCGCCCCGCACAGGATCATGAGCACGAAGATCATGCGGCTGTCGGCCGGATAGAAGGCCAGCCCCGCCGCCGCGCCCGCCACCGCCCCGAGGATGTATTGCCCCTCGGCGCCGATGTTCCAGATCCCGGCACGAAAGCCGAAGGACAGGCCGATGGCGATGAGGATGAGGGGCGCGGCCTTGATCCCGATCTGGGCGCGGGTATGCCCGGCGAAGGGGCCGAACAGCGGATCCCAGAAGATGGTGCGGATCGCCGTCATCGGATCCTTGCCCAGCAGCGCGAACAGCACGCCCCCCGCCAGGATGGTCAGCACCACCGCCACCACCGGCGTGCCGTAGCGCCAGAAATCCGACGGATCGGCCCTGCGTTCAAGACGGATCATCTGCCCTCACCCGACATGCGCAACCTCCATGTCATGCGCGCCACCCAGCATCAGGCCGATCCGGGCGATGGTCAGCCCCTCGACCGGGACCGGCGCCGACAGCCGCCCGGCATTGAGCGCGGCAAAGCGGTCGGCGATTTCCATGAGTTCGTCCAGATCCTGACTGACGGCGATGACGGCGGCGCCGCGGGCGGCCAGATCGAGGATCGCCTGCCGGATCGCCGCCGCCGCGGCGGCATCCACGCCCCAGGTGGGCTGGTTCACGACCAGCACCTCGGGCGCCTGAAGGATTTCCCTGCCGATGACGAATTTCTGAAGGTTGCCCCCCGACAACGACCGCGCCGCGCGTTCGGGGCCCGGGGTGCGCACGTCGAAGGTGCGGATCACCTCCTCGGCAAAGGCGCGCGTGCGGCGCCAGTCGATGAAGCCCCTGCGCGTCAGTCCCCGGCGCACCGCGCCGGTCAGGAGCGCGTTTTCGGTCAGGCTCATGTCCGGGGCGGCGGCATGGCCCAGCCTTTGTTCCGGCGCGACCAGCAGACCGCGCGCGCGCCGGGCATTGGGCCGCAACTGCGAGATGTCGCTGCCCCCCAGCATGATGCTGCCCGGACGGCTGCGCATCTCGCCCGAGAGCGCAAGCAGCAGTTCGTCCTGCCCGTTCCCGGCCACCCCGCCGATGCCCAGCACCTCGCCCTTGCGCAGCGCCAGCGAGATGTCGTGCAGCGCCGTGCC
The DNA here is from genome assembly GCA_020852925.1 of Rubellimicrobium sp. Taxonomy (GTDB): domain Bacteria; phylum Pseudomonadota; class Alphaproteobacteria; order Rhodobacterales; family Rhodobacteraceae; genus JADYZU01. The sequence continues at coordinate 27,913 of JADYZU010000090.1, read as the reverse complement.
GAAGGCACTGGGCGAGGGCGCCGACAGCCCCCGGATCTCGAGCACGGTGTCCCCCTCGGCGCGGGCGGCGCGGGCGGGGGGGCGCAGGCTGCTGCCGACCATGAGTTCGGCCAGTTCATGCGCACTGGCCGCGCGCGGATCGCAGGCGCCCACCACCCGCCCCAGCCGCAGGATCGTGGCCCGGTCGCACAGCGCGCGGATTTCCTCGAGCTTGTGCGAGATGTAGAGGATCGACGTGCCCTCGTCGCGCAGCTTGCGCAGCGTCTGGAACAGGATCTCCACCTCCTGCGGGGTCAGCACCGACGTGGGCTCGTCCATGATGAGCAGGCGCGGGTTCTGAAGCAGGCAGCGGATGATCTCGACCCGCTGGCGTTCGCCCGCCGACAGATCCCCCACAAGGCGGCCGGGATCGAGCGGCAGGCCATAGGCGGCCGACACCTCGCGGATGCGTTCGGCCAGCCGGCCCATCGGCGGCGGCTTCTCCATGCCGAGCGCGATGTTCTCGGCCACGTCCAGCGCCTCGAAGAGCGAGAAATGCTGGAACACCATCGCCACCCCGGCCTGCCGCGCGGCGCGCGGCTCGGCCGGCGCATAGGGCGCGCCCGACAGGGTCATGCTGCCGGCGTCGGGCCGGATCAGGCCGTAGATCGTCTTGACCAGCGTGGATTTCCCGGCGCCGTTCTCGCCCAGCAGGGCGTGGATCTCTCCCTTGGCGATGTCGAAGGAAATGTCGGAATTGGCCACGACCAGCGGATAGCTCTTGGTCAGGCCGCGCAGGGTCAGAAGTGCGTCGTTCATCCGGCCCTGCCCTCCCGTGCAGTTGCGGTCGCGTCCAGAAGTAGCGCGGCGGCCACGCTCACGGCAATGGCCTGCGGATGCTTGCCCAGCGCCGGATCCCCGATCGGACAGGCGATGCGCGCCACCGCCGCCGGCCCGTGACCCAGCCGGGCCAGCCGCGAACGAAAGCGCGCGCGCTTGGTCGCGGAACCGATCATGCCGCAGGCCGCAAAGCCGCGCAGAAGCAGCGCATGGCACAGCGCAAGGTCGATCTCGTGGCTCATGGTGAGGATGAGGTGTTCGGCATCGACCGGCGCATGGGCCGCAACGCGCGGCAGGTCGGCGGCCGGCAGGATCGTGACCTGCGTGCCCGCGCGCGCCGGCAGGGCGGGAAAGCGGTCGGGCGCCACATCGGCCCAGGTGATCGCCCAGTGGGGCAGGGGGGCAAGGGTCTCGACCAGGGCCTGCCCGACATGGCCCGCCCCCCAGATCCAGAGCGGGCGGCGCGGCGCGGGGGCGCCCTCGATCAGCCAGCCGTCGAGTTCGGCGGCCTCCTGCCCCGGCAGCCAGCGCGCCAGCGCCTGCGCCAGCCGGGCCGGGCGCGGGGCGGGTGTCGCGGTCAGCGGCCGGGCATGGGGCAGCGTCGCCGGCAGGGTGTTCCGGTCAAAGCGCTCCAGAAACAGCGTCACCGCCCCGCCGCAGCACTGGCCGAGCGCGGGGCCAAGGGGCAGGGTCTCGGTCTCGCGCCAGCGCCCCTCGCGCAGCATGGCGCGGGCGCGGCCCAGCGCCTCCCACTCAAGGGTGCCGCCGCCGATGGTGCCGGATTGGCCCCCGGAGTGGCCCCCGGATCGGCCATCATCCCAGACCAGCATCGCCGTGCCCCGCTCGCGCGGGGTAGAGCCGGCCGTGCGCAGCACAAGGACGCGCACCACCTGCCCGTGGTCGGCCACCAGGGCGGCCAGGGCCGGCAGGTCCAGGCTCATCCCGGCCCCCCGCGCGCCCGCTCGACCGCTTCGAGCACGCGCTCGGCCGTGGCGGGGGCCTGAAGATCGGGCCAGGCCGGCCCGCAGGCGGCGCAGGCGTCGGCCAGCGCGAGAAAGGCCGAGATCCCGTGCATGAGCGGCGGCTCTCCGACTGCCTTGGAGCGATAGACCGTGGCCTCGCGGTTGGCGCCGTCCCACAGCGCGACGTTGAACACCGGCGGGCGGTCGGAACAGGCCGGGATCTTGTAGGTCGAGGGCGCATGCGTGCGCAGCCGCCCGCGGTCGTCCCAGACCAGTTCCTCGGTGGTGAGCCAGCCCGCCCCCTGCACGAATCCGCCCTCGATCTGGCCGATGTCGATCGCCGGGTTCAGCGAGGCGCCGCAATCGTGCAGGATGTCCGTCCGCAGGATCCGGTTCTCGCCGGTCAGCGTGTCGATCACCACTTCGCTGACCGCGGCGCCGTGGGCGAAATACTGAAACGGCCGCCCCGTGCCGGCGATCCGGTCCCATTCGAGATCGGGCGTGCGGTAGAAGCCGGTCGAGGACAGGCTCACCCGGTCGAAATAGCAGGCGGCGGCCGCTTCGGCAAAGCTCAGGTCGGCCTTGTTGCCCACCATCACCCGCCCGTCGGCAAAGCGCACCGACTCGGGCGTGGTGGCGTATTTCCGCGCCAGCGCCTCGGCCATGCGGTCGCGGATCGTGTCGGCGGCGTTCTGCGCCGCCATGCCGTTCAGGTCCGACCCGGTCGAGGCCGCCGTGGCCGAAGTGTTGGGCACCTTGAACGTGTCGGTGGCGGTGATGCGCACCCGGTCGGCCCCCAGGCCGAAGCGCGCCGCCACCACCTGCGCCACCTTGAGATGCAGGCCCTGACCCATCTCGGTGCCGCCGTGGTTCAGGATCACCGAGCCGTCCTGATAGACATGCACCAGCGCGCCGGCCTGGTTGAGATGGGTGAGCGTGAAGGAAATCCCGAACTTCACCGGCGAAAAGGCGATCCCGCGCTTGAGGATCGGGCTGTCGGCGTTCCAGGCGGCGATCCGCGCGCGGCGCGCGGCATAGTCGCTGTCGCGCAGCAGCCGGTCGGTCATGGCGTGCAGGATGAAATCCCGCACCTCCTGCCCGTAGGGCGTGACATTGGCCGGCGGCCGGCCCGACGCGGGCGAATGCTGACCGCCAAAGCGGCGCGACTGCCCGGTGCCCGATGAAATCATCGTCGCGCCGCCCGGCATCCTTTGCGCCACGGGTTCGGGCGCGGGGCCTTGGTCCCCGGCCTCGGCGTAGTAGTTGAGGCGGCGCAGCGCGACCGGATCCTTGCCGGTCACATGCGCCAGATGGGCGATCATCCGCTCCATCCCGAACAGGCCCTGCGGCCCGCCGAAACCGCGAAATGCCGTGCCCGACTGCATGTTGGTGCGCAGCCGGTGCGAGGTGATGCGGATCGCCGGGATCAGATAGGCGTTGTCCGCATGCAGCATCGCCCGGTCCGCCACCGCCAGCGACAGATCCTGCGACCAGCCGCAGCGCGTGTAATGCCGCGTGTCGATGGCCAGGATGCGCCCCTCGTCATCGTGGCCGATGTCATAGTCGATGCGGAAATCGTGGCGCTTGCCGGTGATCACCATGTCGTCGTCGCGGTCATAGCGCATCCGGCAGACCCGCCCCGTGGCCCGCGCGGCGATGGCGCAGGCCACGGCAAGGGCGTTGCCCTGGCTTTCCTTGCCGCCAAAGCCGCCGCCCATGCGCCGCGTCTCGACCCGGACATCGTGCATGGGACGGCCGATCGCCTCGGCCACCTTGTGCTGGATCTCGGTCGGGTGCTGGGTCGAGGAGACGACATGCATGCCGCCGTCATCGTGCGGAAAGGCGGTGGCGATCTGGCCCTCGAGATAGAAATGCTCCTGCCCGCCCATCTCGATCCGGCCGCTCAGGCGGCGGGGTGCGGCGGCAAGGGCGGCGTCGGGGTCGCCCCTGGTCCAGACGCGCGGACCCTCCTCGAACCGCGCGTCGAGTTCGAGCGCGCGCTCGATGGTGAGGACGGGTTCCTCCTCGGCGATCTCGATCCGTGCCAGTCGTGCCGCCCGCCGCGCGGCGGTGTGACTCCCGGCCACGACGATGAACAGCGGCTGGCCCTGGTAATGCACCGTCCCGTCGGACAGCAGCGGCTCGTCATGGGCCGAGGGCGAGACATCGGACCCGAACGGCAGATCCGCCGCCGTCAGCACCAGAACCACGCCGGGCGCGGCGCGCACCGGGGCAAGGTCCATCGTGGTGATGCGGCCGCGCGCGACGGGCGAGAGGCCGAAGGCCAGATGCAGCGCATCGGCCGGCAGCGCCACGTCATCGGCATAGCGGGCGCGTCCGGTGACGTGGAGCGGCCCCGAATCATGGGGCAGGGGCTTGTGCACGCTCATGCCGAGACCTCCCGCACCTGCACCGCGACCCCGGCAAGGTCGTGGAAATACCGCACCAGCAGGTTCTGCGCCGCGCGCAGCCGGTAGCCGGCCGAGGCGCGCATGTCGCTCAGCGGCGTGAAATCCTGGGCAAAGGCCGGCAGCGCCGCCAGGACGCTGGCCAGGGTCCAGTCGCGCCCGACAAGGGCCGATTCAACCGCCGTCGCCCGCTGCGGCGTGCCCGCCATGCCGCCAAAGGCGATGCGGGCCGATTGCACTTTTCCGTCCTCGACGGTCAGATTGAAGGCGCCAAGGACGGCGGAAATGTCCTGATCGAACCTTTTCGACAATGTGTAGACCCGCAGCGCCGGCGCGGTCGCGGGCAGGGTCACTGCCTCGACGAATTCGCCCGGCGCGCGGTCCTGCCGCCCGTAGGCGATGAAGAACGACTCGATCGGGATCGCCCGGCGCGCATCGCCGCGCCGCAGGTGCAGTTCGGCCCCCAGCGCGATCAGCACCGGCGGATTGTCCCCGATGGGAGAGCCGTTGGCGATGTTGCCGCCCAGGGTCGCCGCGTTGCGGATCTGGAGCGAGGCATAGCGCGACAGCATCGCCGCCCAGGCGGGGTGACTGTCCGCCACCGCCTTGCGCAGATCCTCGATGGGGGTGGCGGCACCGATGCGCAGCATCGCGCCCTGCCGGGTGACGCCGCGCAGATCGGCGCAGCGGTTGAGAAAGACCGGCACGGGCAGATCGCGCAGCTGTTTCGTCACCCACAGGCCCACATCCGTGGCCCCGGCGACGATGGTCGCCTCGGGACGCTCCAGCAGCAGCGCGGCCAGCGCATCTGAACTTGCCGGCGCCTCGCCCCGGTCGGCGGGCAGGTGGTGCGCGTCCGCTGTCATCCAGACCGGCACGGGGGCGTCCGCCGCCGCCTCGGCCGCGCGGATGATCGGGGCATAGCCGGTGCAGCGGCACAGGTTGCCGGCCAGCACCTCGTCATGGTTGCGCCGCCCCTCGGCCTGCGCCACGGCCAGCGAGACCACGACCCCCGGCGTGCAGAACCCGCATTGCGAGCCGTGATGCACCACCATCGCCTCCTGCACCGGATGCAGCGTGCCCGCCGCATCCGAAATCCCCTCGATGGTGCGCACGGCGGTGCCGGGCAGCTGCCCCATGAACAGCAGGCAGGCATTGAGCGCGCGCACGCCGTCCGCGTCCGTCACCATGACGGTGCAGGCGCCGCAATCGCCCTCGTTGCAGCCCTCCTTGGTTCCGGTGAGACCGCGCCTGAGGCGCAGAAAGTCTAGAAGCGTCTCAGTCGGCGCGCAATCGGCCGTCACCGTCTCTCCGTTGAGAAGAAACGAGATTTGCATGTGCAGACCCGCCGCCTTACCCGGTGTGTTTTCAGGCCCCTGCGCGGTCGATGCGGCGTAGAGCGCGCGGCCCCTTCTCCCTGTGCGCCGATCAAACGCATGGGCGCCCCCTTTGACAAGAACTATTTGCCGGAGCGCGGACTCGACAACGGGGGCGGGGTCACGGATACCGCCGCGCAACCGGGGGGCACCGGATGGGGGGGCACCGGAAGGGGGGGCAGCGGATGGGGGGCCGCGGATGGATGCGCCAGAGCTGATTGCGGTTTCCCTTGCCCGCGACGGGCGCGCGGTCCTGCACGGGTTGACCCTGACGCTGCGCGAGGCGCGCATCGGCATCATCGGCAGGAACGGCGCGGGCAAGTCGCAGTTGCTGCGGCTGATCGCCGGGCTGGCGGTGCCCGATCGGGGGCAAGTGCGGCTGGGCGGGATCGACCCGGCCACCGACCGGCCGGCGGCGATCGCCCGCATCGGCCTGCTGTTCCAGAACCCCGATCACCAGATCATCTTTCCGACCGTGGAAGAGGAACTGTCCTTCGGCCCGCGCGAGGCCGGCCTGCCGCGCGCCGAGGTGGCGCTGCGCGTGCGCGCGACCCTGGCGCGATTCGGGCGCGAGGACTGGCTGTCGCGCCATGTGCAGACCCTGTCGCAGGGGCAACGGCAGCTTCTGTGCCTGATGGCGGTGCTGGCGATGGAGCCGGGGACGATCCTGCTTGACGAACCCTTTGCCGGGCTGGACCTGGCCACCACCACGCGGCTGCACGCGATCCTCGGGGCGCTGCCGCAGCGGCTGCTGCATGTGACGCATGATCTGGGCGCGCTTGCGGGCTATGACCGGGTGATCTGGCTGGACGAGGGGCGGGTGGCCGGGGACGGGGCGCCCGCGCCGGTGATCGCCGCCTATCGCGCGGCGATGGCGGGGGAGAGCGGCGATGATCGCCTCGGCCTGTGAGGGCACAAGCTGGCTGCACCGGCTGCCGGCGGGGGCGAAATTCGCCGGCCTCCTTGGCCTGACGGCGTTCGTGCTGTGGCTGCGCCCGGTGCCGGTCCTTGCCGGGGTCGGGGGGCTGGTCGCGGTGCTGCACCTGTCGGCCGGTCGGGCGGTCGCGCGCGCGGGATGGCGCGGGCTGCGCCGCTTTGCCCTGATCGCGGCGGCCATCGGCGGCTGGCACCTGTGGGTCTCGGGGCCGGACATGGCGGCGCGCGTGGTGCTGCAACTGCTGATCGCGGTGGCGGCGGCGGGCCTTGTCACCATGACGACGCGCCTCGAGGACATGATCGCCCTGTTCCAGCGCATCCTGGCCGCGCTGGGCCTGCCGGAGGCCCTGCGCCGGCGCATCGCGCTGGCCATGGCGCTGGCCATCCGGTTCGTTCCGGTGCTGGGCCAGCGCGGCGCCGGCCTGATCGAGGCCTGGCGTGCCCGCAGCCCGCGCCGCGCCTCGCCCCGGCTGGTGCTGCCGCTGGCCATCCTGGCCATTGACGAGGCCGAGGAAGTCGCCGAAGCCTTGCGCGCCCGCAGCGCCGGAGCGCAGCCCCCGGGGCGTCCCGCCCCCGACAGAGAGAGATGATGGAACGCACCCTTGCCCTGATCGCCCTTTTCGCCGCCCTTCTCGGGGCGCTTGCCCTGATGCCGGGCCTCACCCTTGGTTTCGGGGTGCCGATCACGCTTCAGACGCTGGGCGTGATGCTGGCCGGCACGGTTCTGGGCGCGCGCGGCGGAGCGCTGGCGGTGCTGCTCTATCTCGGGCTCATCGCCATCGGCCTGCCGATCGCCGCGAACGGCGGCGCGGGCCTTGCGGTGTTCGCGCGGCCGTCGGCGGGCTACCTTCTGGGCTTTGTCGCGGGGGCGCTGGTCATCGGCCTCGTGGCGCAGCGGTTCGCCAACCCGATGGGCTTCTGGCCGGCGCTGGCCGGGGCGCTGACCGGCGGCGTGGTGGTGGTGCATGTGTTCGGCATCATCGGCCTGATGCTGCGCGCGGGCATGGACCTGCCGGCCGCCATCGCCGCCGATGCGGCCTTCATCCCCGGCGACATCGCCAAGGCGGTCATCGCCGCCGCCATCACCCGCGGCCTGGCGCAGGCCCGTCCGGCGCTGGCCACGCGCCGGCTCTGAGTGCGGCTTTCGCAGCGCGCGGTCCGGGGCTAGGGTCGCGCCATGACTGACGCCCCGCGATTCATCCACCTGCGCGTGCATACCGAACATTCGCTGCTCCAGGGCGCGGTGCCGGTAAAGAAACTGCCAACCCTTGCCGCCGCCGCCGGGATGCCGGCGGTGGCGATCACCGACACGAACGCGCTTTTCGCCGCGCTCGAGTTTTCCGAACATGCGGTGAAGGCCGGGGTGCAGCCGATCATCGGCTGCCAGCTTGACCTTGCCTACATGCCGGCCGAGCCGGGCAAGCGTCCCGAACCGCCCGCGCCCGTCGTCCTTCTGGCCCAGTCCGAGGCGGGCTGGATGAACCTGATGAAGCTCAACTCCTGCGCCTATCTGGATGCGGGGGGCGATCTGCCGCAGGTCACGCCCGAGGAGCTGGCCGCCCATGCCGATGGCCTGATCTGCCTGACCGGCGGCCCGGATGGCCCGGTCGGGCGGCTGTTGCGGCTGGGCCAGCAGGCGCGCGCCGCCGATCTGGTCGCGCGTCTGGCCCGCGCCTTCGCGAACCGGCTTTATGTCGAACTCCAGCGCCACCCCGGCCCCGCCGGCCTGCCCGAGGGGGAACGCGCCTCGGAACGCGGGCTGATCGAGATCGCCTATGCGCAGGATCTGCCGCTGGTCGCCACCAATGACGTGCATTTCCCGACCCCCGCCCTCTACGAGGCGCATGACGCGCTGCTGTGCATCGCCGAGGGCGCCTATGTCGATCAGCAGGAACCGCGCCGCCGCCTGACGCCCGAACACCATTTCAAGTCCCAGGCCGAGATGGCGGCCCTGTTCGCCGACCTGCCCGAGGCGGTGGCCAACACCGTCGAGATCGCGCGCCGCTGCGCCTTTCGCGTGCCGAAACGCAAGCCGATCCTGCCGCGCTTTGCCGAAAACGAGGTCGAGGAACTGCGCCGGCAGGCGCGCGCGGGCCTCGAGGCGCGGCTGGCGGTGGGGCCGATGGCGGCCGCGCGCGCGGATTATGACGCGCGCCTCGATTTCGAACTCGGCATCATCGAGAAGATGGGCTTTCCGGGCTATTTCCTCATCGTGGCCGATTTCATCAAATGGGCCAAGGCGCAGGGCATCCCGGTGGGGCCGGGGCGCGGATCGGGGGCGGGCAGCCTGGTCGCCTGGGCGCTGACCATCACCGACCTTGACCCGCTGCGCTATCAGTTGCTGTTCGAGCGTTTCCTGAACCCCGAACGGGTGTCGATGCCGGACTTCGACATCGACTTCTGCATGGACCGCCGCGAAGAGGTGATCCGCTATGTCCAGGAACGCTATGGCCGCGAGAAGGTGGGCCAGATCATCACCTTCGGCGCGCTCCTGTCCAAGGCGGCGGTGCGCGACGTGGGCCGCGTGCTCCAGATGCCCTACGGGCAGGTGGACCGCCTCTCCAAGATGATCCCGCTCGAGGGGGTGAAGCCGGTCTCGATCGACAAGGCCCTCGAGGACGAACCCCGCCTGCGCGAGGCGGCGGCGGCCGAAGAGGTGGTGGGCCGCTGCCTTGATTACGCGCGCCAGATCGAGGGGCTGTTGCGCAACGCCTCGACCCATGCGGCGGGGGTGGTGATCGGGGACCGGCCGCTGGACGAGCTGGTGCCGCTCTATCAGGATCCCCGTTCGGACATGCCGGCCACCCAGTTCAACATGAAATGGGTGGAACAGGCCGGGCTGGTGAAGTTCGACTTCCTCGGGCTCAAGACCCTGACCGTGATCGAGAACGCGGTCGCACTGATCCGGCAGGCGGGGCGCGCGCTGAACGTGGCGGCGGACGGGACGCGCCTGTTCGAGGCGGCCCCCGGCCACGAATACGACATCGGCGCGATCCCGCTGGACGATGCCGCGACCTACGACCTCTATTCCCGGGCCCGCACCGTGGCGGTGTTCCAGGTGGAATCCTCGGGGATGATGGATGCGCTCAAGCGCATGAAGCCCACCTGCATCGAGGATATCGTGGCCCTCGTCGCCCTTTACCGGCCCGGGCCGATGGAGAACATCCCCACCTATTGCGAGGTGAAGAACGGCCGGCGCGGCATCGAATCGATCCATCCGACCATCGACCACATCCTGAAGGAAACCCAGGGCATCATCGTCTATCAGGAACAGGTGATGCAGATCGCGCAGGTGATGGCGGGCTATTCGCTGGGCGGTGCCGACCTCTTGCGCCGCGCCATGGGCAAGAAGATCGCCGAGGAAATGGCGAAGGAGCGCCCGAAGTTCATCGAGGGCGCGGCCAGAACCCACGGTGTCGACGCCAGGAAGGCGGGCGAGGTCTTTGACCTGCTCGAGAAATTCGCCAACTACGGCTTCAACAAGTCGCACGCCGCCGCCTATGCGGTGGTGAGCTACCAGACCGCCTGGCTCAAGGCCAATCACCCGGTCGAATTCATGGCCGGGGTGATGAACTGCGACATCCACCTGACGGACAAGCTTGGCCTCTATTTCCAGGAGGTGAGGAAGGGGCTGGGCATCGGCCATGTGCCGCCTTGCGTGAACCGCTCGCTGGCCACGTTCGACGTGCGCGACGGGCGGCTGGTCTATGCGCTCGGCGCGCTCAAGAACGTGGGCGTGGACGCGATGCGCCTGATAGTCGAGGCGCGGGGCGCGCGGCCCTTTGCCGACCTGTTCGATTTCGCCCGCCGCGTGGACATGAAGCGCGTGGGCAAGCGCCCGCTCGAGATGCTGGCCCGCGCCGGGGCGTTCGATCAGCTCGATTCCAATCGACATCGCGTTCTGGATAGTCTGGACGCGCTGGTTGCCTATTCCTCGGCGGTGCAGGAGCAGAAAAGTTCAAGTCAGGTGTCGCTGTTCGGAGAGGGCGGCGCCGACCTGCCAGAGCCGCGCCTGCCGCGCACCCCGGACTGGTTGCCGGCGGAACGTCTGGCCGAAGAGTTCAAGGCGGTCGGGTTCTATCTGACCGGGCATCCGCTGGACGATTACATGGCGGCGCTGCGGCGCAAGGGCGTGCTGACCCTTGACGAGGTGGCGGCCCGGGTCGAGGGCGGACCCTTTGTCGCGCGGATGGCCGGCACCGTCGCCGGCCGGCAGGAACGCAAGAGCGCGCGCGGCAACCGCTTTGCCTTTGCCCAGCTGTCGGACCCGACCGGGCAATTCGAGGTGACGCTGTTCTCGGAAGTGCTGGAAAAGAGCCGCGCGCTGCTTGAGACCGGGATGCAGGTCTCGGTTCAGGTCGAGGCGACGATGGAGGGCGAACAGCTCAAGCTGCTGGCCCGCAGCGTCGCCCCCATCGACGAGGTGGTGGCCGATGCCGGCAGTGCGGGCCTGCGCCTCTTCCTCGAGGAGGCGGGCGCCCTGGCCACGGTGGAAACGGTGCTGGCCCGCGCCCTGGCCGATCTGCCGCGCGTGGCGCGCGGGCCGGTCCTGGTCACCGTCATGGACGGCGATCTGGGCGAGATCGACGTGGCGCTGCCGCGCGACTATCCGGTGACGCCGCAGGTGAAGGGGGCGCTGCGGTCGCTGCCGGGGATCCTCGAGGTCGAGGAGGTCTGACCCTTACCAGTGCGGCGGCGGCACGTTCGCCTCGGGCGCGTCAAGGCCGGCCGATTCGCGCTCGGCCTCGCGCTCGAGCAGCATCTGCACGCGCCGGGTGAGAACCGCGATCTCGCGGTCCTGCCGGGCGACCACCTCGCTCAGGTCATCGACGGCGCGGATCAGATGGGCAAGGCGTTCCTCGATCAGGGCGGATCCGGTCATGGCGTGGCCTCGGCGATCAGGAGGGGCGTGTCGGGTGGCGCGGGCCAGTTCGCGGCGATGGTGGCGCGCAGCAGCGCGGTCGAGCCCCGGTGCAGGCCCTGCGCATCGGCATAGAGAAAGAGCACCGGCTCGAGCGGGGAGGCGCCGGTCAGCGCCGCGCTGGCGATGCGGTCGGGCAGGACGACCTCGTGACCGCCGACCGTGTCGCGCGGCAGGCGCGCATCGGGAAGCGCCCGGTCGACGAGTTCGGTGCAGAAGATCGCATCGCCGTCCGCGCCGTCGAAGCGGTGGTCGAAGGGCAGGCCGCGGCTGGCGAAGGTGGTGCGCAACCCGTCGCGCAGCGCCTGCCGCGACAGGCCCCTGGGCCTGAACACCGCTGCCCCGTCCGCGTCGAGCACCCGCGCCAGCGTGACGAGGGCGACCGGCGCGCCGTTGGCCTCGGCCAGGGTGGCGCCGGCGGCGATCTCGGCGCGGTGAGGCGCGATGGCGGGATCGTCCAGAAGCCCGAGCGCCTGCAACTGCGTCTCGGTGCCCAGATAGACGATGCCATGGGTGAAATAGCCCGGCGATATCGCGCCGCCCACCGAATGCCGCCGCGAGGTCAGGACCACGTCGAGCGGCTGCAACGTGGCCTCGAGCAGGGGGATTGCCTCGGGGAAGCGTTCGAGCCGGCCGTCGCGCAGCAGGATTTCGCGGTTGAGCGTGGTGAGCACCGGCATGATCGGCGCCGCAAGCGTGGCCATGCCGTCAAACCCGCCGGCGCCCCGGCCGCAGGTCGAGAGATCCGCCGTGGCCGAGGCGGCAACCGCGCCCGGCTCTGCATGGGGGGCGCAGCCGGCCAGAAGCGCGGCAGACAGCACGAGGGCCGCGGACCGGGCGCGCAGCCTGGCGGGGAGGGGGCGGAAGGGCGGGACCGGGGGCATGGCGTTCTCCGTCGATTGCGGCCTGGCGCGGCGGGTTTCCTTCAGGGCGGATCGGCTGATGCGCCCGCCGCCGGCGCCCCGGGCCAGTTCGCGGCGATGGTGGCGCGCAGCAGCGCGGGCGAACCATCGTGCAGACCGTCGCTGTCGGCGTAGAGAAAGAGCACGAGGTCGAGCGGGAGATCCCCCTCGAAGGCGGCCTGGGCGATGCGGTCGGGAAGGATCACCTCGCGCCCGGTCAGCGGATCGCGCGGCAGGCCCATGTCGGGCATGATGTGATCGAGGTATTCGGTGCAGAACACCGCCTCGGGGGTCGCGGCGTCGAAGCGGTAGTCGAAGGGCAGCCCCTGCATGGCGAGCGCGGCGCGCAGGCGTGCGCGGCGGGTGGCGGCACTTGTGTCGCGGGGGCGGAAGATGGCCAGTCCTTCGGCGGCGACTGAGGCGACCGAGCGCAGGTCCACGGGGCCTGTGCCCGCAGCGTCGATGATCCGGGCCCCGGCGGCGATCCGCCCGTGCCAGGGGGCGAGGGCGGCATCGTCCCACAGGCCGAGGGCGCGCAACTGCGCCTCGCTGCCGAGGGCGAACAGGCCATGGGTCAGATAACCCGGCGTGATACGGCCGAAGACGGTGTTGTGGCGGGCGATGAGCAGGATGTCGCCGGGGGCGAGGGCGGCCTCGATGCGGGCGACGGCGCCGGGCGCGTGCACCAGGTTGATGCCGTCGAGAATCGCGTCGTCGTTGAGGCGGGCGGCGGTTTCGGCGATGGGGGCGATGAGATCGGCCGCTGCAAGGAGCGGGCCAACGGCCGTCTCGATCCCGCGGCCGCATTGCGAGAGGTCGGCGTGGCCGTCGGGCGTCACTGCGGCGGGGGGGACGTAGGAGGAGCAGGCGGCGAGTGCGGACAGCAGCGCCAGCGCGCAGGCGCGCGCGCGCGGCGGGTGGCGCCCGGACCCGGGGCGGCGCGGGGGGCGCTGCCCCCCGTCGCCCTTGCGGGCGACTCCCCCCGGGATATTTGGAGACAGATGAAAGCGCGGCCTCACAGGTCGATCCAGATGGTCACGGGCCCGTCGTTGACGAGGGAGACCTGCATCTCGGCGCCGAAACGGCCGGTCTCGACCGCGATGCCATGGCCGGCGAGAGCGGCGGCAAAGGCGAGATAGAGGGCATTGCCGCGGTCAGGCCGGGCCGCGGTCGAAAACCCCGGCCGGTTGCCGCGCAGGTCGGCGGCCAGGGTGAACTGGCTGACCACCAGGGCCGAGCCGCCGGTGTCGAGGAGCGAGCGGTTCATGAGCCCGGCCGCGTCGCGGAAGATGCGCAGTTTCGCGATCTTCGCCGCCATTGCGGCGGGGCGGCTGTCGTCGTCGCCCTCCATCGCGCAGACCAGGATCAGCAGGCCGGGCCCGGTCTGCCCCACGAGTTCGTCCGCGACATGCACCGCGGCACGGGTGACGCGCTGGACCAGCGCCCTCACAATTCATGGCTCCAGGGCGGGTTGGCGCCGGCGCGCGCCACGGTGACCGCCGCCGCCCGCACCCCGAGCAGGAGCGCGTCCCGCAGCGTGTCTGCGTCGAGCGTGGCGAGCGCCCCCCTGTCCAGCCGCCCCGCGCGGTCGAGCGCGGCCAGAAGTCCGGCGTTGAACGTGTCGCCCGCGCCCACGGTATCGACCACGGTCACGGCCGGGGCGGGCAGGTGCAGGTCGTGGTCGCGGGTGAGGCCGCGCGCGCCGCGCGCCCCTTCGGTCACGCAGACGAGGCGCGGCCCCTGATCGAGGATCGCCCGCGCCAGTTCGCCCACGTCGCCCGGCCCGGCGAGCCAGTGCAGATCCTCGTCGCTGAGCTTCACGATGTCGGCGCGCGCGATCATGCGGCCGATGCGGGCGCGGCAGGCGGCCTCGTCGGTGATGAAGCCGGGGCGGATGTTCGGGTCGATCATGGTGACGGCATGGCCCGCCTCGCGCGCCTGAAGCGCCTCGTAGACCGTGCCGCAGGGTTCGGCCACAAGGCTGATGCCGCCAAAGAACCAGGCGTTGCCCGCGGCGGGCGGCGGCAGGTCGTCCGGGGACAGCATCCGGCCGGCGGTGTTCTCGTCATAGAAGGCATAGCTGGCGTGGCCGTCGACCAGCTTGACCAGGGCAAGCGTGGTCGGCCGGTCCGACCGGGCGCAAAGGCGGTGATCGACCCCGGATTCGGCCAGCCGGGCGATCAGGATCTCGCCCAGCATGTCGGTCGAGATGCCGCTGAAGAACCCGGCCTTCGCCCCCAGCCGGCCCAGCGCCACCGCGGTGTTGAACACCGCCCCGCCGGCATGGGGCGCGAAGGCGGGTTCGCCCAGCGTGCTGGTGCGCGGCAGCATGTCGATGAGGGCTTCGCCGCAGGCGATGATCATGGGTGTCCCGTTTCGCGTTCAGGTGAGGGGGGGCAGGGGTGAGGGGGGCGGGGTCAGAACTCGATGGACAGGTTGCCGCTGTCCGAGAGCGAGATTCCCCAGGCGATCAGCCCGGCCAGCACGAGCGCGATGACCGCGGCGATGGTGATCTTGATCCAGGACCAGGGGCGTTCGCCCTTGACCTTGCCGGTCTGGGCATTGACCACGAAGCGGAAGGTGCGGTTGTTGTATCTGTAGGCTGCGGTCCAGATCGGCAGCAGCACATGCTTGAACGTCACGTCCGACAGCGCGGTATCCTTCCAGTCGATCCGCTGCACGTCGCCGCCGATGTCGCGGCGGATGTCGCTGTCGATGGTGCGGTCCATGATCGCGCGCGCCTCGCGCATCCCGTCCTCGAGCTGGACCTGATAGCCTTCGGCCGAGAACCCCGACAGATAGGCCGGCTGATAGGTGACCAGCGCCGACATGTCCCACGGTTCGAGCGCGTCGGTATGCGACTTGGGCAGCGAATGCGAGGCCAGCACCAGCACATCGTCAAAGAAGCGCGACACATGGCCGCGCGCCAGGCTCCAGCGGGTTTTCTGGACCCGGACGGTCTCGTGCTTGCCGTTGCGGACCACGGTCCGGGTTTCATAGTAATGGTCGCCGCGCTGGCCGCGGTAATCGGTTTCGGCCTGGGCGTCGAAGGTCCAGTAGGGGACATAGATCCCGGTCATCGCCCGGCCCTTGCGGGCATAGTCGCGAAGGCCGTTCGGCGCGAACCACAGCCGGCCCAGCCAGTCGGTCATGGCGGTGCGCGCCGCGCGTTCGTCAAGCTGGAACGGGATCAGCCCGCCCGGCTTGATCTGGCGATGGCTGCCGGTGCCGGCGACAACGGCGGTGTCGCAGAACGGGCAGCGCGTGGCCTGGATCGATTCCGGAAACTCGACAAGGGCGCCGCAGCCGGGGCAGGCGGTCGAGCGGTGTTCCTCGTATTCGGCATCGCGGCTGAGGCTGGCGGCGGCGGCGGCATAATCGAGTTCGCGATGCGCCTCGGTCGCGTCCACGGCCCCGGTGTCGATGGTCTGGACATGGCCGCAATGGGTGCAGGTCACTTCGGATGTGCCGGGGGCGAACCGCAGTTCGGCGCCGCATTCGGCACAGGGGTAGCGGTGTTCGGCCTCGGCCCCGGCGGAATTGCCGTTGCGGGCGGGGCGGGGGATGTCGGGAAAATCGCTCATCTTCGCAATCGGGGCCTGTCTGGGCAGGAACGGGGACCGGGCGCGCGGCGGCCCGGGCCTCAGATTGGGTGAAATCCGCAGGCCGCGCAAGGGCCGGCCCGGCCCCTGCGCGTCGGTCCGGGCCTCAGGAGCCGGGCCGGGTCATGCGGTTCATCAGGCCGTCGCGCTTGACGTAGTGGTGATAGAGCGCGAGCGCGGTATGCCCAAGGATCAGGATGAGCAGCAGGTTGCCCAGCAGGCCGTGCGGCATGTCCTGGCCCGAGAACCACATGACCGAGCCGCCGATCGGGACGAAGATCAGAAGCAGGTAAAGGATGCGATGGCCCCAGACCGTCGCCTTCTGCTGCATCGGCGTGTCGGTTGCGGGCGGCGGGGGGGCGCCATGCGTCCGGCGCAGCGCGATCCGCGCCAGCGTGAGCACAAGCACCGCGATCCCGAGCCAGGAGTGCAGCGGCAGCCCGGCGGCCCCCCCCTCCTGCGCGGCGTCGAAGGCGCGTTCGGCGCTCTCTCTGGTCAGCCAGACACCGGCGATGAGCAGGACGGTCAGCCAGTGCAACGTCATCTGCGGGAGCGAATAGGCGGTCTGGGTCGGGGTCGGGGGCATGATGCTCTCTTTCCTCGGCTTGAGGGGGGTGAGGGGTCGGGTCCGTGACACCTTTAACGCGGGCCCGTGCCGTTTCCGTCGCGCGCCTTGCGGTTTTTGCCTGACCGGGGTCAGGCGGGCGGCGGCGGGGGCGGCACCTGCGCAAAAAGCGCAGAAAGGGCGCCGACCTCGCCCGCGGGTTTCCAGCCGTCCTGCCCGGCGATCCACACCGGCGTGTCGCGCCGGACCTCGCCCGCCTGGATCATCCGGCCGATTTCCGCCCGGCCGAAGGGCCCGCGCGACTGGCCGTTGCCCGCGACATGCCATTGTTCGTCTGCCGGAGGGGGCGGCGGCGGCGGGGCGGCTGCGGCGGCCGGGGCGGGCGCAGGCGCGGGCGCCGGGGCCGCGCCCCATGGCCCGCCCTGCATCGCCATGCCGCCCAGGCCCAGCCCGATCACCGTGCCCGCGGCGCCGGGATTGGCGGCGGCGGCGGTCATCGCCTCGGCCGCCGAGAACTGGGCATATTTCGTCAGGTCGCCCACGATCCCCATCGAGGTGCGCTTGTCGAGAACCTTCTCCACCTCTTCGGGCAGGCTCACGTTCTCGATATAGAACTCGGGGATCGAGAGGCCGTATTGCGCGATCGTCGGCGCGATGGCCTGGGTCACGATCCGCCCCAGATCGGCGGTATTCGCCGCCATGTCGAGCACGGCAATCCCCGATCCGGCCAGAACGCGGCTGATCTCCTGCACAAGGACGTTGCGGATCTGGTTCGACACCTCGTCGGTGGTGAATTCGCCGTCGGTGCCCACGATCTCGCGCAGGAAGAGGGCGGGATCGCTGACCCGCATGGCGTAGGATCCGAAGGCGCGGATCCGCACCGGGCCGAATTCCGGGTCGCGGCACATCACCGGGTTCTTGGTGCCCCATTTCTGGTCGGTGAAGCGGGTGGTGCTGATGAAGTAGATCTCGCTCTTGAAGGGCGAGTTGAACCCGTGGCTCCAGTGCTGGAGCGTGGTCATGATCGGCATGTTGTTGGTCTCGAGCTGGTAGAGACCGGGCGTGAACACGTCGGCCAGTTGCCCCTCGTGCACGAACACCGCCGCCTGCCCCTCGCGCACGGTGAGCTTGGCGCCCATCTTGATTTCGTTGCCGTAGCGTTCGAACCGCCAGACCATCGTGTCGCGGGTGTCATCGGTCCATTCGATGACGTCGATGAACTGGCCCTTGATGAATCCGAAAACCATATCCTCGTCCTTCGTTCCTGTCCGGACCTGTGAGGGACCGGCAATCCTTGCCGTGAAAGTGGCGGTTCTTGCGCCCGCGCGCAAGGTTGCCGTGCCGGCCCTGCCGCGCCTGCGTGCGGATCGGCGGCTAGACGCCGGGCGCCATCAGTTCGGTGGCGATGGCGCGGACCACGGGCGCGGCCTCGGCGGCGTTCATGCCGGGGTGCAGGCGCGCGTCGTAAAGGATGCGCAGCAGCAGTTCGTCATGCCCGGTCAGCAGCGCGAATTCCTGATCGTCGTTGAAGATCGACGGCCGCGCCAGCGGGTGGTCATTGGCCAGGCCAAGCCCCTGCGCCAGTTCCTCGTGGATGCACGACAGGCGCAGGAGATCGGGGTGTTCGCCCCGGATCACCGCGATGGCGCCGGTATAGGCGTCGCTGCCCGGCGCGGAAAAGGCCACGACCACGCACAGGGTCGAGCGCGGCAGGTTCTGCACCGCGCGCACCGAATGATCGGCGATCCCCGGCACCAGTTCGCGCAACTGCGGCGCGATCGCAAGGCGTTCGTCCTCGTTCAGGAAGAGGACATGGAAATTCGCGGCCTCTGCGCTGCCGGCCATGGCGATGTCGTGGCGCGTGGCCCCGGCCAGCCGCCCGGCATAGGCCGCGACCGAGGCGCGGTCGCGCTCGGCCTGGGCCGGGTCGATCGAGGGGCCGAACCGGACCTCCATACGCACCGGCACTTCCCACCGGCGCAGCCGCGCCAGCCGCATGTCCGGGACAAGGGCGCTGCCGCTGTCCGCATATTCGTCGAACAGCGCGATGCGCACGAAGTCGCGCGCCAGCATCGCATCGGTAAAGGGCGTGTCGGCCGATCCGCCATCCCCCCGCAGCATCCCCTGCGCCAGCAACCCGTTCTGGAGCCGCTGGTAATATTGCGACAGGGCAAGGCTGTAGTCCGAGCGTGGCGCCGTGGCGGGCGGGACCGCGCCGGCCGCTGCCTCGGCGGCGGCGTCGGGCGGCCCGGCGGGGGCGGGGGCGGTTTCGGGGAGGGGCGCGGCCATGCAACCCGCCAGCAGCACAAGCCCGAGGGCTGCGCCGGGAAACCGCCCGCCCCCGCCCCCGATCCCGAGTGCACCCCTTCCGCCCGTCGTCCCCCTCACGTCCCGCCTTTCCGGCAGGCGGGTCCGTGCCCGCCCGACCATTTCCGTTCAGCTGCCGCCTGTCGCGCCGCCCACGCCTTCGCCCAATCCTGTCGCCCGCGCCTTGGCGGCGGCAAGCGTCTCTTTCAGATCCTGTTCCATCTTCTGCAGATCGGCCTCGGCCTGCGCGCGCCGGGTCTTGCCCTCGTCGGCGATCTGGAGGCTTTCGTTGATCGTGGCAATGAGATTCTCGTTCGCGGCCTTCACGGCCTCGATGTCGAACACGCCCCGCTCCATCTCCTCGCGCACGGTGCGGTTGGCGTCGCGCAGGTTCTCGGCATTGGCCTTGAGCAGTTCGTTGGTCAGGTCGTTGGCCTCGCGCACCGAACGGGCGGCCTCGGCCGAATGCTGGATCGTCACCGCCTGCGCCAGTTGCGTCTCCCACAGGGGCACGGTGTTGACGAGGGTGGAATTGATCTTGGTCACCAGCGACTTGTCGTTTTCCTGCACCAGCCGGATCGAGGGCAGCGACTGCATCGTCACCTGGCGGGTCAGCTTCAGGTCATGCACCCGCCGCTCGAGATCGTCGCGCGCGCTGCGCAGGTCGCGCAATTCCTGCGCCTTCATCACGCCCTGCTCCTCGGGCGCGGCGGCGACCTCGGCCTCCTTGGCGGGGATGGTGGCGGTGTCGATCTCGTTCAGCCTGGCCCCGCCCGCGGCGATGTAGAGCGCGAGTTCGTCGTAGAAGTCGAGGGTCTTGCCATAAAGCCGGTCAAGCGATTCGATGTCGCGCAGCAACACCTGCTCATGCTTGAGCAGGTCGGTCTCGATCTGGTCGATCTGGGTCTGCACCTCTTCGAAGCGCGCGGCGAAGCGGGCCACCGGCGCCGCGCGGCCCAGCAGGCGGTCAAAGAACGACCGTTCGCGCCGCACGTCGAGTTCCTCGGTCGAGAAGCCGCGGATCGCCGTCACCATCTGGCGCAGGCTGTCGCCGGCCGGGCCCACGTCCTTGTTGCGCACCCCCTCGAGCATGGCGCGGCTGATCGACTGGAGTTCGGCCTGCGCCCGCCCGCCGAAGGCCACGATCGAGCCGGTGTTCGTCAGGTCGATCTCGTCCATGCGCCGCCGGATTTCCGCGGATTTCTCCGGGGCGGCCGCCTCGAGCGGCACCACCTCGGCCACGGGTTCGGGCAGGATCGCCTGCGTCACCCTTTCGGCCTCGGCCAGCGCGGCACCGGCCTCTGTGCGAATGTCGGTCATCTCGGATCACTCCCCTAGAAAATACGCTCTTCAACCGGCCCGATCACTGCGGACGGACGCCTTCGCGCGCCAGCCGGTCGCGCAGCACCTTGATCTCGATATCCATGGCCTCGCGCCCGCCTTCGAGAAGGCGCTGCGTGCGGGCCGCGAAATTCGTCTCCAGATCGGTCAGCAGCGCCTCGTAGTCGGCGCGCGCCTGCGGATCGCGGCCCCGGGCATGGACATCGGCAAAGCGCAAGGTCGCGTCGCGCGCGCCCATCAGATAGACGATCAGGTATTTCTTGGCCTCGGCCAGCCCCTGCGGATCGGTCTCGACCTGGCGGATCATCTGCCGCGCCAGCGCCTGGAAGGTGGCGACCCGCCCCTCGAGCGCACGGTCCGACAGGCGCGCGACCGCCTGTTTCATCGCCGCCAGGTATTCCTCGGCCTCATCGACCACGCGCGCCACCCGGTCGGCCTGGAATTCGTCAACCCCGCCGACGCGCTTGTCGCGCAGGGGATCGGGGCCGAAGGCCGCCAGATGCAGCGCCAGGGCCACCGCGCCGTAAAGGACCGCCCCCCACGGCGGCGTGTTCGCCAGCGCGGCGATCCCGACCCCGAGGCCGATCATCACCCCGCCCGCGATCTTGCGCGGAAAGGCCGGGCGCCGCGCGATCGGGCGCGCATCCCAGGCGGCATGCGCGCGCAGCCCCTCCCGCGTGAGCCAGGCGCCCAGCGCCATCGCCGCCCCGGCCACCAGCCCGCGCACCAGGCCCGCGGCCCCGTCGTTCAGCGACAGGATCGCCACCAGCGCCGCCGGCACGAACAGCAGGTTCGACCGCGCCCCCGCGGCATCGACGCGCCGGTCCTCGGCCACGGCCTGCCGGACCGGATCGGCGCCGGGGCGGGAATTGTCGGGCGAATGCGCCCCTCCGAACCGCTCGGCCATTCAGAGCCCACCCAGCCAGCCGGTGGAAATGCCGACCATGAGGGCCAGAAGCAGCCCGTAGGACAGATTGCGCAATATCGCCGGCATCACATCCTCCTTCGCGGTTCCGGTCCCCGTCGTGTCACGGCAGCGTCCGGGCAGGGCCGCCACCGACGAGACAAGGCGCAGGATCGCCGAGACGGCCATGACCACCGCCGCGAACAGAACCAGTCCGACAATCAGCCGCGCCATGCCATCATCCCGCAAACCGCATCAGCACGACAATAGGCATTCGCCCCGCCGGTTGCGAGGGGCTGACAAGGGGGAGTTTTCCACCCGCCGCATCCCGGGGACGGGACGGGGGACGGACGGGACGGGGGCGGACGGGGCGCGGGGCGGATGTGGGACGGGGCGGATGAGGGGCAGGGCGGGGCGCCTTGCCGGCGGCCCGCGATGCGCTCTAGCCGCGGGGAGGGCCCTTGCGCGGCGGCCCCTTGCGCGGCGGGCCGCCCCGGGGCTTGCCCCCGCCGGAACGGTCGCCCGGACGGTCGGAACGGTGATCGGCACGCGGCCCGCCGCTGCGCGGATGATCCCCCCGCGGCGGCCCGCTGCGGGCCCCACCCGAAGGCGGGCGATCCCCTCGCGGCCGGTCTCCCCAGGGCCTGTCGCCAAAGGGCCTGTCGCCAAAGGGCCTGTCCCCCTGCGCCCGGTCGCTGCGGGGCCGGTCGCCTTCAGGCCGGTCGCTTCTGGGCCGGTCGCTGCGGGCCTTGTCACCCGGGGATCTTTCGCCCCAGGGCCTGTCAGTCCGGGGCCGCTCGCCCTGAGGCCGCTCTCCCTGAGGCCGCTCGCTCCGGGGACGATCACTCCGGGGACGATCCCCTTGGGAACGGTCTGCCCAGGGCCGCTCGCCCCTCGGGCGATCACCCTGCGGCCTGTCACCCTGCGGCCTGTCGCTGCGGGGCGCAGGGCCGCTGTGCCTCGGGGCGAAATCCCCGGTCGCGCCGCGGTCACGGCGCGGCGGCCGCTTGCGGGCATGGTCGCCATCGCCGGTGCGGGCCCGCTCTCCGGTTCGCTCTGCGGTCCGGCCGGTGGGCGGACCCCGGCGCGCCGGCGCCCGTCCGTCCGCAGCCGCTTCGCCCGAACGGCCGCGATAGGGCGCCGGGCCACCGGCCCGCATCCCGTCTCGCTGGCCCCCGTCACGCTGGCCCCCGTCACGCCCCCCGCTGCGCGGGGCAGGCGTGCCCTCGTCCCCGTCGCGGCGCAACCGCGGCGCGGCCGTGCCGTCGCGGGCCCCGCTCCCGAAGGACGCGCGCGCGCGCGGGGGCCTCGGAGGCCGGCTGCCGCCCTCGGTCCGCCGGTCAGGACGCGCGGGCGCGTCGCCGTGCCCGGAGACGCGGCGCGCAGGGCGGGCAGAGGTCCTGTCGCCGGCAGCGGGGCGCGGCTTGCGCGCCGGCCGCGCGGCGCCTGTCCCGGCCGCGTTTCCGGCCTCTTCCCCGGCCTCGCGGCGCAGGGGCCGGCGCTCGACGATCGGGGCCTTGCCCCGCGCGGGCGCAGGCGGCGTCGCCCCCGTGGACAGCATCGGGCGATCGGACTTGCGCGCGCTCCGGCGCGGCGCGGGCACCTCTTCGGGGGCGCCCAGGCCCAACTGGTCGCGCACCACGCGCTGGCGCACCTCCTCGACCGCGCCGGGTTCGAGCGCGCCCAACTGGAACGGCCCGTAACTCAGCCGCAGGAGGCGGTTCACCTGCACTCCCAGATGTTCCATCACCCGGCGGATCTCGCGGTTGCGCCCCTCGCGCAGGCCGACGGTCAGCCAGGCATTGGCGCCCTGCTGACGGTCGAACTGCACTTCCATCGGCTGATAGACGACCCCGTCCACCGTGACCCCGGCCCGCAGCGCGGCCAGAAGGCTTTCCTCGACCTCGCCGTTCACGCGCACGCGGTAGCGCCGCAGCCACCCGGTCGAGGGCAGTTCCAGCCGCCGCTTGATCTCGCCGTCGTTGGTCAGCAGCAAGAGCCCCTCGGACGTGAGGTCAAGCCGCCCGACCGGCATGACATAGGGCATCCCCTCGGGCAGGTTGTCAAAGACCGTGGGCCGCCCCTCCTCGTCCTTCGCCGTGGTCACGACCCCGGCGGGCTTGTGATAGAGCCACAGGCGCACCGGTTCGGGCGGGCCGATGTCGGTCCCGTCGACCGAGATGCGGTCCCCCGGGCCGACATTCAGCGCGGGCGAGGTGATCAGATGGCCGTTCACCCCCACCCGCCCCTCGGCGATCATGCGCTCGGCATCGCGGCGCGAGGCCACCCCGGCGCGCGACAGGACCTTGGCGATCCGGTCGCCGGGAAAGACGTCATTGGTGTCATCGGTGCTCATGGACGCCCCATATCCTGCCCCGGCCCCTCTTGCCAGAATGAAGTGAAGCAGGCGAGATGCGCCGATGAAAAGCCGCGGACACATGGACATCGCCCTCGACGAGGCGCGCGCCTCCGCCTTGCGCGGCGAGGTGCCGGTGGGCGCGGTGGTGGTGGCGCCCGACGGGCGCGTGATCGCCCGGGCCGGCAACCGCGTGCGCGAATTGCACGACCCGACCGCGCATGCCGAAATCCTCGCGCTGCGGGCTGCCTGCGCCCTTGCCGGAAGCGAGCGGCTGCCGGGCCATGACCTGCATGTGACGCTCGAGCCCTGCGCGATGTGCGCCGCGGCGATCGCGCAGGCGCGCATCGCCCGGCTCTATTACGGCGCCCCCGATCCGAAGTCCGGCGGCGTCGCCCATGGCGCGCGGGTCTTCGCCCATCCCCAGTGCCACCATGCCCCCGAGGTCTATGACGAGATCGCGGCCCCGGCCGCGTCCGACCTGCTGCGCCGCTTCTTTGCCGCCCGCCGCGGCCCGGGGGACTGAGCCGCCGGTCCGCGGCCCGCGTCGCAGGGGGCTCCGCCCCCGTCCCTGCGGGACTCCCCCGGGGTATTTCAGGCAAAGATGAAGGGGGCCCCATTCACCTTTGTCTGAAATACCCCCGCCGGAGGCCGCCCGAGGCATTGCGCAGGCAATGCCGAGAGAAAGGGAATGCGCGCGCAGCGCGCTCCGTTTGCTTGCGGGCGGGCGCGCTGCGGGCGATAGTCGGCGCATGAGTCTGCCCCCCGCCTTCCTCGACGAATTGCGCGCGCGCCTGTCGCTGGCGCGGGTGGTCGGGCGCAAGGTCGTCTGGGACATGCGCAAGTCGAACCAGGGCAAGAGCGACTGGTGGGCACCCTGTCCGTTCCATCAGGAGAAGAGCGCCTCGTTCCACGTCGACGACCGCAAGGGCTATTACTATTGCTTCGGCTGCCACGCCAAGGGCGATGCCCTGACCTTCGTGCGCGAGACCGAGAACGTGGGCTTCATGGAGGCGGTCGAGATCCTTGCCCGCGAGGCCGGGATGGCGATGCCCGAACGCGATCCGCGCGCGGCGGCGGTGGCGGACCGGCGTTCCGTCCTGTCGGGGATCATGGAGGAGGTGGTCGCCTTCTACCGCCTTCAGTTGCGCACCGCCGCCGCGCGCGAGGCGCGGGCCTATCTGGCGCGGCGCGGCCTTGACGACGAGACCTGCGCGCGCTGGCATCTGGGCTATGCCCCCGATGACCGGGGCGCGCTCGTGCGGCACATGACCGCGCGCGGGGTGGCCCTGGCCGATCTGGTCGCCACCGGCATGGTGGCCGAGCCCGAGGGCGGCGGCGCCCCCTATGACCGGTTTCGCGGCCGCATCACCTTTGCCATCCGCGACGGGCGCGGGCGGGCGATCTCGCTGGGGGGGCGCGCGCTCGATCCGGGGGCGCGGGCGAAATACCTCAACGGCCCCGAGACGATCCTCTTCGACAAGGGCCGCACTCTCTTCAACCTTGCCCCCGCGCGCGAGGCGGCGGGCCGCGGCGGGCCGCTGGTGGTGGCCGAGGGCTACATGGACGTGATCGCGCTGGCCGGGGCGGGCCTGGCTGCGGTGGCGCCGCTGGGCACGGCGGTGACGGCCGAGCAGCTTGCGCTCATGTGGCGCATCGCGGACGAACCGGTGATCGCGCTCGACGGCGACACGGCCGGGTTGCGCGCGGCGCATCGGGTGATCGACCTTGCGCTGCCGTTGCTCGAGGCGGGCAAGGGGCTGCGCTTTGCCCTGCTGCCGGGGGGGATGGACCCGGACGACCTGATCCGTGCGCAGGGCCCGGGCGCGATGCGCGCGGTGATCGACGCGGCCGAGCCGATGGTGCGCCTCCTGTGGCGGCGCGAGACCGAGGGCCGCGTCCTCGACAGCCCCGAACGCAAGGCCGCGCTCGACAAGAGCCTGCGTGCCACGCTGGCGCGCATCGGCGATGCCTCGATCCGCGCCCATTACGGCGAGGAAATCCGCGCGCTGCGCTGGGAACTGTTCCGCAGCGGGCGCAGGCCGCGCCGGGGCGCACGCGGGGCGCCGCCGCTGGCTGCCCCGCCAGCCGCGGCGCGGGGGTCGCGGCTGGCGGGCGCCGCGGGGATCGAGGACGAATTGCGCGAGGCCGCGATCCTGGCCACGCTGATCGCGAACCCGCGGGTCATTGCCGACTTCGCGCACGAGATCGAGGCGATGGAGTGCCACGGGGAGGGCCATGGCGCGATCCGCGATGCGCTGATCCCCGCGCTGGAATCGCTGCCGGATGCGGGGGCCGGGCCGCAAGGGGCCTTGGCGGGGGGCGACCTGCGCGCCGCGATCGCCGCACGGATCGGGGGGGCGGCCCTTGACCGGCTCCTTGCCGAACGCCATGTGATCCTGTGTCCGGCCGTGGCCCGGCCGGGCGACGACGGGCTTGCCCGGCAGACTCTGGCCGAGGAATTCGCCAAGCTGCGCGCGCGGCGCAGCCATGCCAGCGCGATCGAGGAGGCGATGGCGGATATCGACGGGCTGGCCGACGAATGGCTGACCCGCCGCCTGTCCGAGGCCGCCGCCGGGATCGACGTGACCCGCCCGCGCGAGAGCGAGGATGCGCGCGAGGTCCATGTCGCGCCGAACGGCCTTGCCATCGACCGCGAGGAGCGCCACGCCCTCGACCGGTTGCTGGGCCAGATCGACTTTGGCCGCAAGGGCGGGGGCTGAGCGGCCACGACGCCAAAGAATCACCCGCCCGAGGATTGCGAATCGCCCCGGTTGCAGGTTGATTCGCCCCGATCTCCCGCAGGCGAATCACCGATTCGCCCCGGGACACACGACCCGCCCGGTTCGGGACCGGCCCGGACGGATCAAGGAACCGGATCCCCGCGGATCCCCGCCCTTGCCGTCCGGCGCCAGCCGCCCGACGATCCAACGAGGAGAGCCCATGGCCGCCAAGGATACCGACGATCAGCCGAGCGACGAGGGCGAGGCCGACATCTCGCTTGATGTGAGCCAGTCCGCGGTCAAGCGGATGATCGCCGATGCCCGCGAACGCGGCTACATCACCTATGACCAGCTCAACGCGGTCCTGCCCCCCGATCAGGTCAGCTCGGACCAGATCGAGGACGTGATGTCCATGCTCTCGGAAATGGGCATCCAGGTCACCGAAGAGGAAGAGGGCGAGGAGCCCGAAGAGAACCGCGCCGCCGGGGCGCGCGATCTGGTCGCGGTCGGCGGCGGCACCCGCGATGTCGCGCTGGCCGGGGCCGAGACCGAAAAGCTCGACCGCACCGACGATCCGGTGCGCATGTATCTGCGCGAGATGGGGTCGGTCGAACTGCTGAGCCGCGAAGGCGAGATCGCCATCGCCAAGCGGATCGAGGCCGGGCGCAACACCATGATCGCGGGGCTGTGCGAATCGCCCCTGACCTTCCAGGCGATCACCATCTGGCGCGACGAACTCCTGTCCGAGGACATCCTGCTGCGCGACGTGATCGACCTCGAGGCGACCTTCGGCACCCAGTTGGGCGACGAGGACGGCGAAGAGCCGCTGGTCGACGCCGCCGGCGCCCCGGTCGCGCGCGACCGCAGCCAGGATCCCGAACTCGACGCCGACGGCAACCCGATCCTGCGCGAGGACGACGACGAGGACGACGAGCAGTCCAACATGTCGCTGGCGGCGATGGAGAACGCGCTGAAGCCGCGCGTCCTCGAGACCCTCGCCCGCATCGCCGAGGACTTCGCCCGCCTCTCGGAAATGCAGGACGCGCGCATGAGCGCCACGCTCAACGAGGACGGCACGTTCTCGAGGCAGGACGAGGAAATCTATCAGAAGCTGCGTTCGGAAATCGTGGTGCTGGTGAACTCGCTCCATCTGCACAACAACCGCATCGAAGCGCTGATCGACCAGCTTTACGGCATCAACCGGCGCATCATGGCGATCGACTCGAGCATGGTGAAGCTGGCCGATCAGGCGCGCATCAACCGGCGCGAATTCATCGACGAATACAAGGGCGCCGAACTCGACCCGACCTGGCTTGACCGGATGGCGGCGCGGCCGGGGCGGGCCTGGGCCGCGTTCATCGAACGCTCGCGCGACAAGATCGAGGAGTTGCGCAACGAAATGGCGCAGGTCGGCCAGTATGTCGGGGTCGACATCTCCGAATTCCGCCGCATCGTCGCCCAGGTCCAGAAGGGCGAGAAGGAGGCCCGTCAGGCCAAGAAGGAAATGGTCGAGGCCAACCTGCGCCTCGTGATTTCCATCGCCAAGAAATACACGAACCGCGGGTTGCAGTTCCTCGACCTGATCCAGGAAGGCAATATCGGCCTCATGAAGGCGGTGGACAAGTTCGAATACCGCCGCGGCTACAAGTTCAGCACCTATGCGACCTGGTGGATCCGCCAGGCGATCACCCGCAGCATCGCCGATCAGGCCCGCACCATCCGCATCCCCGTGCACATGATCGAGACGATCAACAAGCTGGTGCGCACCGGGCGGCAGATGCTGCACGAGAT
>JADYZU010000089.1 GCA_020852925.1 Rubellimicrobium sp. | reverse complement strand
TTGATGCATGGCATTATCTGTACTCTTCGGCCCATCGAAGCTCATTGGCACCCTCTCCTGAAAGCTCGTGCCGACTATCTCAGGTGCGTCGAGCTCACCCGCAAGATGACCCGCTCGTGACGCTCACCCTTCATCTGTCCCCAATTATCCCGGGGGGGAGGCCCGCAGGGCCCGGGGGGGCAGCGCCCCCCCGCCTGCGCCGGCCTGACGGGAACGGCTCGACCGGCGCCCTCTGGTCTTTTGGCCGGCCCGTGCCTATCTGGGCCTTCGACCCAGAACAGGACCGAACCATGCGCCGCCCAGCCGCTGCCGATTCCACCGTGCCCGACAGCCTGAAGGGCCGCGGCCCCGGCACCATCCGTTCGGTCGTGCCCTATCTGTGGCCCGAGGGCGAGCCCGGGGTGAAGCTGCGCGTGGTCACGGCGCTGGTGCTGCTCCTGCTGAGCAAGCTGGTCGCCATCGTCACGCCGGTGCTCTACAAATGGGCGGTCGATGCGCTGGCCGGCACGCCGGACGATCCCGGCACCCTGCTGCCGACCGGGGCGGTCGGGCTGACGGTGGCCTATGGTGTCGCGCGGCTGATGTCGGTGGCCTTCGCGCAGGGCCGTGACGCGGTGTTTTCAGCGGTGGGGCAGCGGGCCCTGCGGCGCATCGCGCTTCAGACCTTCGAGCATATCCACCGCCTGTCGCTGCGCTATCACATCACGCGCAAGACCGGCGGCCTGTCGCGCATCATCGAGCGCGGGGTGAAGGGCGTCGATTTCCTGCTGCGCATCCTGCTGTTCAGCCTCGGGCCGCTGATCCTCGAACTCGTGCTCACCGCGGCGGTGCTGTGGTGGCTGCTCGACATCACCTACATGCTGGTCGTGGTCGCCACGATCGCGGTCTATGTCGTCTTCACCTTCATCGTCACCGAATGGCGCGTGCGCATGCGCCGCGAGATGAACGACCGCGACACCGAGGCGAACCAGAAGGCGGTGGACAGCCTGCTGAACTTCGAGACTGTGAAATACTTCAACGCCGAGGCGCGCGAGGCCGCGCGCTATGACCGCGCCATGGCCGGCTACGAAGTGGCGGCGAACCGCACCAATACCTCGCTGGCCTTCCTGAACCTGGGCCAGTCCGCGATCATCACGCTGGGCCTCGTCGTGGTCATGGTGATGGCCGCGCGCGGGGTCGAGGCCGGCACGCTGAGCGTGGGCGACTTCGTCATGGTGAACGCCTACATGATCCAGATCACCATGCCGCTGAACTTTCTTGGCAGCATGTATCGCGACATCCGGCAGGCGCTGGTGGACATGGCCGAGATGTTCGAACTGCTGGGCCAGCCCGCCGAAGTGACCGACCGCGCCGGCGCGCAGGCGCTGCGGGTGGGCGCGGGCGAGATCGCCTTCGACCGGGTGGATTTCGGCTATGATCCGGAACGGCCGATCCTGCGCGGCCTCACCCTGACCGTGGAGCCGGGGCAGACGGTGGCCTTTGTCGGGCCTTCGGGCGCGGGCAAGTCGACCATCGGCCGGTTGCTGTTCCGCTTCTACGACGTGGACGGCGGCGCCATCAGCATCGACGGGCAGGATCTGCGCGACGTGACCCAGACCTCGCTGCATGCCGCCATCGGGGTGGTGCCGCAGGACACGGTCCTGTTCAACGACACGATCCGCTACAACATCGCCTATGGCCGCGAGGGCGCCACCGACGCCGAGATCGAATCCGCCGCCCGCGCCGCGCGCATTCACGACTTCATCACCTCGCTGCCGCAGGGCTATGCCACGCAGGTGGGCGAACGGGGGCTGAAGCTGTCGGGCGGGGAAAAGCAGCGCGTGGGCATCGCCCGCACCCTGCTCAAGGATCCGCCGATCCTCATCCTCGACGAGGCGACCTCGGCCCTCGACACCGCGACCGAGCGCGAGATCCAGGCCCAGCTTGACCAGATGGGGCAGGGGCGCAGCGTCATCATGATCGCGCACCGCCTGTCGACCGTGGCGGGGGCCGACCTGATCTGCGTGCTCGAGGACGGGCGCATCGTCGAGCAGGGCAGCCATGACGATCTGCTCGCGCTCGAGGGGCGCTATGCCCGGCTCTGGGCGCGGCAGGCCGCCGAAGCGGCCGAGGGCGAGGCCGCCTGAAGGGCGCCGCCGTGCACCGGGGCTTGGCAGGGGTGGGCGGTTCGGTCTAGGAAAGGCGCAACCTGATGGGGGCGAGATGAGCACGACCGACAGCTTCATCGACGAGGTGACCGAAGAGGTCCGCCGCGACCGGCTCTTTGCCCTGTTCCGGCGCTGGGGCTGGGCCGGGGCGGTGGCGGTCGTGCTGATCGTCGGGGGCGCGGCCTGGGTGGAATGGCAGAAGATGCGCAGCGCGCAGGCGGCGCAGGCGGCGGGCGATGCGCTGCTGGCGGCGCTGGAACTGCCCGAAGCGGCCGACCGCGCCGCGGCCCTGGCCGGATCCGGGGTCGGCGGGCCGCTGACCGCGCTCCTGATCGCGGGGCAGGCGCTCGAGGCGGGCGACCTGACGGCGGCGCTGGGCGCGCTCGATGCGCTGGCGGCCGATCAGGGCCAGCCGCAGCTTTACCGCGATCTGGCCAGCCTGCGCGCGCTGATCCTGCGCGCGGGCACCATGGCGCCCGCGGACCGCATCGCGGCGCTTCAGCCGCTGGCAATTCCCGGCGCGGTCTTTGCGCCGCTGGCCCAGGAACAGATCGCGCTGGCCCGGATCGAGGCCGGCGACCCCGCAGGCGCGCGCGCCACCCTCGAGGCGATCGTGGCCGATGCCGCCACGCCGCAGGGGCTGCGTTCGCGCGCGGGTGCGCTGCTGGCGGCGCTGGGCGAGGCGCCCGATGCGGCGCCCGATGCGGCGCCCGATACCGGTGCCGGTGCCGGTGCCGAAGCCGATGTGGCGGGCGGGGGCGGCGGGCAATGAGCCGCGCTGTCGCCGCCCTTGCCGCGCTGGTGCTGCTGGCCTCTTGCGGGGAACGCGACGCGCCCCTGCCCGGCGAACGGCTGCCGCTGCGGGACGGCTTGGCCTCGGCCCCGGTGGCGCAGGCGAACCGCACGGTCGCGCTGTCCCTGCCGGCGGCGCAGGCGAATGCCGACTGGACGCAGCGCGGCGGGGCGGCGGGGCATCTGGTGGCCCATCCCGCGCTCGGGGCGGCGCTGGTGCCGCTGTTCTTCACCGACATCGGCGAGGGCGACAGCCGCCGCGCCCGCATCACCGCCGAGCCGGTGGTGGCGGGCGGGCGGGTCTTTGCCATGGATGCGCGCGCGCTGGTCACCGCGCTGTCGCCCGCGGGCGGCGTGCTGTGGCAGGCGGATGTGGCGCCCGCGACCGACTCGCGCGAGGATGCGGCCGGCGGCGGCCTTGCCAGCGACGGGCGCACCGTTTTCGTCACCACCGGCTACGGGCGGGTCCATGCCCTGGACGCGGCGACCGGCGCGGAACTGTGGCGGCAGGATCTGAACGCGCCCGCCGGAACGGCGCCGGCGCTGTCGGGCGATCTGCTTTATGTGGTCAGCCGCGATTCGCGGGTCTGGGCGCTCGAGGTTGCGACCGGGCGCATCCGCTGGCAGGCCGGCGGCACCCCGCCCGATGCCGCCTATGCCGGCGGCGGCAGCGGCGTGGCGATCGGCGGCGGCATGGCCGTGGTGCCCTATCCCTCGGGCGAGGTGGCGGGCCTGTTCCCGCAAGGCGGCCTGCGCCGCTGGAGCCAGACCATCGCCGGCACCCGCACCGGCGAGGCCGGGGGCGCCGTGGTCACCGGCATTTCCGGCGGCCCGGTGATCGTGGACGGGACGGTGATCGCCGGCAACGGCGCCGGGCGCATGGCCGCGCTCGACCTGATGTCGGGCGACCGGCTCTGGACCGTGGCCGAGGGGGTCTCGGGCGGGGTCTGGGCCGCGGGCGGATCGGTGTTCCTGGTCAACGACGTGAACGAACTGGTGCGGCTGTCGCTGGCGGACGGCAGCACGATCTGGCGCGTCCCGCTGCCCGGCTATGTCGATGACCGCGACAGGCGCCGGTCCGAGCGCTACGTCCACCACGGCCCGGTCCTGGCCGGCGGGCGCCTGATCGTCGCCTCGTCGGACGGGGTGCTGCGGCAGTTCGATCCGGCCAGCGGCGCGCATCTGGGCGATGTGGCGCTGCCGGGCGGCGCGGCCTCGGGGCCGGTGGTGGCGGGGGGGACGCTCTATGTGCTCCTGCGCGACGGCGTGCTTGCGGCTTTCCGTTAGGGGAAAACTCGTGTATCGCCGGCCCCTGATCCCTGGGGACGCGCCATGAGTTTCACGCTTGCCATCGTCGGGCGGCCCAATGTGGGCAAGTCCACGCTCTTCAACCGCCTCGTGGGCAAGCGTCTGGCGCTGGTCGACGATCAGCCCGGCGTGACGCGCGACCTGCGCGAGGGGGCCGCGCGCCTTGGGCCGCTGCGGTTCACCGTCATCGATTCCGCCGGCCTCGAAGAGGCGACCGACGACAGCCTTCAGGGCCGGATGCGGCGCCTGACCGAACGCGCGGTGGAAATGGCCGATGTCTGCCTGTTCCTCGTCGATGCGCGCGCGGGCATCACGCCCTCGGATCAGGTGTTCGCGGATATCCTGCGGCGCAAGAACGCGCATGTGATCCTTGCCGCCAACAAGGCCGAGGGTCGCGCCGGCGAAGGCGGCTATCTCGAGGCGTTCAGCCTGGGCCTTGGCGAACCCGTGCGCCTGTCGGCCGAACATGGCGAGGGGCTCGACGAACTCCATGACCGACTCGCCCCGATCGCCGAGGTGCTGGCCGAACGCGACGCCACCTTCGCCGCGGACGAGGGCCTGCCCGAAACCGATGTCGATGTGGGCGAGGAGGACGAGGACGACTGCCCGATGCCGACACGGGCGCGCCCGCTCCAGATCGCGGTGGTCGGGCGGCCGAACGCGGGCAAGTCCACGCTCATCAACACTATCATCGGCGAGGAACGCCTGCTGACCGGGCCCGAGGCCGGGATCACCCGCGACGCCATTTCGGTCACGACCGACTGGATGGGCACGCCCATGCGCATCTTCGACACCGCCGGCATGCGCAAGCGGGCCAAGGTGCAGGAAAAGCTGGAAAAGCTGTCGGTCAGCGACGGGTTGCGTGCCGTGCGCTTTGCCGAGGTTGTGGTGGTCCTTCTGGATGCCGCGATTCCGTTCGAACAGCAGGATCTGCGCATCGCCGATCTGGCCGAACGCGAGGGGCGCGCCGTCGTCGTCGCCGTGAACAAATGGGATCTCGAGGAGGCGCGGCAGGAAAAGCTGGCCGAACTGAAGGAGGCGTTCGAGCGTCTGCTGCCGCAGTTGCGCGGCGCGCCGCTGGTCACGGTCTCGGGGTTGACCGGGCGGGGGCTCGACCGGCTTCATGACGCGGTGCTGCGCGCCTACCGGGTGTGGAACCGGCGCGTGTCCACCGGACAGCTCAACCGCTGGCTTCTGGGCATGACCGAGGCCCATCCCCCGCCCGCGCCGGGGGGCCGGCGGCTGCGGCTGCGCTACATGACCCAGGTCAAGACCCGCCCGCCCGCCTTTGTCGTCATGGCGAACCACCCCGACGCTTTCCCGGACAGCTACATGCGCTATCTGGTGAACGGGCTGCGCGCGGCCTTCGACCTCGAGGGGACGCCGATCCGCCTGACCCTGCGCGATCAGGGCGACAAGAACCCGTTCAAGGACAAGCGCACCCCGGGGCCGTCGCGCCTGAGAAAGCATCTCGACCGCGACTGAACCGGCGCGTCCCGGCGCAGGGACCGGCGGCGCGGACCCCAGGCGCCCGGCAGGTGGCTTGCGGGACCGGGGCAGAGCCTCTAGACCCCTTGGCAACAGCCATCCGAGGGTTTCCATGCGCCTGTCCCGTTATTTCCTGCCCGTCCTGAAAGAGAACCCGGCCGAGGCGCAGATCGTGTCGCACCGCTACATGCTGCGCGCGGGCATGATCCGGCAGCAGGCGGCGGGGATCTATTCGTGGCTGCCGCTTGGCCTGCGCGTGCTGCGCCGGATCGAGCAGATCGTCCACGAGGAACAGCAGCGCGCCGGGCATATCCCGCTGCTGATGCCGACGCTGCAACCGGCGGACCTGTGGCGCGAATCGGGCCGCTACGACGCCTACGGCCCCGAGATGCTGCGCCTGCGCGACCGGCAGGACCGCGAGCTTCTCTACGGGCCGACCAACGAGGAGATGATCACCGACATCTTCCGCGCCCATGTCGGCAGCTACAAGCACCTGCCGCTCACGCTCTACCACATCCAGTGGAAGTTCCGCGACGAGATGCGCCCCCGCTTCGGCGTCATGCGCGGGCGCGAGTTCCTGATGAAGGACGGCTACAATTTCGACGTGGACCGCGATTCGGCGCTGCATGCCTACAATCGCCACATGGTCAGCTACCTGCGCACCTACGAACGCATGGGCCTGACCGCGATCCCGATGCGCGCGGCCTCGGGTCCGATCGGCGGCGACAATACCCACGAATTCCTGGTGCTGGCCCAGACCGGCGAATCCGAGGTGTTCTTCGACGACCGGGTGACGGCGCTGAAACTGGGCAGCCGCGCGATCGACTATGACGACCGCGCGCAGGTGGCCCGCATCTGCGAGGAATTCACCACGCTTTACGCCCGCACCGACGAAACCCACGATCAGGCGCTGTTCGATGCCGAAGTGCCGGCCGCGCACCGCAAGGTCGCCCGCGGGATCGAGGTCGGCCAGATCTTCTATTTCGGCACCAAGTATTCCGAGGCGATGGGCGCCACCGTCCAGACCGCCGACGGCCGCTCGGTCCCGGTCGAGATGGGCAGCCACGGCATCGGCGTCTCGCGCCTTCTGGGGGCGATCATCGAGGCCAGCCACGACGACCGC
Organism: Rubellimicrobium sp.; assembly: GCA_020852925.1. Classification (GTDB taxonomy): domain Bacteria; phylum Pseudomonadota; class Alphaproteobacteria; order Rhodobacterales; family Rhodobacteraceae; genus JADYZU01. The sequence continues at coordinate 3,007 of JADYZU010000089.1, read as the reverse complement.
GGCATCATCTGGCCCGAGGGGGTGACGCCCTTCCCGGTCGGGATCGTGAACCTGAAACAGGGCGACGGCGCCACCGATTCCGTCTGCGAGGGGCTATATCGCGCGCTGTCGGCACGCGGGTTCGAACCGCTCTACGACGACACCGAGGAACGCGCCGGCGCGAAATTCGCGACGATGGACCTGATCGGCCTGCCCTGGCGCATCACCGTGGGCCCCAAGGGCGCGGCGCGCGGCATGGTGGAACTGACCTCGCGCCGCTCGGGCGAGAGCGAGGAGATGACCCCCGAAGCCGCCGTCACCCGCATCGCGCAGATCTACGACGGGGTGTGACCTGCGCCGCCCTCCCGCTCTCCGGACCCGCGCCGCGCGACGTGATCGTGGCGGCGCTGGTCTCGGGGGGCGGCACGGGCTAGAAGGTGCCATGACCCGGCCACGCCCCTTTGCCGCCTTCGAATTCCTGATCGCCTGGCGCTATGTCCGCGCCCGCCGCGCCGAGGGCGGGGTGAGCGTGATGACCTGGATCAGCCTTGTGGGGGTGACGCTGGCGGTGTTCGCCCTCATTGCCACGCTGGCGGTCAGGTCGGGTTTTCGCAGCGAATTCGTGGACACGATCCTGGGCGCCAATGCCCATGTGACCATCTTCCAGCAGGGCGAACCGCTGGACACCGGCCGGATCGACCGCACCATTGCCGATTATCAGCCGATGGCCGCGCGTCTGGCGCAGGTGCCCGGCGTCATCGCGGCCGCGCCGCTGGTGCGCGGGCAGGTGCTGGCCAATGCGGGCGACGCCAATACCTTTCTCGAAATTTTCGGCATTACCGGCGCCGATCTGGCCGAAATCCCCCGCATCAACGATCCCGAAACGGCGATCGGCGATCTGGCGCAGTTCGACCGCGGCATCGCCATCGGTTCGGGCGTGGCGCGGCAACTGGGCGTCACGGTGGGTGACCGGGTAAGGCTCATCTCGCCGCAGGGCGCGCGCGGGCCGATGGGCACCGCACCGCGCGCCTCCACCTTCGAGGTGGTGTATGTCTTTACCGCCGGGCGCTGGGACATCGACCGCACCCGCGCCTATCTGCCGCTGGCCGAGGCGCAGCGTTTCTTCAACCGCGACGGCCTGGCCGACGAGATCGAGGTGATGCTCGCCGATCCCGATGCGGTCGACGCCCTCGTGCCCGCACTGGTGGCGGCCGCCGGTCCGCGCGCCCTGGCCTGGACCTGGCGCGACAGTTCGGGGTCGTTCCTTCAGGCGCTCACGGTCGAGGACAACGTGATGTTCGTCATCCTGTCGATCCTCGTGCTCATCGCCTCGATGAACATCGTCTCGGGCCTCGTGATGCTGGTGAAGAACAAGGGCCGCGACATCGGCATCCTGCGCACCATGGGCCTGAGCGAAGGGTCGATCCTGCGCATCTTCTTCATCTGCGGGGCGGGAATCGGCACGCTGGGCACGGTGGCGGGGGTGATCCTGGGCGTGGCCTTTGTCCAGTGGATCGACACGATCTTCAGCCTTGTCAATTACTTCTCTGGCGGGGGGGTCTGGGATCCGTCGATCCGCGGCCTCTATCGCCTGCCGGCCGAACTGCATCTGGCCGATCTGCTGAAATCGGTGGCGCTGTCGCTGTCGCTGTCATGGGTCATCACCATCCTGCCCGCGCGCCGCGCCGCGCGCATGAACCCGGTCGAGGCGCTGCGCCATGAGTGAACCCGCCCTCGAGCTGCGCGCGATCGCCAGGACCTACATGCGCGGCCGTGCCGGCGAGGTGCAGGTGCTCGGGGGGGTTGATCTGGTCCTGGCCCCCGGCGAGGTGGTGGCGCTGGTGGCGCCGTCAGGGGCGGGGAAATCGACGCTGCTGCATATCGCGGGGCTGCTCGACACGCCGGATGCGGGGCAGGTGTGGATCGGGGGGGCGGATCTCACCGGCGCAAGCGATGGCCGGCGCACCGCCGCGCGGCGTTCGGACATCGGCTTTGTCTACCAGTTTCATCACCTGCTGCCGGAATTCACCGCCGAAGAGAACATCGTGCTGCCGCAACTGGCCAACGGCACGCCGCGCCGCGCGGCCGAGGCGCGCGCACGCGACCTTCTGGCGCGGGTCGAGGTCGCGGACCGTGCCCGCCATCGTCCGGCCGAACTCTCGGGCGGGCAGCAGCAGCGCGTGGCCCTGTGCCGGGCGCTGGCCAATGCGCCGCGCGTGCTTCTGGCGGACGAGCCGACCGGGAACCTCGATCCTGCGACCGCCATGCTGGTGTTCGACGCGCTGCTGGCGCTGGTGCGCGAGACCGGGCTGGCCGCGCTCATCGCCACCCACAACCCCGAGATCGCCGCGCGCATGGACCGGGTGATGCGCCTCGACAAGGGCCGGCTGTCCCCGGCGGCACGATGACCGGGCAACGGAAAGGCGTTTTTCGCGAAAAACGCGGATCCGTGCTTTTCGCGAAAAGCACGGTTGCGCGCGCGCCGGGCGATGTGCGATCCGCTGGACCTGCCCCCCGCCCCGCGCAAGACTGATGCGCAGCCCCGAGAGGATCCGATGATTCGCGCCCTTCCCCTTCTTGCCCTGGCCGGCATCCTGCTTGCCGCCTGCGTCGAATCCGGTCAGCCCGACGGCCGGTCCCTGTTTGCCGACAACTGCGCCTCCTGCCACGGCGCCGACGCGCGCGGCGCGGGGCCGGCGGCCGCGGGCCTGCCGGTGGCGCCGCCGGACCTGACCGGGATCGCGGCGCGCAACGGCGGCACCTTTCCGCGCGACCGGGTGATGTCGACCATCGACGGCTATTCGCGCGGCCAGCACGGCGCGCAGGTCATGCCCGAATTCGGCGCGGGCGATCTGGGCCCGACCGTCATCGTCGAGGATGGCGCGGGCAACGGCATTCCGGTGCCGGCCGATCTTCTGGCGCTGGCCGATTACATCGCCGCACTTCAGGCGCCCTGATCGCAAATTCCCTCGATCTGTGCCCCGGCCCAGGGCAGGAGCACCCCGTCGCGCGCCAGATCGGAATAGCG
>JADYZU010000088.1 GCA_020852925.1 Rubellimicrobium sp. | reverse complement strand
GCTTCGGCTCCTGCCGGTAACGCGACAGGCCATCGCCCGCGACGGTCGCGACATCCTCGTGCAGCAGCCCCGCATCAAGAAGCTGGCCGATCATGAAGCCAAGCCCGCCCGCCGCATGGAAATGGTTCACGTCGGCAAGGCCATTGGGATAGATCTTGGCCATCAGCGGCACCACGGCCGAAAGATCGGCGAAATCCTGCAGGTCAAGAAGGATGCCCGCCGCCCGCGCCATCGCCGGCAGGTGCAGGACAAGGTTCGTCGAGCCGCCCGTGGCCATCAGGCCGACGATCCCGTTGACGAAGGCCTTCTCGTCAAGGATGCGGCCCGCCGGCCGATCGTCGTTGCCAAGGGCGGTTATCGCGGCCGCGCGCTCGATCCCGGCGATGGTCAGCGCCTCGCGCAACGGCGTGCCGGGGGTGACGAAACTGGCACCGGGCAGATGCAGGCCCATGAACTCCATCAGCATCTGGTTGGTGTTGGCCGTGCCGTAGAAGGTACAGGTGCCCGGGCCGTGGTAGCTGGCCATCTCGGCCGCCATCAGCTCGTCGCGCCCGGCGTCGCCGGTGGCGAACCTCTGGCGGACCTTGGACTTTTCATCATTGGGCAGGCCGGTCGTCATCGGGCCGGAGGGCAGGAAAACAGCGGGCAGATGGCCAAAGCTTGCCGCCGCGATCACGAGGCCGGGCACGATCTTGTCGCAGATGCCAAGGAAAAGCGCCGCGTCGAAGGTGTTGTGCGACAGCGCCACCCCCGCCGAAAGGGCGATCACGTCGCGCGAGAAAAGCGAAAGCTCCCTCCCCGCCTGTCCTTGCGTGACGCCGTCGCACATCGATGGCACACCACCTGCGACCTGTGCGGTGGCGCCCACGGCGCGGGCGGTGCGGCGGATCAGGTCGGGGTATTGCTCATAGGGCTGGTGTGCCGACAGCATGTCGTTGTATGCGGTGACGATGCCGATGTTCGGGGCGCGGGCGCCGACCAGTGCCACCTTGTCTCCGCCCATCGCCGCATAGGCATGGGCCTGGTTTCCGCAAGACAGATGCGCCCGCGCCGGCCCGTCCGACGCGGCTTTCGCGATCCGCCCGAGATAGGCGTCGCGCGTGGCCTGTGATCTTTCGCGGATGCGGTTGGTGACGGCGGCGATGGATTTCTGGACAGTCATCGGGTGCGGCTCCTTGGTGCGGGGGCCATAGCACGTTTCGTTAGCGCTAACAACAGCCCCGGGCAGCAACTGCATCCGGCAGGATGGCAGGCGGCGCCCCCTTTCGCAAGGTCGCCCGACCGACTAGAGGTGATGCGCAACAGCGGAGCCTGCCATGACCGAACCTGCGACCCTTCCCATCGTGCGCCTGCGCCCCAAGGCCGAGGCCCGCGCCATCCGGCACGGCTTTCCCTGGATCTATGCCGATGAACTGGTGACGGATCGGCGCACAATGGCCCTGCCTCCCGGCGCGCTGGCCCAGCTGGAAGATGCCGAGCGGCGGGTGCTGGGGCTGGTGACGGTCAATCCCCGGTCGAAAATCATCGCGCGGATGCTGGACCGCGACGCGGGCGCGGTGATCGGCCCCGACTGGTTCGCGGAGCGGCTCGCGCGCGCACTGGCCCTGCGCGAGCGGCTTTACGACGCGCCCTTCTACCGGCTGGTCCATGCCGAGGCGGACGGCCTTGCCGGCATCATCATCGACCGCTTCGGCGACCTCGCGGTGATCCAGCCCAACGCCGCCTGGGCCGAGGCGCACCTGCCCGACCTGACCGCCGCGCTGGAACTGGTCACCGGCGTGACCCGGATCGTGAAGAACGGCAGCGGGCGGGCGCGCGGGCTCGAAGGATTGCCCGAGGAGACGGTGCTGGTGAAGGGCGCGGTGGCGGGGCCGCTCGACGTGCCGATGAACGGCGCGATCTACAAGGCCGATGTGATGGGCGGGCAGAAGACCGGCCTTTTCTATGACCAGCGCGACAACCATGCCTTTGCCGGACGGCTGGCGCGGGGCGCACGGATGCTCGATGTCTTTTCCCATGTCGGCGGCTTCGCGCTGGCGGCGCTGGCTGGTGGCGCCGCAAGCGCGCTGGCGGTGGACAGTTCCGCCCCTGCGCTGAGCCTTGCCACGGCGGGGGCCGAAGCGTCCGGTTTCGGGGCGCGGTTCGCAACCCGGCAGGGCGATGCCTTCGCGGTGATGGAGGCACTGGCCGAGGAGGGCGCGCTGTTCGATCTGGTGGTCTGCGACCCGCCGGCCTTTGCCCCCGCCAAACCGGCGCTGGAGGCGGGGTTGCGCGCCTATGAGCGGGTGGCAAGGCTTGCCTCGGCCCTTGTCGCGCCCGGCGGGTATCTGGGGCTTTGTTCCTGCTCACACGCGGCGGATCTTGCGCAGTTCCGCAACGCCTCGGCGCGCGGGATCGGGCGCGGCGGGCGACGCGGGCAGCTTCTGAACACCGGTCACGCGGGTGCTGACCATCCGATGTTGCCGCAACTGGCCGAAAGCGGCTATCTGAAAGCGCTCTTCTTCCGGCTGGATGGAGGAGGGCGCTTCTCGACGCCAATGTCCTTTACCCGACGGTCCTGCGCGAAATCCTGATCGGGGCGGCGAAAGCCGGGCTTTACCGGCCGCTCTGGTCGGACCGTATCCTTGAAGAATGGGCGCGGGCGACGGTGAAGCTCGGGCCGGGGGCCGAGGTCATCGCACGTGGCGAGATCGTGGGCCTGAGGGTGGCATTTCCGGCTGCGGCGGTGGCCTTGCCCCCGGCGCTGATGGCGCGGCTCTGGCTGCCCGACCCGAACGATGTGCATGTTCTGGCGGCGGCGATTGCGGGAAATGCCGACCTGATCGTGACCTTCAACGCCGCCGACTTCCCGCGCCATACACTGGCCGAGGAAGGCCTGACGCGGCTTGATCCCGACCAGTTCCTGATGGCGCTCTGCGGCCGCGACGAAGCGGCAATCCGTGCTGTCTGCGAGGCGGTGCGCGCCGAGGCGGAGCGCCTGTCCGGCCAGCCCCAGCCCCTGCGCGGGCTTCTGAAGCGCGCGCGCCTGCCGCGACTGGCCAAGCGGCTGGGCGCAACCTGACCGTCAGTCGCCGCCGGTCCTGCGGCGCGAAGGGATGGCGGTTTTTGCCAGAGGGTGATGATCGAGCACGAGATCGCGCAGGTGGCCGTCGAGCACATGCGTGTAGATTTCGGTTGTCGCGATGTCGGCATGGCCAAGCAGCGTCTGGATGCTGCGCAGGTCGGCGCCGCCTTGCAGCAGGTGCGTGGCAAAGGCATGCCGCAGCCGGTGGGGGGTGACGGCGGCGGGATCGACACCCGCCTGAACCGCGATCGACTTCAATATGCGGTGGGCGATCTGCCGCGACAAATGCCCCTCGGCCCCGCCCGCCGGAAACAGGAACCGCGAGGGCGTAACCCGCCGCGCCAGACGCGCTTCCTCCTCTGCCCGGTCGCGGTGGGCGAGCCAGGCGGCAAGCGCGGCGCGGGCAGGGCGCGACAGCGGCACCAGCCGTTCCTTGTCCCCCTTGCCGCGCACCAGCAGCATTGCCGGATCGCCGCGCGCCGCCTGCACCGGCAGGCCGACCAGTTCGCTGACCCGCATCCCGGTCGCATAGAGCAGCTCCAGAAGGCAAAGGTTGCGCAGCCGATCGCCGCCGCTTCTGCCCACGGCAACGGCGGCGGACAGCAGCGCCCCCACCTGATCCTGCGCAAGCGTTTTCGGCAGGCGTGCGGCCCGGCCCGGCCCGGTCAGGCGCAGGGCGGGATTGTCGGGCCGCCAGCCTTCGTCATAGGCGAAGCGGAAAAGCTGGCGCAGCGAGGAAAGCCTGCGTGCCCGCGTGGCGCGCGCCAGCCCCTGCGCATCGCAATCGACAAGATAATCCTCGATCTGGCTCTGGCTGGCGGTGGCGAAGGACTGGCCGCGCCGGTCCAGCCAGTCGGCCGCGTCCTTCAGGTCGCGCCCATAGGCCAGAAGCGTGTTGCGCGCCGCGTTCAGTTCCGCCGCCTGCGCCTCAAGGAAGGTGGAAATCCAGCGGGCGGCGTCGGCGGGCACGGCCATGGTCAGCCCCGCCGCTCCAGGATCAGGAGTTC
>JADYZU010000087.1 GCA_020852925.1 Rubellimicrobium sp. | reverse complement strand
GTCAGGGCGCTGGCCAAGGCCAGGGGCTGCGCGCCCACGGACATCACCTGCTGCATCCTCGAACGCCCCCGGCACGAGGCGATGATCGCCGAGGTCCGCTCGACCGGCGCCTCGATCCGGCTGATCACCGACGGTGACGTGGCGGGCGTCATCCACTGCGCCGAGGCCGAGACCACCGGCATCGACATGTACATGGGCTCGGGCGGCGCACCCGAAGGCGTGCTGGCCGCCTCCGCCCTCAAATGCATGGGCGGGCAGATCTGGGGCAAGCTTCTCTTCCGCAACGACGACGAGAGGGGCCGCGCAGCCAAGGCCGGGATCACCGACCTGAACCGCATCTACTCGCGCGACGAGATGGTCAGGGCCGACGTGATCTTTGCCGCGACCGGCGTCACCAACGGCTCGATCGTGCAGGGCGTGAAGCGCGAACCGGGCTTCATCACCACCGAAACGATCCTGATGCGGTCGAAGACCGGATCGGTGCGGCGGATGATCTACCGCAATCCGGTGAAGTAAGACACGCCGAAACCGGGCCGGGCGCGACCACGGCAAGGGAGGCAATGTCATGGAACCGTCTGCAACATCCCTTCCCGCGGCCACCCGCCTTGGCCCCGTCACCCTGCGGGTCGCGGATGCCGAGGCCGCCCTCATGGTCTGGAGGGACATCGCCGGCCTTTCCGTCCTTGCCCGGCGCGAAGACCTGATCAGCCTTGGCGCGGGCGGCCGGACGCTCATCGAACTGACAGGCGGCGCAGGCCCCGCGACTGCCGGGCCGGTCGTGGGCCTGTTCCATGTCGCGCTCCATGTCACCTCGCGGGCCGCGCTCGGCGGCGTGCTGGCGCGCATCCGGGCGTCGGGGCGACGACATTCCGGCCAGGATCACACGGTGTCGGATTCTCTCTACATCAGCGACGATGACGGCAACGGCATCGAGTTCGCCTTCGACACGCCAGACCGGGGACGCATCGAAGCGGCCGACGGATCGATCCGGGCGATCCGCAGCGACGGCCGCATCCTGTCGGTGATCGAGCCGCTCGACCTTGATGCGCTGGCGGCGGAAACGTCCGAGGATCGCGCGGACCGGCATGCCCTGCCCGCCGACAGCTTCATCGGGCACATCCATTTCCGCACGAACGACCGGGCGCGCGCCCATGACTTCTCCGCGCGGACGCTCGGCTTTCGCCCGCACGGCAACGCGCCCGCCTTCAGCTTCTGCGATGTCGGAACCGAACGGCGCCGCCACATGGTTGCCTTCAACTCCTGGGGCGGCGAAAATCTTCCCGCAGCGTCCCCCGACGCCCCGGGTGTGGCGCGTTTCGTGATCCTGGTCCCCGACGCGGCCGCGCTGCGGGACGCGGGCCTGCGGCTTCGCGCCGCCGGCCACCGGGCCGAACAGTGGCCGGACGGTATCCGTTTCGCCGACCCGGACGCAAACCCCATCCTCCTGACCGACGCAGCGGGCTGATCGCCGCGGATGCTTGCCATTCGCGCCGCCGCGGGCGATCTAGGGCCATGCGCGCCTTTCTCAACGTCGAACAGTCAGCAACCGGCCGCCGCTGGGTCGGCCCCGACGCCGCCGCCGACCGGCTGGCCGAGGCCATGGTGCAGGACACCCGCCTGCCCCTGCCCCTCGCCCGCATTCTGGTGGCGCGCGGCGTCCCCCCGGCCGAGGCCGCGCGGTTTCTGGACCCGAAGCTTGCCGACCTTCTGCCCGATCCGCGCAGCCTCAAGGACATGGCCCCTGCCGCCGCCCGGTTTATCAGGGCGCTGAAGGCGCGGGAACGGATCGCGGTCTTTGCCGACTATGACGTCGATGGCGGCGCGTCGGCAGCACTTCTCCTGACCTGGCTCAGGGCGATGGATCACGGCGCCACGCTTTATATCCCCGACCGGATCGACGAGGGCTATGGCCCCAACGTGCCCGCCATGCAGGCCCTGGCGGCGGATCATGACCTGATCGTCTGCGTCGATTGCGGCACGCTCAGCCACGATCCGGTCGCGGCGGCGAAGGGCGCCGATGTGGTGATCCTCGACCACCATCTCGGAGGGGAAACGCTGCCGCCCGCGCTGGCCGTGGTGAACCCCAACCGCCAGGACGAAAGCGGCGATCTGGCACATCTCTGCGCCGCGTCGGTCGTCTTCCTGATGCTGGTGGAGGCGAACCGGCTTCTGCGCGAAGAGGGTGTCAAGGGCCCCGACCTGATGGCGATGCTCGACCTTGTGGCGCTGGCCACGGTCGCGGACGTGGCCCCCCTGACCGGCGTCAACCGCGCGCTCGTCCGGCAGGGGCTGAAGGTGCTGGCGCGCCGCGAACGCCCCGGATTGCGCGCGCTGGCCGATGTGGCGCGCATGGACCAGGCGCCCAACACCTACCACCTTGGCTTCCTTCTCGGGCCGCGCGTCAATGCGGGCGGGCGGATCGGCGCCGCCGACCTTGGCGCGCGGCTTCTGGCGACGGATGACATGCGCGAGGCCGAAGCACTGGCCCGGCGGCTCGACCTGCTGAACACCGAACGGCGCGAGATCGAGATGGCGGTGCGCAATTCCGCCCTTGCCCAGGCCGAAGGCCGCGGCACCGATGGGCCGCTCGTCTGGGCCGCCGGACAGGGCTGGCATCCCGGCGTCGTCGGCATCGTCGCCGCCCGCCTGAAGGAGGCGACGCACCGCCCCGCCGTGGTCATCGGGATCGAGGATGGCATCGGCAAGGGTTCCGCCCGCTCGGTCAGCGGCGTCGATCTGGGCGCCGCCGTGCAGCGCGTCGCGGCCGAAGGCCTCTTGCTGAAGGGCGGCGGGCACCGGATGGCGGCTGGCCTGACGGTCGAGGAGGGCAGGATCGAAGCCGCCATGGCGCGCCTTGCCGAGCTTCTCGCCCGCCAGGGTGCCGGGGCGGAAGGCCCGCGCGACCTGCCGCTCGACGGGCTTCTGATGCCGTCCGCGGCCACGCCCGCGCTCCTGGAGGAGATCGAGAAGGCCGGGCCCTTCGGCCAGTCCGCCCCCGCGCCACGCTTCGCCTTCGCCGATGTGGCGATCACCCACACGCGCCGCATGGGCGAGACGCACCTGCGCTGCGGCTTCACCGATGGGGCCGCCCCGCCGATCGACGCCATCGCCTTCGGCGCGTTCGACGGCCCCCTCGGCCCGCTGATCGAAGCGCACAAGGGCCTGCGCCTGCATCTGGCCGGCCGACTGGAACTGAACCATTGGGGCGGGCGGACCAAGGTGCAACTGCGGCTGGAGGATGCCGCCCCGGCCTGACATCCGGCATGACCGGCGCTTGTCGAAAATTCTGTGCAAGCCCCGCAAAAACCCCCTTGCGCCGCCCCCCGCGCTGGCCTAAACACCGCCCACACCACGCGGGGCCAGCCCCCGCGAAGACAGCGCGGCCCG
>JADYZU010000086.1 GCA_020852925.1 Rubellimicrobium sp. | reverse complement strand
GCCGTCCGGGAATGGGTTGCCGCCCGAAATCAGCTGGCCATAATGTTCGCCGGGCGTTTCGATGCCTGACCGTATCTGAAAACCGCATGGGCCCGGTCAGATACACAGAGTTTCAGACACTCCCAAACGGAAAGCCTCAGCCCAATAAGACGGCCCACCGCGAAGGCTTACCCTCGGCCAGCGTCAGCGCTGCGGCACCCGAGGAGCGCAGCCCCGGACGTGGCATTTCCCCGGGTCGGGCCAGGCCGGGGTCGTCCTGCGCCGGCAACAGGATCAACGCCGGTCTGCGTCCGCAAGGGCCGCAGGCATGCCGACGCGGCTCAGCCCGGCAGGCGCAAGGCGCGGCGGCACCCCTGGCCGGGATCTCGCCCAGGTCGATCCCCCGGCCGAGGCGGCAAGCCACGCGCGCAGATTGCCAGGCCGGTCGGCCGCCGGTTCAAGCGCCGGCTCAACGGCGAGGTCGAGAGTCATTCGGCCGCGACGGAAACCGCCGTCCTTCCCCATGCATAGGGCGCCAGTTGCGGATTCAGGTCGGGCCGGGCGAGGTTGTTGGCAAAATTGCACAGAGTCGCCAGGCTGACCCCGAGCACCACCTCGAGCGCGGCCGCATCGTCAAAGCCCGCGGCCTTGAACGAGGCCAGTTCCGCGTCGCTGACCGCCCCGCGCGTGGCGATCACCGATTCGGTAAAGCGCGCGACGGCATCAAGGCGCGCGTCGGGCACCGTCCCGCTGTCGCGCAGGGCCGAAATCACCCCCGGCTCCAGCCCGGCCCGGTGCGTTGCGACCAGAGTATGGCCAGCGACGCAAAAGCCGCAATCGTTCTGCACGGCCGCCGTCAACTGCACCGCCTCGCGCGCGGCCAGATCCAGACCGGCGCGTGCATTCAGCGCACCGAGCGTCTGATAGGATTCAAGAACCACCGGCGCATTGGCCAGCACCCGCAGCAGGTTTGGCACGAAGCCGATGTTGCTCTGGGCGGTTTCGAGCGCGGAAATGGCCTCGGCCGGGGCATTCTCGAGCGAGCGGAGCGGGAGTCTGGACATGTCTGGGTCTCCTGAAATCCATGAGTGGCGCCGGAGGATCGGGTGGGTGGCGACAGGCCCGGCCCTGCATTCGCCTGACCGCAACATAGTAGGTTTTCCCGCTTTTCTGCCAGATATCGCGGAAAACAAGGACAAACGCATGTCGTTCCAGTCGTTGAGGGAACAACATTCCCGGCGCGGCTGCCGCACGGAAAACCTGCCCGCTGAGGGTGGCCCGGGCGGGAAATCGTTGCGACGGGGATGGGCCGGAAACGCCGCGACCGGGATCCCGCGCGGGCCGGACGGCGGGAATCGCCCCGCCGGGCGGCGCGAAAGATCGGTCACTTCGACGCCCGCCGCCATTGCGGCTGACGGAACGGGGCTCTTGTCCCGCGCCGGGATGGGTTATCCTGCCGGTCGAGGGGGAGGGCCCATGTGCGGACGCATCACACTTGCCGAGCTGAGCTGGCGCGAATTCCGGGACTGGCTGGTGCTGTCGCGCGCGCCCGAGACCCCGATCGAAAGCCGCTACAACCTCGCCCCGACCGGGAATGTGCCGATCATCCGGCAAGGCCCCGACGGGCCGGAGGGGGCGGTGGCGCGCTGGTGGTTCATCCCCGAATGGCACCGCGGGACACTCTCTGACTGGAAGGCAAGCACGCTCAATGCCCGATCCGAAGAGGCGGCGACCAGACCCACCTACCGCGATGCCCTGCGACGGCGGCGCTGTGTCGTGCTTGCCAGCGGCTATTACGAATGGCAGGTGCGTGCCGACGGCAAGCACCCGCATTACATCCATCCCGCCGGCAATGCCCCCGCGCTGCTGATGGCGGGGCTGTGGTCCGAGGTGCGGCTGCCGGATTTCCAGGGCCTGACCTGCGCCATCCTGACCGAAGCCGCCCGGGGGCCGCTGGCCGGGATCCATGACCGGATGCCGCTGATGATCGCGCCCGCGTCCCTGCCAGAATGGCTGGGGGGCTGCGCCATTGCCGACCTGCCGCGCCTGCCGCCGGAGGCGCTCGACTTTCACGAGGTCGGAGCCCGCGTGAATTCGGTGCGCAACGACGACGCCTCCCTGATCCGGGCGCTTGACGCCTGACCGGGGCGGGGTACGGCCGGCATGGCGATGCACGACCTATCCCGGGGCCATGACCCGGTCGAATTCCGCCATCGTCTCGCGCCAGAGCGGAGCAAGCCGGTCGCCGAGCAGATGTTCGGCCTCGGTCAGGCGGCCGGCGCGCACCAGATCCTCGATCGTTGCCAGAAACCGGTGCAGCCGCGCCGCACCCATCATCGCCGCCGAACCCGCGCCTTCATGGGCAAGGCGAATCGCCCCGTCCCGGTCGGCGGCGGTGCAGGCGCGGGCGAGTGCGGCCGACAACCCCTCGAATTCGTGGAAATAACGGCTGACGATGCTGTCGCGCCCGTCGGGGCCAAGGGCCTCGGTCAGGTCGTTCCATTTCCCCGGCACAAGGATCGGCAGCGTCAGATCGTCGGCCGGAGGGGGCGCAGCGGCGAGCGGGGCTGCAAGGCGGGATCGGGGCGGGGGGGCGCCGGTCAGGGCCAGGGCCAGATCGGCACGCAGCACCGGCTTGATGATGTAGCCGTCCATGCCCGCGGCCAGGAACCCCTCGATCACCGAGGGCATGGAATGGGCGGTCAGGGCGACGATCCTGCTTCCGGCCGAGGCACCGCCGGCGCGGATATGCGAGGTGGCGGTGACGCCATCCATCCGCGGCATGGACATGTCCATCAGGATCACGTCGAAATGCCGTGCCACGGCGATGCGCACCCCCTCCATCCCGTCGGCGGCAACGGTGACATTGTGGCCCAGCACCTGAAGGCTGCGCTCGATCAGGGTGCGGTTGGTCTGGTTGTCCTCGACCAGCAGGACCTCGAGCGGGCCGTCGGGGCGGGTCTCTTCGGGCGGGGGGGCGGAAGGGGCGGCCGTGGCGGCCGTGGCGCGGGCAATCGGCAGCGTCAGGCGCACCCTGAAACAGGCCCCCTCGCCGGGGGCGCTGTCGACGCTGATACCGCCGCCCAGGACCGTGGACAGGCGCCGCGCGATGGCAAGGCCCAGGCCGGTGCCCCCGTCCTTGCGGCGGTAGGAGGGATCGACCATGACGAAATCGTCGAAGATCCGTTCCTGATCGGCCTCGGCTATGCCGATCCCGGTATCGCAGACGCTGATCGCGACGGTGGCATGGGTTTCGCTACGCGACACCATGTCGAAAGCGACGCTGATCGTGCCGCCGGCAGTGGCCTTGGTCGCGTTCGTCAGCAGGTTCTGCACGATCTGGCCAAGGCGGTGCGGATCGGTCCGCAGATCAGGCAGCGGATCCGCAGGGGCGGCAAGGCGGATCTGTGTATTCTGGGCCGCCGCCGCCGGCCGCTGGGCATCGACGAGATCGCGGATCAGGCGGCGCAGGTCCACGTCCTCTTCCTGGAGGTTGATCTTGCCGGCGACGATGGTCGAGAGATCGAGGATGTCGTTCACATGGCGCAGCAACTGGCGCGCCGAATCCTGCGCAAGCGACACGAACCGGCCCTGCGCCGCAGAGAGACCCATCCCCTCGACCGCCTCGAGCGCGGCCAGCACACCGTTGAGCGGGGTTCGCATCTCGTGGCTGACGACGGCAAGGAACACGGTCTTGGCCTGATCGGCGGCCAGAGCGGAATCGCGCGCCTCGATGATCGCGGTTTCTGCCGATTTGCGCAGGGTGATGTCGCGCAGGAAGGCCACGAAGAACGTCCCCTCGTCGGTCCGCAACCCGGCGAGCGACAGTTCCGCCGGAAAATGGCCCCCGTCGGCGCGGCGGGCGCAGGTCTCGAAACGGACGGGCTGCGGTTCGTCGCCGGTGCCGGGGATCGAACCGACCGCCTCCACCAGATTGCGCAGGTCGGGCACGATCGCGGCCAGGTCGGTGCCGCCGAGTGTGCCGGGATCGTGGCCGAAGATGTTGCGCGCGGCATCGCTGCACTCGACGATGTTCCAGTCGGAATCGGCGACGATGATCGCATCGGGCGAGGCGGCAACGGTGGCGCGCAGCCGCGACCAGGCCCGGATCGTGTCGGCGGTGCGGCGCACGGCCGTGCGGTTCAGCGCATGGATCAGCGCCAGCAGCGACAGAAGCGCGGCAATCACCACCAGCGAGGCGGCAAAGGCATCGCGCGCCAACCGGGCGATCTGTTCGCGGCGGGCATCGGCGGCGGCGGCCTCTCTCTCGATGATGGCGCCGGCGGCGCGGCGCAGGTCGATGCGCAGCGCCGCCGCCTCGGAGGCGAGGTGCTGCAGGGCGGACCGCAATTCATCGTCCGGGCCGTCGATTACCGGCGTCGTGCGGTCAAGATAGCCCTGCAACCGCGCCGACAGACCGTCGTGCAGGTCGATGATCGCCGGGTTCGAGAACAGGCCGCCGTTGATGGCGATATCGGCGCGGCTGTAGAACAGGTCGTAAAGCAGCCGCAGCGAAGCCAGCGACGAATCGGGCGTCACCGCCTGCATCGCAGCCTCCCCTTCGAACCGCAGCGCGTCGAGTTCGATCTGCGTGACGTTCCACTGGAGATTGTCGCGCGGTTCGCTGCGAAAGACCGGCAGTTCGCGCAGGAGTTGCCCGCCGAACAGGGTGACCACCGTGATCGCCATGAGCGCGAAGACGAGGATCGCGGTCCGCGCGATCCGGGCGCTCGTCTGCAGGCGCCGGTTCGGCGGCCGGTTGGCGGGCATGTCCTGTCTCAATCTGCGAAGTCGATCCGGTCGAGTTGCCAGACCGCCCGGGCGTATGTCTGCTCTGTCCGAAAATCTGCGTTATCATCAAAGGGATAGATCACCCAGATCGGCCCGCGCAGCCGGACCGGCATAGTTGCCCCATTCTCGAGATAGGCAAGAAGCGGCCCTTCGCGGGTGACCTCATCCATGGGCATTGTCACCTGGTAGTCGTTGAGCGCGGTGAAGGTGATCGTGCTGCCCCCGGCACCGGTCGCGTCGATCAGGTCGGCCAGAAGCACGCCGGTATAGACCGAAGGCCCGTCGGTCCAGATGGTCGATGTGGTGAATTCGGTCTGCGGCAATGCTTCGAGCGCGGCGAGATCGAGGGCGAGGGTGTCACCGTCGTTCGTCGCGGCGATATCACCGGAGACAGTGAGAAGGACCGGGCCCGAGGGGGGGGCGACTTCCCCTGCGACGGCCCCTCCCGCGACGAGGGCAAGGGTGCCGATGGCAAGCAACGCGCGCAACGAGTGAACCGGGAACAAGACAACCTCCTGTCTGGCGGGATCGGATGATGCCGCAGGATATGCCCCGATCACCTTAACGGCTATCTAGTGACAGCCCCCTATCCTTCCGGACAGGTCGGCTCAGGTCAGCCCGGCCTCGAGGGCGATCTTCACCGCATGGGTGCGGTTGCGTGCGCCGACCTTGCGGAACAAGGACTTGAGATGCAGCTTGACCGTGACTTCGCGGATGTCGAGTTCGCGCGCGATCTCCTTGTTGGTGAGGCTGCGATAGAGGCCGTCGAGCACGTCATGCTCGCGCGGGGTGAGGGGAACGCGCCCGCCGGAGGTGGCGATGGTCCGGGGCGGGGTCCGGGGCGAATCGGGTGGGGGCAGGATCGGGGCATAGACCATGCCTGCGACCATGCACCGCACCGCAGCCTGAAGCGCCCGCGTCGACATCGTCTTGGGCAGAAAGCCGCTGACCCCGCCGGCAAGGGCCTGTTCGGCGACATGGCGCGGCGTCGTCCCCGAAATGAGCGCGACCGGCACGCCCGGCGCCAGGGCACGCACCCTTGCCACTCCGTCAAGGCCGTTCATCCCCGGCATCGAATAGTCGAGCAGCACCAGATCGACTCCGGCCTCGTCCCGCAGGCGGGCGTCGGCGGCGTCAAGATCGGGCGCGGTCACCACCTCGGCCGGAAGCGCGGTCCGCAGGATCGAGGCGATCGCCTCGCGCACAAGTTCCTGATCGTCGGCCAGAAGGATTTTCATGTCGGTTTCCCACCCAACCCGGCACGGCGGCGGGACAAGGCCACCGTTGCGGTGCCCGGCCTATCTTCGGATAGCGCCCCGCATCCGACAGAGAGCACCACCCCGGCGCGCGCGGATGCTAGGCATGGTCCTGTCGCCGACCCGCCGGATGGCAGCCGCGTCACGACCCGGAATCCGACCTGCCGCCATCCCGTGGCAGGGCCTGTGCGCCCCCAATGCACAGCGACTTTCGGGCATATCGTGGCCGTTTCCACGGGTCCGGTGGCATCGTCGAACGCCATGCCTGCGTGGCGCCGGCTCCGCCGACTTCCCGGGTGTCGCAAGGCGCCCGGGTTTTTTCCATGGCGGCACATGCCTGCTCCCCTGATCGCCACCTCAGGACATGCCCCGGCCGCGCAGGATGGTCGTGGCATGGGCGCGGTTCTTGGCCCCGAGTTTGGTATAGATGGCGCGCAGGTGCATCTTGACGCGCACCTCTGTGGTCGAAAGGCGGCGGGCGATCTCCTTGTTGGTCAGGCCCGACTGCACGAGATGCATGATCTCCTGCTCGTGTTCGCTGAGAGAGCGGGTGGCACCGCCGGCGGGATCGGCCTCGGCCGCCTCGGGCGCGGCGGGCATGTAGAAGGCGCCCGACCGGATGAGGCGGATCGCCGCCGGCAGCACCCGCAGCGGCGTCGATTTCGGGATGAAGCCCACGGTCCCCTCGCGCATGGCAAGGCGGGCGAAGCTGTCGTCGATATTGCCGGAAAACAGCGCCACCGCCCCGTCGCCGGCGGCGCGCACCACCTCGGCCACACTGGGGATGCCGGCCATTCCCGGCATGTTCACGTCCAGAAGCACCAGATCCACAGGCTCTTGCGCCAATGCGGCAAGGACATCCGGAAGGGATGCAGCCGTCCGGATGCTGAAATCGGGTTCGGTCCGCAACGCCATGCTGACCGCGTCGACGACCAGGCGGTGATCGTCGGCAAT
>JADYZU010000085.1 GCA_020852925.1 Rubellimicrobium sp. | reverse complement strand
GCGGTCTTGCGCGAGATCGGGGTGGAGACCGGCGGCTCCAACGTGCAGTTCGCCGTGAACCCGGCCGACGGGCGCATGGTGGTGATCGAGATGAACCCGCGCGTGTCGCGCTCTTCCGCGCTGGCGTCGAAGGCGACCGGGTTCCCGATCGCCAAGATCGCGGCCAAGCTGGCGATCGGCTACACGCTTGACGAACTCACGAACGACATCACCGGCGCCACCCCCGCCAGTTTCGAGCCGACCATCGACTATGTCGTGACCAAGATCCCGCGCTTCGCCTTCGAGAAATTCCCCGGATCCAGGCCGGAACTGACCACGGCGATGAAATCCGTGGGCGAGGTCATGGCCATCGGCCGCAGTTTCCACGAATCGATGCAGAAGGCGCTGGCCGGGCTCGAGACCGGGCTGACCGGCTTTGACGAGATCGCCATTCCCGGCGCCCCCGAGAAATCGGCCATCGTCGCGGCGCTGTCGCGCGCCACCCCCGACCGGCTGCGCGTCATCGCCGAGGCGATGCGCCACGGCCTGAGCGACGACGAGATCCACGCCGTCACCGCCTTCGACCCCTGGTTCCTGGCCCGCATCCGCGAGATCGTCACCGCCGAGGCCGGCGTGCGCGCCCATGGCCTGCCGCAGGACGAGGCGGGGCTGCGCGCGCTCAAGGCCATGGGATTCACCGATGCACGGCTGGCGAAACTGGCCGGCCAGGACGAATCCGCGGTGCGCCGCGCGCGCATGGCGCTGGGCGTGAACGCGGTGTTCAAGCGCATCGACACCTGCGCCGGCGAATTCGAGGCCCAGACCCCCTACATGTATTCGACCTACGAATCCCCGGCGATGGGCGTCGTCGAATGCGAGGCGCGGCCCTCGGACCGGCGCAAGGTCGTCATCCTTGGCGGCGGGCCGAACCGGATCGGACAGGGGATCGAATTCGACTACTGCTGCTGCCACGCCTGTTTCGCGCTGACCGACGCGGGCTTTGAAACCATCATGGTGAACTGCAACCCCGAGACGGTCTCGACCGATTACGACACCTCGGACCGCCTCTATTTCGAGCCGCTGACCTTCGAACATGTGATGGAGATCCTGCGCGTCGAACAGGAGGCGGGCACGCTGCATGGCGTCATCGTCCAGTTCGGCGGCCAGACGCCGCTGAAACTTGCCGATGCCTTGCACGCGGCCGGAATCCCGATCCTCGGCACCACGCCCGACGCCATCGACCTGGCCGAGGACCGCGAGCGGTTCCAGCATCTGGTGAACGACCTCGGGCTGAAGCAGCCGGTGAACGGCATCGCCTCCTCGCGCGACGAGGCGGTGGCGATCGCCGGCGACATCGGCTTTCCGCTGGTGATCCGGCCCTCCTATGTGCTGGGCGGCCGCGCCATGGAGATCGTGCGCGACATGGACCAGCTTGAACGCTACATCGCCACGGCGGTGCAGGTGTCGGGCGACAGTCCGGTGCTGCTTGACAGCTATCTGTCGGGCGCGACCGAAGTCGATGTCGATGCGCTCTCGGACGGGACGCGGGTGCATGTCGCCGGCATCATGGAGCATATCGAGGAGGCCGGCGTGCATTCGGGCGATTCCGCCTGCTGCCTGCCGCCCCATACCCTGCCGCGCGCCGTCCAGGACGAGATCGCGGCCCAGACCGTGAAACTCGCGCGCGCGCTCGGGGTGGTCGGGCTCATGAACGTGCAGTTCGCGGTGAAGGATGGCCCCGGCGGCTCGCCCGAGATCTACCTGCTCGAGGTGAACCCGCGCGCCAGCCGCACCGTGCCCTTCGTCGCCAAGGCCACCGACAGCGCCATCGCCTCGATCGCCGCGCGCCTCATGGCCGGAGAGCCGCTGACGAATTTCCCGCTGCGCCCGCCCTATGAGAACGTCTCCTACGACACGCCGCTGCCCTATGCCGATCCGATGACGCTGTGCGACCCGGACGTGCCCTGGTTCAGCGTGAAAGAGGCGGTGCTGCCCTTCGCCCGCTTCCCCGGCGTGGACACGCTGCTTGGCCCCGAGATGCGCTCCACCGGCGAGGTGATGGGCTGGGACCGTTCGTTCCCCCGCGCCTTCCTCAAGGCGCAGATGGGCGCGGGCGTGGTGCTGCCGACCGGCGGGCGAGCCTTTGTCTCGGTCAAGGACGCGGACAAGGGCGCCGAGATGCAGGAGGCGGTGGGCATCCTTGCCCGGCTTGGCTTCTCGATCCTGGCGACGCGCGGCACCGCCGAATGGCTGGCGCGCTGCGGGATCGCCTGCGAGCGGGTGAACAAGGTCCATGAGGGCGGGCGCACCATCGTGGACCGGCTCAAGGATGGCGAGGTCGCCGTGGTGATGAACACCACCGAGGGCACGCAATCCGTGGGCGACAGCCGGGCGATCCGCACGGTCGCGCTCATGGACCGGATCCCCTATTTCACCACCGCCGCCGGGGCCAATGCCGCGGCGCTGGCGATGAAGGCCCGCGAGGAAGGCGAGGTCGGGGTGCGCGCGCTCCAGTCGTGACCCGTGCCGGGGCGCAGGGCGGCGGGGGGGGGGCGCAATTGCCGCAAGACACCGCCCCCCGCCGGTGCTAGGCTTTGCCTGCCGGGGCGTTGTCCGTGACCGGGGGCGCGTCGCCTATTGAGCAAGGGGTTTTTCCGGCCGACAGGTCCGGGACAGGTCTTTGACGGAGGATTTCCCGATGTTCTATCGCGATGAGCGGCTTGCGCTCTTCATCGACGGTGCGAACCTTTACGCCGCCGCGCGCAGCCTTGGCTTCGACATCGACTACAAGCTCCTGCGCGGCGAATTCATGCGCCGGGG
>JADYZU010000084.1 GCA_020852925.1 Rubellimicrobium sp. | reverse complement strand
TCTGGCGCGCATCACGACGGTAGCAGACGGCCTTCGCATCGGCGCCTGCGTGACCTGGGCCATGCTGGCGCGGGCGGGCCTGCCCCCGGCGTTCGACGCCCTTCGACAGGCCGCCCGCGAGGTGGGGGGGCGGCAGATCCAGAACGCGGGCACGATCGGCGGCAACCTGTGCAACGCCTCGCCCGCCGCCGATGGCGTGCCGCCACTTCTGGTGCTGGATGCGGTTGTGGAACTGGCCGGGCCGGATGGCAGCCGCCTTGTGCCGCTGGCCGAATTCCTGACCGGCCCGCGCCGGACGGCGCTGCAACCGGGCGAACTGCTGACGGCGGTCCGGGTGCCGCGCGCCGCGATGATGGGGCGGTCGGTTTTCCGCAAGCTCGGGGCGCGGCGGCATCTGGTGATTTCCATCGCCTCCGTCGCCGTGCGGCTGGTGGAACGTGAGGGCCGGATCGCCGATGTGGCGGTTGCGGTCGGGGCCTGTTCGGCGGTGGCGCGGCGGCTGACGGCGGTGGAAGGGGCGTTGCGCGACCAGCCGCTGGCGGGCGCGGGCGCACGGGTTGCCGACGATCTGGTGGCGGCGGCGCTGGCGCCGCTCGACGACATCAGGGCCAGCGCGGACTATCGCGGCAGGGCGGCGGCCGAGATGATCCGGCGCGCGGTGGCGGATCTGGCAGGGGTGGGGGATGGCTGAACTGCGCTTCACGCTGAACGGGGCGGAGGTGGGGCTTGACGCGGCACCCACCCGGCGCCTGTCGGATGTGCTGCGCGAAAGCTGCGGGCTGACCGGAACCAAGGTCGGCTGCGACGCGGGCGATTGCGGCGCCTGCACTGTGCTTCTGGACGGGCGCGCGGTCTGCGCCTGCCTGACGCCTGTCGGGCAGGCCGCCGGGCGGTCGGTCCTGACGGTCGAGGGGCATGATCCGCTTCTGGAACGGCTGCGCGAGAGTTTTCTGGATCACGGCGCCGCGCAATGCGGCATCTGCACCCCCGGCATGCTGATGGCTTCCGCAGCACTTCTGCGCGAGGTGGCAAGCCCGACCGAGGCCGAGGCCGAGGAGGCGCTCGGCGGCGTCCTCTGTCGCTGCACCGGATACCGCAAGATCATCGCGGCGGTGGTCGCGGCCGGGCGCGGGATTGCTGGACCGCCGGTCAGTGGCGGAGTGGGCGCGCGGCTGCGCCGGCTTGACGGCGGGCCGAAGGTCGCGGGAACGGACCTGTTCGGGGCCGATATGTGGCAAGGCGGCGGCCTGGTCCTGCGGGCGGTCCGTTCCCCCCATCCGCATGCGCGCTTCCGCCTTGGCGACATCGACGGCTGGCGGACTGCAACGCCCGGTGTCGTGGCGGTCTTCACCGCGGCGGACATCCCCGGAAGGAATGCCTTCGGCGTCATCCCGGCCTTCGCTGACCAACCCGCCCTGGCCGTGTCCGAGACCCGCTTTCGCGGCGAGGCGGTGGCGCTTGTCGCCTGTGAGGATGACGGGAGGCAGCCAGACCTGTCGGGCTTCCCCGTCGAATGGGAGGAGTTGCCGCCCTTGACCGACCCGAAGGCGGCGATGGCTGCGGTCGAATTGCTGCACGCCGACCGGCCCGGAAACCTGCTGACGCAGGGTTTCGTGCGCCGCGGCGACGCCGAGGCGGCGCTGGCCGGTGCCGCCCATGTCGTGCGCACCGCCATCACGACTTCGTTCGTCGAGCATGCCTATATCGAGCCCGAGGCCGGGTCGGCCTGGATGGAGGGGGATGTTCTCGTCATCCGCGCCTGCACCCAGGCCCCGGTGATGGACCGCGACGATACCGCCGCCATCCTTGCCCTGCCGCCGGAGCGGGTGCGCATCATCCCGTCGGCGGTGGGCGGAGGGTTCGGGTCGAAACTCGACGTCTCTCTCCAGCCGCTGCTCGGCCTTGCGGCGCTGAAGACCGGGCGGCCGGTGCGGATGATCTTCAGCCGAAGGGAAAGCATGGCCTCGACCACCAAGCGCCACCCGGCGGAGATTGCCCTTGCCGTGGGCTGCGATGCCGGGGGCGGGCTTGTCGCGCTCGACTTCGACGGGGTGTTCAACACCGGCGCCTATTCAAGCTGGGGCCCCACGGTTGCGAACCGCGTTCCTGTCCATGCGACCGGCCCCTATCGGGTGACGCATGTCCGCGCCCGCGCCCGGGCGATCCATACGCACGGTCCGGTCGCGGGGGCCTTTCGCGGCTTCGGCGTGCCGCAGGCCGCCGTCGCGCAGGAAACCGCCTTTGACCGGCTCGCCGATGCCGCCGGGATCGACCGGCTGGAATTCCGGCTGAAGAACGCGCTACGCGATGGCGACAGCACCGCAACCGGGCAGGTGATGGAGGGGGCGGGCATACACGAATGCCTGAGCGCCCTTCGCCCGCACTGGCAACGCGCGCTTGCCGATGCCGCCGAGGCCAACCGGGCGGATGGCCCGATGCGCCGTGGCGTGGGCATCGCATCCTGCTGGTATGGGTGCGGAAACACGTCGCTGCCCAACCCTTCGACCATCCGCGTCGGGCTGACGGCGACGGGGCGGCTGGTGTTGCACCAGGGAGCGACCGACATCGGCCAGGGCGCCAACACCGTCATCACCCAGATCTGCGCCGAGGCTCTGGGCTTGCCGGTGGCGGCGTTCGATCTGATCGGGCCGGACACGTTCCTGACACCGGATGCGGGCAAGACTTCGGCCTCGCGCCAGACCTATGTGTCGGGGCGGGCCGCGCAAAAGGCCGGAAGCGTTCTGCGGGCGGCGATCTTGCGGTTGGGCAACTGGGGCGAGGACGCGCGACTTGCCCTTGAGGGCGCGGTCCTGCGCGCCGACGGGGGGGGCGCGCTTGACCTTTCGAAACTGGCCGTGGATGCGCGGGGCCATGTGCTGTCGGCCGAGGAAACCTACGATCCGCCGACGACGCCCCTGGACGCGGACGGGCAGGGCACCCCTTACGCCGTCTATGGGTTCGGGGCGCAGATGGTGGAACTGGCGGTTGACCGGGGGCTTGGCACCGTCCGGCTCTTGCAGATCACCGCGGCCCATGACGTGGGGCGCGCGATCAACCCGACGCTGGTCGAGGGCCAGATCGAAGGCGGGATCGCGCAAGGGATCGGCATGGCGCTGATGGAGGAATATGTCGCCGGCCGGACCGAGAACCTGCACGACTATCTGATCCCGACCACCGGCGATGTGCCGCCGATCAGGTCGATCCTGATCGAGGTGCCGCACCCCGAGGGGCCGTTCGGCGCCAAGGGACTTGGCGAGCATGTCCTCATCCCCACCGCGCCCGCGATCCTGAACGCGATCCGCCATGCAACAGGCGTCGGCATCACCCGCCTGCCCGTCCTGCCGCACCGGCTGCGCGCGGCCCTCCTGGAAAGGGACAGCCATGCAGAACCCTGAAAAGATCCGCTGCGATGCCTGCCCGGTGATGTGCTACATCGCCCCCGGCCAGACCGGCGCCTGCGACCGCTATGCCAACCTCGGCGGCCGGATCGTGCGCTCGGACCCGGTCACGATCCTGTCGCGTACGCTGGAACAGGGCGGGCGCATCGTGCCCTTCGCCGAACCCGCCTGGGACGGCGAGATCATCCGCCCCGCCGATGCCTTCGTGACCGGCATCGGCGCGGGCACCACCTAGCCCGACTACAAGCCCGCGCCGTTCATCGTCTCGTCCCAGATCGACGGCGCCGACATGGTCACCGTGGTGACCGAGGCGATCTTTTCCTACTGCGGGGTCAAGGTGAAGGTCGACACCGACCGTTTCCTCGGGCCCGAAGGCGCGGTGGTCAGGGCAGAGGGCGAGGCGGTGGGCCATGTCACGACCGCCGAATACGGCAGCCAGATGCTCAGCCTGGGCGGGGTCCATCACCTGACCGGCGGCACCAAGCCCGAAGGCCGCGTGACCTGCGCGACCCTCCTGGCGCTTTGCAACGGCGAGGCGGTGGCGCTGACCATCGAGGACGGGTCGGATGTCGTCGTGCAGGCGGGGCGCGCGCCCATCGTCGATGGCCGGCCCGAACAGCGGATGCGCGTCGGCTGCGGGTCGGCGACCATCGGCATGTTCGCCGCCCAGTGGAAGGGCCTGGTGGACGAGGTCGTGGTGGTGGACGATCATATCACCGGCGTCGTCTCGGAACATCAGGCGGGCAAGGTCCTGGGCTGGGCCGCGACCGGAATCAGGATCAAGGGCCACCGCTCGACCCCCGGCCGCTATTTCCGCGTGTCCCAACCGGGGCTTGGCTGGGGCGGAACCCGCCTGACCGACCCCTTGGAGATCATCGGACCCTGGGACGCGGGGCGGGGTGCCCGCGCCGGCCTGACCCTTCTCATGGTGTCGACCACCGGCGAGGATCACGCCTACTACATCCTGAACGAGGCGCTGGAGCCTGTCCGACATCCCCTGCCCGCCGCCCTTGAGGCGACGGTCGGGCTGATCGACGACAATTGCGAACCCTCGCTCTGCACGGTGCTGTTCATGGGCGGCGCGGGCGGCAGCCTGCGCGCCGGGGTCACGAAGAACCCGGTGCGGCTGACACGCTCGGTGCAGGGCCGCGAAACCCGCCTCACCTCCGGGGGGGCGCCCTGCTATGTCTGGCCGGGCGGCGGCATCACCTTCATGGTCGATGTGACGCGCCTGCCGAAGGGGGCCTTCGGCTATGTGCCGACACCCGCGCTGGTCGCGCCGCTGGAATTCACCCTGCCGCGCGCCGCCTATGTGGCGCTTGGCGGGCATGAGGGCGCGATCCGGTCGCTTGACGAGATTGCCGCCACCGGGGGGGAATATACGGTCGCGGGCAGGCTCGACCCATGGCCGGGGGGGCGGGAATGACCGCCACGGCCCATGTCCTGCCCGACGGGCGGCTGCACTTCCACCACGGGCCGATGGACCTGATCCTGCGGGCCTGGGGGCCGGACAGGCAGGTGCAGGCGGCCTACGCCCGCGCCTTCCGCCGCTTTGCCCCGCTGCTGGAGGAGCTTGTCGCGGAATTGCCGGCGCTCCGCTCGCCCGGCGATCTGCCGGCACATGGTGCCGTGGCGCGGGCGATGATGAAGGCGGTCCGCCCGTTCCGGCCCGCCTTCATCACGCCGATGGCGGCGGTGGCCGGCGCCGTCGCCGACGAAATCCTTGCCTGCCTGTCCGGCCCGGAAATCCGCAAGGCCTATGTGAACAACGGCGGCGACATCGCGCTTCACCTGGCTGCGGGCGAAAGCCTGACCGCCGCCATCGCCGCGCGCGCGGGCCTGTCCGACCGCGTGACGATCCGCCATGCCGATCCGGTGCGGGGGATCGCCACCTCCGGCTGGCGCGGGCGATCCTTCTCGCGCGGGATCGCCGATGCGGCCACCGTGCTTGCCGCGACCGCCGCCATGGCCGACGCGGCGGCGACGATCATCGCCAATGCCGTCGACCTGCCCGGACATCCCGCCATCACCCGCCGCCCTGCGCGCGACATGAGGGACGACAGCGATCTTGGACCGATCCCGGTCACGACCGCCGTCGGCCCGCTGACCGACGCCGACAGGAACCGGGCGCTCGCGCGTGGCCGGGCCAGGGCACGGGCGGCACAGGGCCGCGGCCTTGTCGACAGCGCCGCCCTGTTCCTTCAGGGCAGCCAGGCGGTTCTGGCCCGAGACACCGTGCATCCTCATTTTCTGTCTTCAAGTATCCCGGGGGGTCCGGGGGGCAGCGCCCCCCGGCGGATCGGCCCCGAAGGGGACGACAAACCTTTCAGGTTCCAGCTAGCGGAGGCGACACATGGCTGAATTCCGACTGCGCAAACTTTCGGTCCTGACCGAAGACATCCACCACGATGGCGGCTCCGACGCCCCGACGCCGCGCCAGCGCGCCGCCGTGCTCGCCCTTGTCTCGAACCCGTTCGCGGGGCGCTACACGGCCGACCTTCAGCCGGCCATGGAGGATCTCAAGCCGCTTGGCCTTGCCATGTCCGAACGGCTGATCGCCGCCCTTGGCGGGCGCGACGGGATCGACGGCTATGGCAAGGGCGCCATCGTCGGCGGCAGGGGAGAGGCCGAGCATGGCGCGCTGTGGCATGTCCCCGGCGGCTATGCGATGCGCGCGCTTCTGGGCGAAAGCCGGGCCATCGTGCCATCGGCGATGAAGGTGGGGGTCATGGGGGCCACGCTGGACGTGCCGCTCGGTCACATCAACGCGGCCTATGTGCGCGGCCATTTCGATGCGATGACCGTGTCGATGCCCGATGGGCCGCGCGACGACGAAATCCTGTTCGTTCTGGCCATGTCGAAGGGGCCGAGGGTTCACAGCCGCATGGGCGGGCTCGAACTCCATCAGGTCAAGGGCGAGGACGGCCTGCGCTGATGAAGCTGCCGCAAGCCGCCTTGGGTCTTCTG
>JADYZU010000083.1 GCA_020852925.1 Rubellimicrobium sp. | reverse complement strand
GCCATCCTCCGGCGTCTCACCCTCAACCTGCTCCGAACCGCCCGCCCCAAACTCCCGATCTCCAGAAAACGCAAACGAGCCGGATGGTCCGACGACTTCGCAAGGTCCATCATCGGCCAAATGCGATTGCCCTGCATACCGGTCGCGGGCGCATTGCACGGTCGCGGATTTGCCCATATCCTGCGCTCGCCACGCGGCGGCGGCGGGTGGCTCTTGAAGGAGGAAATCACGGGATGCCAGATCTCGCCCGCATCACGGGGGGCCGCGCGCCCTTGCCTGAATTCGTGGCCGGGGCCCATGTCGGCCCCGAGGACTATGTTCGGCTTTATGCGCAGTCCGTTGCCGATCCCGAGGGTTTCTGGGCCCGCGAGGCGCTGCGTCTTGACTGGATCCGGCCGTTCAGCTGCGTGAAGGAGACGGATTTCACCCTGGGCCGGGTCGGGATCCGCTGGTTCGGGGACGGGACGCTGAACATCAGCGCGAACTGCATCGACCGCCACCTTCTGGACCGGGCCGGGCAGGTCGCGATCATCTGGGAGCCGGACGATCCGGCCGAGCCGGCCCGCCACATCAGCTATCGCGACCTGCTCGAGCAGGTGTCGCGGCTGGCGAACGTGCTCGGGGCGCATGGCGTGAAGCGCGGCGACCGGGTGGTGATCTACATGCCGATGATCCCCGAGGCGGCCTTTGCCATGCTGGCCTGCACCCGGATCGGGGCGATCCATTCGGTGGTGTTCGGCGGCTTCTCGCCCGATGCGCTGGCCAACCGCATCAACGACTGCGACGCGAAGATCGTCATCACCGCCGACTGGGCCCCGCGCGGCGGCAAGCGCACCGGGCTCAAGGACAACACCGACAAGGCCTTGCTGCACTGTTCGGACAAGGTCGAATGCCTCGTGGTGAAGCGCACGGGCGACGAGACCTCGTGGATCGAGGGGCGCGACTTCGACCTTCTGGCCGAGATGGCGGCGGCGCGGCCCTATTGCCCCTATGTCGAGGTCGGGGCCGAGGATCCGATGTTCATCCTCTACACCTCGGGCTCGACCGGCAAGCCCAAGGGCGCGGTGCACACCACCGGGGGCTATCTCGTGCAGGCGTCGCTGTCGCACCAGATCGACTTCGACTACCACGATGGCGATGTCTTCTGGTGCACGGCCGATGTGGGCTGGGTCACCGGGCACAGCTACATCGTCTACGGGCCGCTGGCCAATGGCGCGACCACGCTCATGTTCGAGGGCGTGCCGACCTGGCCCGATCCCGGCCGCTTCTGGGAGGTGTGCGCAAAGCACCGCGTGAACCAGTTCTACACCGCGCCGACCGCGATCCGCAGCCTCATGGCGCTTGGTCCCGAATGGATCGGGAAGCACGACCTGTCGTCGCTGAAGCTGCTGGGCACCGTGGGCGAGCCGATCAACCCCGAGGCCTGGCACTGGTATGACCGGCATGTGGGCAAGGGCCGGCTGCCGATCGTCGACACCTGGTGGCAGACCGAGACCGGGGCCCACATGCTCAACCCGATCCCCGGCGCCATCCCGACCAAGCCGGGCGCGGCCACGCTGCCCTTCTTCGGGGTGAAGCCGGTCGTGCTCGATGCGGCGACGGGCCGGCTCATCGAGGAGACCGAATGCGAGGGCGTCCTGGCCATCGCCGATTCCTGGCCGGCGCAGATGCGTACCGTCTGGGGCGATCACCAGCGCTTCGAGGACACCTATTTCCGCCAGTATCCCGGCTACTACTTCACCGGGGACGGCTGCCGGCGCGATGCGGACGGCTATTACTGGATCACCGGGCGGGTCGATGACGTGATCAACGTCTCGGGGCACCGCATCGGCACCGCCGAGGTCGAATCGGCCCTGGTCGCGCATGAGAAGGTGGCCGAGGCCGCGGTGGTGGGCTATCCCCACGACATCAAGGGGCAGGGCATCTATGCCTATGTCACGCTGATGCGCGGCGAAGAGCCCTCGGACGAATTGCGCCGCGAACTCGAGGCCTTCGTGCGCCGCGAGATCGGGCCGATCGCCCGCCCCGACCTCCTCCAGTTCGCCCCGGCGCTGCCCAAGACCCGCTCGGGCAAGATCATGCGCCGCATCCTGCGCAAGATCGCCGAGAACGACCCCAACAGCCTGGGCGACATCTCGACCCTGGCCGATCCCTCGGTGGTGGAGGACATCATCGCCAACCGCCTCAACCGCGCCTGAAAAACGCCCGGGGGGGCAGATCGCATGACCGGCCCAACCCCTGCCCCGCTTCCCGTCGAGGCGGCGTTGCCCGCGCTGATCGACGCGCTGCGCGGGCGCGGGCGGGCGGTGCTTCAGGCACCGCCGGGGGCGGGGAAATCGACGCGGGTGCCGCTTGCGCTCATCGAGGCCGGGCTGGTGCGGGGCCGCATCCTCATGCTCGAGCCGCGCCGCATCGCCGCGCGCGCCACCGCCGCGCGCATGGCCGCGAGTTTGGGCGAACCGCCCGGGCAGACCGTGGGCTATCGCATGCGCGGCGAGGCGCGGGTTTCCCCGGCCACGCGCATCGAGGTGGTGACCGAGGGCATCCTCACCCGGATGATCCAGTCCGATCCGGAACTGTCCGGGATCGGGGCGGTGATCTTCGACGAATTTCACGAACGCTCGCTCCAGGCCGATCTGGGCCTCGCGCTCACCCTCGATCTGGCGGCGATCCGGCCGGATCTGCTGATCCTCGTGATGTCGGCCACCCTTGATGCCGGGCCGGTGGCCGCGCTCATGGGCGCGGCGCCGGTCATCACCGCGCCGGGGCGGATGTTCGCGGTCGAGATCCGGCATCTGGCCCGCCCGCTGCCGCGCGGCACCGCGCCGGTGGCGGCGATGGCGGGGCTGGTCCTTGACGCGATCGACGGCACCGAGGGGGCGGTGCTGGCCTTTCTTCCCGGCGAGGGCGAGATCCGCCAGCTTGCGCGCGCCCTCGGGCCGCGGCTGCCTGCGGGCCATGTGATCCGCCCGCTTTACGGCGCCCTGCCCGCAGCCGAACAGGATCTGGCGCTGACGCCCGATCCGGCGGTGCGGCGCATCGTTCTGGCCACCAACATCGCGGAAACCTCGCTCACCATCCCGGATGTGCGGGTGGTGGTCGATTCCGGCCTTGTGCGGCGCGCACGCTTTGACCCCGGCAGCGGCATGGCACGCCTGGGCACCGAGCGGGCCAGCCGTGCCGAGGCCGACCAGCGCGCCGGCCGTGCCGGTCGCGTGGCCGAGGGCCTGTGCCTGCGTGCCTGGGCGCGCGCCGAGGAGGGGGCGCATCCCGCCTTTGCCGAACCCGAGATCACCCGCGGCGATCTTGCGCCCCTCGCGCTTGATCTGGCGCTGTGGGGGACGGACCGGCTGCCGTTCCTGACCCCGCCGCCCGCGACGGCGCTGGCCTCGGCGCGGCGCGTGCTGACCGGGCTGGGCGCGCTTGATCCGGCGGGGGGGATCACCGCGCATGGCCGCGACCTTGCGCGCCAGCCCACGCATCCGCGGCTTGCACATATGCTGCTTCGCGCCGGGGCGCAGGCGGCGCCGCTGGCCGCGCTCTTGTCCGAACGCGATCCGGTGCCGGGCGCGGGCAGCGATCTTGGCCTGCGGCTCGAGGCGGTGGCGGGGCGGCGGGCGGGCGATGCGCCGACCCTGGCCCGCATCCGCGCCGAGGCCCGCCGTCTGGCGCGCGGCCTGCCCGACGGCGCCGCGATCAGCCCCGGCGCCATGGCCGCGCTGGCCTTTCCCGACCGCATCGGCCAGCGCCGCCCCGGCGATGGCGGGCGCTATCTGCTCTCGGGCGGCAAGGGCGCGGTGATGCCGGCGGGCGATGCGCTGGCACTCGCCCCGTGGATCGTCGCGGTCGAGACCGACGGCGACCCGCGCGAAGGCACGATCCGCCTGGCCCTGCCACTGACCGAGGGCGAGGTCCGCGCCCATCTTGACGCCGACATCCGCCACAGCCGGCGTGCCGAATGGTCCGCGCGCGACGGGAGGGTGATCGCGCACGAGGTCGAGACGCTGGGCGCGATCACCCTCTCGGACCGGCCCTGGACCGATCCGCCGGCCAAGGCGGTGACTGCGGCCATGCTCGAGGGGATCGCCACGCTGGGCCTGCGGCTGACCGGGGCGGCGCGGCGGTTGCAGGTGCGCGCGGCCCTTGCGCGCGCGGCCGATCCCGGCCTTCCCGATCTGTCCGAGGCGCGGCTGATGGCGGCACCGGCCGAGTGGCTGACGCCCTGGATCGGCGGGATGCGCAGCGCCGCCGACTGGCAGCGCTTCGATCCGCTGCCCGCGCTCGAGGCGCTGTTCGACCACGGGGCCCGGCAGCGCCTCGATGCGCTCTGCCCGCCGGCCTTTGTCACGCCGCTGGGCCGGCGCATCCCGATCGACTATGAGGGCGAGGTGCCCGCGATCGAGATCCGCCTTCAGGAAATGCTGGGCGTCACGCGCCACCCGATGGCCGGCGGGCGGCCGATCCGCGTCACGCTGCTGTCGCCGGGGCAGCGGCCGATCCAGGTGACGACCGACATTCCCGGCTTCTGGCGCAGTTCCTATCCCGAGGTCCGCAAGGAGATGCGCGGGCGCTATCCCCGCCACCCCTGGCCCGAGGATCCGACTGTGGCCGAACCGACGCTGCGCGCAACGCCCCGCGCATCCTCAGGAACGCGGGCTTGATTCATGCGCCCGGCCACCTATTCTCTGACCTCAAGCGCGGGAGAACCCGCTGACAGGCAGACCATGACCGCCCTTTCGCCCCCCCCGGCCGACACGGCCGCCGATTCCTTCATCGTCCCGCGGCGAAGGCAACTGGCCGCGCTGTGCTGGCGCGATTCCGCAGGGGGCGGGCGCGAGGTGCTCATGGTCACGTCGTCGTCCGGGCGCTGGATCCTGCCCAAGGGCTGGCCCATGTCCGGCAAGAGCGACGGCGACGCCGCCATGACCGAAGCCTGGGAAGAGGCCGGCGTCATCCGTGGCAAGGTCGCGCCCCGCCCGCTGGGCCAGTTCATCGGCGCGAAACTCACCCGTGAGGGCGACGAGGTGCCGCTGGCCACCCGCGTCTATGCGATCCGCGTGAGCGAGACCGCCGACGACTGGCCGGAAAAGGCCCGACGCCACCGCCGCTGGCTGCCGCTTTCCGAGGCGGCCGAGCTGGTGACGGAAGACGGGCTGCGCGACATCCTGCGCACGTTCTGAACAGGGGCCCCGATGGCAGGAACCACGTCGTCCGAGGCCGCGCCCGACGCGCTTGACCTGCGCCCGCTCGTGAATGTGGTCGGCCGGATCGTGGTCGTTCTGGGACTGCTCATGTTGCTGCCGGCGGCGGTCGACTGGGGCGCGGGGCACGGGAATGCCGGGGCGTTCCTGTTCTCGGCGCTGGTCACCGCGATCACCGGTCTGCTAATGGCGCTGGCCACGCGCGGCACCGGGGGCGAAGGGCTTTCGCTGCGGCAGGCCTATTTCCTCACCTTCCTCATCTGGACGATCCTGCCGCTGTTCGGCTCATTGCCGTTCATGCTCGGAGAGCCGGGCCTGTCCATGGTCGATGCCTATTTCGAGAGTGTCTCGGGCCTGACCACCACCGGCTCCACGGTGATCACCGGGCTTGACCACCTGCCGCCGGGGGTGAACCTTTGGCGCGGCCTTGTGCAATGGGCGGGCGGCCTTGGCATCGTGTTCGTGGCGATGATCTTCCTGCCGTTCATGCGCGTGGGCGGCATGCAGTTCTTCCGCGCCGAGAATTTCGACACGATGGGCAAGGTGCTGCCCCGTGCCGCCGACATCGCCGCGGGGATCGCGCAGGTCTATCTGATCCTGACCGCGCTGGCCCTGATCGCCTATGCCGCCGCCGGGATGACCCCGCTCGATACCGTGGTGAACGCGATGGCGACGGTCTCGACCGGGGGGGTGTCGTCGTCGGATGCCTCGCTCGGGAAATATCCCGGGGTCGCGGAATATCTGGGCGGCGTGCTCATGGCGGCGGCGGCGCTGCCCTATGTGCGTTATGTCCAGCTTCTGCGCGGCCGTTCCGCCCCCCTTCTGGCCGACCCGCAGGTGCGCTTCTTTCTGGGTGCGCTGACCTTCGGGGTGGCGGTGGCGACCGGCTGGGGGATCATCGGCCTCGACCTGCCGTTCGAGACGGCGCTGCGCGAATCCTTCTTCAACATCACCTCGATCACCACCGGCACCGGCCTAGTGTCGGGCAGCTTTGCCCATTGGGAGGGGCCGGCGCTCATCGTGGCCTTCATCCTGGGGCTGATGGGCGGCTGTTCGGGATCCTCGACCGCGGCCATGTCGGCCTTCCGGGTGCAACTGAGCCTGACCGTGCTCTGGGCCCGCATCCGCCAGATCCAGAGCCCGAACCGCATCGTCCCGATCCGCTATGCCGGCAAGCCGGTCAGCGTCGAGGTGGTGGATTCGCTCATGGTGTTCATGTCGGCCTTCGTCCTTGGCCTTGGCCTGTTCGCGGTGGCGATCACCCTCACCGGGGTGGACAGTTTCTCGGCGCTGAACGGGGCGTGGATGGCGCTGTGCAACATCGGCTACGGGTTCGGCCCGCTGGCCACGATCGACGGCACCTTCCGCCACTATCCGGACGCGGCCAAGATGCTCATGGCGCTGGCGATGCTGCTGGGGCGGCTGGGGCTGTTGTCGGTGTTCGTGATCGTCCTGCCCCGGTTCTGGCAGCGCTGAAACCGCGCGGCGGGCAGCAGGGACAGGCGCGGGCAGAAGGCAGAAGGCCCGGCCGCATCGCTGCGGCCGGGCCTGTCGTGTCCGTGCGGGGATCATGGCGCATCCCGCGGGGGATGCGCCGTCACCGGGTCAGGGCAGGATGGTAAAGCTCCCGCCCCAGGAGCCGTAGTTCGACGAGGTGACCCCGTTCGCGGTCGTGCCGGTGAAGGCGCTCTGCGCCCCGCTGATCTGCACCGTGACGGTGCCGGTCTGCCCCACGCCGACCACGCCGGCATGGACCGCCGCCGCCGCAAGCCGGCTGTCGTCGGTATAGGGGTTGCTGCCCCAGACGCTGCTGGTGGACTCACCGGTGACGGTGAAGGTGAAGGTCTGGCCCGTCTGGTTGCGATAGCCGATGAGGTTGCCCGGATCGGGCAGCGCCGCCGGAGTCGGCGTCGGCGTGGGCGTCGGCGTGGGCGTCGGCGTGGGCGTCGGCGCGTCCTGACCCAGGCCCGGCTTGGTCAGCGCGGGCTGCGCCTGAAGCGTCAGCGTGGCATAGCACAGGTCCGACCCATAGGTGCCGGTCCAGATGTGATAGACCCCGTCGGTCGCACGGCTGAGGCGAAGGCTCGACGACAGGCCCATGTCGCCGTCGTCATTGTAGCTCCAGACGCCACCGGCATCGTTGGCCACGAGGATGGTGTCGCAGCCGTTCTGACCCTCAAGCCCGATGGTCAGATCGACCCCGGCCCCCGCGCCGCTGAGGTTCACGGCAAAGTCGGGGTAGTTCACCGCATGGCCGTAGCCGCCGATGTCCATGCAGCGCGACAGGTCGAGATCGCCGCCCGCGACCACGTCGATCCGCTGCTGCTGGAGCAGGTCGTTCGCGGTGAAATTCAGCGTCTGCGCCGGCGGCAGGCTCGGATCCGGGCAGGGGTTCAACGCCGCGGTCGAGGCGACCTGAAGCGAGAAGGTGGCGTTGCACAGATCCGGGCTCCAGGTGCCGACCCAGAAATCATAGGTGCCGTCCGCCGCCGGAAGGATCAGTTCCGGATCATACCAGTTCACCGCACCGCCATCGTCGGCGTGTTGCCACTGGCCGGTGTGGTCGTTGGCCAGAAGGACGGTGTCGCAGTCGCCGACAACGCGCACGGCGATGCTGGTGCCGGGCTGCGTGCCCGAC
The DNA here is from genome assembly GCA_020852925.1 of Rubellimicrobium sp. Classification (GTDB taxonomy): domain Bacteria; phylum Pseudomonadota; class Alphaproteobacteria; order Rhodobacterales; family Rhodobacteraceae; genus JADYZU01. The sequence goes on along the minus strand of JADYZU010000083.1, from coordinate 32,175 downwards.
AGCGCGAGGTGGAAATCCGGCCCGGTCATCACATAGCCGCCACCGGGCTGGTCGGGGCAACTCCACAGATCGACATTGCCCCCCGCGACCATCGGCATGGTCTGCGGCTGGGCAAGCTGGGCCGCGGTATAGGACAGAGTGGTGATCGGCGGGCTGTTGTAATCCGGACAGCCCTGCGCGGCGGCAAGCCCCGGCAGAAGGCCAAGCGTCGCGGCAGCGGCAAGGGGCCGAAAAAACCGCATGGGGGAAAGAGAGGCGAACAGGGTCATTGAAAATCTCCGCATTGGTCGTTGAGGCGGATCGCCGGCATCAGCCTAGCCTACCGCCCTGCAATCCCGCAATCTCTTCCTCGTGAGGCGCGCCGGCGGCACCCTGACGCATCCCGCACCCCCGCAGGCTGGCGGTCAGGGCGCGGCAGAGGGGGCCGGGGTCGGGGCCGGGGCCGGAGTCGAGGGCGGTCTTGCGCCATCGTCCAGCAGATCCTCGATGAACAGGCTCAGAAGCTGCGGCCGCCCCGTCACCCCCGCCTTGCGATAGATCGCGGCGGTCTGCGCCTTGACCGTGCCCTCGGATGTGGCGCGCAGGCGGGCGATCTCCTGGGTCGAGAGGCCCTTGATCGCAAAGAACGCCACGTCACTTTCGGCCGGGGTCAGGCCCCAGGCGGCAAAGCGTTCCCCGAGCAGTTCCATGAACGCCCCGGAGGCAGCGCGCAACCGGCCCTCGACCTCGGCCGTGCGGGCGATGCTCTGCCGCAGGATCACCACGCCCAGCGCGATCCCCAGCAGGAGCCCGATCGAGGCGCCAATCTCGATCGCCTCGCTCAGGCCCCAGGCAAGCGGCGGCATGCCCAGCACGGAAAGAACGATGTCGCTGACAAAGAAAAGCGCGCAGGCCACCTGAACGGCGACGGTCGCAAGCAGGGTCAGGCGCCCGCGCCCGCGCAGCAAACGCGTCATCGGGCGCCCACAGGCGTGCAGGGGCGGAAATCGGCCCGATCAGTCAGCATCGTCGCGATCATTCCGGCCACCGTCCCGGTCGTCGTTGTCACTGTCCCTGTCGTTGCGGTCGTCGTCGCGGTCATCATCCCGGTCGTCGTCGTTGCGGTCGTCGTCGTCGCTGTCGTCGCGGTCGCCGCTTCCGGTGGAACTGCCCGCGCTGCCCCCGGAGGAACCGGGCGCCATCAGTCTGGGAACGGCGGTGCTGCCGTCGATCCGCGTGATGTAGTCGCGCAGGATCTCGCCGGAATTGGGGTTGACCACGATTTCGCGCCGATATTCGGGGCCGACCGCGACGATGCGCAGCCGCCCGAGCAGGGTATGGGACACCTCGAACTCGACAAAGCCCTGCGCCTGCAACTGGGCGATCAGATTATCCTGAAGGCTCTGCCCCTGCGCCATCGCGGCGCCAAGCGTCAGGGCAAGAGCAAGCCCCGCAGCCCTAAACATCCGAGGCAACATCACCTGTCTCCGTGCCCTGCGGCACCCGCGCACATCGGCGCAGGTGCCAGCCCCTCGAGGGGACCGGTCAGACGGCCCCCGCAAGCCCGGTTGCGATCAGTCCTCATCTTCGTCGTGATCGTCATCATCCCGGTCGTCATCATCCCGGTCGCCGCTGTCGTCGCCGTCGTCTTCATCGTCACCGCTGTCGGCGCCGTCGTCACCGTCCTCCACGTCGCTTTCATCGTCGTCGTCGTGGCCGTCGTCGGCGCCGTCGTCACCGTCCTCCACGTCGCTTTCATCGTCGTCGTCGTGGCCGTCGTCGGTGTCGTCGTCGGTGTCGTCGATGTCGTCGTCGTGGCCGTCGTCAGCGTCGTCGTCTTGGCCGTCGTCGGTGTCGTCGTCGGTGTCGTCGTCGTCCGTGTCGTCACCAATATCGCTGTCGTCGTCGGATGCATCGTCAAAGTCCTGACCCACATCGCGCACCTCGACACCGGGGGTGGTGTCATCGTCGGCCTCGATCCGGTCCCATTCCTCGCTCAGGATGGCACCGGTGGCGGCATCGTAGATGGCCTCGACCTCACGGTCGCCGCGGATGGCCTCGACCTTGATCTGGGTCGGGCCGTTCCTGATCTCGATCCGGGTAAAGCCCTCGGCTTGATAAGACGCGATCAGGCGTTCGGTCAGGGTTTCCGCGACGGCGGCGGTGCCCAGGAGCGCGGCGATGGCTGTGGTGACAAGAAAGTGCTTCATGACATGTCCCTCTGTTTCGGATGGCACCGCGATTCGCTGCGGCGATGGGTCACCCTGTTCCGGACCGGCCCCCGTCACCATGGGCCCAATGGCCTATACGCTGCCGTCTAACCCGTCCGGAGGAGGCGCATAAACCGCGGTTTATGCCGCAAGGGTCAGGATTTCACCTCGACCCCCAGGTGGCGGGCCACGGTGAAGATGTCCTTGTCGCCGCGGCCGCACATGTTCATGACGATGATGTGGTCGGCGGGCAGCGCCGGCGCGATCTTCGTCACATGCGCGAGGGCGTGGCTGGGTTCGAGCGCGGGGATGATCCCCTCGAGCCGGCAGCAAAGCTGGAACGCGGCCAGCGCCTCGTTGTCGGTGATCGCCACATATTCGGCGCGGCCCGTCTCGTGCAGCCAGGCATGTTCCGGGCCGACCCCCGGATAATCCAGCCCGGCCGAGATCGAGAAACCCTCGAGGATCTGCCCGTCATCGTCCTGAAGCAGATAGGTGCGGTTGCCGTGCAGCACCCCCGGCCGCCCGCCCGAGAGCGAGGCGCAATGCTCCATCCGGTCGTCCACGCCCTTGCCCCCAGCCTCGACCCCGATGATGCGCACGGACGGATCGTCGAGGAACGGATGGAACAGGCCCATGGCGTTCGACCCGCCGCCGATCGCCGCCACCAGCGTGTCGGGCAGCCGCCCCGCACCTTCCTGTTCGGCCAGTTGCCAGCGCACCTCCTGGCCGATGATCGACTGGAAGTCGCGCACCATCGCCGGATAGGGATGCGGGCCGGCCACGGTGCCGATGCAATAGAACGTGTCGCGCACATTGGTCACCCAGTCGCGCATCGCGTCGTTCATCGCATCCTTGAGCGTGCCGCGCCCCGAAGTGACCGGCACCACCTCGGCCCCCAGAAGCCGCATCCGGAACACGTTCGGCGCCTGCCGTTCCACGTCATGCGCGCCCATGTAGACCACGCATTTCAGTCCGAACTTGGCGCAGACCGTGGCGGTGGCGACCCCGTGCTGCCCGGCGCCGGTTTCCGCGATGATGCGCGTCTTGCCCATGCGCCGCGCCAGCAGGATCTGGCCCAGCACGTTGTTGATCTTGTGCGCGCCGGTGTGGTTCAGCTCGTCGCGCTTCATGTAGATCTTGGCGCCGCCCAGATGCGCCGTCAGCCGCGCCGCATGATAAAGCGGCGAGGGCCGGCCGACATAGTGCTTCCACAGGTCGTCCATCTCGGCCGCGAAGGCGGGATCGTCCTTGGCCGCCGCATATTCGCGCTCGAGATCGAGGATGAGCGGCATCAGCGTCTCCGAGACGAAACGCCCGCCGAAGATGCCGAAACGGCCGTTCTCGTCAGGCCCGGTCATGAAGCTGTTGATGTGGTCGCCGTCCATGGCCCGTCCTCCCTGTTCGCCCCCTCCCCTCTAGCGCCCGCGCGCGCCCTGTGGAAGGGCCGCCACCCGGCGCCAGGGATGCGGACCCGCCCGAGGGGTGATTTCGTGACGCAGCGTTACGTTGACGTCAACGTAAACCCCCCTTGCCCCATCCCGGCCGATGACCCAGATCAACCGGGGGCGGAGAGGACGCAAGGAGGTGCCATGACCGACGAGACCATGACCATCCGCGAGATGTGCACCGCCTTTGACGTGACGCCGCGCACCTTGCGGTTCTACGAATCCCGCGGCCTGCTCGCCCCCCTGCGCAAGGGCACCGCCCGCCTTTTCACCCGGCGCGACCGGGCGCGGCTCAAGCTGGTGCTGCGCGGCCGGCGCTTCGGCTTCAGCCTCGAGGAGATCGGGGCGCTCCTGGACCTTTACGACATGGGCGACGGCCAGCAGACCCAGCTTGCCCGCAGCCGCGACCTCGCCCTTGGCCATCTCGCCGGGATGGAGCGCCAGCGCGCCGACCTGGACGAGGCGATCGCCGAACTGCGCGCCCAGATCGACTGGGCCGGCGCCGAACTGGCCCGCCGCGGCGCCGGACAGGCCGCCTGAGCCCCGCCCCGCCGGACCCCCGAACCCGGAGACCCCGATGCCCGCCTTTGCCGCCCCGACCCGCGATCAGCTTTTCGTCCTCCATTCGCTCCTGCGGATCGAGGGCACCGGCCTGCCCGGCTTCGATGACCTCGACCGCGACTTCACCTCCGCGATCCTTGATGAGGCCGGGCGCCTTGCCTCGGACCTGCTTGCGCCGCTGAACGCGGTGGGCGACCGCGAGGGTTGCACCCTGAAGAACGGCACGGTCACCACCCCCACCGGTTTCCGCGCCGCCTTCGACGAGATGCGCGCGGGCGGATGGACCGCGATCGACTGCGCCCCCGAACACGGCGGCCAGGGTCTGCCGCATGTGATCCATACCGCAGTGCAGGAGCCTTTCGTCTCGGCCAACATGGCCTTCAACATGTATCAGGGCCTGACCCACGGCGCCTATTCCGCGATCCGCGCCCATGGCAGCGACGACCAGAAGGCGCTGTACCTGCCGCGCCTCGCGTCCTGCGAATGGACCGGCACGATGAACCTGACCGAGCCCCATTGCGGCACCGACCTCGGCCTCATGCGCACAAGGGCCGAACCGCAGCCGGACGGAAGCTGGCGCATCACCGGGCAGAAGATCTTCATCTCGGCCGGCGACCACGACCTTGCCGACAACATCATCCACCTCGTCCTCGCCCGCGCCCCGGGTGGCGGCGAGGGGACGAAGGGCCTCTCGCTCTTCATCGTGCCGAAGGTGCTGGTGAACCCGGACGGCAGCCTGGGCGCGCGCAACGCGGTGGCGGCCGGCAAGGTCGAGCACAAGATGGGCATCCACGGCAATGCCACCTGCGTCATGGACTACGACGGGGCGACGGGCTTCCTGCTCGGCGGGCTGCACAAGGGCATGAACGCCATGTTCACCATGATGAACGAAGCCCGCCTCGGCGTCGGGCTTCAGGGCTATGCCGTGGCCGAAGCAGCCTGGCAGGCCGCGCTGGCGCATGCGCGCGACCGCCTCCAGGGCCGCGCGGTGGGCGGCGCAAGGAACCCCGACGGCCCCGCCGATCCCCTGATCGTCCACCCGGACATCCGCCGGATGCTGATGGACCAGAAAAGCTTTGTCGAAGGCGCCCGCGCGCTGACCTACTGGGGCGCGCTCCTCCTCGACCGCACGGCCCGCACGGACGATCCCCAGGCAGAGGCCCTGATTTCGCTGCTGACCCCGGTGATCAAGGGCTTTCTCACCGACAAGGGCTTCGAGATGACCGTAGCCGCGCAACAGATCCTCGGCGGGCACGGCTATATCGAGGACAACGGCCTGTCCCAACTCGTGCGCGATGCCCGCATCGCCATGATCTACGAGGGCGCGAACGGGATCCAGGCCCTCGATCTGGTCGGGCGCAAGCTGGCGCAGGATGGCGGCCAGGCGTTCATGGGCTTCATCGCGCTGGTGCGGGGCCTCATCGCCAGCGCCCGCGAGGGGGCCCGTCTCGATGCGGGCCTGCTCGACCCGCTCGGACGCGGGCTGGACGATCTTCAGGCGGCGGCGATGACCTTCATGGAAAACGCGGCCTCCAACCCCGACGCCGCCCTCGCCGGTTCGAGCGACTTTCTCCACATGATGGGTGAAGTGGCGCTGGGCTACATCTGGGTCCGCGCGGCGCTGGCCGCCATCGAGGCCGAGGAGGCGGGCGGGATCGACGCCGCCCTGCGTGAGGCCAAGGTCGCCTGCGCGCGCCACTGGCTCACCCGGCATGTGCCGGCGACCGCGCTGCATCTGGCGCGCATCCGGAACGGCGCCGCTTCGGTCCTCGCCCTCGATCCGGACCGGTTCTGAGGCCGCCATGACACCCGGACCCCACAGCCGGGGCGCGCGCCCGCAAGGAAGGCGCCGGACCCCTGCCCCAGCGAAGGAAAGGGGCTTCGCCCCTCGGCGCGTGCCGCGCCTCACCCCAGGGTATTTGGGCAAAGATGAAAGGCGGGCGCCGCTCTGGTCTCTCGCAGCCGCGGCGACGCCCGCCCGAAGAAGCGATGCCTCTTCACCTTTGGCGGTCATCGGCTCCCCAGCCTGTACCGCAGGACCGTTTTCGCCGAAGAAGGTTAAGAATTCCTTCTTCATCTTTGCCGAAATACCCTCGGGGGGTGCGGGGGGCAGACAGCCCCCCGCCCCGGCCGGGGCAGGGAGGTCAGAGGATGTCCGAAGCCTATATCTATGATGCGATCCGCACCCCGCGCGGGCGGGGCCGCGCCGATGGGGCATTGCACGAGGCCACCGCGGTCCATGTCTCGGCGGGCGTGCTCGACGCGATCGCCGCGCGCAACGGCCTTGCCGGTCACGCGATCGAGGACGTGATCTGGGGCACCGTCACCCAGATCGGCGAGCAGGGCGGTTGCATCGCCCGCACCGCGGTCCTGGCCTCGTCGCTCGACCAGTCGATTCCCGGCCTCTCGATCAACCGCTTCTGCGCCTCTGGCCTCGAGGCGGTGAACCTTGCCGCGAATCAGGTGAAGGGCGCGGGCGGCGCCTATGTCGCCGGCGGGGTCGAGATGATGAGCCGCGTCCCCATGAGCAGCGACGGCGCCGCCGTGGCCGTCGATCCGGCGGTGGCGATGGAGACGCATTTCGTCCCCCAGGGCATCGCCGCCGATCTCATCGCCACCGCATACGGCTTCTCGCGCGCGCAGGTCGACGCCCTCGCCGTCGAGAGCCAGCGGCGCGCCGCCCTTGCCTGGGCAGAGGGGCGTTTTGCCCGTTCGGTCATCCCGGTGCGCGACGTGAACGGCCTCGTCCTGCTTGACCGCGACGAATACATGCGCCCCGGCACCGACATGGCGGCGCTGGCCCGGCTCGAACCCGCCTTCAAGGCCATGGGCGAGGTGATGCCCGGCTTCGACAGGGTGGCCCTGCTGCGGTATCCGCATCTCGAACGGATCGAGCACGTGCACCATGCCGGCAATTCCTCGGGCATCGTCGATGGCGCCGCCGCCCTGCTGATCGGGTCGCGCGAATGGGGGCAGGCCATGGGCCTGCGCCCGCGCGCGCGCATCCGCGCCACCGCCAAGATCGGGACCGAGCCGACGATCATGCTGACCGGCCCGGTCCCCGTGACCGAGAAGATCCTGCGCGAGGCCGGCATGTCCATCACCGACATCGACCTTTTCGAGGTGAACGAGGCCTTTGCCGCCGTCGTGCTGCGCTTCATGCAGGCCTTCGGCGTGGACGCCGGGCGTGTGAACGTGAACGGCGGGGCAATCGCCATGGGCCATCCCCTTGGCGCCACGGGGGCGATGATCCTCGGCACGCTGCTTGACGAACTCGAACGCACCGGCAAGGGCACCGGCCTTGCCACGCTCTGTGTCGCCTCGGGCATGGGCGCGGCCACCATCATCGAGCGGCTGTGATGGCCGCCCTCCCCCCCTCCTTGTTGCATGGGGTCTCGCTAGCGGAGGCGCCGGTAGGTCGAGGCGCAGGTTTCCAGCGGGGCCGACATCGCGCAGACATTGTCCACGAGTGTGAGCCAGTTGCCGTCATAGGACGCCACCCGCAGGTTGGAATTGGGTGGCATCGACATCGGCTGGCCAAGATATTCGCGCGGCGACCAGTCGAGCACCACGAGTCGCAGCGTATCGGGCGGGTAGAGTTCGACTGCGCCCGACTGGTAGCTCTGGTAGGTGTAGCCCTCGGGCGTCACCAGTGTCGCCGTCAGCGCATACGAGCCGCCGCTGAGCACAAGTTCGTAGCTGCCGGTTCCGTTGGCCTGGTTCTGCTGCGCAAGCCACACCCCGTCAAAGTCCTGTGCTGCGGCCGGACCTGCAAGACCCGCAAGGACGAACGCCACACGATACATCCGTTTCATGATCGTCGCTCCTGTCCGAGATGCGGGACATCATACACCTTTCCGGCCGCAGGGGCGCGGCCTTTCTGCGGGCCCGACAGTGGGAGGAGACCAGCGACATGACCGATTTCACCATGCAGACCGACGCCGACGGCGTGGCCGTCATCACCTGGGACGTGCCGGGGCGGTCAATGAACGTGATGAGCCTCCAGGGCTTTGCCGAACTCGACGCCCTCGTGGCCGGGGCCCTGGCCGACGATGCCGTGAAGGGCATCGTCATCACCTCGGGCAAGGAGTCGTTCGCGGGCGGGATGGATCTGAACATCATCGCCGGGATGCGCGACGCGGCGGGTGACGATCCGGCGCGCGGCCTGTTCGAGGGGGTCATGGGGATGCATGCCGTCCTGCGCCGGATCGAGCGAGCCGGTATGGATCCGAAGACGCTGAAAGGGGGCAAGCCGATCGCGGCGGCGCTGCCCGGGACCGCGCTCGGGATCGGGCTGGAACTGCCGCTGGCCACGCATCGCATCTTTGCCGCCGACAACCCGAAGGCCCGGATCGGCCTGCCCGAGATCAACGTCGGCATCTTTCCCGGCGGCGGCGGCACCACGCGGCTGGCGCGCAAGCTCGGCGTGCTGGCGGCGGCGCCCTTCCTGCTCGAGGGCAGGCTGAGCGCCCCCGACGCCGCACAGAAAGCCGGCCTGATCGACGCGGTGGTGCCCCCCCAGGACCTGCTGCCCGCCGCGAAGGCCTGGGTGCTGGCGGCCAGACCCGACGACATCGTGAAGCCATGGGACCGCAAGGATTTCCGCTTTCCGGGCGGGGCGCCCTATCATCCGGCGGGCTACATGACCTTTGTCGGGGCCTCGGCGATGGTCGCGGGGCGCACCATGGGCGCGTTCCCGGCGCCGCGCGCGCTGTTGTCGGCGGTCTACGAGGGCGCGCTTGTCCCCTTCGACACCGCCATCCGGATCGAGGCGCGCTGGTTCACGCATGTGCTGATGAACCCGTCGTCCAGCGCGATGATCCGGTCGCTCTTCATCGACAAGGAGGCGCTCGAGAAGGGGGCGAACCGGCCTGCCCTGCCCGATCAGAAAGTGGCCCGCCTGGGCGTGATCGGCGCCGGGATGATGGGGGCGGGGATCGCCAATGTCGCCGCACAGGCGGGGATCGCGGTTGTCCTGCTCGATACCACCGCCGAGGCCGCGCAGCGCGGCAAGGGCCATGCCGAGGCGGACCTGGCCAAAGCGGTCGCGCGCGGGCGCATGAGTGCCGACGCGCGCGATGCCACCCTTGCCCGCATCACCGCGACCGACGATTTCGCGGCGCTCGGGGGCGTGGATCTGGTGATCGAGGCGGTGTTCGAGGATCCGGGCGTGAAGGCCGAGGTCACGCGAAAGGCCATGGCCCATCTGGGGCCGGACAGCGTATTCGCCTCGAACACCTCGACCCTGCCGATCACCGGGCTGGCCGGCGCCTTTGACCGGCCCGCGGATTTCATCGGCATCCACTTCTTCTCGCCGGTCGAGAAGATGGCCCTGGTCGAGATCATCCGCGGCAAACAGACCGGCGAGCGGGCGGTGGCGCGCGCGCTCGACTTCGCGCGCCAGATCCGCAAGACCCCGATCGTCGTGAACGACGCGCGCTTCTTCTACGCCAACCGCTGCATCATCCCCTATCTGAACGAGGGGATGCGGCTGCTGGCCGAGGGGGTGGCGCCCGCGCTGGTCGAGAATGCCGCGCGGATGATGGGGATGCCGCTGGGGCCGTTGCAGCTTCTGGACGAGATCTCGCTCGAACTGGGGCTGAGGATCGCGCGCGCCACGCGCGCGGCCATGGGCGCGGCCTATCCCGATGGCGCGGTCGATGCCGTGCTTCAGGCGATGGCCGACAAGGGCCGGATGGGCCGCAAGGCCGGCGCGGGCTTTTATGCCTATTCCGACAAGGGCGAAAGGCTGGGCCTGTGGGAGGGCCTCGCGCAGGCGTTCCCGGTGGCCGGCGCGCAGCCCGCGCTTCTGGATGTGCAGCACCGGCTCATGTTCATCCAGACGCTCGAGGCGGTGCGTGCGCTTGAGGAAGGGGTGCTGACCGACATCCGCGAAGGCGACGTCGGCGCGATCCTGGGCTGGGGCTATGCGCCCTGGTCGGGGGGGCCGTTCTCGTGGCTCGACATGCTGGGCACGCCCTATGCCGCCGCCCGGGCCGAGGAACTGGCCGAGAGTTACGGCCCCCGCTTTGCGCCCCCCGCCCTTCTGACCGGCATGGCCGAGCATGGGCAGTCCTTCCACGGCCGCGCGGAACGGTCCGGCGCCGCCTGAAGCGGCCGCTTGGGCCTGTCCTTGCCCCGCCCCTGACGCTAGGATGCCGCGGGCGGGGGCGCGGGAACCCCGGCACGGAAACGCACGGGGACGCGCGCGCGGGCATGACCAACACCGGCAGGACGGCATTGCGGCGGTTCGAGCGGCTCGAGGCGATCGGGCACTGGCGCCCCGCACCCGGCGCGGAACAGGCCGAGGTCGTGGTTTCGCTGGGCGAGGCCACGGTGATGATTGCCCGGGCGTCGGGCCTGCCGCTGGCGCATTGGTCGCTGCCGGCGGTCATTCGCCTCAACCCGGGGCAGATGCCGGCCCGGTTCGGACCGGACGGCGACGCGGGCGAGGTTCTTGAACTGGACGACCCGCTGATGATCGAGGCGTTCGAGAAGGTCCGCCACGCCATTGCCGCCGCCCAGCCGCGGCCCCGCTTCCTGCGGCGCGGCGCGGTGCTGGCGGTGCTGGGGGCGGTCGGGGTCGGGCTGGTGCTGTGGCTGCCGGGGGCGGCGCGGCGGCAGGCGCTTGCCCTTGTCCCCGAGGCGACACGGCAGGAGATCGGCGCCACGATCCTGGGCCTGATGGGCCGCGAGACCGGCGCCGCCTGCCGCGCACCGGGCGGGGTGGCCGCCCTCGAACGGCTGGCGGCGCGGCTGTACGGGCCGGACATGCGGCCGGCCATCGCGGTGCTGCCGGGCGACATGGGGGGGATGGTGGTGCTGCCGGGAAACATCCTGGTCGTGCCGCGCGCGGCGCTGGCGGGGACCGATGACCCGCTGGTGTTCGCCGGCGAGGTCGTCGCCACAATGGCGCGCGCGCGGGCGGGCGATCCGTTGGCCGATGCGCTCGACAGTGCGGGGATCCGCGCGACGCTGACCCTGATCGGCACCGGCACCCTGCCCGCGCGCGATCTGGGCCCCCATGCCACCGCCCTCTTGCGTCAGGGCGGCGCAGACGGCGACGGCGGCGGGACGGATGCGGCGGCACTGGTCCCCGCATTCGCCGCGTCCGGGGTGCCGATCGGCCCCTGGGCCCTGGCGCGAGGGCAGGACATCCCCGCCCGCGCGGCAGAGACGGGCGACGGGACCACGGTCATGACCGATTCCGACTGGATCAGCCTTCAGGCGATCTGCGCCGGCTGAGGCAGGTGGGCGGGCGGGCCGGTCCGGAGGGATCAACCGCGCCCGGCCCGTCAGTTGCGGGTGAAGGCGTCGCCGTAGCCGCCCTGCCGGGCTGCCTGCAGCGCGGCGCCCAGCGCCCCGGCATCGCCGAACGGTCCGGCGGCGACCACGGTCAGGCTGCGCCCGCCGCTCTGGATCTGCCACGAGGTCGCGGGCAGCCCCATCGCCTGAAGGGTGCCAAGGGCGCGGCTGGCATTGCCGGCCTCGCCATAGGTGCCGACCTGCACGAAACGGTGCCCGGCAGCAGGGGCGGCGGCGGGGCGGACAGCGGCGGCCTCGGGCGCCGGGGCCACGACCACGGGCGCGGGCGCGCGCGTGACCATCGCCGGGGCGGCGCCTCCATTCAGGCCCCCATTCAGGCCACGGTCGGGGTTGATGCGGCCATCGTCCCAGACCGACACATAGCCCGGCGCCGGCACCGTGACCGGCGGGCCTGCCACCGGGTTCGAGGCCGGGATCGCATTGCGCGCCATCACCGGCGCCTGTCCGACCGCGCGCGCCACCCCGCCAAGCGACAGCGTGCCCGCGGACAGCGGATCGCGCAGCGCTCCGCCACAGCGATAGGCGACCCCGCCGATCACCCCCGGCGGGCAGGGCGCCGCCGCGGCCAGAAGGGGCGCGGGCGCAGGCGCCGGTCCGCAGACCACGGCCGCCCCGGTGCGCGCATCGACATAGCCCGGCAGGGGGCCGCTGCGGCCCGCGCAGACCTGCGCGAGCGTGAGAGTCGCCGCCTGCCCCGCCTCTGCGACTGGCGCGGCGACTGGCGCGGCACCGATGGCGGCGGGAATGCTGGCGGGCGCGGCGCCGCAACTGACCGGCTGACCGGTGAGGGCGTTCACATAACCCGGCAGCGGCCCGCTGTGACCCGCGCAGACCTGCGCGAGGGTCAAGGGCGCCGGCGCCGCCGCCTCGACCACCCGGGGGGCGGCGGGGGCCGGGCCGCCGGCACAGACCACCGGCCCGCCCGAGGCGGTGCGGTAGCCCGGCAGCACGCCGGAATGCCCGACGCAGACCTGCGCCAACGTCAGCGCCCCGGAACCGGACGCCGCAGGGGCGCCCGGGGCTACGGGGGCGGGCGTGGTGCGCAGCGAGGCCACGGTTTCGATCGGCGCCCCGGCCGAGGGGCGGGCCGGCGGCTCGACCCGGGCGGGCGCAGGCGCGGGGGGCGTGACCGGCGCGGGGGCGGCAGGCGCGCTTGCCACGGCGGTGGCGGTCGCGCCGCCAAAGGTGGGCGGCTGGCCGCAGATCTGGCTGCGGTCGCGGTTCACCCGGGGCACCCAGACCACCGAACCCGAAATCCCGGCGCGCACAAAGGCGCAGCCCTGACTATCGACATACTGCATCCCGGTGAACCCGGGCGGCGGCAATTCCGCCGGGCCATGCAGGCCGCTACCCAGGACGAATCCCGGTGTGGCGACGGCAATGGCGGCAAAGGCCGCCGCCATGCGAATGCGTGAACGATTCATGACATCCCCCGCAGAATGTTGCCCGAGAGTGCAACAATTACAGGGGCCTGTAAAGAGAAGACCCCTCTATTTCGTGCCGAACATGCGGTCACCCGCATCCCCTAGTCCGGGCACGATATATCCATGGTCATTGAGGTGGCTGTCCACCGCCGCCGTGACGATCGGCACATCGGGATGCGCCGCCTGCATCCGGGCGATCCCCTCGGGCGCGGCCAGCAGGCACAGGAAACGGATGTCGCGCGCGCCCGCCTTCTTGAGCAGATCGACGGCGGCCGCACTCGAATTGCCGGTGGCCAGCATCGGATCGACGACGATGGTGATGCGATCCTCGAGTTCGGAGGGAACCTTGAAGTAATATTGCACCGGCTGGAGCGTGGCCGGGTCGCGGTAAAGGCCGATGAACCCCACCCGCGCCGCCGGGATCAGGTCGAGGATCCCGTCCAGAAGCCCGTTCCCCGCCCGCAGGATCGACACGAGGGCCAGTTTCTTGCCCTCGATCACCGGGGCGTCCATCTCGCACAGGGGGGTGTCGATGCGCCGGGTGGTCATCGGCATCTCGCGCGTGACCTCATAGGCAAGAAGATGGCTGATCTCGCGCAGCAGGCGGCGGAACGAGGCGGTCGATGTGTCCTTCTCGCGCATGAGCGTGAGCTTGTGCTGGACAAGGGGGTGGTTCACCACCGTCAGTTTCGCTTCGCTCATGGCCCCCTCCGCGTGCAGGCGATCCCGTTCCTGCGGCAGTCGCAGAAGCGCGCGCCTCGCGCAAGCCCCCGGTGCGGCATCCCGACCGGCATTCCTTCAGATGAACGAGCGGCCCGGCCCCACCGGCGGCACCCCCAGATGCGCTGCCACCGAGGCCGCGACATCGGCAAAGGCCAGATGCCCCAGCGCACGCGGCCCGATGCCGTGGACCAGCACCGGCACCCGTTCGCGCGTGTGGTCGGTGCCGATCCAGGTGGGATCGTTGCCGTGGTCGGCGGTGATGACCAGAAGATCCCCGCCCCGCAGCAGCGACAGCAGTGTGCCGATGGCGGCGTCGAACCAGTGCAGGTGGTCGCGATAGCCCGCCGGATCGCGGCGGTGGCCGAAGTCGCTGTCGAATTCGACGAAATTGGCAAAGGTCAGGCTGCCCTCGCCGGCCTCGCGCGCCAGGCGGTGGAGGTGGTCCATCAACATGCGGTCGCGGCCCTTGGCCACGTCGTCGATGCCCCGCATCGAGAAGATGTCGCCGATCTTGCCCACCGCATGCACCTGTCGCCCGGCGCCCTGCACCACGTCGCACAGCGTGGGCGCGGGCGGGGCGATGGCATAGTCGTGCCGGTGCGCGGTGCGGGTGAAGCCTCCCTCGGCCGTGCCGACGAAGGGCCGCGCGATCACCCGGCCCACGCGCATCGCATGAAGGGTGGGGGCCAGCCCCGCGCACAGGCGCAGCAGGCGGTCGAGGCCGAACACCTCTTCATGCGCGGCGATCTGGAACACGCTGTCGGCCGAGGTATAGCAGATCGGCCAGCCGGTCCGCAGATGCGCGGCCCCCTCCTCCTCGATGATGAGCGTGCCCGAGGAATGGCGGTTGCCAAGGATGCCCGTCGTCCCCGCGAGGCGACAGACCTCGGCCACGAGATCGGGCGGGAAACAGGGGTCCGCCTTGGGGAAATAGGTCCAGTCCCAGGGCACGGGCACCCCGGCCAGCTCCCAGTGTCCCGAAGGCGTGTCCTTGCCGCGCGACACTTCGGTGGCGGCACCCCAGGCGCCGACGGGCTCCGCCCCGCCCAGATCAAGGCCCGAGGCCAGCTTCAGCGCCCGGCGCAGGCCCAGCGAATCGAGCACGGGCGTCTCCAGCCCCACCGCCTGCGCGATATGGCCCAGGGTGTTGGCGCCGGTATCGGGCGCGCCTGCGTTGAAGTAGCTGTCCGCGTCCGGCGCCCCGCCGATGCCGACCGAATCCATGACGACAAGGAAGGCGCGGCTCATGGGTCGATCCTTTCAAGGACAGGGGGACGCGCCGCAGGCCCTTCGGGGGCGATGATCAGCGCCGACAGGACGGCGGCGGCCGCCTGTTCGGCATCGGCTTCGCTGCGGGCGTGGATGGTGGCCAGCGGATCGCCCCGGGTCACGCGGGTGCCGACAGGCACGAGGTCCGACAGGCCGACCGCCGGATCGACGCGGTCACTCTCGACCCGGCGTCCGCCGCCCAGCGCCACCACGGCCAGGCCCAGCGCCTCTCCCTGCCAGGCGGCGACGACGCCATCGGCGGGGGCGACGACATCGCCCACCACCGGCGCCTGCGGCAGGTGGCTGCGCCAGTCCTCGTCCATGTCGGGGGGACCACCCATCAGCGCGACCATGCGCGCGAAGCGCTCCATCGCCGCGCCCGAGGCGATCGCGGCCCCAAGGCGTTCTGCCGCAGCGCCCTCGTCCTCGCCGGTCAGCGCCAGCACCCGCGCGCCCAGCGCCACGCTCAGGTCGTGAAGGCGCGGCGCCGCGGCGCGGTTGCCGCCGAGGATCTCCATGCAAAGCGCCACTTCGCGGGCATTGCCAAGGCTGGGGCACAGGGGCTGGTCCATGTCGGTGACAAGGGCGGCAGTGCGGCAGCCCGCGGCATTGGCGACCGCGACCAGCGCCCGCGCAAGCTCTGCGGCCTCGTCGCGGCCCTTCATGAACGCGCCCGAGCCGCATTTCACGTCCAGAACCAGCGTGCCCACCCCGGCGGCCAGCTTCTTGGACAGGATCGAGGCGGTGATGAGGTCGATGCTCTCGACCGTGGCGGTGACATCGCGCACCGCGTAAAGGCGCCGGTCGGCCGGGGCGATGCGCCCCGTGGCCGAAGCGATGAAGCAGCCCGTCTCCTCGAGGATCGCGCCCAGCCGCGCCCGGTCGTGGTCCACCCGCAGGCCGGGGATCGATTCGAGCTTGTCGAGCGTGCCGCCGGTATGGCCCAGGCCCCGCCCCGAGACCATCGGCACCCGCATCCCGCAGGCCGCCAGCGCCGGCGCCAGCACGAGCGAGACGCAATCGCCCACGCCGCCGGTCGAATGCTTGTCCACCACCGGCGCCCCTGCGCCCCAGTCAAGGACATCGCCCGAATCGCGCATGGCCCGCGTGAGGGCGACGCGCCCCTCCTCGCCCAGACCCTTCAGGCAGACGCCCATGGCAAAGGCCCCCGCCTGCGCATCCGAAACCGTCCCGTCCGCCAGTCCCTGCGCAAACCAGGCGATTTCGGCAGGCACCGGCGCCTCGCCCCGGCGCAGGCGGGCAATGATCGACCGCGCGTCCATCCGCCTCAGCCCATGTGTTCCGGCAGGAAGGCGCCGGGCAGGAGTTCGGCCATGGTCATGGTCACGCGCGCGCCCTGAAGGTTCGCCATCGTCACCCGCACGTCCGGCCCCGCAAATTCCATGATCTTCTGCCGGCAGCCGCCGCAGGGCGCGACCGGGACCGTGGCATCGGCGATGACCGCGACCTCGGCGATGCGCCGGTCGCCGGCCAGCACCATCGCGGCGATCGCCCCCGCCTCGGCGCAGGTGCCCTGCGGATAGGCGGCGTTCTCGACATTCACGCCGGTATAGACCGCCCCCGATTCGGCCCGGATCGCCGCCCCGACCTGAAAGCCGGAATAGGGCGCATAGGCGCGGTCACGGATGGCGGCGGCCTGATCAAGCAGGGTCATGGGCGATCTCCTTGGACAGGGCAGTCTTGCCCGCAGCCGCGCCCGGCGGCAAGCGGGCGCGGGACTTCAGCGGTTCGCGCCCGGCTGCCACAGGATATCGCCGCGCCCCTCGTCATTGGCGATGCGCGCCGCGACAAAGAACCAGTCCGACAGCCGGTTGAGATAGCGCAGCGCCGCCGGATTCGCCCCCTCGGCGCGGTTCAGCGCCACGGCGATCCGCTCTGCCCGCCGGCAGGTGGTGCGGCACAGATGCAGCGCCGCGGCCAGCGGCGTGCCCCCCGGCAGCACGAAGGACCGCAGCGGCTCCAGCCGCGCGTTCATGGCGTCGATCTCGGACTCGAGCCGGTCGACCTGCGCCTGCACCATGCGCAGCACCGGCCATTTCGATTCGCCGTCGCGCTCCATCGCCGGGCGGCTCAGGTCGGCGCCAAGGTCGAACAGGTCGTTCTGGATCATCCCCAGCAGGCGCGCGGTTTCACCCCCGGCCTGACACCGCGCCAGCCCCAGCGTGGCGTTCAGTTCGTCGACGGTGCCGTAGGCCTCGACCCGGAGCGATTCCTTCGGCACGCGCGTGCCGTCCGACAGCGCGGTGTCGCCGCCGTCGCCGGTGCGGGTGTAGATGCGGTTGAGGACGACCATCCTCAGGCCCCGTTGCGCAGGAAGGCCAGCACGGCGATGATCAGGACCGCCACCAGTTGCGCCCCCACCCGCCAGCGCATGATGCGGTTCGCGTTCCTGCGGTTGAACTCGCCGCCGCGCGCGAAGGTGGCGATGCCGAACATCAGAATGACGAGAACCGCCAGGACCGCCGCCGCGGCGATGAGAAAGAACGGGTCGCTGAGCATCGAGGCCTCCTGTCGCCGGCCCCGGTCTAGCAGGGCCGGGCGGGAATGTCAGGCGTCACTGCCGCGAAAGGATGTGATCGACCGCCCGTGTCGGCAGGAAGCGGCGCATCGCCCAGGCGAGCCGTGTCGGCGTCGTGATGCGATAGCGCGGGCGGGGCGCGGCACTCTCCAGCGCGTGGATCAACTGCCGCGTCACCGCCTCGGGCGGCAGTTCGAACCGGTCCGGCCCGCGCGCCTTGTAGAGGCGGTGCAGGAGGCGTTCGTATTCGGCCCGCCGCGCGCTGTGTTCCCAGTCGATGTGCCGTTCGAAATGCGGGATCGAGTTTTCCCGGATGCGCGAGGTGATCGGCCCCGGTTCAAGCAGGCTCACATGGATGCCGGTGCCCCGCATCTCGAGGCGCAGCGTATCCACCAGACCCTCCATGGCGAATTTCGTCGCCACATAGGCGCCGCGCCATTTCGCCGTGACAAGGCCCAGCACCGAGGAACACCAGACGATCCGCCCCTGCCCCTGCGCCCGCATCACCGGGATCACCCGGTTGGTCAGATCGAGCGCACCGAACAGGTTTGTCTCGAAGATGGCGCGCAGCGCGTCGCGCGGCAGATCCTCGACCGCGCCGGGGCAGGCGAAGGCGGCGTTGTTGTAAAGGGCATCGAGCGTGCCGCCCGTGGCGGCAAGAACCTCGTCAAGGCCGGCGGCGATGCTGTCGGGGTCGTCCACGTCGATGAGCGGGCTCTCGATCCCCAGCGCGCGCAGACGGTCGCCATCCTCGGGCCGGCGGCACGAGGCAAAGACCCGCCAGCCGCGGGCATGCAGGCCGCGCGCCGCGTCAAGACCGATTCCCGACGAGGCGCCGGTGATGAGGATGCTGCGGGCCATGTTGCGCGAAATCGCCGGCCTAGCCGTTCAGCGGCATGAGGAAACTGGCCGACATCCAGCCGGTCTCGCCGCTGCCCTGCACCATGATCCGCGCCCAGCCGTCGGCCGTGGTCTCGACCACCTCGAGGATGGTGCCCGAGGTCAGTTGCCCGATCTGCGCATGTCCGGTGCCCGGCCCCTCGCGCAGGTTCACGCGGTTGCCGGTGACAACGCGCAGGTCGGCCACCGGGGTGGCGGCCGGCCCTTCGGGGGTGATGAGGGGGTTGCCCTCGAAGGCGGGTTCGGGCGCGATTTCGGGCGCCGCCCCGACCACGTCCCCCAGCACGGCGTCGATGCCGTCGTCGCCCGCAGGCAGGGCTTCGGGTGCAAGGCCGGGCAGGGCCTCGGCCAGGGGTTCGCTGACGGGGTCGGCCGCGAACGGATCGGCCGGCGCAGGCGGGGCAAGCGTGTCGATCACGCTCGTGTCGGCGCGGGTGACGGTGACCCCTTCGGCGGCGGGCCGGGTTTCGGGGACGAAACCGGCGCCCCCCGACAATTCCCAATAGGCCCATGCCATCACCAGCAGGGACACGAAGACGAAACGGTTCACGGCTCTGCTCCCGGAGGTTCGACCTGCCTCTCTCGCCCCTAGCCTACACCATTTCCCTTGTCACCGGGGAGAAAATTGCACGCCGCGTCCCGGCAAGGCCCCGCCGGCGCGGCGCGCCGCCCGCCGGCCCTGCGCAAAACCGTCTGGCCTCAGCCGCGATCTGCCGCTAGAGCGGGCGCCATGTCCGAAGATCCGACCGACGAGTCCTCCGGCCCCGTCCCGGGCCGCGAAGTGAGCGAACCGCTGCGCCGCGCCATCGGCGAGCGCTATCTGACCTATGCCCTTTCGACGATCATGCATCGCGCGCTGCCCGATGCGCGCGACGGGCTGAAACCCGTCCACCGGCGCATCCTGTTCGCGATGCGCGAATTGCGGCTGGCCTCTTCGGGGGGGTTTCGCAAGTCGGCCAAGATCGCCGGCGACGTGATGGGCAACTACCACCCGCATGGCGACGCGGCGATCTATGACGCGATGGTGCGCCTCGCGCAGGATTTCGCCATGCGCTATCCGCTGGTGGACGGACAGGGCAATTTCGGCAACATCGACGGCGATGCCGCCGCCGCCGCCCGCTATACCGAGGCGCGCATGGCCGCCGCGGCCGAGGCGCTTCTGGCCGGGCTCGACGAGGACGCGGTCGATTTCCGCCCGAACTACGACGGCACTCTGAGCGAGCCGGTCGTGCTGCCCGGCGCGTTCCCGAACCTGCTGGCCAATGGCGCCGCCGGGATCGCGGTCGGCATGGCCACCAACATCCCGCCCCACAACATCGGCGAACTGATCGCCGCCTGCCATCATCTGATCGCCCATCCCGAGGCCGACGACGCCGCCCTTGTCGCGCATGTCCCCGGCCCCGATTTCCCGACCGGCGGCGTGATCGTCGAGCCGCCCGAGGCAATCCTCGACGCCTACCGCACCGGGCGCGGATCGCTGCGGCTGCGGGCGAAGTGGCAGGTCGAGGATCTGGGCCGCGGCCAGTGGCAGATCGTCGTCACCGAAATCCCCTATGCGGTGCAGAAGTCGCGCCTGATCGAACGGCTGGCCGAACTCGTCACCTCGAAGAAGGTGCCGGCGCTGGCCGATGTGCGCGACGAATCGGCGGCCGACATCCGCATCGTCCTTGAACCGCGCGCGCGCACGGTCGAGCCGGCGATGCTCATGGGGATGCTCTGGCGCAACTCGGATCTCGAGACGCGCTTTGCCATGAACATGAACGTGCTGATCGACGGGGTGACGCCGCGCGTCTGTTCGCTGCGCGACCTGCTGCGCGCCTTCCTCGACCACCGGCGCGAGGTGCTGCTGCGCCGGTCGCGCCACCGGCTGGGCAAGATCGACCACCGGCTCGAGGTGCTCGAGGGGTTCATCACCGCCTTCCTGAACCTTGACCGGGTGATCGACATCATCCGCTATGACAGCGACCCCAAGGCCGCGCTCATGGCCGAGGACTGGTCGCGCAAGGTGGCGCGCGCCACGGATGAGGGCGACTACCGCTCGCCCCTGACCCTTGGTCCGGTGGCGCCGGGCGAGGGGCTTTCCGAGGTGCAGGCCGAGGCGATCCTGAACATGCGCCTGCGCAGCCTGCGCCGGCTCGAGGAAATCGAACTGCTGCGCGAACAGGACGAACTGCTGCGCGAACGCGCCGGGATCGAGGATCTGCTCGAGAGCGGACGCCTGCAATGGGCCCGGATCGGCGAGGAACTCGACGAGGCGTTGCGCAGTTTCGGCCCCGGCACCGCCGGCGGCGCGCGCCGCACCGCCTTTGGCACCGCCGGCGAGGAGGCCGAGGTGCCGATCGAGGCCATGATCGAGCGCGAGCCCGTCACCGTCATCTGTTCGGAAATGGGCTGGGTGCGGGCGATGAAGGGCCATCTGGCCGCCGATGCCGATGTGCGCTTCAAGGACGGGGACCGCGGGCTTTACCGTTTCCACGCCGAGACCACGGACCGCATCATCATCATGGGGTCGGACGGGCGGTTCCATACCGTTCTGGCCGCCAACCTGCCGGGCGGGCGCGGCATGGGCGAACCGCTGCGCCTCATGGTGGACCTGCCGAACGAGGCGCGGGTGGCGGCGATGTTCGTGCATGTGCCGGGACGCAAGCTCATCGTTGCCTCGTCGGCCGGCGACGGTTTCATCGTGGCCGAGGACGAGGTGGTGGCCCAGACCCGGGCCGGGCGGCAGGTGCTGAACCTTGCGGCCGGCGCGGTGGCACGGGTCTGCGTGCCGGTGGCGGGCGATCACGTCGCGGTGGTGGGCGAGAACCGCAAGCTGCTGGTGTTCCCGCTGGCCGACCTGCCCGAGATGGGCCGCGGCAAGGGTGTGCGCCTTCAGGCCTACAAGGACGGCGGGCTGTCGGATGTCGCCACGCTCACGCTGGCCGAGGGGCTGTCCTGGCATGATCCGGCCGGGCGCACGCGCACCGAAACCGATCTTGCCGAATGGCTGGGCAAGCGCGCGGGTTCGGGCCGCATGGCGCCGCGCGGATTCCCGCGCGACAACCGCTTCAACTGAGAGGCGGGCGCCGCGCGCGCCCGGCCCCCTTGCCCCGCGCGCCCCTGACTGTTGCGATCAGGGGGCGATCAGGCCGCATCTGATGGTGTTCTCGGCCAGGGCGACTTCGGCCACCGGGCCGTCGATGAAATCGCAGTCGATCAGGTTGTCCTCGGCCGCGAAGCGCGCGGTGAACACGTTCACGTTGATCAGCACCTCGTCGGTCCAGCCGGCGGGCACGAATTGCGGCGGGCCGGCAAGGGTGACGGTCTGGTCGGCCGGAAAGACGCGCAGCGTCTCGTCGCCCAGATAGACCGATCCGTCCTCTTCAAGCGGGGCCTCGGGCGCGACGGCGATGCCGGCGTAAAAGGCGCTGATGGTCACCCATTCGCCCATCCCGACAAGCGTGGCCGCGGTATCGCCCGCGAATTCGAGATGCAGCGTGATCGGCCGCCCTTCGGCCTGCGCCATGCCGCCAAGGGACAGGCCAAGCGCCGCCACCCCCGCAATCCACCCTGCCCCTGCCCCCATCGTCGCGCCCTCCGCTCCCGGTTCGCCGGCGCGATTGTCCGCCGCCATCCGCCCGCGGTCAATCCGCCGCAGGCAGGCCGACCGAGATCGTGTCCCCCCCCTGCGGCGCGGCCGATGCCCCGGCCGAGGCCCCGGATTGCGCCGCAACCGGGGCCTCGGGGGCGCCGTCGGCGCCGCAGCCGGCCAGCGCCAGCAGCACAAGGACCGCGAGCGCCCTCATGCCAGGATTTCCTTCCAGCGCGCCACCTGTTCGCGCACCCTCTCGGGGGCGGTGCCGCCTTCGGAGCGGCGGCTGGCCACCGAGTTGTCCACCCCGAGCACGGCGAACACCCCTTCGCTGATGGAAGGATGCACCGAACGCATGTCATCGAGCGTGAGGTCCGGCAGGTCGCAGCCCCGTGCCTCGGCCATGGCGACAAGGGCGCCGGTGACGTGATGCGCCTCGCGGAAGGGCAGGCCCGGTTCGCGCACGAGCCAGTCCGCCAGATCGGTGGCGGTGGCGAATCCGGTGGCGGCGGCGGCGCGCATCACCTCGGGGGCGGGGGTGAGGTCGGACACCATGCCCGTCATCGCCGCCAGCGCGAGCGCAAGGCTGTCGGCCGCGTCGAACACCTGTTCCTTGTCCTCCTGCATGTCCTTGGAATAGGCGAGGGGCAGCCCCTTCATCACCGTCATGAGGCCGATCTGCGCCCCCATGATCCGGCCGATTTTGGCGCGGATCAGTTCGGCAGCGTCGGGGTTGCGCTTTTGCGGCATGATCGAGGAACCCGTCGACCAGCGGTCCGACAGGCGCACGAAGCGGAATTGCGCGGTGGACCAGATCACCAGTTCCTCGGCCAGCCGCGACAGATGCATGGCGCAGATCGTCGCCGCCGACAGGAATTCGAGGGCGAAGTCCCGGTCCGAGACCGCGTCGAGCGAATTGGCCATCGGCCGGTCAAAGCCCAGCGCCGCCGCCGTCATGCGCCGGTCGACGGGAAACGACGTGCCCGCCAGCGCGGCGGCACCAAGCGGGCTTTCGTTCATGCGCAGGCGCGCATCCGCGAACCGGCTCCGGTCACGGGCGAACATCTCGACATAGGCCAGCATGTGGTGGCCGAAGGTGACGGGCTGCGCCACCTGAAGATGGGTGAAACCCGGCATGATCATGTCGGCGCCCGCCTCGGCCTGCGTCACAAGCGCGCGCTGCAACCCGGCCAGCGCCGCATCGGCCGCGTCGCACTGGGCGCGCACCCAGAGGCGGAAATCGACGGCAACCTGGTCATTGCGCGACCGCGCGGTATGCAGACGGCCCGCCGCTTCGCCGATCAGTTCCTTCAGGCGGGCCTCCACGTTCATGTGGATGTCCTCGAGCGCGGTGGAAAAGGCAAAGGTGCCGGCCTCGATCTCTGACAAGACGGTGAGCAGCCCTTCCCGGATCGCCTCGGCATCGCTAGGCTCTATGATGCCTGTCGCGGCGAGCATCGCCGCATGGGCGCGCGAACCGGCGATGTCCTGGGCCGCAAGCCGCTGGTCGAACCCGATCGAGGCGTTGATCGCCTCCATGATCGCGTCCGGCCCGGTGGCAAATCGGCCACCCCACATCGTGTTGGACTTCGTGCTCATGCTTCTTCGGCCTTTCGGGGCATCGCCACAGGGGATCGCAATGCGTCTGGTGTTCATCGCTCTTTACCTGTCGGCCCTTGCCGCTGCAAACGGCGTGGCGGCCGAAGGGGCCGGCGGGCCGGATCTGGCCACGCTCAGGGCGGGCGACATGGAAAAGCTCACGCTGACCGCAGAGCCGCTGCCGGTGCCCGAGATCGCCTTCCTGGACGAGCAGGGCGCCGAAGTCACCCTGGGCGACTATCGCGGGCAGGTGGTGCTGGTGAACTTCTGGGCGACCTGGTGCGCCCCCTGCCGCGAGGAGATGCCGACGCTGGCCGCGCTCGAGGCCGCGCTCGGGGGCGAGGATTTCCGCGTGCTGACCATCGCCACCGGCCGCAACGATCCGGTCGCGGTCGAGGATTTCCTGGCCTCGGTCGGGGCCGAGGAGCTGCCGCGCATGGCCGATCCGCGTCAGGATCTGGCGCGGGCGATGGGGGTTCTGGGATTGCCGATCTCGGTGCTGCTCGACCGCGAGGGCGGCGAGGTCGGACGGCTGATCGGCGTTGCCGACTGGGACAGCGAATCGGCCCGCGCCATCATCGAGGCGATGATCGCGGGCTAAGGCGGGGGCCGGTTGCGGGGCGGTTGCGGGGCGGTTGCGGGCCGCTTCAGCGCAGGGGCGCGCCCGGTTCGCGGCCGTAATAGAGGCCGACGACATGTTCGGCCTCGGCAAAGAACAACCAGCGCGAGGCAAGGATGCCGCCCAGGTGGCCGAGGGCGGCAAGGACCGTCCCCGCCGCGCCCGGCGCCGCCACAAGCAGGAGCGCCGGCAGCCCGTAACCCAGCCCGAGCGCGATCGCCCGCAGGCGGGCGGCGTGCTTGCGGCCGACGACATGGACCATCTCGCGCAGCAGGTAGTTGCCGCCGGTATGGGGGGGCGCGAACAGCCGCACCCGCCCGCCGCGCAGCCCGGTCGCGCTGGCAAGGTCGTGCCCCGCCCCGGCAAGGCGCCGGTCGCCCCCGCGCCACCACAGCAGCTGAAGCGCGGCCGCGAGCCCGAGAAAGGGCAGCGCCGCGCGCCCCTGCCCCGCCAGGATCGCGCCCCCGGCCAGCGCCAGCGCAAGAAAGAGCGCGGGCGTGCTCCAGTGGTGCCAGCGCGGCACGGTGCGCAACTGCGCATAGATCATCGCGGTGGTCAGCACCGTCAGCAGCGCCAGCGCCGCCCCGATCACGCCGAGAGGCACGATCCGCACCCCCGCGAACACCGCCGCCGCGCCATGCAGCGCCATGACCAGAAGCGCCGCCAGCGCGGCCAGCCCCTCGCGGCTGAGCCAGCTTGAGCGCCACTGGCTGAGGGCGCGCAGCGCGCGTTCGGGGTGGCGCAGGTGAAAGACCGAGGCAACCAGCCCGCCCCCCGCCAGCGCCCCCGCCAGCAGATGGGGCCCGAAGGCCGCCCAGTGCACCGGCGCGGGCCACCCGAGGCCGAGCCAGAAGAAAAGCCCGAAGCCGGCGCCCGAGAAGGTGGTGAAGAGGATGATCGACGGCGCAGGATGCATCAGCGCCCCCCGGGCAGGGCCGAGAGCGCCCGGTCGAGCCAGGCGACGAAGCCGCGCGGCCCGTCGGCCACCGGCTCAGGAAGGGACGGCGGGGCCGGAGCATCCTGCCCGGGCGGAGTGGCGCCCAGCCGGTCGCGCGGGCGTGGCGGCAGGTAGCGGTTCACCGGGGCGGTGCCCATTTCGGGCATGAGGGCAAAGCCGCCCCGCGCGGCGACAAGGCGGCTCGGGGCGCTGTCGGGATCGGACAGGTCGCCGAAATGGCGCGCGCCCGGCGGGCAGGTGCGCACGCAGGCCGGGATGCGGTCCTCCTCGGGGAGGGTGTCGTTGGAGAGGCGATCGACGCAGAGGGTGCATTTCTTCATCACCCCCGCCGCCGCATCCATTTCCCGCGCCCCGTAGGGACAGGCCCAGGCGCACAGACCGCAGCCGATGCAGGCCGATTCGTTCACGAGCACGATCCCGTCACTGGCGCGCTTGTAGCTTGCCCCGGTCGGGCAGACCGTGACGCAGGGGGCGTTGGTGCAGTGGAGGCAGGACTTCGGGAAATGCACGATCCGGGCCTGGGCCCCGTCGTCGGGCACGACTTCGTAGGAATGCACGCGGTTGAGGAAGGTGCCCTGCGGATCGTCGCCCCAGGGATCGCCGTCGGACAGCGGCGCGCCGTGGTGTTCGGTGTTCCAGCCCTTGCAGGCGATGACGCAGGCGTGACAACCCACGCAGGTGTCGAGGTCGATCACGAGGCCGAGGCGCTGGCCGGTGGTCGCGGGCAGGTCGGTCATCGGCGGGCTCCGGTCCGGTGGGCGCCCGGCCTGTGGCGGGAACGCCCGGTGCGGGCCTGCGCCTCCGGCGGGGGTATTTGGGCAAAGATGATGAGCAGGCTCATGTGCCGACCCTCCAGGCGAGGGTGGCGGGCGCGGGGGGCACCGGGCTGGTTTGCGGCGCGATGTCGGGGAGCGAGCCCCGGGCCGGGGGCGCCGCGCGTTCGACGCGCACGCGCAGGTCGAACCAGGCGGCCTGGCCGGTGACGGGATCGGTGTTCGAGCGCCGGTGCCCGTCGCCGTCCGGGGGCAGCAGATCGGCGATCAGGTGGTTGAGGAGAAAGCCCTGCGCCGCCTCGGGCGCCCCGGGCGAGAGTGCCCAGGCGCCGCGACGCTTGCCGATCGCGTTCCAGGTCCAGACGGTGTGCGGGTTGAGCGCCTCCATCAGCGCGACCGGAACCGTGATCGCGCCATGGGACGAGGTGACGCGGGCCCAGTCGCCGTCGCAAAAACCCTGCGCCCGCCAGACCGCACCCGGCAGGTAGAGCGGGTTCATGCCGTGGATCTGGCGCAGCCAGGGGTTCTGGCTGCCCCAGGAGTGATACATCGCCATCGGCCGCTGGGTGATGGCGTGGAGCGGGTGGTCCGCGCAATCGGCAGGCGCATCGCCCGTCGGCGGATACCAGACCGGCAGCGGGTCCATCGCCCGGATCAGGCCCGCGCGCAGGTGATCGGGCGGCTGGTGCGGGCCGATCCCTTCGGCCGCGCGCTGGAAGCGGCGCAGGGGTTCGCACCAGATCTGGAGGAGGTAGGGCTGTGGCGTCTGCGCGAGGCCCATCGTCACCGCCCAGTCCTGATAGGCACGCGACCAGGGCTTGAAATAGGCGGCCTCCTCGGGGACGGGCGCGGTCCAGAAGCCGCCGTTGGCGATATAGGCGTCGATCTGGGCGGCGTTCGGATCGCCGCGCCCGTGGGTCAGGCCATCGGGCCCCATGCGCCAGCCCGCCAGCGGGCCGATGCCGGGGCGGCGCAGGTGGTTGGTGATGTAATCGGCGTAATCGGCGTAGCGCGCGCTGCCGTCGTCGTTGACGAACCCCGGCAGGCCGAGGCGCGCGCCCAGATCGCACAGCACCGACTGGAAGGCGCGCACGTCACGGTCGGGGGCGATCACCGGCCAGCGGATCGCATCGGCGACGGTGTCGGCGTCCCCGATCGGCCGGTCGAGCAGGCTGATGCAGTCGTGGCGTTCGAGATAGGTCGTGTCGGGCAGGACCAGATCGGCATGGGCCACGGTTTCCGAGGAATAGGCGTCGGACACGATCACATGCGGGATGACATAGGCGCCCTCGGCATCGGTATCGGTGAGCATGGCCATCGTGCCCGCCGTGTTCATCGACGAATTCCACGCCATGTTCGCCATGTAGAGAAAGAGCGTGTCGATGCGGTAGGGATCGCCCGCGTGGGCATTGGCGATGACCATGTGCATGAGCCCATGCGCCGACATCGGGTTTTCCCAGGAAAAGGCCTTGTCGATGCGGACGGGGGTGCCGTCGGCGGTCAGGCACAGGTCTTCGGGGCCCTGGACATAGCCCAGATGCGGCCCGTCGAGGGGCGCGCCGGGTGTCACCTTGCAATGCGGGCGGGGATGGGCGGTGGCGGGGCGGGGACAGGGCGGCTTGAGACGGAAGCTGCCGGGGGTCTCGACCGCGCCGATCAGGATCTGGAGCAGATGGAGCGCGCGCGCGGTCTGGAATCCGTTCGCATGGGCCGAGATGCCGCGCATCGCATGGACGCCCACCGGGCGGCCGGTCATCGTTGCGTGGCGGCGGCCGCGGAAATCGGTCCAGGGGCGGTCGAGGGTGATGGCCTCGTCAAAGGCGGTGCGGGCGATCTTATCGGCCAGGGCGCGGATGCGCGCGGCCGGGATGCCGGTGCGGGCGGCCACCGCCTCGGGCGCGTGTTCCGGCGAGAGATAGCGTTCGGCCAGGTGGTGCATGACCGGACGGTGGGTCACGCCGGCATGACGCCAGGTGGCGGCCAGATCGGGATCGACGCCCGGCGCGTTCCAGGGCGCGGGCTGGCCGGTGCGGCGGTCGATCACCAGCGGCTCGCCCGAGGGATCACGCAGCAGGAGGCCGCGCTCCGGGCTGGCGGGATCCTCGTTCACGAGGCAGGGCGCATTCGTGAACTGCGCTAGATAGGGCAGGTCGATGCGGCCCGCCGCCAGCAGGCAATGGACAAGGGCAAGGATCACGAGCCCGTCGGTGCCGGGGGTGAGCGCGAACCACTCGTCGGCCACGGCGCTGTAGCCGGTGCGCACCGGATTGAACGACACGACGCGCGCGCCGCGTGCCTTGAGTTGACCGAGGCCGATCTTGATCGGGTTGGAATCGTGATCCTCGGCCACGCCGAACAGCAGCAGAAGCCGGGTGCGGTCCCAGTCGGGCTGGCCGAATTCCCAGAACGAGCCGCCGATGGTGTAGATCCCCGCCGCCGCCATGTTCACCGAACAGAACCCGCCATGCGCGGCATGGTTCGGGGTGCCGAAGGCCTGGGCCCAGAGGCCGGTGAAGCTTTGCGACTGGTCGCGGCCGGTGAAGAAGGCGAGTTTCTCGGGTGCGGTGGCGCGCAGCGGCGCAAGCCAGGAGGTGGCGAGGGTGAGGGCCTCGTCCCAGGTGATCTCGCGGAACTCGCCCGATCCGCGCGGGCCGGTGCGCAGGAGCGGCGCGCGCAGGCGGGCGGGGGAATTCACCTGCATGATCCCGGCCGCGCCCTTGGCGCACAGGACGCCGCGATTCACCGGATGGTCGCGGTTGCCCTCGATATAGGCGACGCGGCCGGCCTTGAGATGCACGTCGATGCCGCAGCGGCAGGCGCACATGTAGCAGGTGGTCTTGCGCAGCGTGTCGCCGGGTCCGGGCGAGAGCGGCAGGTCATGCGCGCTCATTGCCCGGCCCTCATGAGGGCGAGGGCCTCGGCCGCGATCAGGCGTTCTTCCTCGGCGGGGACGACATGGACCGGCACCGGCCCGGCCCAGGCCAGCAGCTCGAGGATGCGCGCGCGCACCGGGGCGGCATGTTCGCCGATGCCGCCGGTGAAGGCGATGGCATCGAGCCCGCCCATGGCCGCGATGGCGGAACCGGCCTGGCGCGCGGCCCAGTAGCAGAAATGCTCGACCGCGAAGCGCGCCTCGGGATCGGAGCGCGCGAGGAGGGCGCGCATGTCGTTGGTGCCGGCCAGCGCGCGCAGCCCGCTGTCGTGGTTGAGGAGGCGGGCCGCGCCCGCGATCCCGTGGATTTCGGCCAGGCGCAGCACCGCCATGCCGTCGATCGCGCCGCTGCGGGTGCCCATCACCAGCCCGTCGAGCGGCGAATAGCCCATCGAGGTGGCGACCGAGCGGCCGTCGAGGATCGCGGCGAGCGAGGCGCCGTTGCCGAGGTGGAAGGCGAGGAGGCGCCGTGGCAGCGGGGCGAGGGCGCCCACGATGCCGGCATAGCTCTGGCCGTGAAAGCCGTAGCGGCGGATGCCGCGGGCGCGTTCGGCCGGGGGCAGGGCATAGGTGGTGGCGAGATCGGGATTGGTGGCGTGAAAGGCGGTGTCGAAGCTTGCGTATTGCCGCAGCGCCGGGGCAAGGCGGGTCATGGCCCGGATCCCGGCAAGATTGGCGGGATTGTGCAGCGGCGCGAGCGGGATGAAGGATTCGATCGCGGCCAGGACCCGGGGCGTGATCCGCGCGGGGGCGGCGAATTCCGCGCCGCCGTGGACCACGCGATGCGCGGCGGCGGACAGCCCGGCGAGCGCGATCCCGGCGGCGGCGGCGGCATCGAGGACGAGCGCGAGTGCGGCGTCATGATCGGGGGCCGCGGCCCGCTGTTCGCCAAGCCGGTCGGTGCGGAAGGTGGCGGTGCCGCCGATCTCGAGCACGCGGGCGGCGAAGCGCGACTCGAGGCCGGGGGTGAATATCTCGGCCTTGAGCGAGGAGGAGCCGGCGTTCAGGACCAGGATCGGGCCCGCGCCTGCGGCGCGGTGGGGAGGGGGCGCTGCCCCCTCGCCCCTGCGGGGCTCACCCCCGGGGTATTTGGGCAAAGATGAAGCCATGGGCGGAATCATTGCGGCAAGGAGGCGACGATCACGCCGAGCGCGGCCGAAGCGAGACGGTCGGCGGCGCCCTGCGCGCGCGAGGTGAGCAGCAGCGGCACCGACAGGCCCATCACAACCCCGCCGGCGCAGGCGCCCATGCCCAGCGACATGAGCTTGAAGAGCGCGTTGCCGGTCGAGAGGTCGGGAACCTGGAGGATGTCGGCATTGCCGGAGACGCGGCTGGCGTAGCCCTTGATCGCGGCCGCTTCGGCCGAGAGCACGAGGTCGAGCGCCATCGGCCCTTCGACGAGGGTGCCGGGGAGGGCGTCGCTGGCCCAGCGCGCGATGGCGGCGGCCTCGCCGGTGCAGGGGATGCCCATGGTCACGTCCTCGGACGGGGCGAGGAGGGCCGCGCGCGGCGTGGCGAGGCCGAGCGCGCGGGCGAGGCGGACGGCATGGGCGAGCACGGCCTGCCGGGTCGCGATGTCGGGGGCAGTGTTCAGCGCGGCATCGGTGAGCAGGAGCGGGCGGTCGTTGCCGGGCATGGTGATGTGGAAGACATGGCCGCAGACCGTGCCCCTGTGGCGCAACCCCATGGCCGAGGGCAGCAGGCCGCGCAGGAAGGTCGATGTGTGGATCTGGCCCTTCATGATGCTGTCGGCCTCGCCCGCGCGGGCGAGGGCGGCAGCCATGGGGGCGGCCTCGGGGCCGGGGGCGGCAAGGAGGCGGAAGGGCGCGATGTCCCAGCCGATCTCGCCCGCGGCGGCGCGGATGCGGTCGGGGTCGCCGATCAGCACCGGTTCGGCGAGGCCGGCCTCGGTCGCCTCGCGCAGGCCCGCGAGGGGGGCGGCGGCACCGGCATTCACCAGCGCCACGCGCGGGACCGGATGGTTGCGGGCCTCGGCAAGGAGGCGCGCGGGGCATTGCGGGGTCAGGGGCGACAGGAACTGGCTGCTCATCGGTGCCGTTGTGCCATGCCGGGGCGCGCAGGGCTACTGCGGAGTGCCGGGCTGGCGCGGGATTGCGCGGGGGGGCGGGCGGGCAGCAGGTGGAATTCCGGAACGCACAAACTTCGTCCAGGCGGCCTGTCCGGCCTGCCGACGACACATGTTCCACCACTCTGTTCGACCCGACAATGTCGATGTCGATACCAGTTGAGTTTCTCAGGCCCGATCCGGCCTTCGTGCTGCGCGTTTCCCGGTAAGTTCGCCTTTGCGGTGCACCGGGGCATGGGATCAATGTGGCACAGGCCGGCCGCGAAATCAACCGTCCTGACGGGGATCGCGGCCGGAAGATGGTTCACATGTTCGGATAATTCGGCCCATCGCCGCCCTGGGGTGTGGTCCAGGTGATGTTCTGCGACGGATCCTTGATGTCGCAGGTCTTGCAGTGCACGCAGTTCTGGAAGTTCACGCGGAAGGTGGCCTCGGCCCCTTCGCCCACCACCTCGTAGACGCCGGCCGGGCAATCGCGCTGCGCGGGTTCGGCGTATTCCGGCAGGTTCACCCGGATCGGCACCGCGGGATCGGTCAGGCGCAGGTGAGGCGGCTGGCCTTCGTCGTGGTTGGTGAAGGAGAAGGCCACATTGGTGAGCCGGTCGAACGACAGCGTGCCATCCGGCCTGGGATAGGCGATCGGGCGGAAGTCGCGGGCCTTGCCGGTGGCGGCGGCGTCGGTCTTGCCATGGCGGAGCGTGCCGAAGGGCGACAGGCGCAGCAGCGTCTGCGCCCACATGTCGAGCCCGCCGAGCCCCATGCCGAGCGTGAGGCCGAGGCGCGACCACAAGGGCTTCACGTTGCGCACCGGGCGCAGATCGCGGCCGACCGGCCCCTCGCGCACCGCGCGGTCATAGTCCGAGAGCGTGTCGCCCTCGCGCCCGGCGCGGATCGCGGCGGCGGCGGATTCGGCCGCGGCGATGCCCGAGAGCATGGCGTTGTGGTTGCCCTTGATGCGCGGCACGTTCACCATGCCGGCCGAGCAGCCCAGAAGCGCCCCGCCGGGGAAGGCCAGGTCCGGCAGCGACTGCCAGCCCCCTTCCGAGATCGCGCGCGCGCCATAGGCGACGCGGCGCCCGCCCGCGAGGAGTTCGGCCATCATCGGGTGATGCTTGAAGCGCTGGAATTCCATATACGGGTAAAGATGGGGGTTCTTGTAGTTCAGGTGAACCACGAAGCCGATATAAACCTGATTGTCCTCAATGTGATAGATGAACGATCCGCCACCCGCATTGCTGCCCAGCGGCCAGCCCAT
>JADYZU010000082.1 GCA_020852925.1 Rubellimicrobium sp. | reverse complement strand
GAGGAAATCCGCGGCGTGGCCGTCAGCCGGGGCACCGTCGACCAGCTTCTGGAACTCGACTGGATCCGCTTTGGCCGCCGCCGGATGACGCCGGGCAGGCCGGTGACCTTCGTCGTCACCCAGAAATTCCTCGATCACTTCGGGCTGGAATCGGCCCGCGACCTGCCGGGTCTGAAGGAACTGCGGGCGGCGGGGCTTCTCGACAACCGGCCCGCGCCCGGCGCGGCCCTGCCCGGCGAGGACGAAGGCGAGGAGATCGCCGGCCAGACCGAACTTTTCGAGGATTGAGCCGATGGAACGGTTCCTCAACGGGCTTCTGGGGCGACTGGTCCGCGATCTGGTCAACCGCGCCGTCGACTGGGGGTTTGACCGCGCCACCCGGACGGGGGCGCCGGACGATCCCTCCGCGACAGGCCGGCAACCCGGCGCCGATCAGCCGATGGCGGGGGATCCGGCGGAAAAGGCCCGCCACCTGCACAGGATGATGCGCCGGCTTGGCCGCTGAAGGGGCCATTCGCACTGGACCTTTCGGCGCGCGCCTGTATAGAGAAACCAGACCGGACCAACCGAGGTTTCGACATGAAATTCCTGCTTCAACTCCTGACCTGGTGGAACGGCCAGACGCTCGGGACGCGGCTTTTCACCTGGCGGCGCGGGCAGAAGGTCGGCGAGGATGCGCAGGGCAACATCTTCTACCAGACCAGGGACGGCAAGCGCCGCTGGGTCGTCTACAACGGCGAGGCCGAGGCGAGCCGCGTGTCGCCCGACTGGCACGGCTGGCTGCATTTCACTTGGGACGAGCCGCCGACCGAAAAGCCGTTGAAGCACAAGCCCTGGGAAAAGCCCCATCAGGAAAACCTGACCGGAACGACGCTGGCCCATGCGCCCGCGGGCTCGATCCGTCTTGCCCGCCCGGTCGTGCGCCAGGACTACGAAGCCTGGACGCCCGAAGGCTGACGGATCGGGAGGCGGAGATGGCCGAGAACGTCACCGAGGTTCTGACCGGCGCCGGGGTTCTGGCCGTGGCCGTGGCCTTTGCCGCCTATGCCGGGCTGGGGCAGGGAATCGGCACGCCCAAGGCGGGCTATGACCTGACCGCCAGCTTCCGTTCGGTCGATGGCGTATCCGTCGGTACCGATGTGCGGCTGGCTGGCGTCACGATCGGGTCGGTGACCCGGCTCGACCTCAACCCCGGCACCTACTTCGCCGATGCCACCCTCAGCGTCAGGAACGGGATCGCCATTCCCGACGACAGCACCGCCCTCATCTCCTCCGAGGGGCTGCTGGGCGGCAATTTCGTCGAGATACAGCCCGGCGGCAGCCCCGAGATGCTGGCAGCAGGGGGCGAGATCATCGACACCCAGGGCGCGGTCGGCCTGATCCAGCTTCTGATGAAGTTCGTGGGCAAGGCATCCTCCGGGGACGAGGCGGCGCCCTGATGCGCGGCGCGCTGACCCTTGCCCTCGGGCTGGCGTTGCTGCCACCGGCGGGCCTGCGCGCAGCATCGGTCAGTGACGCGCCGGGGGCGGTGCTGCGCGGGCTGGACAAGCAGTCTGGACAGACGACCGACCTGACCATCCGCAACGGCGAAAGCGCGGCCTTCGGCACGCTGAGCGTCGCCGTCAGCGCCTGCCGCCACCCGTCCGACAATGCGGCGGCGGACGCCTATGCCCATGTCACGATCACCGATGCCACCGGGGCCACGCTCTTTTCCGGCTGGATGGTCGCCTCCAGCCCGGCGCTCTCCGCGATGGACCACCCGCGCTATGATGTCTGGGTCGACCGCTGCATCAGGACCGACGGCTGAGGGGTCGCGGGCGCGGTGAAATCCGCCGTCCCGGTCAATGCCGCCTGCAACTGCCGCAGATATTCCGCCTGCGGAACCTCCACCGCGCCAAGACTGGCCAGATGCGGCGTCAGGAACTGCGTGTCAAAGAGCGTGAAGCCCGCCATCCGCAGCCGGTCGACCAGATAGGCCAGCGCGATCTTCGATCCGCCGGTGCGCCCCGATACCATGCTTTCGCCCATGAAGGCCCGCCCGATGGCAATGCCGAAGACCCCGCCGGCCAGCGCGCCCTCCTGCCAGACTTCGAGCGAATGGGCATGGCCCTGCCGGTGCAGCGCCGCATAGATCTGCGCCAGCCCGGCATTGATCCAGGTCTCCCGCCGCCCGGCACAGGCCGCCACCACCGTCCCGAAGGCGCGGTTGACGCCGACTTCATATGCCCCAGCCAGAATCTGGCGGCGCAGCGACCGCGAAATGTGAAATCCGTCGAGCGGGAAGACACCGCGCCGCCGCGGCTCGACCCAGTGCAGGACCATGCCGTCCGCCGCCTCGGCCATCGGGAAGATCCCGCGCCGATAGGCCGCCAGCATCCGTTCAGGGGTCAGTTCCGCCATCCCCATTTTCTGTCCAGAAATATCCCGGAGGGGTCAGGGGAGGCAGCGCCTCCCCTGTGTGTCAGAATCTCAGCCGTAGGTCCGCGCCAGCCACTTTTCCAGCCAGTGGATCGAATAGTCGCCGTTCTGGATGTCAGGCTCGTCCAGCAGCGCATGAAACAGCGGCACGGTCGTCTCCACGCCCTGTCCGTCCACGATCAGCTCCGACAGGGCGCGCTTCAGCCGGGCCAGCGCCTCGGGCCGGTCGCGGCCCTGCACGATCAGCTTGCCGATCAGGCTGTCGTAATAGGGCGGGATCGTGTAGCCGTCATAAAGTGCTGAGTCCATGCGCACGCCAAGGCCGCCCGGCGCGTGGAACTGGGTCACCCTGCCGGGACGGGGGGCGAAGTCCGGCACCTTCTCGGCGTTGATCCTGACCTCGATCGCGTGACCCTTGACCAGCAGTTCCTCCTGGCGGAACTCCATCGGCATTCCGGCGGCCACCCGGATCTGTTCGCGGACGAGGTCGACGCCGAAGATGCCTTCCGTCACCGGATGCTCGACCTGAAGGCGGGTGTTCATCTCGATGAAATAGAACTCCCCGTCCTCGTAGAGGAATTCGATGGTGCCGGCGCCGATCTAGTTGATCGCGGCCACCGCGTCGGCGCAGACCTTGCCGATGCGCGCGCGCATGGCGGGGGTGATGCAGGGGCCGGGGGCCTCTTCGAACACCTTCTGGTGGCGGCGCTGCAAGGAGCAATCGCGTTCCCCCAGATGCACGGCGCGGCCCTTGCCATCGCCAAAGACCTGAATCTCGATATGGCGCGGGCGCTGCAGATATTTCTCGATATAGACCTCGTCATTGCCAAAGGCCGCCTTCGACTCGCTGCGCGCGGTGCGAAAGGCGACCTCGATCTCGGCTTCGGACTTGGCCACCTTCATGCCGCGCCCGCCGCCACCGGCAGTGGCCTTGATGATGACCGGATAGCCCATCGCCCCGGCGACCCGCTTGGCCGATTCGACATCGGGCACGCCGCCCTCGGACCCCGGCACCACCGGGATGCCCAGCGCCTTGGCGGTTTCCTTGGCGGTGATCTTGTCGCCCATCATGCGGATATGTTCCGCGCTGGGGCCGATGAAGGTGATGTCGTGATCTTCGAGCATCTGCACGAAGGTCGCATTTTCGCTGAGGAAGCCATAGCCCGGATGGATCGCCTGCGCGCCGGTGATCTCGCAGGCCGAGATGATCGCTGCCATGTGCAGATAGCTGTCGACCGAGGGCGGCGGGCCGATGCAGATCGCCTCGTCGGCCATGCGCACATGCATGGCGTCGCTGTCGGCGGTCGAATGCACGGCCACGGAAAGGATGCCCATCTCGCGGCAGGCGCGGATCACCCGCAGGGCGATTTCGCCCCGGTTGGCGATGAGGATCTTGTCGAACATCGGCCCCGCCTTATTCGATGATCATCAGCGGCGCGCCGTATTCGACCGGGCTGCCGTCGGCGACGAGGATACTCTTGACCACGCCCGAGGCCGGGGCGGGGATGTGGTTCATCGTCTTCATCGCCTCGATGATGAGCAGCGTCTGGCCCGCGCTGACCTGCGCACCGACGGTGACAAAGGGCTCGGCGCCGGGCTCGGCCGCCATATAGACCGTGCCGACCATCGGCGAGGCGACGACGCCCGGATGGGTGGAGGGGTCGCCCGAGGCGGGCGCGGCGGCGGCCGGGGCGGCGCTGGCAGTGGCCACGGGCGCCGGGGCGGCGGCCATCGTCACCTGCTGCGCCGGGGCGGCGACCATCTGCACCTGTTTCGAGACCCGCACGTTCAGCGTGTCGTTCTCGCCGTATTCGCGCTTGACGGCGATCTCGGTCAGGTCGTTGTCGTTGAGCAGTTCGGCCAGCGCCTTGATGAAGGCCACATCGGCCGTGGTGTGATCTTTGCTCATGGGCGTCCTCGTTGCTCTCAGGGCTGGCGGGGCCTAGTGTGGCCTCTCGCCGCGCGGGCTGTGACGCGGGGTTATACGGCACGCCCCCCCGGCTGAAAAGTGGCATTCGTCAACGCCCCTGCCGGGCGCCGCGTCCGCCGCTTGCGCCTTTGGGGGCTGCGTGGTCTAACGGCGGGGCAACGGGGGCCTGAGACATGCCGAAATCCGCCCTGTCGGGAACGCGCATCCGGGCGCTGCGCAACGCGCGGCGGCTCGGGCAGGCCGATCTGGCGCGGCTGGCCGGGGTGTCCGCCAGTTACCTCAACCTGATCGAGCACAACCGCCGCCGCGCCACGCCCAAGGTGCTGGAGGCCATCGCCGAGGCGCTGCAGATCCCCGCTTCGGCGCTGGATGAAAGCGCGGGCGAGGCGCTGGTCCAGAC
This sequence comes from Rubellimicrobium sp., assembly GCA_020852925.1. GTDB lineage: Bacteria > Pseudomonadota > Alphaproteobacteria > Rhodobacterales > Rhodobacteraceae > JADYZU01. The sequence continues at coordinate 913 of JADYZU010000082.1, read as the reverse complement.
CCTGCGCGCCGCCGCGGGCCGTGCCGCCCCCGGGTCGCCGGCCGAAACCGAACGCGCCGAGGAACTGACCGGCCGCTTTCCCGGCTGGGCCGGGCTGATTGCGCAGTTGCACGCCCGCACCGAGGCGCTGGAACGCACGGTCGAGCGCCTGTCGGACCGCATGGCGCATGACCCGAACCTGTCGGCCTCGCTGCACGAGATCGTCTCGGCGGCGACGTCGGTGCAGTCGACCACGGCGATTCTGGCCGAATCCGAGGATCTCGACCCACAGTGGCGCGCGGTGTTTCACGCCAATGTCCACGCCGATTCGATCCGGCTGGCCAGCGCGGCCGAGGCGCTGGTGGCCTATCTCGACAGCACCGGCGAGGATACCGCGCTGGCCGCCCCGCAGGAGGAAGTCGAAAGCTGGCTCGACCGGCAGGGCTGGCATGTCGCGGCGGTCGAAGAGGGCGAGGGCCCGCGCGACTGGTCGGCGCTGGTCGGCGGGCAGGCGGATCTGGCCTCGGCGGCGTCGCGCGAACTGGCGGCGGGCTGGCTGGAGCGGGCGCAGGCCGATGCCCGCGCGCTGCCGCTGCCCGCGCTCGAACCGCCCTTGCGCGCGATGTTTGCCACGGGCGGCGGCAGTTTTGCCCCCGAAGCGCTGGCGCGGCAGTTCGGCGTCGGGCTGGCGCAACTGTTCCGCCGTCTGGCGACGCTGCCGCCGTTGAGCGGAGTGCCGCGCTTTGGGCTGGCGCTGTGCGACGGCTCGGGCACGCTGACGCTGCGCCGCCCGGTCGAGGGCTTTCAACTGCCGCGCTTTGGCGGCGCCTGCCCGTTGTGGCCGCTCTATCAGGCGCTGGTGCAACCCGACCGCCCGCTGCGGGCGACGGTGGAATTCGCCGGTCGCCCGCCGATGCGCTTTGTCGCCCATGCG
>JADYZU010000081.1 GCA_020852925.1 Rubellimicrobium sp. | reverse complement strand
GCCGGCCCCACCGGCAGGTTATAGGTCGCGATGCGGGTGGCGACCGGTGCGAAGAAGGCGTCGGCGCCGCTGTAGGTGCCAAAAAGCCACGGCCCGCCGGCGCCGAACCGGTCACGGGCCCGCGCCCAGATCACCTCGATCCGGGCAAGGTCGGCCAGCACCTCGGCACGCGGCCGGCTGTCGTCGTAGCTCTTGCGCAGGTTCATCGGGCAATCATTGCGCAGGTCGCGGAAACCGGCGTGCATCTCGGCCACCATGTAGCGCGCCATGGCGCGGGCGGCGGGATCCTGCGGCCAGATGCCGGCCTCGGGGTGGCGCTCGGCCAGGGTTTCGAGGATGGCGATGCTTTCGCCGATCACCTCGCCCTCGGGCGTGCGGATGGCGGGCACCTGCCGGGCCGGCGCGAACTCCGCGAACAGGCGCTGGAGGTCGTCGGAATAGAGGATGCCGGTGCGGACCTTCACCGGAATGCCGAACTTCTCGAACATCAGCCAGCCGCGCAGGGACCAACTGGAATAGCTGCGGTCGCCGATGGCAAGTTCATAAGTCATGTGAAATCTCCCTGTTCCCGCGACGGGACTAACCGGGCGGCGGGCGCAATGCACGTCGTCTTTCGTGGCGCCTGCCATCACGATCCGTGATGAGGGGGCGGACCGACAGCCGGGCAGGCCATTGTCATCCCATCCTTCCGCCCCTATTGCTTTGCCAGTGGCCTTGCGGGAATTGGCGATGCTGGCGGGCAAACGCATCCTTTTGATCATCGGCGGCGGGATCGCGGCCTACAAGTCGCTCGACCTGATCCGGCGGCTGAAGGAACGCGGCGCGGCGGTGACGCCGGTCCTGACCCGCGCGGCGGAGGAGTTCGTGACGCCGCTTTCCGCCGGCGCGCTTGCGGGGGCGAAGGCCTATCGCCATCTGTTCGACCTGACCGATGAAGCGGAGATGGGCCATATCCAGCTGTCGCGCGCCGCCGATCTGGTGGTGGTGGCCCCTGCAACTGCCGACCTGCTGGCCAGGATGGCGGGAGGGCATGCGGATGACCTTGCCTCGACCCTGCTGCTGGCCACCGACAAGCGGGTGCTGGTCGCGCCCGCGATGAATGTGCGCATGTGGCAGCATCCGGCCACGCGGCGCAACCTGGCCGCGCTTCTGGCCGACGGGGTTCTCTGCGCCGGGCCGAACGACGGCGACATGGCCTGCGGCGAATACGGGCCGGGCCGGATGGCCGAACCGCTTGAGATCGTCGCCGCCGTCGAGGCGGCGCTGGGGGCCGGTCTGCTGAAGGGGCGCCATGTCATCGTGACCTCGGGTCCGACGCACGAGCCGATTGATCCGGTGCGCTATATCGCCAACCGCTCCTCCGGCGCGCAGGGCACGGCGCTGGCGGCAGCCTTGCGCGATCTGGGCGCGGATGTGACCTTCGTCAGCGGCCCGGCCAGCGTGCCGCCGCCGCCCGGCGTGCGGCTTCGGCGGGTCGAGACGGCGGCGGAGATGCTGGCGGCGGTCCGGGGCGCGCTGCCGGCGGATGCGGCGGTGTTTGCGGCCGCGGTCGCGGACTGGCACGTCGCCAATGCGAGCGGCTCGAAGATGAAGAAGGACGGATCGGGCAAGGCGCCCGCCCTCCGGTTCGCGGAAAACCCCGACATCCTGGCAACCGTCGCGGGGATGAAGGCGGGCCGCCCGGCGCTGGTCGTGGGCTTCGCCGCCGAGACGGACGATGTGATCGCCCACGCCTCCGCCAAGCGGTTGCGCAAGGGCTGCGACTGGATCGTGGCCAATGATGTGCGCCCGGCGACGGGGATCATGGGCGGGCAGGAAAACGCGGTCACGCTGATCACCGGGGCGGGGGCCGAGGACTGGCCGAGGCTGCCCAAGGACGAGGTGGCGCGGCGGCTGGCGGCGCGCATTGCCGAACGGCTGGCGCGGGGGCCGGATGCGGAAGCCTCCGGCGGGGATATTTGAGCCAGAATGAAAGGGCAGGGATGCGCCCCGCGATAAGGATTCTGCGCGAGGATTGGGCCGATCCGGCCATCGCGCTGCCGTCCTACGAGACGGCGGGGGCGGCCGGGGCCGATGTGCGCGCCAACCTGCCCGAGGGCGTGCGGCGGGCGGGCATCCTGCTGGCGCCGCTGGCGCGTGTCCTGGTGCCGACCGGCCTCAGGGTCGAGATCCCGGAGGGCTTTGAAATCCAGATCCGCCCCCGGTCGGGGCTGGCGCTGAAACACGGGCTTTCGCTGGCGAACGCGCCGGGCACCATCGACTGCGACTATCGCGGGCCGCTGGGTGTGCTGCTGATCAACCTCGGGGCGGAACCGTTCGTGGTTGCCCATGGAGAGCGTATCGCGCAACTGGTCGTCGCCCCGGTGGTCCGGGCCGACTTCCGCGAGGTGGAGGTGCTGGGCGATACGGCGCGCGGCGCGGGCGGGTTCGGATCGACGGGGCGGACATGATCCTTCTGGCGGCGATGGCGGGCTTTCTGGTGCTGGCGCTGATCCTGCGGCTGCCGTGGATGCTGGTCTGGGCGGTGCTGGCCTGTCTTTTCGTTGCCGGGATGCTGGTGCATCTGACCCTGCCGGATGGCCATGTCCTGCGCGGCGCGGTGGGTGGCGACTGGCGGGCCTGGGCCTTGCCGATCCTGGCCGGCGTCGTCGTGGCGGCCTATCGGAAACTTCTGGGCCTTCTGCGCGCACGGCGGCACCAGCCTGCCCCTGCGCCAGCCGGACCATTCGCCGCCGCCGAGCTTGAACGGTATGCGCGCCACATCGTCCTGCGCGAGATCGGCGGCGCCGGGCAGAAGAAGCTGAAGGCGGCGCGGGTGCTGGTCGTCGGCGCGGGGGGGCTTGGCTCGCCCGTTCTTCTTTACCTCGCGGCGGCGGGGGTGGGCACCATCGCGGTGATCGACGATGACCATGTGTCGAACTCCAACCTGCAACGCCAGATCATCCACCGCGACGCGACCATCGGCCGGCTGAAGGTGCAGTCGGCGGCGGAGGCGATGAAGGCGCTGAACCCCCATGTGACGGTCGAGACCTATCCCGAGCGGCTGGATGCCGCACGCGCAGCCGATCTGGTCGGGCGGTATGACCTTGTCCTCGACGGGTCGGACAATTTCGATACCCGCTATCTGGTCAACGCGGCCTGCGTGGCGGCGGGCAAGCCGCTGGTCGCCGCGGCGATCACCCAGTGGGAAGGGCAGATCGGCCTTTACCATCCCGCCGCAGGCGGCCCGTGCCTTGCCTGCGTCTTTCCCGAACGGCCGGCCGAGGGACTCGCGCCCGCCTGCGCGGAAGCGGGCGTGATCGCGCCCCTGCCGGGGGTCATGGGGGCGATGATGGCGCTGGAGGCGATCAAGGCGATCACCGGGGCGGGCGCGACCTTGCGCGGCGAGATACTGCTTTTCGACGGCCTCTGGGCCGAGACGCGCAAGATACGGGTGGAACGTCGCGCGGATTGCCATGTCTGCGGCGTGACGGCGCCGGGGGAAGGGGTCTGACAGCGGCCATCGCCCGCAAGATCGCGGTGTGGCCGGCAGATTTCTCACGCCGGTCGCGCGTTGCGGTTCCGAACGCTTCCTCGCTGGACAGGCGCAGCGCCGCCGCATAACCTCCGCCGCGTAGATTTTACGGGAGCCTGACCCATGAGACTGACTGCTGCCTTTGCCGGGGCGCTTGCCCTTCTGTCCACCGCCGCCCTTGCCGAAGTTCCCGATCTTGCCGGGCGCGAAGTCACCGTCGTGACCGAGAATGCCTATCCGCCCCTGCAGTTCGTCGATGCGTCGGGCGCGGCCGTCGGCTGGGAATATGACGCGATGGCCGAGATCGCCAAGCGCCTGAACATGGTTGTGAAGTACGAGAATTCGAGCTGGGATGCGATGATCCCGGCGGTGAACGGCGGTCAGTTCGACATCGGCATGACCGGCATCACCATCCGTGACGACCGCAAGGAGCAGGTGGATTTTTCCGACGCCTACATGCGGTCGGAAATGGTGATGATGGTCAGGGGCGACGAGGCGCGGTTCACCGACGGGCCGTCCTTTGCCGCCAACCCCGACCTGCTGATGGCCGCGCAGCCGGGCACCACGCCCTTCTATGTCGGCGTCTATGAGGTGCTGGACGGTAACGAGGCCAATCCGCGCATCAAGCTGTTCGAGACCTTCGGCGCCGGGGTCGAGGCGCTGAAGACCGGCGATGTGGACCTGGTCCTGACCGACGGAACATCGGGCAACGGCTATGTCGCGGCCTCCGAAGGCGGGCTGAAGATCGTCGGCACGCCGCTGGGCGCCGAGGATTTCGGCTTCATCTTCCCCAAGGGGTCCGACCTTGTCGCGCCGGTCAACGCCGCCATCGCCGAACTGAAGGCCGACGGCACGTTCGACGCGCTGAACAAGAAGTGGTTCCTCGACTACAAGATGGGCCAGTAAGCCTGCGGAACGTGGCCCCGGCCGATGTGCCGGGGTCTCTCGGGAATGAACAGAAAACCTGAAGAAAGACCGGACTTTCCCCTGTGGCTGGTCGTCGTCGCGGCGGCCGGCCTTTGGCTTTATGTGAAGGTGCTGACCGATCCGGTCTATGCGCAGGCGCTGGCGAAACTGGCCAAGGGGATCGGGATCACCGTCTTCGTCGCGGTGACGGCCTTCATCCTCGCATCGGTTCTCGGGCTTCTGCTGGCGGTGGCCAGCCTGTCGCGCTTCTATTTCGCCCGGCAGGCGGCGCGGCTTTACATCGAGGTGATGCGCGGCCTGCCGATCATCGTGCTTCTGCTATATGTGGCGTTCGTCCTGTCTCCGGCGCTGGTTGACGGATGGAACTGGCTGACGGGCCGGTTCGGCCTGTCGCCGGTGCGGACGCGGGATTTCCCCTATCTGTGGCGGGCGATCATCGCGCTGATGCTGGCCTATGGCGCCTTCATGGCCGAGATATTCCGCGCCGGTCTTCAGGCGGTCGATCCCGGCCAGATCGAGGCGGCCAAGGCGCTGGGGCTGAACGGCTGGCAGAGGTTCCGCCATGTCGTCCTGCCGCAGGCCTTCCGCATCATCTTCCCGCCCTATGCCAACGACT
>JADYZU010000080.1 GCA_020852925.1 Rubellimicrobium sp. | reverse complement strand
TCGAATTCGCCCGCTCCAAGGGCTCGAAGGTCGAGATTTCGCGCGACCCGATGATGGCGGCGCGCGGCGCGGATGCGATCGTCACCGACACCTGGGTCAGCATGCACGACCCCGAAAGCGCCCGCGAGCGCCGCCACAACCAGCTCCGCCCCTATCAGGTGACGGAGGAGATGATGGGGCAGGGAAAGCCCGACGCCTTGTTCATGCACTGCCTGCCCGCCCACCGGAACGAGGAAGCCACAAGCGCCGTCATGGATGGCCCGCAATCGGTCATTTTCGATGAGAGCGAAAACCGGCTGCATGCGCAAAAGGCGATCCTGCGCTGGTGCCTGGGGGTCTGAGCGCTACACGTCGCCACCGAAAGGACCACCGATGATGACCCGCACCGCCTTAGTCGTGATCGACATGCAGGAGGAAATGGCCACCCGCACCCGATCGGGCCGCGATCGCGCCAATCCGGGGGCGGAGGCACATATCGCGGACCTGCTCGCGCTCTTCAGGGCACGCGGTCTGCCGGTTGTCCATGTCCACCATGACGAGCCGGGCAGCCCGGTCGCCTTTGGCCAGCCGGGCGGCGCGGTGATGGACTGTGCCCGACCTGCACCGGGCGAACAGGTCTTCGTCAAGTCCGCCTCCTCGGCTTTCGCGGGCACCGGGCTCGATGCCTGGCTCAGGCGGCAGGGGATCGGGCGCATCGTCCTTGTCGGCGCTGTCGCCGCCTTCTGCGTCACCACCTCGACGCGCGTCGCCAGCGACCTCGGCTTTCAGGTGATCCTGCCCGGCGATGCGCTGGTCGGCTTCGACATCCCCGCCCATGACGGCGGCCGGATCGACGCGGCGACCGTCCTGCGCGTCACCCTTTCGCTCCTCGGCGCCGATTTCGCGCAACTGGTGACAACCGCCGATGTGGCGGGCCTTCTCTGATCGCCCTTCCGCTTGCCGCCCGCTGCGCCTAGGGTCGGGCGCGAATGCCGAACCAGGAGTCTCACCCCATGTCCCTCTACGATGAATTCGTCCCGCCGCTGGCCCACGCGCTCGGAGCGCTCTCGAAGGTGCTGGAGAAGGGCGCGGCCCATGCCGCCGCGCGGCGGATCGACGAAAGCGTCCTTTTGTCCGCACGGCTTTATCCCGACATGGTCGCTCTCACCCGTCAGGTGCAGATCGCCTGCGACCAGGCCCGGCGCGGGGCGATCCGCCTAGCCGGGAAGGAACCGGAGCCCGTCCCCGATACCGAAACGACCTTCGCCGACCTCGGCGCCCGCATCGCCCGCACCATCGCGGCCCTGAACGCCCTGACCCCCGCCGATTTCGCCGGGGCAGAGGCGCGGACCGTCACCTTCAAGGCCGGCCCGCGCGAGATCACCTTCACCGGCGCCGACTATATCCGCCGCTGGATCCTGCCCAACTACTATTTCCACGCCACCGCCGCCTATGCGATCCTCAGGCACAATGGCGTCGAACTGGGCAAGGCCGACTTCCTGGGCGGCTGACGCGAAACGGCAGGGGCTGGCGATGGCGGCGCGGATCGGACTTGTGGGCCTTGGCACGATGGGGGCGGCGCTGGCGCTCAACATCGCGGAAAAGGGCTTCCCCGTCGCCGTCCACAACCGCACCACTTCCGTCATCGACAGCTTCCTTGCCGCTGCCGGGCCGCTCGCCGCCCGCCTGACCGGCTGCGCGACGCCTCAGGCGCTGGTGGCCGCGCTCGCCCGCCCGCGCGCCATCCTGATCATGGTCAACGCCGGCGCGCCGGTCGATGCGGTGATCGCCGGCCTTCTGCCGCACCTTGCCGCCGGTGATCTCCTGATCGACGGCGGCAATGCAGATTTCAACGACACAAGGCGGCGCGAGGCCGACCTTGCAGCCAGCGGCATCCGCTTCTTCGGCATGGGGGTTTCCGGCGGAGAGGAGGGCGCGCGCCACGGCCCCTCGATCATGGTCGGCGGCCCGGCCGATGCCTACGAGACCGTCCGCGACATCATCGAAGCGATCGCCGCCCGCTACCAGGGCGACCCCTGCGCCGCCCATGTCGGCCCCGATGGCGCCGGCCATTTCGTCAAGACCGTCCACAACGGCATCGAATATGGCGACATGCAGATGATCGCCGAAATCTGGGGCCTGATGCGCGATGGCGCCGGCCTGACCCCGCCCGAGGCCGCGCGCATCTTCGCGGGGTGGGACGAAGGCCCGCTCAAATCCTATCTCGTCGAGATCACCGCCAAAGTGCTGGCCGCCACCGATCCCGACACCGGCCTGCCCATGGTCGATGTGATCGCCGATCAGGCCGGGCAGAAGGGCACCGGCCGCTGGACCCTGATCGAGGCCTTGAGGCTCGGCCTTTCCGCCACCACCATAGACGCCGCCGTCGCCGCCCGCAGCTTTTCCGCCGACAGGGCCCGGCGTCTCGCCGGGGCCGCGCTTTTCCCGCCACCCCCGCCCGCCGCGCCGCCGGGGGCCGACGCTCTCGGCGCCGCCCTTCTGGCCGCCAAGATCATCGCCTATGATCAGGGGCTGGTGCTGCTGGCCACCGCCTCGCGGAATTTCGACTGGTCGCTCGACCTCGCCCGGATCGCGGAGATCTGGCGGGCGGGCTGCATCATCCGCTCGGCACTTCTCGACGACATCGCAAGGGCGGTCCGCGCCGGCCTGCCGCAGGGCCAGCTCTTCTTCGCGCCCGCCTTCGCCGAACGCCTCAGAACCGGCATCCCGGCGCTCCGCCGCACCGTCGCCGCCGCCGCCCTCGGCGGGCACCCGGCACCCGCGCTTTCGTCCGCGCTCGCCTGTTTCGACCAGCTCACCCGCGCCCGCGGCACCGCCGACCTGATCCAGGGCCAGCGCGATTTCTTCGGCGCCCACGGGTTTCAGCGCACCGACCGGCCGGGCACCGGCTTTCATGGCCCCTGGGCGATCCCTCCCGGCTGATCCCCTTCATTCTGGTCCAAATATCCCCGGGGGTGTGGGGGCAGGACGCCCCCACTTTCCTCTCAGGTGCCGCGCGGCTTGGCGCGCAGCGTCGGTTCGGCCACCGTCGGATCCTCGGGCCAGGGATGGCGGGGATAGTCGCCGCGCATGTCCTTCCTGACGTCCGCATAGGATGTCGCCCAGAAGCCCGGCAGGTCCAGCGTCACCTGCACCGGACGTTGTGCGGGCGACAGGAGCGTGATGCGCAGGGGCAGGCGTTTCGGCCCGACTGTCGGATGTACCGTCACGCCAAAAAGCTCCTGCAAGCGCAGCGCGATCGATGGATGGTCGCCCTCATAGTCGATCGGCACCGCTCGGCCCAGCGGCGTGGTGAACTGCCCCGGCGCCAGCCGGTTCACCAGTTGCTGCTCGTCCCAGGTCAGCGCGCCCTTCAGCGCCTCCGTCAGGTCGAGCGCACGGATGTCGGCCTCGGTCCTCACCCCGGTCAGATGCGGCAAAAGCCAGTCTTCCGCCCGCGACAGCAACCCTTCGTCGCTGAAATCCGGCAGGTCGGCGCCTTCGCGGCGGAGGAGCTCCACCCGCGCCCGGAACCGCCGCGCGGCCTCCCTCCAGGGCAGGCCAACATGCCGCACGCCGTCGAGCGCGGCACGGGCGCGCGCCTCGGCCGGGGCCTCGGGCCAGGCGCGGTCGGCAAGGATCAGCGCCCCCAGCCGTTCCTGCCGCCGCGCCACCACCT
>JADYZU010000079.1 GCA_020852925.1 Rubellimicrobium sp. | reverse complement strand
TTCGAGACGCTGGTCGAGGCCGGCTACGAGCCCGAGATGGCCTATTTCGAATGCCTGCACGAGGTGAAGCTGATCGTGGACCTGATCTACGAGGGCGGCATCGCCAACATGAACTATTCGATCTCGAACACCGCCGAATACGGCGAATATGTCAGCGGCCCGCGCATCCTGCCCTATGACGAGACCAAGGCCCGCATGAAGGCAGTGCTGCGCGACATCCAGACCGGCAAGTTCGTGCGCGACTTCATGCAGGAGAACGCCGTGGGCCAGCCGTTCTTCAAGGCGACCCGCCGCCTGAACGACGAACACCAGATCGAGCAGGTGGGCGAGAAGCTGCGCGCCATGATGCCCTGGATCGGCAAGGGCAAGCTGGTGGACAAGGCCCGCAACTGACGGGCGTCCGGACTTCGGAGGGGGGGCGCGCGCCCCCCCTTCGCCTCTCAGGCCGCGCTTTCGACCGCGGCCACGATCTCGTCCACCACCTGATGCAGCAGGCCCTCGTCGCTGCATTCGGCCATCACCCGGATCAGCGGTTCGGTCCCCGACTTGCGGATGAGCACCCGGCCCTCGCCGCCCATGCGCGCCTCGGCGCTGGCGATCACGCGGCCGACTTCGGGCGCGTTGAGCGGCTGGCGCCCGGCGTCGTAGCGCACGTTCTTCAGAAGCTGCGGCACGCTTTCGAACTGGCGGACAAGATCGCTGGCGCGCCGGCCGGTCTCGACCATGGTGGCCAGGAACTGAAGCCCGGCCAGCAGGCCGTCGCCGGTGGTGGCGTAATCGGTCATGACGATATGGCCGGACTGTTCGCCGCCCAGGTTCCAGCCGCCGCGGCGCATCGCCTCGACCACATAGCGGTCTCCGACCGCCGTGCGTTCAAGACGCAGCCCCTGCCCGGCCAGAAACCGTTCGAGCCCGAGGTTCGACATCACCGTGGCCACCAGCGTCCCGCCCCGCAGCCGCCCCGCGGCCGCCCAGCGGCCGGCCATCAGCGCCATGAGCTGATCGCCATCGGCGACCACGCCGTTCTCGTCGAGGATCATCACCCGGTCGGCATCGCCGTCAAGGCTGATGCCCAGATCGGCGCCATGGCTCACAACCGCCTCGGCGCAGGCGCGCGTCGCGGTGGAACCGCAGCCCGCGTTGATGTTGAACCCGTCGGGCGCGGTGCCGACCTCGATCACGGTGGCGCCCAGTTCCCACAGGACTTCGGGCGCGACCCGGTAGGCGGCCCCGTTGGCGCAGTCGATCACCACCTTCAGCCCGTCCAGGCGCAGCCCCGGCGGGAAGGTGGACTTGAGCCGTTCGGCATAGCGGAAACGGCCGTCGTCGATGCGTTTCGCCTTGCCGATGTTGTTGGCGGCGGCGGGTTCGACCCCCGCCTCGATCAGGCGCTCGATCTCGGCCTCGGCCTCGTCCGAAAGCTTGTAGCCGTCGGGACCGAAGAACTTGATGCCGTTGTCGTGGTGCGGGTTGTGGCTTGCCGAGATCATGATGCCGACATCGGCCCGCATCGAGGTGGTGAGCATCCCCACCGCCGGCGTCGGCACCGGCCCGAGCAGGAGCACGTTCATCCCCGTCGAGGTCAGCCCGGCGGTCAGCGCGTTCTCGAACATGTAGCCCGAGCGGCGGGTGTCCTTGCCGATCACCACGCGATGCGCGTTCGATGTGTCGTTGCGGAAATGCCGGCCGGCGGCGGCGCCGATGCGCAGCGCCATCTCGGCGGTCATCGGATGCTGGTTCGCGGTGCCGCGCACCCCGTCGGTTCCAAACAGCTTGCGTGTCATGTCTGTTTCACGTCCCATTGCCGCCCAACGCGGCTTGCAGGTCCAGGGCCTGCCTTGTTTCGATCGTATCGTGCACCCGCAGGAAATGGACCCCCTGCATGGCACCATGGACCGCGACGGCCAGCGATCCGGGCATCCGCGCCCGCGCCTCGGCGGTGCCCGAAAGCGTGCCGATGAAGCGCTTGCGCGAGGCGCCCAGAAGCACCGCGCAACCAAGGCCATGATAAAGCGACAGGTGGCGGATGAGAGTCACGTTGTGTTGCAAAGTCTTTCCAAAGCCGATCCCCGGATCGACGACGATGCGTTCGCGCGCGATCCCGGCGGCCACGGCGGCGGCGATGCGGCCGGCAAGCCAGTCATAGACATCGAGCACGACATCCCCGTAGCGCGGGTCGTCCTGCATCGTCTCGGGCGGGCCCTGGTGGTGCATGAGGATCACCGGCACCCCCGCCCGCGCCACGAACGGGGCCAGCGCGGGATCGTGGGTGAGGGCGGCCACGTCGTTCACGATCCCGGCCCCCGCCGCCAGCGCGGCCTCGGCCACCGCGGCCTTGCGGGTGTCGATCGACACCGGGATGCGGGAACCGGCGCGGATCGCGGCGATGACGGGGGCGGTGCGGGAAATCTCCTCGGCCTCGGGGACGCCGGCCGAACCGGGGCGCGTGCTTTCGCCGCCGACATCGACAAGATCGGCGCCACCCGCCTGGGCGGCGCGGGCCATGGCGATGGCGTCGTCGGGCGCGAAATGCACCCCGCCATCGGAAAAGCTGTCGGGCGTGACGTTGAGGATCGCCATGATCCGCACCCGGTCGAGCGTGAGGCCCGCCAGCGGCGCGCGCGCCGCAGCCAGCGTGGCAAGCGTGGCGTCCGGCACCTCGGTCAGCGGCACGACTTCGGGCGCGCGGCCGCGCTCCATCCGGGCCACGCGGTCGAACCAGACCCCGGTCCCGGCCAGCGGCAACGCCGCGCGCGGGCGGGCCGGGTCGGTCATCGGGATCGGCCGCCAGTAGATCACGGCAGGCCCCGCCTGACCGGCATCGCCGCCTCGACCGGGGCATCGCTGCCCAGCACCACCAGCTCTGCCGCCTGCATCGCCCCGGCGAACCACACCGCCAGCGCCAGCGCATCGTCCGGCCGCGCCGACGGACCGTCCACCGCGTCAAGCACGATCCGCGACGGCGCCCAGACCGAAATCCGCCCGTGCCGCATCGCCCAGTCGAGTTCGGTGCGCGAATCCACCACGATGCAGCGCCGGTCGCGCCCGGCCAGCACCCAGGCGTTCTGTTCGATCGCCAGCAGGTCGATCCGCCGTTGCGCCAGCGGCGCGGGCGACTGCGGCACCGGCAGGCCCGCCGCCCCGACGCACAGCACCAGCGGCGCAGGCCCGGCGGCAAGGCGGTCGATCACCCGCGGCAGGTCGGGATCGGCCATCGCCGCGGGGCCCAGATAGCAGACCCGCGGTTGCGGCGGCGGCGGCAGGCCGACGGCGGCCGCAGGGGCGGCGGTCGTGGCGCTGTCGCGCGCGCGCACGATTTCCACCCCCAGATCGCCGGGGCCGCGATCCAGCTTCTCGATCCGCACGAACACCCTGACCGCCTGAGGCGCCGAGAGGATGCGTTCGGCCACGCGCGCGGCCAGCGTTTCCAGCAGGTTGAGCCGTTCGGCCCCCAGTTCGGTGTCGATTGCCTCGGTCAGGCGGTCATAGGACAGGATGCGGTCCACGTCGTCATCCGGTCCCGGCGGCAGCGGCGCCACCTCGACCACGATGTTGAAGCGCAGCCGCTGAAGCGCGCCGCGTTCCTGCTGAAAGGCGCCGATCTCGACCTCGCGCACATGGTCGCGCAGCGAGATGCGGTCAAGCGGCTCTCCCGGCCGGGCGGTGGCGATGGCCCGCTCACCCGGATGGGCGAAGGCGAGTGAGGTCTCGTCCTGCATGGTCCGCTCCGCTTGGGTCAGGGGGGCATACTCCTGCCTCCGGGGCGCGGCAAGGGCGAAGGCCGCTCAGTTTCCGGCGGTGCGCAGCGGCTGGCGATAGAACTGGTGCGCGCCGATGGTGGTGGTGCGCGGGAACTGCGCCGCCCAGGACGGATTGACGGCGGCGGTGTGGTAATGCGTCGCGCCCCCGGTCAGGTCGCGCGGGGCACCGTCAAGCATCACCCGCGCCACCCGGCCCACGCGGTCCCAGGCGGCGCGGTCGGTGATCGCGTCGGACAGGCCGTCGCAGCGATAGCTGAACTGGCAGCCGCCCGTCTGGCCGCGCTGGTCGATCACGCCGCAGACCGAACGCGGATAGGCGCCGCTGTCGCGCCGGTTCAGCACCACTTCGGCCACGGCAAAGACCCCGCGCAGCGATTCGCCGCGCGCCTCGAAATAGAGCGCCTCGCTCAGGCAGCGCCATTCGGCGTCCCCCGCCGGCACCGCCGCGGCGACCAGCCCGGCCTGCGGCCCGGCAGCGGCGGCGACAAGGACCGTGGCATCGGCCGGGGCGGGATCCGCCACCGAAGCGGCGGCAAGGACGATCTGCGGCGGCGCCTCGGCGCCCGGTTCGGCCTGGGGTGCAACCTGGGGCTCGGGCCGGGGCGGCGGCGGTTCGGCCAGCGCAGCCAGATCACGCGCCGATGCGACCTGAAGTGCGGCGCGTTCCTGTCCGAGGAGATCGCCCAGAAGCGCCTCCATCCCGCCGTCGGCCGAGGCTGCCGTCGCGCAGACGCCCGCAAGCGCGAACGCGAAGATCGCGTTGCAAGTGGTTGTCATCCTTCGTCCCCTCGCCGTTGTCCACAGGCCGGTTTCGTCCGGTTCGACACGCCCCCACGCGCAAACGGGAGTCGGGCTACGAAGAATTGTTGCGATTGTCTACAGATTCGCGAAGGTTTCGGCAGGATTTGGCCGAAGCGGCAAAAAGCGTTTCAAGATGGTGCGTTGAAGATCATACTTCATACAAGTTGTGGTCATCGACCGCAACGCGCGGATCGCCCCCCGCCCGCGCCCGGATCGCCGCCTGCGCCGCGGTCAGGCGCGCGGCGGGCACCCGGAAGGGCGAGCAGGACACATAATCGAATCCCTCGCCCCGGCAGAATTCGATGGCGCGCTGCGTGCCGCCATGTTCGCCGCAGATCGAGATGACGATGCCCGGCCGCCCGCGCCGCCCGCGTTCGGCTCCGATCCGCAGGAGTTCGCCCACCCCCTCGGTATCGAGGCTGAGAAACGGATCCTCCTCGTAGACATGCTGCCCGACATAGGCCGACATGAAGCGCCCGGAGTCGTCGCGCGACAGGCCATAGGTCATCTGGGTAAGGTCGTTGGTGCCGAAGGACAGGAACGAGGCATGCTGCGCGATCTCGGCGGCGCGCAGCGCGGCGCGCGGGGTCTCGACCATGACGCCAAGGCGGTGGGTAAAGTCGCAGCCGCTTTCGGCGCGCACCTGCGCGGCGATGCGGTCGATGCGGCTGCGCACCAGTTCCACCTCGCGCATGGCGCTGACAAGGGGGATCATCACCTCGGGCACCACCGGATCGCCGGCATCGCGCGCGATCAGCGCCGCCTCGAAGATGGCGCGCGCCTGCATGTCATAGATCTCGGGCACGGTGACGCCCAGGCGCACCCCGCGCAGGCCCAGCATGGGATTGTATTCCTGCAACTGCTCGACCCGCGCCTCGACATCCGACAGGGGCAGCGCCAGCCCCTCGGCCAGATCGCGCATCCCCGCCTTGTCCGAGGGCAGGAATTCGTGAAGCGGCGGGTCGAACAGGCGGATGCAGACCGGGCGGCCCTGCATGATGCGGAAGATCTCGGCGAAATCCTCGCGCTGAAGCGGCAGGAGTCGCGCCAGCACCGCCTTGCGGTCCTCGGCGCCCTCGGCAAAGATCATCTCGCGCATGAGGCCGATGCGCTCGCCCTCGAAGAACATGTGTTCGGTGCGGCACAGGCCGATGCCCTCGGCGCCGAAATTGCGCGCGGTCAGCGCATCGCGCGGCGTGTCGGCATTGGCGCGCACGCCGATGTCGCGGAATTCGTCGGCCCAGTCGAGGATCTGGCCGCAGGCGCCGTCCAGCGCCGCCTCGAGCATGGCTGGCTCTCCGGCCAGCACATCGCCCGAGGAACCGTCGACGGTGACGATGTCGCCTTCGGACAGGACGCGGCCGCCGGGGCCGGTGACGGTGCCGCGGCGCCGGTCGATCTCGAGATCGGCCGCCCCCACCACACAGGGCAGGCCCATGCCGCGCCCGATCACGGCGGCGTGGCTGGTGGTGCCGCCGCGCACGGTGACGACGCCCGCCGCCGCATGCATGCCGCGGATGTCCTCGGGCGTGGTCTCGCGGCGGATGAGGATGGCGGCCTCGCCGCGCGCGGCGGCGGCCTGCGCGCCCTCGGCGGTCAGGACGATGCGGCCGGTGGCGGCGCCGGGGCTGGCGGCGATCCCGGTCACGATGCGGTCGCGCGGCGCGGCCGGATCGACCTGCCGGTGCATGAGTTCGGAAATGACCGTGGGCGCCACCCGCATCACCGCCGCGTCGCGCCCGATGACCCCGTCGCGCGCCAGCGCCACGGCGATATTCACCGCGGCAAGCGCGCTGCGCTGCACCCGCACCCCGTCAAGGATGCGCAACTCGCCGCTCTCGAGGGTGAATTCGATCTGCATCTCCTCGCGCAGGCGGGTGCGGATCGCCGCGCCATAGCCAAGCAGCCGGGCAAAGGCCGCCGGGCACAGATCCTCGAGCGAGGGGCCCCGTTCGGTGCGCGTGAGATAGATCGCGCGCCCGTCGGCCAGCGCCTCGCGGCCCTGGCTCTGGCTGAGGTAGCGGCCGATGATGCGCGGCTGGCCGGTCTGGCTGTCGACGAACTGGATGACGCCCGATCCCGATTCCCCCGCGCCCACGCCCAGCGCCATCGCCTGCACCACACGGCCAAGGCCGGCATCCGCCGGCGCCCCCCTCGCCTGCCGCAGGAGGCGCGCGCTCGTCCCCTCCCAGGCGCGGGCCCTGGAGCGCAGCACCTCGGTCAGCTGATGCGCGACCGACTGGGGAAAACGTTCGTCGGTCTCGGCCTCGTAGGCGGCGAGCATGGCGCGCAACCCCTCGCGCGAGGGATGGGCCGGCAGGTCGAAGGCATCCGGGTCGAGGCGCGCGACATGCACCGCCCAGGACTGGATGAACCGCATGTAGAGCGAAGTCGCCGCGCGTTCGCCCACCTCGGCGCACATCGCCGCATGGCGGGCATCGGTCATGCCGATGTTCAGGATCGCCCCCGGCCCGCCCCAGTCGGGATCAAGGCTCGAGGGGCGCACCGAAAGCAGCGGCGCGGGCCCGAACGGCGCCAGAAGCGCGCCCACGTCGGGCATCTGCCCGCGGGCGATGGCGCGCACCGCGTCGAAGGACAGCGCCACCGTCAGCGGCACCGGCATGTCGAGGCGGACCAGCCGCTGCAGGCATTTCGCCCGCCCGCCATGCACCGCCGACGACATGCTGGCCGCAGGCGTGATGAGGGTGATGGCGTCGGTGACGGGCGCGGGCATGGCCAACCTCTTGCAACTGCGGCGAAGACAGGGGGATTGGCGGCGCTGGCAATGTCAAGAGGGCCCGCGACGCGCCCCGCGCGCGCGGGGGCTGGACCGCGGGGCGGATCCGGTGAAACTGCCGCCGCCGGTTCATCCAGGGATGTCATGTCGATCCAGGTCACGATCACCCGCACCCCGGCCAGGGACGAGGCCCTTGTCCTGGCCGCCTTTTCGTATCGCGACGATGCCGCGCTGGTGCCCGGCCTTCTGGCCAATGTCGCGCCGCTCACCCATGGCTGGATCGCCTGGGACGACCGCGCCGATCCTGCGTGGCGCAGTTCCGATCGGCAGCGCCACGGCGCCCTGCTGCGCGCGATCCGGCAGCACGGGGCCGACTGGGTGCTGCTGCTCGATCCGGACGAACGCCTCGAGGACGCGGCGGCGGCGCAGTTTCCCGGGCTGGTTGCCGCTCCCGACAGGCCGGTCTGGACCTTTGCCCTGCACGAGATGTTCACCCCCGACAGCTACCGCACCGACGGCATCTGGGGCGGACGAAGGCGCCGGCGCCTGCTGCCGGTGACCGACGACCTGGCGCTGCCCGATGCCGCCTTTCACGCCGAAGCGGCCTTTGTCCACCGGGCCGGACGGCCGCTGCGCAGTTCGGGCCTGGCGATCTATCACCTGCGCATGATCTCGGCCGAGCGGCGCCGGTTGCGGCGCGACCATTACGCGCTGCTCGATCCGGCGCGCAGGTTTCAGGACATCGGCTATGACTACCTGACCATGGAGGAGGGCGCGCGGTACGAACCTGTCCCGCCCGGGCGCGGCTTCTCGCCGCCCTTCGTCGAGGATGGCGCGCTCTGGGCCGCGCCCCTGCCCGCCGATGCGCCGCCCCCGCCCCCGGATCCGCTGGCTTGCCGGTTGCGTTTCGTGCAGGCCAGCCGCAACCGCGCCGCCCCGGTCGCCGCGGACGCGGCGCTGCGCGCGGCATTGGAGCATGACCCGGACGACGCCGATCTGCACATCCTGCGGGCCGAAACTGCCCTTGCCGCCGAGGGGCCGGGCGGCGGGTCGTGGCAGGACGCGCTTGACCGCGCGGCCGCGCTTGCGCCGGAGGCGGCGGTCGTGCCCCTCATCCGGGCGCGGGCGAGGCTGCGCGGGGGCGACCGCGACGGGGCGCTGGCCGCGCTCGGCGCGGCGCAGGCCCTGGCACCCGGCAGTCTGGTGCTCGGGCAACTGGACGACGAGGCGCGGCGCGATCCGCAGGCGCGCGCGCGGCCCGGCGCGCTCTGGCGGCGCTGGGTGACAGGCGCGGCACACCTTTGCGAGGGCGCGGAGGTGCCGGGGGTGGCGCCCATCGCGGTTGTCGTCATCGCCTTTCGCGCCCAGCCCGGGGTTGGCGCGGCGGTGCGGTCGATCCTGGAGCAGGACGGGCCGGCGGCCGAGGTGGTGGTGGTCAATTCCGGCGGCGGCGACATCGCGTCGGCGCTGGGGCCACTCCTGCCCCGGGTGCGGCTGATCGACCTTGCCGAACCCCATCGCGTGGGGGCTGCACGCAATGTCGGCATCGACGCGAGTTCGGCGCCGGTCCTGGCCTTTCTGGCCGCCGACTGCCTGGCGGCGCCGGGCTGGATCCGGCGGCGCCTGCACCACCACACCGCCGGCGCCGCCGCCGTCGCCAGCGCGATCGTGCCGGCGCATCCGGGCAATCCGGTGTCCTGGGTGGACAGCGCATGCAGCCTTGGCCGGCGCTGGCCCGGCACCGCGGAGGACCGCGCCGACCGTTACGGCCTGTCCTATGCGCGCGGCATCTTCGACAGGCTGGGCTATTTCGCCACCGGGTTGCAGGGCGGCGAGGATACGCTGCTGAACCGGCAGGTCAGCGCCCGCCATGGCGCACTGTGGGATCCTTGCATCGTCACCGCCCATGGCGACAGGACCGATGCCCTGGCACTGTGCCGCGATGCGGCCCGCCGCCATGTCTGGAAGGCCCGGCATGTGCCCGTCTGGCGCCGCCTTGACCCGCAGGACCGCGACCCTGCGCTTGACGACTTCAGGCGCGGGGTGCTGCGCGATGCGCAGGGCGCGCTGGCCGCGATCGCGGGGCCGTCCACCGATGCGCGGACCCTGCGCCTCATCGCGCTGGTGGCGCGGGCGCGGGTGACGGGGCTGCGGCGCGGTCTGGCCGCGATCGACGAGGCCGCGCGCCTTGGGGCCGAGGCAGCCGGGGCCATGGCGCGGGGCGATCACGCCGGCGCGGCGGTCCTGCTCGATCAGGCCATCGCCCTCGATTATGCGCCCGCGGTCCGGCACCGGCAGCTTGCGCAGGCGCTGGCCGGGGCCGGGGACTGGGGCGGCGCGCGCGAAGCGGCGCTGCGCGGGCTGGGCATCGTGCCCGGCGATGTCGAGCTTGCCCGCCTTGCCTGCGAGGCCGAGGCGAAGGCCGGGCATCCGGGGCGCGCGCTGCCGCTGGCCGAGCGCATCGCCCTCGGGGCGCCCGCTGTGGCGGGGCTGTGGGCGCTGGCCTCGCGCCTTGCCCGACGGCGCAGGCAGCCGGGGCGCGCGCTTCTGAACGCGCATCTGGCGTTTCTGGCCGATCCCTCCCCGGGCCGGGCGCACCGCGCCCTTGCGCAGGCCTGGGAGATGGCGGACGTCCCCGCGCAGGCGGCGCGGCGCGGGGTGCTGGCGGCGGATCCGGGCTGATGGCGCGCGGCCTTGTGTGGCGCGGGCGGTTGCGCTGGACCCGCCCTCCGGGGCAGAAGGGGGCGGGCGGCGCGGGAACGGCCGGCTGCCGGGGCAGAGTCAGGGAGGTGGATCATGGGTTGCGGATCCATGCCGGTGAAATGGCGCAGCGGGACTGCCGTGCGGGTGGCGCTGGTACTTGACGGCTGCGGCGGCGGTGTCCGGGTCAGCGGCGAGATCGGCACCGCCTGCATCGGCGGCGGGCGCGACGCGGCCAATCCCGCGCTTTGTTCCTGCGTGCAGCGCGCGGCCGATCAGGCCCTGACCGCGGCCGAACAGCGCCGTGCGGCCACCTTCTTTGCCAATCCCCATCTGGCGCAGGAGGTGCGCCAGTCCGACCGCGCCTCGGACGAGAGGTTCTGGCAGCGCTACCGCGCCTTCTCGGAACGGGCCGAGGCGATGTGCGGCTGACCGGCGCGGCCGCCGCCGGCTAGCGGTTGGTGCGCGCGAGGAAGGCCACGGCGACCAGCCCGACCAGCGTGATGGTCAGCGCGGCGGGCGCGGCCTCGGACAGGCTCTCGAGGCTGGCCTTCACCTGCACCCGCGTGGCCAGCGTGTCATAGTTGAAGGGCCGCAACAGCAGCGTGGCCGGCAGTTCCTTCACGCAATCGACGAATACCAGCAGCAGCGCCGATCCGACCGAGGTGCGGATGAGCGGCAGGTGCACCTCGCGCAGCACCGCCCCCGGCGCCCGCCCCAGCGACCGCGCCGCCATCGGCAGCGACGGCGAGATCCGCCCGAGCGCGGCATCCGCCGTGCCCTGCGCGATGGCAAAGAAGCGCACGACGCAGGCGATCACCAGCGCCCCCGCGCTGCCGGTCAGGATCAGGCCGGGGTCGCGCCCGGTCACGGCCAGGATCAGATCGGCCACCCGGTGGTCGAACGCGGCCAGCGGGATCAGGATGCCGATGCCCAGCACCGCCCCCGGCGCCGCATAGCCGATCGCCGTCACCGGCAGCAGCAGCACCGGAAGCCTGCGCCCCGACAGCCGCACCCCGTAGACCATGAACAGCCCGAGCGCGACCGTCACCCCCGAGGCCACCGCCCCCACCGACAGCGAATGCCACAGCGCCGCCAGGAGCCCCGGCGCCACCCAGTCCGCCGGGTCGAGGGCATGCCCCGCCAGCACCGCCACCGGCAGCACGAATCCCAGCAGGAACGGCAAGGCCACCAGCGCCGTCATCACCGCCCCGCGCAGGCCGGTCACGCGCTGCGGCACGACCGGGCGCAGGCCGCGCGCGGATCCCGAATGGCGCGACCGGCGGCGGCCCAGTTTCTCGAGCGTGACCAGCATCGTGATGAGGCCGAGCGTCACCAGCGACAACTGCGCCGCCGCGCCCAGATTGCCGGCCTGCCGCCACTGGCCGAAGATCCCGGTGGTCAGGGTCTGGACCGCGAAATGGTCCATGGCGCCGAAATCGGCCACGGTCTCCATCATCACCACGGCGATTCCGGCCGCGATCGCCGGCCGCGCCAGCCGCAGCCCCACCCGCAGGAACCGCCCCCAGGGGCCGATGCCCAGGGCGCGCGCCACCTCGTAGCCCGCGCCCGACTGTTCGCGAAAGGCCGCCCGGGCCAGCAGATAGACATAGGGATAGAAGGCCGCGCCCAGCACCACGATCCCCGCGCCGCGCGAACGCACCGGCGGAAACCAGTAGTCGCGCGGGCCGGTCCAGCCGAAGAGCGCGCGCAGCCCCCCCTGCACCGGTCCGGCATAGGCCAGGAAATCGACCAGCGCATAGGCCCCGACATAGCCCGGCACCGCCAGGGGCAGCAAGAGCGCCCATTGCAGCCAGCCCTGCCCCGGAAAGCGGTACATCACCACAAGCCAGGCCGCCCCCGTGCCCATCGCCCCGGCCAGGATCCCGGTCCCCGCCATCATGATCAGCGTATTGCCCAGATAGCGCGGCAGCGTGGTCGAGATCAGGTGCGGCCAGGCGTTTTCGGTCGGGTGAAAGGCGATCCACACCACCGACAGCACCGGCAGCAGCACCGCCGCCGCGATCAGCACCGCCCCGGCCGACCAGGGGTCGAACCGCGGGCGGCGGGAATTTCCGACAAGGACGCTATCTCCAGCCATGGCGCGGGCTTAGCCGAATGCGGTTTTCCTGTCCAGAAATCGCCCCTATTGTGCCAAGGCGCCGTGGCAGGCTGGGCCAGGGCAGAACAGGCGCAAGGCGCCGGACCGGGCAGGCGGATGGAAATCGCGTTCCACATCGGCGTCAACGCCACCGACGAAGAGCGCCTCGTGCGGGCGCTGTGGCGTTCCGACGCGCGGCTGGCCTCGGCCGGGGTCGCGCTGCCGGGGCCGGGCCGCTATCGCCGCCTCCTGCGCGAGACCATCGAATCGCTGGGCGATTCCCTGCCGCCCGAGGGGACGCGCGATGTGCTCATCGACGCGATCACCGAAATGACGCAGGCGCGGCGCATGGTGCTGAGCAATCCGAATTTCCTCAGCGCCCCCAACCGCGTGTTCGAGGGCGGCCGGTTCTACGGCACCGCCACCGGGCGGATGCGGGCGCTGCGCCGGCTTTTCCCCGAGGACAGCCTGAGCCTGTTCATGGCGGTGCGCAACCCCGCCACCTTCCTGCCCGCGCTGCTGGCCGAGGCGCGGCAGGGCACGCTGGCGCAGTATCTGGGGCCGCTCGCGCCGCAGTCGCTTGCCTGGTCCGAGGTGGTGGAGCGGCTGCGCGCCGGCGCCCCCGACATCCCGATCACGCTCTGGTGCAACGAGGACACGCCGCTGCTGTGGAACGAGATCCTCCAGCTTCTGTCGGGGATCGCGGGCGGCGGGCTCATGG
This sequence comes from Rubellimicrobium sp., assembly GCA_020852925.1. Taxonomy (GTDB): domain Bacteria; phylum Pseudomonadota; class Alphaproteobacteria; order Rhodobacterales; family Rhodobacteraceae; genus JADYZU01. The sequence continues at coordinate 77,208 of JADYZU010000079.1, read as the reverse complement.
AGGGGGCGCTCGATCTGGTCGAGACGATCATGTCCCCCGAGGGATTCGCCCGGATGCGCAGCTATCTCGACAGCCACCCGCCCGCCACCGAGGTGCAGTTGCGCCGCATCACCGGCGCCTTCCTCGACAAATACGCGCTGCCCGGCGAGATCGAGCAGGAGATCGACATTCCCGGCTGGGACGAGGAGATGGTCGAGGATCTGACCCTCGCCTATGAGGCCGACATCGACGACATCGCCCGCATGGAGGGGGTGACGGTGCTGCGGCCCTGAGGGGGCGCGCGCTCAGGACACCAGCTTGAGCCCGACGATCCCGGCCACGATCATGACGATCGCCGAAAGGCGCAGCGCCGTCGCCGGTTCCGCGAACAGCACCATGCCCAGAATCGCGGTGCCGACCGTGCCGATCCCGGTCCAGACCGCATAGGCCGTGCCCAGCGGCAGCTCGCGCAGCGCCAGCCCCAGCAGCCAGACCGAAGCCGCCATCGCCGCCACCGTGCCCAGCGAGGGCCAGAACCGGGTGAAGCCGTCGGCGTAGCGCAGCCCCACCGCCCAGCCGACCTCGAACAGGCCGGCCATGAGCAGCAGCAACCAGGACATCTCAGACCATCCCGAGCGCGGTCTTGTAGAGTTCGAGGATCGCCTCCTCCTCGGCCACGTCGTCGCGGTCGCGCTTGCGCAGCGCCACGATCTTGCGCAGCACCTTCACGTCATAGCCGCGGCCCTTGGCCTCGGCCATCACCTCCTTCATGGCGTCGGTGGTGGCCTTCTTCTCGATCTCGAGGGCTTCGTAACGCTCGATGAAGGCGCGGATCTCGTCGGCGGCGGGGTTGTTGTCGATCATCTCGGGCTCCTGGAACTTGCGGGGCGCACGCGCGCGCGGCCATGGGCCGGCCCGCACCGGCGTGGGTTACCCGCTGCCCCGGCGCGGGGCAAGGCCGCTTGCCTGGGGTCATGCGCCGCGCTACCGGGGGCGGGCAATGCGGGGGGACGGCAGCATGGACATCGTCATCTGGATCGGCGCGGCCATCACGGCGCTGGGCTTTGCCGGCATCCTGTGGAGCCTTGCAAGCGTGCTGCGCGCGCGCCGTGCCGGGCTTGCGGATGCGGAACTGCGCGCGCGGATCCAGCGGGCGCTGCCGGTGAACATCGGCGCGCTCCTGCTGTCGATCCTCGGGCTCATGGTGGTGGGGGCCGGCGTCCTTCTGGGCTGAGGGGCGGCGCCCGCCTCTCCCAGCGCCCGCCGGCCAGCGCCGCGCGCGCAAGGGGCGCGGGCACCTCCCAGACCGGATCGAGTTCGGCCCAGGGCGCCATCTCGAGCACCAGCGCGGCCAGGCCCGATTCCTGCGCCGCATGGACCGGCCCGCCGCGCGCGCGCGGAAACCCCGTCGCCATCACCGCCAGCGCATCGGCCTGTTCCGGCCCGTCGATCCGGCCCGAATCGATCAGGCGCGCGGCCTCGGCCACCAGCGCGGCCAGAAGCCGGCGCGCAAGGCCCGGATCGGCGCGCGCGGGCGCGTCGCTGTCCAGGGGGCCGGCCTCGTGGCCATAGGCGCGCGCGGCCCCGTCAACCGCCGCGGGCGCGGCCCCGGCCCGCACCAGCGCCTGCGCCGCCATCACCCAGGCCGCGCGCAAGGCCCCCGCCACCCCAAGCCCGCGCGGCGACAGCGTGAGCCGCCCCTGCGCATCGCGCTGCGTGAAGGCCGGGCCGAGCGCGCGTTCGGCCCCGGCCAGATGGCGCAGCGCCCGGCCCGCCGGATCGGCGGCGGCATCGGCCTCGGCCTCGGCGCAGAAGGTCAGCGCCCGCTCCCACGGCAGCAGGAAGGCCGCCTCGACACAGTCGATCAGGCGCGCGGGCGCGACCAGCGGCGGCGAGGCGCCGGGCCCGGCCCCCGGTGCCCCCGGCGCCCCGCGCGCCGCCTGCACCGCCTGCATCGCCGCCCAGCCGTCGACCGGCCGCGCGCAGGCGGCGACCGGCGCGATCCCGGCCCCCAGCAGCGCCCGCACCCGCGACAGCGCCGAGGCGGCAAAGGCAGCCGGGTCCGCGCCCGCGATCACCGCATCGACAAGGCCGATCCTGTCGGCCTCGGCGGCCGGAATGCGGGCGGCGCCCTGCAAGAGAGCAAGCGCCGGCCCGGCCCCGACCACCCGCGCCAGACGCGCCGCCGCCCCGGCCGCGGGCAGAAGGCCCATGCGCGCCTCGGGCCATGAAAACCAGGCGCGCGGCGCCGCCAGCCGCAGATGCGCCGCCAGCGCCAGCGAGGCCCCCGCCCCCGCCGCCGGCCCGCCCGGCGCGGCGATGACCGGCAGGGCCGCGCCCTCGATCCGGGCCAGCAGCGGCGCGAGCGCGGGCGGGGCGACATGATCCGGCCCGGCGCCGGCGCTGAACCAGGCGCCGTCGCCCAGGATCAGCACCGCCCGCGCCCCGTCGCGCAGCGCCGCGTCGAACGCCGCCGCAAGCGCGGCAACCAGGCGCGCGTCGATGAGATTCGCCGGCGGCGCGGCCAGGGTGATGCAGGCGATCCCGTCGCCGGTCATCCCGGCGACGATCCCGCCCGCCTCGTGCGCGGTGGCATCCGTGGTCTTGGTGGCCGCCCCGGCCATGCGCCGCCCCCCTGCCCGTTGCCCCCCGCCCGTTGCCGCCAGCCTAGCCCGGCAGGCGGCCGCGCGCCAAGGGGGCGATCAGGCCGGGCGATCGGGGGGGGGGGCCGCGTCAGCCCCGCGGTGCGGGCAGGGCGCAGAACACGTCGTGGAGCCGCTCGAGCACCGGGCCAAGGCGCGCATCCTCGAGCCGGTAACGGATCGTGCGCCCGTCGCGTTCGCAGGCCACCAGCCCCTCGGCCCGCATCCGCGCCAGCTGACCCGAGACATAGGACTGGCTCGCGCCAAGCAAGTCCTCGAGTTCGCCGACACAGCGTTCGCCGGGCAGCAGCGCGCACAGGATGCGCAGCCGGGCCGGGTTCGAAAGCATCTTGAGCAGGGCCGCCGCCTCGTCGGCGGCGCGGTCAAGCGCGCCGATGTCGATGCCATCCCCGGCCGGGACCGCAGCCCGGTCCCGGGGATATCCGCCCGCCCCGCCCTCTGCCATCGCGCCCATGCCCGCGCCCCGCGTCCGTTACATATGTCGATCTGCACATGCATATAGGACGCCGGGCGCGCAGGGGCAACGGCACCTGCCGCCGCAGGGGCGGGGTCGGGCCGCCGCAGGGGCGGAGCCGGGCCACCCCTCAGGCCCCGCGCGGCGCGGCCAGGGCGGTGGGCGCCGGTGTCGGGCCGAGTTCGGGCAGCGCCTCCCTCTCGATGCGCAGGGCGCGCATGCCCCCGCTCTGGCCCAGACGGCCCTGCCCCACCGGGCTGCGGTCGGCCGCCTCGAGCCGGACCGAGGTCACGCGCACCCCAGGCAGGCGCAGTTCCTGCCCCGGCGCGAACCCCTCGATCACCGAGAGCGGCAGGCGCATCCGGTGCAGGATCGCGCTGACCGGGACGGTGGCCGACAGCACGTTGTCCGACAGAGCGCGCGTCCACTGCGCCCCGCGGGTCGTCGCGTCGCCGGCGGGATGCGGCGCCTCGGGTTCGGGGAGGGCGAGGATGATGTTGCCCTGCCGTTCGCCCACGCCCAGCCAGGCCGAGACGCTGACCATGCGAAACTGGCGTTCGGGCAGCACAAGGCCCAGCGCCCGCCGGTCGGCCACGCGCGCGCCGATCCGCGCCGAGGCCCCCCACCCCTCGAGCGCGGTCCCGGCGGCAAGGCGCACCAGTTCCTCGAGAAAGGCGCTGGCCACCGGCGCGCACAGCGCCGCGTCGGCCGCGGTGGGCGGGCGCGGTTCGGGCTCCTGCTCGGGGAGGGTGCCGCGGGTCTGCATCCCGGTCAGCGCCGCCAGAAGCGGCGCATCGACCGCCAGAAGCCCGACCCCGTCGGCGGTCGGCACCTGAAGGAACAGCCAGTCATCCTCGAGCCGGGCCATGAGATCGGCAAGGGCGCTCACCTCGTCCCCGGCGCCCAGCGCGGTGAGCGGCAGGCCCGCCACCCGTTCGGCGGCGCGGGTCAGCGCGATCCGCAGCGCGCGCGTGGGCGTCACCGGCGGTTCGGGCCCGGGACGGACCCCGCGCAGGGCAATGCGCCACAGAACCGACCCTTCCCCCCTTTCGTCCGCCATCGCCTGTCCGACCCGAAACCGTGAACCTGCCCCTCTGTGGCATGGCGTGATTGCCAAATGCCTAAGAAAGCGCCGGATCCGGCCGGACGGATCAGGAAAGCGCGGCGACCGTCACGTCGCGGCGGTGGCCATAGCCGTTGAAGGTGGTGGTGACGCCGTTCAGATAGGCGCCGGTCGAGGGAAAGAGGATGCGGTCGCCGGGGGCGATGTCGCCGGGAAGCGCGATCTCTCCGGGCAGCCGGTCGAGGCTGTCGCAGGTCGGCCCGAACACCACGCGCGCGACCGGCGCCCCCTCGCGCAGCGACCCGTCCGGGGCAAGGACGCTGAAGCGCGGCACGCCCATCGACGGGAATTCGGAAAGGCCGCCATAGATCCCGTCCTCGAGATAGGCCCGGCCCGGGCGCAGCGATTTCACGCCGACCGCATAGCCGTGACAATCCGCGACCAGGCCGCGGCCGGGTTCGCAGACCAGCACCGGGCGGGTGGCAAAGGCGCCCGCGCCCCGTTCGATTGCGGCGAAGAAGGGCGCGAGGTCGATCGCCCCCTCGCCGCGCGCGGCGGGGAATCCGCCGCCGACATTCAGCCGCGCGATGGTCACGCCGGCGGCGCGGGCGATGTCGGCCGAAGTGCGCATGTAGCGTTCCCAGGCGGCGGGATCGCGGCACTGGGTGCCGACATGGAAGGTCATGGCCGGGATGTGGCCGCTGGCGCCGACCCGGGCCAGAAGGGCGACAGCCTCATCGGGGGTGGCGCCGAACTTCGAGCCGAAGTCATAGGCCGCCCCGGCCACCGGCAGGCGCAGGCGCACGGCGATCTCGGACCCCGGTGGCAACGGCGCGGCGAGAAGCTTGTCGAGTTCGCCCGCCTCGTCCACCGACCACGAGACCACGCCCGCGGCGATCCCGGCGGCGATCTCGGCGGGGCTGCGCACCGGGTTGTTGTAATGCAGCGCGATCCCGGGCGCGAGGCGGCGGATCAGGCGGATTTCCTCGGGGCTGGCCACGTCGAAGCCGTGGATGCCGCCGGCTATCAGTTCGCTCAGGACCGATTCGGAGGGGTTGGCCTTGACCGCGTAGGTGACGAGGCCGGGAAAGCCCCGCAAGAAGCGCTCGAGCGTGGCGCGCAGCAGCGCGGGGGCGTAGAACAGCACCGGCCCCTCCTCGTGGTGGCGGGCCAGATAGCTGCGCGGATCGGGGGCGACGACAATCTGGTGCAACATTCCGGCCTCCTGTTGGTGCGGGCGACAGGATCGCATCGAATTCTGTCGGTTCGTCCGGGCTAATCGTGCGAAAGGACTCGCGCTGCGGGCGGACTGCCGATAGAATGGGCGACATGACCGATCTTGATGAGACCGACCGCCAGATCATCGCGCTCCTGTCCACCAATGCGCGCATGCCCGTGGCCAAGCTGGCGCAGCGCATCGGCCTGGCGCGCACCACGGCGCAGGCGCGGCTCGAGCGGCTCGAGCGCAACGGGGTGATCGCGGGCTATACGCTGCGGCTGAGCGAGACGGCGGTGGCCGGGCAGATCCGGGCGACCGTGCTGGTGCAGATCACGCCGCAGGCGCAGAACGCGGTGCTGGTGCACCTGCGGCGCATCGCGGCGGTGGAGCGGGTGCATACCACCAGCGGGCGGTTCGACCTGGCCTGCCAGATCCGGGCCGGATCGACCGGGGAACTCGATCTCACGCTCGACCAGATCGGCGAGATCGACGGGGTCATGGCGATGGAGACGCTGGTGCATCTGTCGACCCGCATCGACCGCGCGGTGTGACGCGGCAAGGGCGGGGGGCGCTGCCCCCCGCCCCCCCCCCGCACCCCGCAGGGTATTTCAGGCAAAGATGAAGGGGGGCGCGCGGCCTTTTGTCCCGGCGCCGTTGCCTGTAGAGAGGCGCGGCGATGTGACGGGATGGCTCTGATGGCGATGGACAAGAATTTCGACCCTGCCGAGGCGGAAGCGCGGATTTCGGCGCTGTGGGACGGGGCGCGGGCCTTTGCGGCCGGGGCCAATGCGCGGGCGGGGGCGCAGGCGTTCTCGATCATGATCCCGCCGCCCAACGTGACGGGCGCGCTGCATATCGGGCATGCGTTCAACAACACCATCCAGGACATTCTGGCGCGCTGGCACCGGATGCAGGGCGACGACGTGCTGTGGCAGCCGGGGCAGGACCATGCCGGCATCGCCACGCAACTGGTGGTCGAGCGGCGGCTGGCCGGGGAGGGGCGGCCCGGGCGGCGCGAGATGGGGCGCGAGGCCTTTGTCGCCGAGGTCTGGAAGTGGAAGGCGCAGTCGGGGGGCACGATCGTGAACCAGTTGCGCCGGCTCGGGGCCTCGTGCGACTGGTCGCGCAATGCCTTCACCATGTCGGGGGCGCCGGGGGCGCCCGCGGGCGAGGAGGGCCATTTCCACGACGCGGTGATCCGCGCCTTTGTCGAGATGCATGAACGCGGCCTCATCACGCGCAGGAAGCGGCTGGTGAACTGGGATCCGCATTTCGAGACCGCGATTTCCGATCTCGAGGTGGAGAACATCGAGGTGGCCGGCCACATGTGGCATTTCCGCTATCCGCTGGCCGGGGGCGCGACCTATCGCCATGTCGAGCGGGATGCCGAGGGGGCGATCATCCTTGACGAGGAGCGCGACTACATCTCGATCGCCACCACGCGGCCCGAGACCATGCTGGGCGACGGCGCGGTGGCGGTGCATCCGTCGGACCCGCGCTATGCCGCGATCGTGGGCCTGCTGTGCGAGATCCCCGTCGGCCCGAAGGAGCATCGCCGCCTGATCCCGATCATCACCGACGACTATCCCGATCCCGCCTTCGGCTCGGGCGCGGTGAAGATCACCGGGGCGCATGACTTCAACGACCATGCGGTGGCGATGCGCGCGGGGATTCCGTGCTACCGGCTCATGGACGGGCGGGCGCGCCTGCGGGTGGACGGGCTGCCCTATGCCGAGGCCGCGGCGCGGGCGGCCGAAATCCGCGCCGGCGCCCCCGCCGACGAGGGCGAGATCGACGCGCTGAACCTTGTGCCCGACGAATATCGCGGGCTGGACCGTCTCGAGGCGCGGGCGCGCGTGGTGGCGGCGATCGACGCCGAGGGCCTGATGGTCAAGGTCGAGGACAAGCCGGTGATGCAGCCGTTCGGCGACCGTTCCAAGGTCGTGATCGAGCCGATGCTGACCGACCAGTGGTTCGTCGATACCGCGCGCATCGTCGGCCCCGCCCTCGAGGCGGTGCGCGACGGGCGCACCGCGATCCTGCCGGAATCGGGCGAGAAGGTCTATTTCCACTGGCTCGAGAACATCGAGCCCTGGTGCATCTCGCGGCAGTTGTGGTGGGGGCACCGGATTCCGGTGTGGTACGGGCTGGATCTCGACGCCGGCGGCTTTCGCGACGACGAGGGGGACGGCGCGCTCGATCTGGTCGAGATGGGGGCGCTGCTGACCGAACCCGGATTCGCCGCGCGCGAGGCGCGGGCGGTCTGTGCCACCGGATTCGAGGCGGCGGCGGCCCGGTTCGTGGCCGCCAATGCCGGCCTGCCGACCCCGCTTCATGCCGGGCGTGTGGTCGAGGTCGAGGATCGCGCCGCCGCGGTCGAGGCGCTGGCGCGCTCGCTGGCCGGTTACGAGACAAGCCAGGATCCGACGCATCTGGTCTATCCGGTCTGGCGCGATCCCGACGTTCTCGACACCTGGTTCTCGTCCGGGCTCTGGCCGATCGGCACGCTGGGCTGGCCTGCGGATACCGCCGAACTGAAGCGCTATTTCCCGACCTCGGTCCTGGTGACGGGGCAGGACATCCTGTTCTTCTGGGTGGCGCGGATGATGATGATGCAGCTTGCGCTGGTGGGCGAGGTGCCGTTCCGCACCGTCTATCTGCACGGGCTGGTCCGCGATGCCCGGGGCGAGAAGATGTCCAAGACTCGGGGCAATGTCATCGACCCGCTGACGGTCATCGACAAGTATGGCGCCGATGCGCTGCGCATGACGCTGGCGCAACTGGCGGTGCTGGGAGGAAGCCCGAAGCTCTCGGACGAGCGGATCAAGGGCAACCGCAACTTCGGCACGAAGCTGTGGAACGCCTGCCGCTTTGCCGAGATGAACGGCGTCTGGGAGGGCCATGCCACGCAGGACGCCGCGCCCGCGGCCACCGAGACCGCGAACCGCTGGATCCTGGGCGAGACCGGCCGCATGCGCGAGGCGGTGGATGCCGCGCTGGCCGGCTGGAAGATCAACGAGGCGGCGCAGGCCCTGCATGCCTTCGTCTGGGGGGTCGTCTGCGACTGGTATGTCGAATTCGCCAAGCCGCTGCTGGCCGAGGGCGCGCCGGCGCGCGCCGAGACGCAGAGGGTGATGGCCTGGGTGCTTGACCGGTGCCTGATGCTGCTGCATCCGGTCATGCCCTTCATCACCGAGGAACTCTGGGGCGCGACCGGCAGCCGCGCGGGCCTGCTGGCCCATGCCGCATGGCCCGGCTGCGGGGCGGAACTGGTCGATCCGGCCGCCGAGGAAGAGATGCGCTGGGTGATCGCGCTGATCGAGGGGGTGCGGTCGGTGCGGGCGCAGATGAACGTGCCCGCCGGGATGCAGGTGCCGCTGGTCATGGTCGGCGCCGACGATTTTGCCCGCACCGCCTGGGCCCGCAACGAGGCGCTGATCCGTCGTCTGGCGCGCATCGACACGCTGACCGAGGCCGCCGCGGCGCCGCGAGGCGCGCTGACCGTGCCGGCGCGCGGGGCGGTATTCGCGCTGCCCCTGGCCGGGATCATCGACGTTGCGGCCGAAAAGGCACGGATCGGTCGCGCGCTGGACAAGCTCGGGCGCGAGATCGCCGGACTGGCCGGGCGGCTGGGCCGGGCGGATTTCGTGGCCTCGGCCCCGGCGCATATCGTCGAGGAAGCGCGCGAGAACCTGGCCCTGCGCGAGGGCGAGGCCGATCAGTTGCGCGCCGCGCTGGCGCGGCTGGACGAGATCGGCTGAGGCACCGCGCGGCAAGGGGGGCTCTGCCCCCCGTCGCCCTGCGGGCGCCTCCCCCCGGGATATTTGAGGACAGATGAAGGGCAGGCATCTTCATCTTTGCCCGAAATACCCCCGGGGTGAACTGGCCGAAGGCCAGGAGGGGGCGGAGCCCCCTGCCCTGCCCCGGTCCCCGGACGGGGCGCCGGAAGGGGCGCCGGGCGGGTTGCGGGGTCCGGTCAGGGGGGGTGGTGTCGCTTTTCGTCGCCAAGCGCCGGGTTCGTGCGCGCGCGGGGGCCGGACTGGGCTAGACCCCGGACAAGGCGGACGAGGAGCGCGACATGAGCGATGCGGTGGAATCGGGAAGCGAGGGGCGTGGGCGCAGGGCGCGCGGCGGCGGCGGTGCGGCGCGGCGGGCGGAACGCACCGCGGTCAGCCACGAGAGCGCGCGCTACATCACCCGCGCGATACCGGATTTCGAGATCCTGAACGACGAGGCGCTCGAACTGATCGAGCATCACGCCGAGATCATCCTCGAGGAAGTGGGCGTGAACTTCGTCGAGAACCCGGCCGCGCTCGAGCGGTGGCGGGCGGCGGGTGCCGATGTGCGCGGCGAGCGGGTGCACATTCCCCGCGGCCTTGCGCGCGCGCTCTGTGCGACGGCGCCGGCACGTTTCACCCAGCATGCCCGCAATCCCGAACGCAGCGTCGAGATCGGCGGCAGGAACCTCGTGCTGGCGCCGGTCTATGGCCCGCCCTTCGTGCGCACCCGCGACGGCGGGCGGCGCTATGCCACGCTCGAGGATTTCCGCAATTTCGTGAAGCTCGGCTACATGTCGAAGTGGCTGCACCATTCGGGCGGCACGGTCTGCGAACCCACCGATGTCGCGGTGAACAAGCGCCATCTCGACATGCTGCATGCGCATATGGTGCTGTCGGACAAGCCCTTCATGGGGTCGGTCACCGCGCCCGAGCGGGCGCAGGATTCGGTCGACATGGCGGGCCTGCTGTTCGGCGCCGATTTCGTGCGCGACAACACGGTGATGACCAGCCTCATCAACATCAATTCGCCCATGACCTTCGACGGGATCATGATGGGCGCGCTCGAGGTCTATGCCAGGAACAACCAGGCCGCGATCATCAGCCCCTTCATCGTCGGCGGCGCCATGGCGCCGGTGGGGATCGCGGGCACGCTCGTGCAGGTCATGGTCGAGATCATGGCCGGCGTCGCCTACAGCCAGCTTGTGCGCAAGGGCGCGCCGGTCATTGCCGGGGCGTTCGTCACCTCGATCGACATGAATTCGGGCGCGCCCACCTTCGGCACCCCCGAGGCGAGCAAGATCACCTATGGCGCGGGGCAGCTTGTCCGGCGGCTGGGCCTGCCCTACCGCAGCGCCGGCGCCTTCTGCGGCTCCAAGCTGCCGGATGCGCAGGCGGCCTATGAATCGGCCAACAGCCTGAACATGGGGCTGATGTCGGGCGTGAACTTCATGCTGCATGCCTGCGGCTGGCTCGAGGGGGGGCTGGTCGCCTCCTACGAGAAATGGGTGATGGATGCCGACCAGCTCGGCATCCTGCATTCCATGGCCGCGGGTATCGACATGTCGGACAACGGCCTTGCCCTCGACGCGATCCGCGAAGTGGGTCCGGGCGGGCATTATCTGGGCTGCGCCCATACCCAGGCCAATTTCAAGACGGCGTTCTGGCGGTCGGACCTTCTCGACTACAAGCCGTTCGAGACCTGGGACGAGGAAGGCGCCCGCGACACCGAGGCCCTGGCCGCGATCCGCGTGCAGCGCCTGCTCGAGAGCTACGAGCAGCCGCCGCTCGATCCCGCGATCGCCGAATCGCTCGATGCCTATGTGGCGCAGAAGAAGGCGTCCGAGCCCGACGCCTTCGTCTGATCCATGCCCCGGGTGAAGGCGCGCAACAGCCGCGCCTCGCCCATCAGCGCGATGAGCACCTCGACATGGCGGGCGACGGGATAATCCGCCGCCTGCGCGGTGCGCCTGCGTTCGAGATCGGCCTCGATCTCGAGCAGGCGCAGGATCGCCGGGCCCGGGCGCGCCGGCACGATCCCCCCCATGAGGCGCGGCAGATGCGCCAGGCGGCTGTAGCCGTCCACGCCGAACCGCGCCGCCTGCACCAGAAGCCGCGGCCGGTTCAGCCCCGAAACCATCGACAGGATGTCCTGCATCGCGTGATCCTTTCCCGTTTCGCTGCGGGCAGAGGATCGCACAACCCGAACGTGTGTTGCGCAACCCCGCCCCGCTGAGAACGCTGCGCTGGCGCATTGTTTACGATTTGCAAAGGATCATGGCGAAAGGGACATGATTGTTAACAGATCGTAAACCCTAACAACCACAGATTGAGTTCCGGCATCATCCGGGACGCAGGCACGGGACGGAACATGGAGAGCGGGGCAGCGCGGCGGCTGGAGATCGGGGACGAGGCGGGCGGATTGCCCGGCTGGCTTCCCGAGGCGGCGCGCAACTACCTGGCGCATGTTGCGGGCGGCGCTCCGATCCGGGCGCTGGCACGCGATGCGCAGGTCCATGCCTCGACGATCCTGCGGCAGGTGCGCCGGTTCGAGGCCTTGCGCGACGATCCCCTCGTCGACGAGGCCTTGCGCGACCTTGCGCATCTGCTGCATCCCGCCCGGCCCCGCACAGAGGACCACAGCGCGATGACCATGGCGCAGCCGCAGGGCAAGGCAACCACGGGGCGGGCCGATCCCGCCGGCACGGATGGCGACACCGACAGCACGGGCCCGGATGCGGGCGCGCGCCGCCGCTTTCCGCCGTCGGCGACGCTGATCGCGCGCGAGGGCGGGCGCATCCTGCGCCGTCTGGTCGAACCGCGCACCGTCCTTGCGGTGGCGCGCGACATGGAGATGGGCGTGGTGGTGCGCGAAGGCGCCGACGGCGCGCCGCAGCGCCTTGCCGTGGTCGAGCGCGAGATCGCCCAGGCGATGGCGCTGAAGGACTGGATCGCCAGCGCCGATCCGACCGCGCGCATCGCCCGCTATGTCATCACCGCGACCGGGCGGCAGGAATTGCGCCGGCTGCTCGGGGCCGGATCGCCCGGCATGGCCGAGGCCCCCGCCCGCTTTGCCGGAGCCAATGCCGGGGCCGGGGCCAATGCCGGGGCCGGGGCCGCCTCTGCCGCCGACGAGGACGAACGCACGCTGCGCCACATGCGCAGCCTGCTGGGCGACAGTCCGGTGACGGCGCTGGCGCGGCGGATGGACCGCAACGGGCGGCCGTTCCTGTCGCGCGCGCAGGTGGCGGTGGCCGAACGGCTGCGCGAGGATTTCGAACTGTCGCAGACCGGGCCGCGGGTCACGCGCGACTGGGACATGTTCCTGTCGGGCGCGGGCGCCGCCCCGGCCGGCCCCCGCGACCAGCCGCGCGGCGCCGCCGAGGCGCGCGCCCGCCTTGTGGCCGCGCTGGCCGATCTGGGGCCGGGCCTGGCCGATGTGGCGCTGCGCTGCTGCTGCTTTCTCGAGGGACTCGAGAGCATCGAGGAGCGCATGGACTGGTCTGCGCGCTCGGGCAAGGTGGTGCTGCGCATCGCGCTCGAACGGCTGGCCCGGCATTACCAGAGCACGCAGGGACGTTACGGCCCGCCGATCGGCTGATCCTCTTCGCAGTTGCGCGGTTCCACCGGCCTGCTAGATCATGGCGGGTCCGGAGGAGCCGTCATGACGCTTGCACTTGCCACCGCCACCATCAACCTGTCGATCGCGCTGGGCTGCGGCGCGCTCATCGGCCTTGAACGGCAGGTGCGCCAGCGCAAGGCGGGCCTGCGCACCAACGCGCTGGTGGCGCTGGGATCGGCGGCCTACATGGTGTTTTCCATGCTGATCGAGGGCGACATGTCGCCCTCGCGCGTGGCGGCGCAGGTGGTCAGCGGCATCGGCTTTCTGGGGGCGGGGATCATCTTTCGCGACGGGTTCAACATCCACGGCCTGACCACGGCCGCGACCCTGTGGTGTTCGGCGGCGGTCGGCCTGCTGGCCGGGGCGGGGCACTGGGACTTCGCGCTCATGACCACGGGGCTGGTGGTGTTCGTGAACCTTGGACTGCGGCCCTTTGTCCAGTGGCTCAAGCGGCGGCTGAACGCCGAGGACGAACACGGCCGCCACTACCGCGTGGCCCTTGTCGTCACCGAGGCGCAGGAGGCGGCGGCGCGCGCGCTCATGCTGCGCACGCTGGCTCTGGGCGGGCTGCGCATGACCGAGATCGTCATGACGCGCACCCCCGAGGGGATCGAACTGGCCGCCAACATCACCGGCGAAGGCATCGACGATGCCCATGTCGAGCAGGCGGTGCAGCATCTGCTGACCGAACCGGGCCTTGCCCGCGTCCACTGGTCCGCGGTCGAGGACTGACCCTTGCCACAGGCACGCGGCTTTGGGATGTTGCCCCTCGACACCGGCGGCGCGCGCCATTAGGAAGCCGCTCGTGTTAGCGCTAACGGAGCCCGGCGGCGCGCCGGTCCCGACAGGAGCCCAGCCATGGTCAGCCGCGTGATCCCGGTGAAACCCTTCGACCTCGTGATCTTCGGCGGCACCGGCGACCTTGCCCGGCGCAAGATCCTGCCCGGGCTGTTCCGCCGCTTTCGTGCCGGACAGATGCCGGCCGGGGCGCGGGTGATCGGCTGCGCCCGCACCGCCATGGACGACGCCGGTTTCCGCGACATCGCCCGCGCCGCCATCGCCGAATTCGGCGGGCCGGAACGTTCGGACGCCGCCGGTCTGGCCGCCTTCCTCGACCGGCTGGCCTATGTGCCCATCGACGTGACCGGCGAGGACGGCTGGCGCGACCTGGCCGCGCTGGTGCGCGCCGATGTGGTGCGGGCCTTCTACTTTTCGGTGGCGCCGCGCCTGTTCGGCCCGATCGCCGAACGCCTGCACCTGCATGCGATCGCCGATGACGACAGCCGCATCGTGGTCGAGAAACCCTTTGGCCGCGACCTGCGCTCGGCGCAGGAACTGAACGCCGCGCTGGCCGCGCATTTCGGCGAAGGCCAGATCTACCGCATCGACCATTACCTGGGCAAGGAAACGGTCCAGAACCTGATGGCCGTGCGCTTTGGCAACGTCCTGTTCGAGCCGCTGTGGAACAACCACTATATCGACCACATCCAGATCACCGTGGCCGAGACCGTGGGCGTGGGCGGGCGCGGCAGCTATTACGACGGCGCCGGCGCCATGCGCGACATGGTGCAGAACCACCTGATGCAGCTTCTGTGCCTGATCGCCATGGAACCCCCCGCCCGGTTCGAGGCCGACGCCGTGCGCGACGAGAAACTCAAGGTGATCCGCGCGCTTCAGCCGGTCGATCCCCAGGACATCGTGTTCGGCCAGTATTCGGGCGCCCCCGGCAGCCCCTCCTACCGCGACGACGTGGAGAACCCGGCCTCCACCTCGGAGAGTTTCGTGGCGCTGCGCTGCCGCATCGGCAACTGGCGCTGGGCCGGCGTGCCCTTCTACCTGCGCACCGGCAAGAAGATGAAGGCGCGTTCCTCGGAAATCGCGGTGGTGTTCCAGAAACTCGGCCACACCATCTTTGACGAGGACATGGCCCGCCACCGCAACATCCTGTCCATCCGCCTCCAGCCGAACGAGGGGATCGACCTTCAGGTGACGATCAAGGATCCGGGGCCGGGGGGGATGCGCCTGCTCGATGTGCCGCTCGACCTGACCTTCGCCGAGGCGCTGGGCGATCAGGGGGAACCGGCGGCGGATGCCTATGAACGCCTGATCATGGACGTGATCCGGGGCGATCAGACCCTGTTCATGCGCGGCGACGAGGTGGAGGCCGCCTGGGCCTGGACCGATCCGGTCATCGCCGGCCGCGAGGAACGCGGCGACCGGCCGCAGCCCTATGACCAGGGCTCGGCCGGGCCGGACGATGCGCTCATGCTCATGCACCGCGACGGGCGGCGCTGGCGCGACATCAAGGGCTGAACCGGTGCAAGGCGCATCCCGGGGTTTCGCGGCGGCGCGGATGCCGCTAGGGTCGGGGCCGGCAGGGAACGCGGTGCCGGATCCGGTGCCGATGGCAGGACGAACCCGATGGACCTGATCGCCTACCCCGATTCCGAAATGATGATGATCGAGCTTGCCCATCGCCTTGCCGGCGAATTGCGGCAGGCGCTGACCGGGGGCGGGCGGGCCTCGCTCGCGGTGCCGGGGGGGACGACGCCGGGGCCGATCTTCGATTCGCTCTGCGCCACCGACCTCGACTGGGACCGGGTCGATGTCATGCTCACCGACGAACGCTGGGTCGCCGAAAGCTCCGAGCGCTCGAACACGCGGCTGCTGCGCCAGCGCCTCCTGACCGGGCGGGCGGCGGCGGCGCGGCTGGTGCCGCTTCACGCCGACACGCCCACGCCCGAAGCGGCGCTCGCCGATCTGGAATCCGGGGTCGCCGCCTGCCTGCCGCTCACGGTCTGCCTGCTGGGCATGGGGGCGGACCGGCATGTGGCCTCGATCTTTCCGGGGGCGGACCGGCTTGGCGATGCGCTTCACGGCAGCGCCCTGCTCGTGCCGATGCGTGCGCCCGGCGCGCCCGAGGCGCGGGTGACGCTCTCGGTGCGGGCGATCATGGGGGCGGTGCATCGCCACATCGTCATCACCGGCGCGGCCAAGCGCGACGCCATCGACAGCGCCCGCTCCATGCGCCCCGAGGAGGCACCGGTCGCCGCGGTGCTGCGGGGCACCACCGTTCACTGGGCCGAGGGATGAATCATGTGGGATGAATTGCGCGCACATGCCGCCGCCATCGCCGGGCGCCGGATCGAGGCGATGCTCGACCCCGCCCGCGCCGCCGGTTTCGCGGTGCGCGACGGCGACATGCTGTTCGACTATTCCAAGACGACCATCGACACGCGCGCGCGCGACCTGCTCATCGGGCTGGTCACGGCCCGCGATGTCGCCGCCCGGCGCGACGCCATGTTCGCCGGCGCCCCCATCAACGAGACCGAGGGCCGCGCCGTGCTGCATACCGCGCTGCGCAACCCGGACGGCGGCCCGCTCGTGGTCGGGGGCGCCGATGTGATCGCGCCGCTGCGCGCCACGCTCGAACGGATGGAGGATTTCGCCCGCGCGGTGCGTTCGGGCGGGTTCCGGGGCGCGGGCGGAAAGATCAGCGACGTGGTGAACATCGGCATCGGCGGCTCGGACCTCGGCCCGGCGATGGCGGTGCGGGCCCTCTCGCCCTACCACGACGGGCCACGCTGCCATTTCGTCTCGAACGTCGATCCGGGCGACATCGCCGAGACGCTGGCGCGCTGCGATCCGGCCACGACGCTGGTGATCGTCGCCTCCAAGACCTTCACCACCATCGAGACCATGACCAACGCCGCCACCGCCCGCGACTGGATGGCGGCGCGGGTGGCCCGCCCCGCCGACCAGTTCGCCGCGCTCTCCTCGGCGGCCGGGCGCACCGACGCCTGGGGGATCGACCCGGCGCGGGTCTTCGGCTTCGAGGACTGGGTCGGCGGGCGCTATTCGGTCTGGGGGCCGATCGGCCTGTCGCTGATGATCGCGATCGGGCCGGAACGGTTTCGCGCCTTCCTCGCCGGCGGCCGGGCGATGGACCTGCATTTCCGCACCGCACCCTGGGCGCACAACATGCCGGTGATGCTGGCGCTGGTCGGGATCTGGCACAACCAGGTGCTGGGCCACGCCACACGCGCGGTCCTGCCCTACGACAACCGCCTCGCCCGGCTGCCGGCCTATCTCCAGCAACTCGAGATGGAATCGAACGGCAAGCGCGTGAGCATGGACGGCGCCGACCTTGCCTGCGACTCCGGTCCCGTGGTCTGGGGAGAGCCGGGCACCAACGGCCAGCACGCCTTCTACCAGCTCATCCACCAGGGCACGCGGGTGATTCCCTGCGAATTTCTCGTGGCCGCGCGCGGCCATGACCCGGCCCTGCACCACCAGCACCGCCTGCTGGTCGCCAACTGCCTCGCCCAGTCCGAGGCGCTGATGCGCGGCCGCTCGCTCGAGGAGGCGCGCGCCCTCATGGCGGCCCGCGGCCTGAGCGGCGCCGAACTCGACCGGCAGGCCCGCCACCGCGTCTTTCCCGGCAACCGCCCCTCGACCACGCTGGCCTATCCGCAGCTCGATCCGCCCACGCTCGGCCGGATCGTCGCGCTCTACGAACACCGCGTCTTCGTCGAGGGCGCGATCCTCGGCATCAATTCCTTCGACCAGTGGGGCGTCGAACTGGGCAAGGAACTCGCCACCGCCCTCGCCCCGGTGATCGAGGGCCGCGCCGATCCCGCCGGCAAGGACGGCTCGACCGCCGCCCTCGTGGGCTTCCTGCGCGCAAACGGCACCTGACGGCCGGGGCCCGGCAAACCCGCCGCCCCTTCATCTGTCCCCAAATATCCCGGGGGGAGTCGCCCGGCAGGGCGACGGGGGGCAGCGCCCCCCTCCCCGCCGGAGCAGGGCGCGCCCGGGCCTGGTGCCCCAGAACGCCCCAGAACGCCTCAGAACGCCTCAGAACGCCTCAGAACGGGATTTCGTCGTCGAAATCCGACCGCTGGCCGCCACGCGGGCTGTCGTAGGTGTCGGGCATCCCGCGATCGGAACCGCGCCGGTCCTCGTCGCGCGGCAGATCGGGGCTGCCCCCCTCGCCCCGCCCGCCCAGCAAGGTCAGCTCGCCCCGGAACGGCCGCAACACGACCTCGGTCGAATAGCGGTCCTGCCCGGACTGGTCCTGCCACTTGCGGGTCTCGAGCTGGCCCTCGATATAGACCGTCGAGCCCTTGCGCAGATACTGTTCGGCGATGCGGCCGAGGTTCTCGTTGTAGATCGCCACCGAATGCCATTCGGTGCGCTCGCGCGATTCGCCCGAATTGCGGTCCTTCCAGCGCTCCGACGTGGCGATGCGCAGGTTCACGACCTTGCCCCCGCTCTGGAACGACCGCACCTCGGGGTCGCGCCCGAGATTGCCGATCAGGATGACCTTGTTCACAGATCCCGCCATGGTTCCCCCATTTCGCCAAAATCCACCGCCGGAATCGTCCGGAACGATCCGCGGCACCCTAAGTCTGCCGCAGCGTGGTTAACAGGGCCTTTGCGCGCCCGCAAATCCCGCGCGCCGATGCGGGCGGTCTTGCATGGCGCGCGGCGGCGCAATAGAGCCAGCCCATGACCCATCCGCATCAGCGCCTCCTCATCATCGACTTCGGCTCCCAGGTGACGCAGCTCATCGCGCGCCGCCTGCGCGAACTGAACGTCTATTGCGAGATCCATCCCTGCAACCGGGTGGACGACGGCTTTCTCGCCGACTTCGCGCCGCAGGCGGTGATCCTCTCGGGCGGACCCGACAGCGTGACCCGCCCCGGCAGCCCGCGCGCGCCCGCCGCGCTCTGGACGCTGGGGGTGCCGGTGCTGGGCATCTGCTATGGCCAGCAGGCGATGATGGAGGCGCTCGGCGGCCGGGTCGAGAGTGGCCACGGCACCGCCGAATTCGGCCGGGCGCTGGTGAACGCCGCGGGCGGCCCGCTCGACCTGCTCGAGGGCTGGTTCGACGCCGGTCCCGAACAGGTCTGGATGAGCCATGGCGACCACGTCAGTCGCCTCGCCCCCGGATTCGCGGTCTATGGCACCTCGGCCAATGCGCCCTACGCCATCACCGCCGATCCCGCGCGCCGCTTCTACGCCGTGCAGTTCCACCCCGAAGTGCACCACACCCCGGCCGGCGCCCGGCTCTATGCGAATTTCGTCCGCCTCGGCGGCTTCAGCGGCGACTGGACCATGGGCGCCTACCGCGAGGACATGATCGCCCGCATCCGCGACCAGGTCGGCACGGGGCGCGTCCTCATGGCGCTGTCGGGCGGGGTCGATTCCTCGGTCGCCGCCGTCCTTCTGCACGAGGCGATCGGCGAGAGGCTCACCTGCGTCTTCGTCGACCACGGCCTCATGCGCCTGAACGAGGCCGACGAGGTCGTGGGCATGTTCCGCGGCGCCTTCAACCTGCCGCTGGTCCATGTCGACGCCGCCGACCGTTTCCTCGACGCGCTGGCCGGGGTCTCGGACCCCGAGGTCAAGCGCAAGACCATCGGCCGGCTCTTCATCGAGGTGTTCGAGGCCGAGGCCGCGCGGATCGGCGGCGCCGAATTCCTGGGCCAGGGCACGCTCTATCCCGACGTGATCGAATCGGTCTCGATCTCGGGCGGGCCTTCGGTGACGATCAAGAGCCACCACAACGTCGGCGGCCTGCCCGAGAAGATGGGCATGAAGCTGATCGAACCGCTGCGCGCCCTCTTCAAGGACGAGGTCCGCGCGCTCGGCCGCGAACTGGGCCTGCCCGAACCCTTCATCCGCCGCCACCCCTTCCCCGGCCCCGGCCTTGCCGTGCGCTGCCCCGGCGAGGTGACGCGCGAGAAACTCGACATCCTGCGCGCCGCCGATGCGGTCTATCTCGACCAGATCCGCCGCCACGGCCTCTATGACGAGATCTGGCAGGCCTTCGCCGCCATCCTGCCGATGCGCACCGTGGGGGTGATGGGCGACGGGCGCACCTACGATCACGCCGTCAGCCTGCGCGCCGTCACCTCGGTCGACGGCATGACCGCCGACTACTATCCCTTCAGCCACGATTTCCTCTCGGAAACCGCGACCCGCATCATCAACGAGGTGAAGGGCGTGAACCGGGTCTTCTACGACGTGACCTCCAAGCCGCCCGGCACGATCGAGCTCGAGTGACCCCACCTGCCGTCCCGGACCCGGCCGGCAAGGGGGCTCTGCCCCCTCCTGGCCTGCGGCCAGTTCACCCCCGGGGTATATCGGGCAAAGATGAAGGGCAAGGCTGCGCTTTCATCTGTCTCCAAATATCCCGGGGGGTGGCGCCCGCAGGGCGGCGGGGGGCAGCGCCCCCCCCGCCGGTGCGGCCGGGAGGGGCCCTTGCGGTCCGGCGCTGTCGCCATGACGTGGCGAAATCATTGACCGGACGCCGGCCGCCTGCCCAGGGTGGCGGGGGAAGGCGGCGCAGTCCGCCCGGAGGGAGTGAACAGATGATGCGTCTTGCGGGAACGGCGGCGGCAGCCGTGGTGATGGCCGGAGGGGCGGCGGTGGCCGGCGGGCTTGACCGTTCGGGGCAGCCGATCGGCGCGCTCTTCGAATCGGGCAATTATGCCGAGTTGAGCTTCGGCTTCGTGCGGCCCGATGTGCAGGGCACGGTCGGGGGCGGCGCGGTCGGGTCGGGCAATGTCGCGCAGGACTACACCCAGTTCGGCCTTGCCGTGAAGGGCGATCTGAACGACCGGCTGTCGGTGGCGGTCATCCTCGATCAGCCCTATGGGGCGGCTGTCGCCTATGACGACACCGATCCCGGATATCCGCTTGCCGGGACCTCGGCCACGCTGACATCGCAGGCGGTCACCGGGCTGTTGCGTTACCGGCTGAACGACCGCTTCAGCATCCACGGGGGGCTGCGCCTCGTGTCGATGGAGGGCGAGGTGGATATCCCCGCCGGCCCCTATGACGCGGAATTCGGGCGGTCCACCGCCACCGGCTATGTCCTTGGCGCCGCCTACGAGATCCCCGACATCGCGCTGCGCGCCGCCCTCACCTGGTCGAGCGCCACCGATTTTGCGGCGCCGACCACGATCATGGGCAGCATTCCGGTGGCCGATACCGCCTTCACCATGCCGCAGCAGCTCACGCTGGACTTCCAGACCGGAATCGCGGCCAACACGCTCCTGATGGCGCAGGTGCGCTGGAGCGAATGGACCGCGACCAACATCAGCCCCGTGGGCTATCCCAACCTCGTGTCCTACACGGAGGACCGCATCAGCTATTCGGTGGGGATCGGGCGCAGGTTCAGCGACGCGTTCTCGGGCGCGATCACCGTGGGTTACGAGGCGGATCAGGGTCTGCTCGTCTCGAACCTCTCGCCCAGCGACGGGCTTGTGTCGGTGCAGGTCGGCGGCACCTACACCATGGGCGATGTCGAGATTTCGGGCGGCGTGCGCTATGCGTGGCTGGGCGATGCCACGACCGAGACGATCGGCGCCGATTTCGCGGGGAATACCGCGCTCGCCGTGGGGCTGTCGATCGGCTATCACTTCTGACCCTGCCGCGCGGCCGAGACCGACGCAAGGGGCCCTTCGGGGCCCCTTCTGGCCTGTCCGGGGGGTTGCGGCGGCGGGGGTTGCGTGTTGAAAGAGGGCACCATGACTTCGCAGGTTTCCCTCACCCCGCGCGCCCTCGGGCTGGTCGTCCTTCTGGGGCTGATCTGGGGCGCCTCCTATACCGCGACGGCGGTCGCCCTTGACGAGGTGGGGGTGCAGACCATCGTCGCCATCCGCACCGGCGGCGCCTGCCTCGTGCTGTGGGCCTGGATCCTGGCCAGCGGCGCGCCCCTGCCGCGGCGGCTGGCGGACTGGGCGATCCTGCTTGCGCTCGGGGTGATCGGCAATGCGCTGCCCTTCACCTTCATCACCTGGGGGCAGATGACGGTTCCCTCGGGGCTGGCCGCGATCCTGAATGCCGCGACCGCGATCTTCGGCGTGCTCATCGCCGCGATCTTCTTTCGTGACGAACGCCTGACGCGGCAGCGGGTGCTGGGGGTGGCGATCGGTCTGACCGGCGTGATCACGGCGCTGGGTCCGGCGCAACTTCTGGC
Source organism: Rubellimicrobium sp. (assembly GCA_020852925.1). Classification (GTDB taxonomy): domain Bacteria; phylum Pseudomonadota; class Alphaproteobacteria; order Rhodobacterales; family Rhodobacteraceae; genus JADYZU01. The sequence goes on along the minus strand of JADYZU010000079.1, from coordinate 55,440 downwards.
GCTCGACCTGACCTCGCTGGCGCAACTGGCGCTGGTGGCGGCGGGGCTGTGCTATGGCGCGACCGGGGCGCTGGGGCGGGTGGCGCTGCGCTCGGTGGCGCCGCAGGTGGCGGCCACGGGCATGATGACGGGGGCGGCGCTCACGCTGGTGCCGCTGGCGCTGCTGACCGAGGGCCTGCCCGAGGCGCATTTCACCGGCCATGTCTGGCTGGCGCTGGTCTATTCGGCGGTGATCGCCACCGCGGTGGCCTATCTCATCTATTACCGGCTGATCGCCACAGCCGGGGCCGGGAATGCCGGGTTCGTCACCTTGCTGGTGGCGCCGGTGTCGATCGTCCTGGGCGCGATCATGCTGCATGAATCGCTGCCGCTGCGCGCCTATGCCGGGTTCGCGCTGCTGGCGGTGGCGCTGGTGGTCCTTGACGGGCGCCTGCCGCGGCGCCTGCTGGGGCGGCCGGCGGGGGTTGCCGGGGGGGGGCGGCCATGACCGCCCTGCCCACGGCGCAGGACTGGCTCGCGGCCGAGGGGCGGCAGGTGCTGCTGTTCGGCATGTCCGGCCTGGGCAAGACCCATGTGAGCCGGGTGCTGCGCGCCTCGGGCGAGTGGTTCCACTATTCGGTCGATTACCGCATCGGCACGCGCTATCTGGGCGAACTCATCGCCGACAATGCCAAGCGCGAGGCGATGAAGGTGCCGTTCCTGCGCGAATTGCTGATGTCGGATTCGATCTACATCGGCACCAACGTCGCCTTTGACAACCTTGCCCCGGTCTCGACCTGGCTGGGCAAGCCGGGCGATCCGGCCAGGGGCGGCCTGCCCATCGACGAATACCGCCGCCGGCAGGAGACCTTCCGCAAGGCCGAGATCGCGGCGCTGATGGACACCGCGCATTTCATCGAACGTGCGCGCGCGATCTACGGCTATGCGCATTTCGTCTGCGACACCGGCGGTTCGATCTGCGAATGGGTCGATCCCGACGATCCCGACGATCCGCTCATGACCGAGCTTTCGGCCCATACCCTCATGATCTGGATCGAGGGCAGCGAGGCCCATACCGAGGAACTGGTGCGCCGGTTCGACCGCGCGCCCAAGCCGATGGCCTATCAGCCGCAATTCCTCAGCGCCGCCTGGGAGGAATACCTGCACCTGCGCGGCATCGCCCCCGAACGGGTGGATCCCGACGATTTCATCCGCTGGACCTATGCCCGCGCCCTGGCCCACCGCCAGCCGCGCTATCGGGCGATGGCGGAACGCTGGGGCATCACCATCTGCGCCAGCGAGATGGCCGGCGTGGCCAGCGAGGCCGATTTCGTCGCCCTCGTGGCGCGCGCCCTTGACGGACAGGGGCGAATGCGTGGCTGACAGCCACCCCACCCGCCCCCCTTTCATCCGTAGGACGACCGCCCATCAGGGACCACCGCCATGCCGATCAAGCTGCCCGCCAACCTGCCCGCCTTCGATGTCCTGACCCGCGAGGGGGTCATGGTCATGTCCGAGGAACGCGCCACCCGTCAGGACATCCGCCCGCTGCGCATCGGGCTTCTCAACCTGATGCCGAAGAAGATCCAGACCGAGAACCAGTTCGCCCGCCTGCTCGGGGCCGGGCCGCTCCAGATCGAACTGTCGCTCATCCGCATGAGCGAGCACCAGACCCGCAACACCGCCGCCGAACATATGGAGGAATTCTATCGCCCGTTCAGCGAGGTGGCCGCCTCGGGCGAGAAATTCGACGGCCTGGTCATCACCGGCGCCCCGATCGAGCATCTGCCCTTCGAGGAGGTGACCTACTGGGACGAGTTGCGCGAGGTGATGGACTGGACCCAGACCCATGTGCATTCGACCTTCGGCGTCTGCTGGGGCGGGATGGCGATGGTCTATCATTTCCATGGCGTGCAGAAGCACATGTTGCCGCACAAGGCGTTCGGCTGTTTCCGCCACCGCAACCTTGCCCCGGCGCATCCGTGGCTGCGGGGGTTTTCCGACGATTTCGTCATCCCGGTCAGCCGCTGGACCGAGATGCGCCAGAGCGAGATCGACGCGGCTGGCGGCCTCGTCACGCTGCTGGCCAGCGCCGAGACCGGTCCCTGCCTGGTCGAGGATGCGGCGCATCGCGCGGTCTACATCTTCAACCATTTCGAATACGACAGCGACACGCTCAAGCAGGAATACGACCGCGACGTGGCTGCGGGCACGCCGATCAACGTGCCGCTGAACTACTATCCCGACGACGATCCGTCACAGCCGCCGCTGAACCGCTGGCGCGGTCATGCGCATCTGCTTTATGGAAACTGGATCAACGAGATCTACCAGACCACGCCCTACGACCTGACCGCGATCGGCACCGGCGCCGCCTGAGGCGCCCACGGGGAGAGGACTCCATGTTCGGCCTGCTCGGGCTGCTGTTCTTCGGCCTTTCGGTGCGTGACATGATGCACAATCACTGTCCCGATCCGGGCTGTCTGGCGCCGGTGCCGCGACAGGCCGAACTGTCGCTTCAGCCCGGCAGGGACTATTTCCAGAGCGGACCGATCGGGCAGGAACTGTTCGTGACCTTCGCCGCCGACCACAGCCATGGCCCCTATGTGCCGCTGCTGGGCGCCTCGATCTCGGGCGAGGTCGGGTCATGGATCGGCGCGGGCGTTGCCTGGCGCTTTCCGTTCGGGCCGCTCGAGGGGCAGGTCTCGCTCATGCCGGGGATCCAGACCATGGGCGCGACCGATGTCGGCGGGCCGGTCCTGTTCCGGTCATCGGTCAGCCTGGGCTACCGGTTCGATTCGGGCGCGCTGGTGTCCCTGGTGATCGACCACCGCTCGAACCTGGACCTGCGCGAGGTGAACCCGGGGGTGGAGAGCCTGGCGCTGCGCCTGACCCTCCCGCTCGACTAGGCCCCCAGCAGGACAAGGCTGCGTTCGTCCCAGATGATGCGGGTGCGCGCCCCCACCTCGAGGACGGGGCGCCCGATCATGTTGCGCATCGACAGGTTGAGCGGTTCGGCCACGCCCGGCACGCGCACGTCGTAATAGGTCATGTCGCCGTAATAGACCACCTCGTCCACGACGCCGTCGATGGTGCGCCGGTCGGTGGTTTCGCCCTCGAACAGCAGGGTCAGGGTTTCCGGGCGGATCCCCACGACCGCCCGCCCCTCGGCGGCGCCGGCGGGGGCCTGATCGGGTGCGACTTCGCCCCGGCCAAGGCCGGCGACCTCGACCTCGATCCGCCGGCCGACCGACAGCACCTCGGCCGGCAGGAAATTCATCTTGCCGATGAAATCCGCCACCCTGCGGCTGTTCGGGCGCCGGTAAAGGATTTCCGGCTCGTCCATCTGGCCGATCGAGCCCTCGAACATCACCGCGATCCGGTCGGACATGACCAGCGCCTCTTCCTGGTCATGGGTGACAAGGATGAAGGTGATGCCGACCGTGCGTTGCAGGCGGATCAGTTCGACCTGCATCTGTTCGCGCATCTTCTTGTCGAGGGCCGACAGCGGTTCGTCGAGCAACAGCACCTTGGGCTGGAGGATGAGCGCGCGCGCCAGGGCCACGCGCTGACGCTGCCCGCCCGACAGCGCATGCGCCGCCCGCCCGCCGTAACCCTCGAGCCCGACCATGGCGAGGGCCTCGGTCACGGCGCGGGCCTTGTCGGCCTTGGGCCGCGGATCGCGGCGCAGCCCGAAGGCCACGTTCTGCGCCACCGTCAGATGCGGAAAGATCGCATAGGACTGGAACACCATGTTGGTGGGCCGCTCGTTCGCGGGGACGCCGGCCATGTCCTTGCCGTCGATCATCAGCGTGCCCGAGGACAGATCCTCGAACCCGGCGATGGTGCGCAGCAGCGTGGTCTTGCCACAGCCCGACGGCCCGAGCAGGGAAAAGAATTCGCCCTGCCGGATGTCGAGGTCGATGCCGCGCAGCGCGTGGTAATCGCCGTAATGCTTGTGCACGGCGCGCAGGCTGATGAGGGGTGCGTTCACAGGAAGCCTCCGGTGTCCTTGAGTCCGGCACGCCGCATGCCGCGCCGACGGAAGATTTCGGCGACCACCAGAAGGATGATCGACAAGGTGACAAGAATCGTGCCCAGCGCCATGATGATCGGCAATTCGTCCGATTGCCGGCGCAGGCCGTAGATATAGACGGGCAAGGTGGTGACATTGCCCGACAGGAAGAAGGCGATGATGAATTCGTCAAGGCTGATGATGAAGGAGATCAGCATCGCCGAGATGATCCCCGGCATCACCAGCGGCAGCGTGACAAGGCGGAACGCCCCCCAGCGCGATTCGCCCAGATCCATCGCCGCTTCCTCGAAACTGCGGTCGAGGTTGGCGAAGGCGCCGTTCAGGATCGAGGTGGCATAGGGCGTGCAGATCAGCACATGCGCCAGAACGATGGTGAAAAGGTTGGGTGCAAGGCCCAGCACCTTGGTCACCACCACCAGCAGCGCCACCGCCAGGATGATTTCCGGCAGCACCAGCGGCAGCATGATGAAGCCGATCATGCTGCCCTTGAACGGATAGTCGGCCAGTGCCCCGCCGCGCGCGGCGAAGATGCCGAAGATCGTGGCGACGATGGCGGTGACCACCGCGATCACGAGCGAGCTCTGCACCGCGCCATGCAGCGCCGGCCGCTCCCACAGCGCCTCGAACCAGCGGGTCGAGAAGCCCGAGAGCGGAAAGGCGATGATCTTGCCGTCGTTGAAGGCGAACAGCGGCAGCAGCACGATCGGCGCGAACAGGAACAGCAGATACAGGACCGCATAGAGGCGCAGGAGCGGGGATTTCATCTCAGGCCCTCTTCAGCCAGCGGCGCAATGCAAAGACGAAGACCAGGCTGACGATGCCGACCGCCGCCATGGTGACGATGGACAGGGCCGCGCCAAGGCCCGGATCGTTCACCTGAAGGAACAGCGCCTGGATGCGGTTGGCGATCAGAAGCCCGCCCGAGCCGCCCACGAGTTCGGGCGTGACGTAATCGCCGATGGTCGGGATGAACACGATCAGCACCGCCGCCACGATCCCCGGCACCGACAAGGGCAGCGTCACCCGCAGGAAAGTGGTGAAACGGTCCTCGCCAAGGTCGCGGCTGGCCTCCTTGAGCGAGCGGTCGATCTTTTCCAGCGCGACAAAGATCGGCAGGATGGCGAAGGGCGCATAGGCATGGGCCAGCGTGATGATGACCGCGTTCACGTTGTAGAGGATGAAGGTCGCCGGCTCGTCGATGATGCCCATCCCGATCAGCGCGGTGTTCACCACCCCCGAATAGCCGAGGATCACCTTCCACAGGAAGATGCGGATCAGGTAGCTGGTCCAGAACGGGATGGTGATGAGGAAAAGCCAGAGCGACTTGCTCTCGGGCGCGACGCGGACGCTGATGAAGTAGGCGATCGGATAGGCCAGCACCACCGTGGCCAGCGTGACCGAGATCGACACGAAAAGCGAGCGCGGCAACAGCCCCGGCAGCCAGGCCCCGTCGCGCACCACGCCGCGGATGTTGATCGGATCGGTAAAGACCGCGGCATAATTGCCGAAACCGAAGCCCAGCGTCGCAAGGTAGGAATAGGACAGCCACAGCGCCCCGATCCACAGGGGCAGCGCCAGCAGCACGAAGCGCACCGCCCGCCCCGCCCGTTCGCGCCGCACGATGAGGCCGAAGGCCAGCGGGATCGACACCGCATAAAGCAGCACCACCACCCGCAGCGCCGTGGCGATCGCGGGCGGCACCGCCCCCTCGAGCCATTCGCCGGTGGCAGCGCCGCGCACCTGGAAACTGATGACCACCACCGCGGCCAGCGGAATGGCCATGAGCAGGACGGCATAAAGGAAAGGCGGCAGGATGGAGCGCAGCGCCCGCTTGCCTTCATCGGTGAAATATCCGCCTGACGCCATCCGTTCGCGCCCCCCTGCTCCTGCGCACTGGGTGCGATGTTTCCGGATCGGCAGGAAAGATCAACCGGAATGTTGCGTCACCGGCGCGGCGGGGCCGGACCGGCGGGCGGGATCAGAGGATGAAATCGCCGCCGTCGAGCGTGACGAGGTTGCTCAGGCGGATCGACATCTCGGCGCCGCTGGTGCCGTCGATGTTCACCTGCACCACCCAGTCGCTGCCCACATGCACCGCCCGCACCTGACCCGGCGCCGAAAACGCGGCGCTGCCGATGAAGGTGAAATCGGGATCACCCGCCCGCGCGCCGTTCGCGTCGATCGCGGACAGGTCGATGTGGTCGGTGCCGTGGCGGAAGTCGGTGATGGTGTCGGCCTCCTTGCCCGCACTGTCCGATGCGCGCAGGAAGACAAAGGCATCCGCCCCCTTCCCGCCGGTCAGCCGGTCCTTGCCCGCGCCGCCGATCAGCACATCGTCGCCCGCCCCGCCATCCAGCCGGTCCCTGCCGTCGCCGCCACGCAGGAGGTCGTCGCCCTCTCCGCCCCAGAGCCGGTCATCCCCCGCCCCGCCGCGCAGGTCGTCGTCGCCGCCCTGCCCCCGGATCAGGTCGGCCCCGCCGCGCCCGGCCAGCAGATTGTCCAGATCCGACCCGGTGAGGCTGTTGGCCGCGCCATTGCCGAACCCCTCGCGCGCGGCGCCGGTCAGGGTGAGGATCTCGACATTGGCGGAAAGGATGTACCGCTCGGCGCTGCTGACGACGGTATCGGTGCCCTCGCCGGTCATCTCGTAGATGCGGATCGCAAGGCTGTCGACGTCGAAGGTGTCGTGCCCCTCCCCGCCCGAGATCCCACCTGCCACCGTGCCACCGGCGACGGTCACGATGTCGTCGCCTTCACCCAGATAGAGGGTGCTGGTGATCGTTCCCGTCACCGTCACCGTGTCGGCGCCGCCGTTGGTATTCACCGATCCCTGGATCAGGCCGGCATTGACCAGCGTGTCATTGCCCGATCCGGTCGCGATCGCCTGCCAGGCGGTGGTCGAAATCTCGCCGGAGTTGATGATCGCGACCGGCTGACTGACCCAGTAGGCCGAGATCGCCGCCCTGCCGCCCAGCGAGGTGATCGTGCCGCTGTTCTGGATGAAGGTGGGCGAGGTGGTGCTGCCGAGGTAGATCACATCGCCCCAGGTCGCCCGGATCATGCCGCTGTTGGCCAGCCGGAATGCCCCGTCCCATTGCATGATCGTGCCGAAGGTTCCCGAAATCGTGCCCGCATTGGTGATTTCGGTACTTCCGGCGCTGAGATGGAGCGCCGGATAGCCGGTGGACCCGTCGGTCGGTGCAAGGCTGTAGATCCCGCCGGACGATCCGACGTTGATGGTGGTCCTGATCGGGCTGCCGACAGTGCCGATCGCATAGACCTGCGACGACGCGATCGTGCCGAGGACATTGACCCAGGTCGACCCGCTGACATGGAGAGCGGGGCTGATCGGCACGCTGAGGATGCTGTCCGGGGCGATCACGCCGGTTTCGCCGTCGACAAGGGACTGACTGGTCTGGGAGGTTCCGGAAATGAGAAAGGATGTCATCTGTTGCTCCGTGAAAGAGGTGGCAATGACGTGACCCGGCCGGCCGGGCGCCGGTCACAGGATGAAGTCCGCCCCCGAAAGCGCATTGATCCCTGTCAGCCGGGCCACCATTTCCGCGCCGCTGGTGCCGTCGCCGCTCCGGCCCGAGAAGCCGGCCATCGCCACCCCATGCCCGGTCGTGACGGGGATCGGCTCCGCCCGGGTCAGGTCGCGGGTTTCCCGATCACCAAGGCCCTGCCCGGCCATGAAGGCGGATGAGAAAGAAGGGGCCATGGCGATCCCTCCGACTCGAGATGGCAGCGACGAAGGCCCGCATTCTAGCACAGGCGAACGAAAAAATAACGGCCCGCTTCCTTGGGGAAGCGGGCCGCCAGAGCCGGATTTCGGCGGAGATCAGCGCTTGGAGAACTGGAAGGACTTGCGGGCCTTGGCCTTGCCGTACTTCTTGCGCTCGACCACGCGGCTGTCGCGGGTGAGGAAGCCCGCCGCCTTGAGCGCCGGACGCAGCGCCGGATCCCACAGTTGCAGCGCGCGCGAGATGCCGTGCTTGACCGCGCCGGCCTGCCCCGAAAGGCCGCCGCCCGCGACGGTGGCCATCACGTCGAACTGGCCGGTGACACCCGCCACCTGGAAGGGCTGGCGCAGGATCATCTGAAGCACGGGACGGGCGAAGTAGACGGTATAGTCCACATAATTGCCCTTGTGGTCGCGGATCAGGAACTTGCCGGTGCCGGGCTTCACCCAGACGCGGGCGACCGCATCCTTGCGCTTGCCGGTGGCATAGGAACGGTTCAGCGCGTCACGCACCGGCTCGCGCGGGGCGGGGGCAGGTGCGGCGGCCTCGGCCACGGCAGCGGCGCCGGTGGTGGCGGCGGCAAGCTGGTCGAGCGAGCGGATCTGTTCGGCCATGATTACGCGATCCTCGTGTTCTTGGGGTTCATCGACTTCACGTCGACGACTTCGGGCTTCTGCGCCTCCATCCCGTGCTCGGGGCCGGCAAAGACGCGCAGATGCGACATCTGCACCCGGGCCAGACGGTTCTTGGGCAGCATCCGCTCCACCGCCTTCTCGACCACGCGCTCGGGGTGGGCGCCCTCGAGGATCTCGGCGCGGGTGCGCGACTTGATCCCGCCGGGATGGCCGGTGTGCCAGTAGAAGCGTTCGTCACGCTTCTTGCCGGTCAACTGGACCTTGTCGGCATTCACGACGATCACGTTGTCGCCCATGTCCATGTGCGGGGTGAAGGTCGGCTTGTGCTTGCCACGCAGGCGCATGGCGACGATCGAGGCAAGCCGGCCAAGGATCACGCCTTCGGCGTCGATCACGACCCACTTCTTCTCGATGTCCGCGGGGGTAGCGGAAAAGGTTTTCATGTCTCACCAGATTCTTGGGCCCCTGGCGACATGCCCCGGACCCCGGTCGTTGGGATGGGGCGCTTATAGCGGGCCATGCGCGCGGGTCAAGGGCGGCGATCCGCCAATTATCACGACAGATCAGTGGCTTGTGAAATAGGTATCAAAATACCCCACCTTTTTTGCCGCCCCCCCCCCCGGGAGCAACCCCCTCACGCCACCCCCAGCCGGTCGCGCAGGAAGGCGAGTGCCACGCCCAGGCCCTCGGGGTCGATGCCGTGGGCGGTGCCGCGCATGACATGGGCGTAGACCTCGCTCCAGCCCGCCTCCTCGAGGCCGCGCGCCGCCTCGGGCAGGGCGGCGGCGGGCACCACATCGTCGCGGTCGCCATGCAAGAGCAGCACCGGCGGGCGCGACAGGGCCTCGTCCCCGAGCAGTTCCGGTTCGAGCAGGCGGCCCGAGAAGGCGACCACGGCCGCAACCGGATCCTCGCGGCGGGGCGCGACATGCAGCGCCATCATCGAACCTTGCGAGAACCCGAACAGCGCCACCTGTTCGGGCAGCAGATCCTCTTCGATCATGAGCGCGGTGAGGAAAGCGTCAAGGTCGCCGGCCGCACGCCACAGGCCCTGACGGCTTTCGTCCTCGGCCGAACCGTCGATCCAGGGGATCGGGAACCACTGGAACCCGAAGGGCACGCCGGCGCAGCGTTCGGGCGCGTCGGGGGCCACGAACAGCGTATCGGGCAGGTGTTCGCCCAGCGGGTCCGCCAGCGACAGCAGATCGGCGCCGTTCGCGCCATAGCCGTGCAGGAACACCACGGCCGAACGCAGCTCGCCCGAACGCGGCGCCACCCGGTCTGATTGCAGGATGCGGGTCATCTGTCCTCCGGTGCCGGTCACGGGCGGGGATTGCGGCCGGTCAGCGGCCGACCCCCTCGCGCCCTTTCGCCTGCCGGTAGTAGGCCCAGAGCGCCTGCGCCGCAACCGACCGCCAGGGGGACCAGATCGCCGCCATGGCGCGCAGCGCGCGTTCGTTCGGCCGTTCGGGCAGGCCGAACAGGATCCGCGCCGATTCCTGCAAGGCAAGATCGCCCGCCGCCATGACATCGGCATGCCCGAGCGAGAACATCGCATAGATTTCCGCGGTCCAGCGGCCGATTCCGGGCAGTTCGACCAGGCGCGTCACCACCTCGTCGGTCGGCAGGCCGCGCAGGCCCGCGAAATCCAGATCCGACAGCGCCAGCGCGCGGGCATAGCGCAGCTTCGGCCGCGAGAGGCCGCAGGCGCGCAGCGCCTCGTCCCCGGCCAGCGCCACCGCGTCGCGCGACACAAGGCCGGCCGCGTGCAGCCTCTCCCAGATGGCCGAGGCGCTGGCAGTGCTGACCTGCTGCCCGACGATCGCCCACAAGAGCGCCTCGAACCCGTCCGGGCGCAGCCGCAGCGGCAGCGGTTCGGCCAGCGCCGGCGCCAGGCGCGGGTCGGCGGCGATCAGCCAGCGCGCCCCTTCGGCAAGGCAGTCTGGTCCGAGGATGATGCGGGGGGGTTCGGCATTCATGGCGCGACCATAGGGCGCGCATCGCACCGCGGCCAGCCCCCTGCCGCGCCTTCGCCCCCCCTTGCCTGTGCCGGGGCTTGGGGCTAGCCATCACATCATGAACGATTCATATGTCATCGACGATCGCAAGGCCCGCCGCAACGTGGCCGTCCTTGTCGCCGCGCAGGCCATCATCGGCAGCCAGGTCACCATGGTCTTCGTGATCGGCGGCCTTGCCGGGCAGATGCTTGCACCCAATCCCTGTCTGGCCACGCTGCCGATTTCCATGGTGGTGTTCGGCTCCATGTCCACGGCGCCGTGGCTGTCGCCCTTCATGCAGCGCCACGGGCGGGTGCCGGGTTTCACCCTTGGGGCGACGGGGGGGCTGATCGGATCGGCCGTGGCCGCGCTGGCGGTGGCGACCGGGAATTTCTGGCTGCTGCTGGTGGGATCCTACCTGACCGGCACCTACATGTCGGCGCAGGGGTTCTACCGCTTTGCCGCGACCGACACCGCCTCGGATGCGTTCCGGCCCAAGGCGATCTCCTGGGTGATGGCGGGGGGCCTGCTGTCGGCGCTGGTGGGGCCGCAACTGGTGAAGGTGACGGAAAACCTGACCGCCGCGCCCTTTGTCGGCACCTACCTGGCCGGGGCGGCGATCACCGCGGCGGGGATGTTCCTGTTCCTGCTGCTCGACCTGCCGAAACCGCGGCCGATGACCCGCATGGAGGCGCCGGTGGCGCGCAGCGTGGGCGAATTGCTGCGCACCCCGGCGATTGCGGTCTCGGTGATCGTGGGCGCGGTGTCCTATGCGCTCATGAACCTGGTGATGACCTCGACGCCGCTTGCGGTGGTCGGCTGCGGCTATACCCAGGGCAATGCCGCCGACATCGTTTCGGCGCATGTGCTGGCCATGTATGCGCCCTCGTTCGTCACCGGCCATGTCATCGCCCGTTTCGGCGCGGTGCGGGTGATGGCGACGGGCCTTGCCATTCTGGCGGCGGCGGGCGGTGTCGGGCTGGCGGGGGTGGAACTGACCAATTTCTTCGTCGCGCTCGTCCTTCTGGGCGTCGGCTGGAATTTCGGATTCATCGGCGCGACCACGCTGCTGACCGCCTCCTATCCGCCGCATGAACGCGGGCGGGTGCAGGGCATGAACGACATGATCGTGTTCGGCGCCGTCACCATCGCCTCGCTGGCATCGGGCGGGCTGATGAACTGTTCGGGCGGCAATACCGTGCAGGGCTGGTCGGCGGTGAATATCGCCATGGTGCCGTTTCTGGCCCTTGCGGGCGCCGCCCTCATCTGGCTGGCAATGCGGCCAAAGGGGATCCGGGGCTGAGATCGCGGGCGGGGCTAACAAAAGGACAAGAGGTCGAGTTAAGCCCTGCTTAAATCCGTTGTTGTTCCGATCGGAAAAACGGGGCAATCTGTTTGCAAGGCGTGGCAATCGGTCCGCGCCATCCCTTGCGGAGAACAGCAATGACCATCGACCTCGATTCCCTGTCGCGTCAGGAATTGACCCGGTTGCGCAACGATGTGGACCGGGCCATCGCCACGCTTGCCGACCGGGAGAAGCGCCGCGCCATCGACGCCGCCGAACGCGCCGTCGCCGAATACGGCTTCAAACTCGAGGAACTGACCGGCATCGCCCTGCCCAAGGGACGCGGGCGCAAGGCGCCCTCGGCGGTGAAATACCGCAACACCGCCAATCCGGCGCAGACCTGGTCGGGCCGCGGCCGGCGCCCGGAATGGATCAACGCCGCCCTTGCCGAAGGGAAATCGCTGAACGATTTCCTCGCGTGAGGTCAGGCACATGACCCTCCACATCGGAGCGGCGGCGGGCGATATCGCGCCCGTCGTCCTGATGCCCGGCGATCCGCTGCGCGCGCAGTGGGCGGCGGGGCGATTCCTCGAGGATGCGCGCTGCGTGAACCGGGTGCGCGGGATGCTGGGCTTTACCGGCACCTGGCGCGGCAATCCCGTGACGATCCAGGGATCGGGCATGGGAATGCCATCGCTGTCGATCTATGCAAACGAACTCATCCGCGATTATGGCGCCCAGACCCTGATCCGCATCGGTTCCTGCGGGGCAATGCAGCATCATGTCGCCATCCGCGATGTGGTCATTGCCATGACCGCCAGCACGATTTCCACGCCCTCACTGGGAATCTTCCGCGAGTTGAATTTCGCCCCCTGCGCCGATTACAGCCTGCTCGAGGCGGCGGTGGCGGCATCGCGGGCGCAAGGCGCGCGGACGCATGTCGGGAACATCTATTCGTCGGATGTGTTCTATGACGAACGCCCCGACCTGACCGAACAGATGACGCGCCATGGCGTGCTGGCCGTGGAAATGGAAGCGGCCGAACTTTACACCCTGGCCGCGCGCCATCAGCGGCGGGCCCTCGCCATTCTCACGGTGAGCGACCACCTCCTGACGCACGAGGCATTGCCCGCCGAGGACCGCGAGCAGAGTTTCGCCGACATGGTGGAAATCGCGCTCGAGGCGGCCTTCGCCTGACAGTGCCGCCCGGGGGCGCACCGGGGGCGCAGACGGAAAACGGGGGCCGCGAGGCCCCCGTTCGCATTTCCCCCGGGCCCGGATCACACGATCCGGTCCACCATCATCTTCTTGATCCCGGCAATCGCCTTGGCGGGGTTCAGCCCCTTGGGGCAGGTGCGGGTGCAGTTCATGATCGTGTGGCAGCGATAAAGCCGGAACGGATCCTCGAGATCGTCAAGCCGCTCGCCCGTGGCCTCGTCGCGGCTGTCCTGGATCCAGCGATAGGCATGCAGCAGCGCCGCCGGGCCGAGGAACCGGTCGGGGTTCCACCAATAGCTCGGGCAGGCGGTGGAACAGCAGGCGCACATGACGCATTCGTAAAGCCCGTCGAGCTTGCGGCGGTCCTCGATCGACTGGCGCCATTCCTTTTCCGGGGCGTTGGTCGTGGTCTCGAGCCAGGGCCGCACCGAGGCATGTTGCGCATACCAATGCGTCAGATCGGGCACGAGGTCGCGCACCACCGGCAGGTGCGGCAGCGGGTTGATGCGGATGTCGCCGTCGATCTCGTCCGCGCCCTTGATGCAGGCAAGCGTGTTGGTCCCGTCGATGTTCATGCCGCAGGAACCGCAGATCCCCTCGCGGCAGGAGCGGCGGAAAGCGAGGGTCGGGTCGATCTCGTTCTTGATCTTGATGAGGATATCCAGAACCATCGGCCCGCAATCGTCCATGTCGACGACATAGGTATCGACGCGCGGGTTCTGCCCGTCATCGGGGTTCCAGCGATAGATCCGCACCTTGCGCGGCTTGCGGGCGCCCTGCGGTGCGGGCCAGGTGCGGCCGGTGGTGATGCGGCTGTTCCTGGGCAGGGTGAACTGGACCATCTGTCGACCTCCGATCGGGGGGCCGGCGCCCGATGGGCCGGCCCTTGCTGTTTCTGCGCGGGGCTCAGCCCTGCGAAGCGGCCTGAAGGCACTGCATGGTTGCCGGGCGCACGAGGATCGTGTTGATCACCGCGCCGATCGCGGCGCTGGGTCCGGCGGCGGCGGCGAAGGTGGCGATCTCTTCGGGGGTCGCGGCGGCGATGATGCAGCCGGTCAGCACCTCGCCCGCCACGCCGGGCTGGATTTCCTGGATCATCGGCAGGATCAGGGCCGAGGCCTTCTCGGTCTCGGACTGGGCCAGGGCGGCCATGGGCGCAAGGGCGGCCACGGGCACAAGGGCGGCCACGGGCACAAGGGCGGCAGCAAGGAACAGGCGGCGCATGGGGTTTCCTTTCTCTCTCTCAGCGCAGGCGCGCGGGGCGGATGGGGGCGGCACCGGTCAGGGCATAGACGCAATCCTCGTAGACGGCGAGGGGATCGCGCCCGGCAAGGTAATCGCCGCTCACCCCGATCTCGCCGCCGGCAAAGGCGCCGCGGTGCGTATTCACCCCGACCGTCACGCTGCCGGTCGGCCCCTGCGCGGCGCGGGCGCGCTCTTCGCAACGGTCGGCCGCGCGCGCCGGATCGACCGGGCCGGGCGCACAGGCGCCCAGCGCGACCACGACAAGGAGCAGGGGCAGAACGGCACGCATCGCGGCATCCCGGCTCAGTAGACCCGCGCCTTGGGCGCGATCCGGGCCAGGGGGATTCCCCCCTCGGATTCCGGGGTGAGCGGATCGAGATGCACCGGCCGGTAATCGAGCGTCACCTCGTTCCCCGAGACCCGGGCCAGCGAATGCTTGCGCCAGTTCGCGTCGTCGCGCGCGGGCCAGTCCTCGTGCGCATGGGCACCGCGGCTTTCCTTGCGGGCCTCGGCGGCGACGATGGTCGCCAGCGCGTTCGGCATGAGGTTGGTCAGTTCCAGCGTCTCCATCAGGTCGGTGTTCCAGACAAGGGAACGGTCCGTCACCTTCAGGTCGTCGATCCGGGCCGCGACCTTCTTCATCTTCTCCACGCCCTCGGCCAGGGTCTTGTCGGTGCGGAACACCGCGGCATCGGCCTGCATGGTCTTTTGCATCTCGAGGCGCAGGTCCGCCGTGGGCACCGCGCCGTTCGCATGGCGCAGCCCGTCGAACCGCGCCAGCGCCGCGTCGATCGCGGCGGCGGTCGGGCGCGGCACGGCGCCGCTGCGGTCCACCACCTGCCCGGCACGGATCGCCGCGGCGCGGCCGAACACCACCAGGTCGATGAGCGAATTGGACCCCAGCCGGTTCGCCCCGTGGACCGAGGCACAGCCCGCCTCGCCCACCGCCATCAGGCCGGGATGCACCCGGTCGGGATCGCCCGCGACGGGATCGAGCACCTCGCCCCAGTGGTTCGTGGGGATGCCGCCCATGTTGTAATGCACCGTCGGCAGCACCGGGATCGGGTCGCGGGTCACATCGACGCCGGCAAAGATGCGGGCCGATTCGCTGATCCCCGGCAGCCGTTCGTGCAGCACTTCGGGCGGCAGGTGGTTCAGGTGCAGGAAGATGTGATCCTTGTTGCGGCCAACCCCCCTGCCCTCGCGGATCTCGATCGTCATGCAGCGGCTGACCACGTCGCGGCTGGCAAGATCCTTGTAGGTGGGGGCATAGCGTTCCATGAACCGCTCGCCCTGCGCATTGGTGAGATAGCCCCCCTCGCCGCGCGCGCCCTCGGTGATGAGGCAGCCCGCGCCGTAGATGCCGGTCGGGTGGAACTGCACGAACTCCATGTCCTGAAGCGGCAGCCCGGCCCGCGCCACCATCCCGCCGCCGTCGCCGGTGCAGGTCTGGGCCGAGGTGCACGAGAAATAGGCCCGGCCGTAGCCGCCGGTGGCCATCACCACCATCTTCGCGGCAAAGACGTGCAAGGTGCCGTCGTCGAGTTTCCAGGCCAGCACGCCGTTGCAGGTGCCATCCTCGGCCATCAGCAGGTCGATGGCGAAATATTCGATGAAGAACTCGGCCTTCTGCTTGAGGCTCTGGCCATAGAGCGTGTGCAGGATCGCGTGGCC
Source organism: Rubellimicrobium sp. (assembly GCA_020852925.1). GTDB lineage: Bacteria > Pseudomonadota > Alphaproteobacteria > Rhodobacterales > Rhodobacteraceae > JADYZU01. Next base: position 39,631 of record JADYZU010000079.1, on the reverse strand, counting down.
GGTGCGGTCGGCGGCGGCGCAGGTGCGCTGCACCGGCGGGCCTTCGCCGAATTCGGTGGTATGGCCGCCGAAGGGACGCTGATAGATGCGCCCGTCCTCGGTGCGCGAGAAGGGCACGCCGTAATGCTCAAGCTCGTAGACCGCCTTGGGCGCCTCCCGCGCGAGGTATTCCATCGCGTCGGTGTCGCCCAGCCAGTCCGAGCCCTTCACCGTGTCGTAGAGATGCCATTGCCAGTGATCCGGCCCCATGTTGCCCAGACTGGCGGCGATGCCGCCCTGCGCGGCCACGGTATGGCTGCGGGTGGGAAAGACCTTGGTCACGCAGGCGGTGCGCAGGCCCTGTTCGGCCATGCCCAGCGTCGCGCGCAGGCCGGACCCGCCCGCCCCCACCACGACCACGTCGTATTCGTGCACTTCAACGGGATAAGCAGAGGTCATGGTCCGTCCTTCAGAGCGCGATCTTCATCAGCGCGAAAATTCCCGCGGCACCGATGCCCCAGGCCAGCGAGACCGCGATCAGGATGCCGATCCTGCGCGCGGAACCGCGGGTGTAGTCCTCGATCATGGTGATGGCGCCAAGGGTGAAATGGCGCAGCCCGATCACGAGCAGGAGCGCGGTCAGGATCGCGGCGAAGGGATGCGAGAAGGCCTCGATCACGCCGGCGCGGTCCTGCCCGAGGGCGCGGCCAAGGATGTAGAGCCAGGTCGGCACGATGAAGGCCAGGCCCACCGCCGTCACGGTCATCGACCAGTGGTGTTCGGTGCCGCGCCCGGCAGAGCCGCGCCCCTGGGCGCGCTTGCGGTCGGTCAGATAGCGCATGTCGGCCTCACTGCACGATCAGGATGGTGATGACGCTGAGCAGGGTTGCCCCGCCGAAGCAGGCCCAGCCCAGCAGGGTCGCCGTGCGGATGTCCATGCCGTGCAGCGCGTCGTAATAGAGATGCCTGAGCCCGGCGAGAAAGTGATACCACACCGCCCAGAGCGACAGCGTGAACACCAGATCCCCGAACCAGCCGGTCGCCACCCGGTTCGCGGTCGCAAAGGCCGCGTCCGAGGTCGCCGCGGCCAGCAGCCACCACACCACCAGCGCCGCCGGCACGATGAGGGCATTGCCGGTGATCCGCGTCGTGATCGAGCTGACCGAGGTCATCTGGAAACGGTAGTATTTCCCGAGCATGAACGGGGAAAGCGGGCGTTCGACCGGCGGCTGTGCAGGCATGGCGGATCCTTCGTCGCTGACTGGCCCGGCCCCGGGGGCGGGCGCGCTCTGCGTGTCGCCTCCTCCATAGCGCGTTTTTCGGCCAAGTCACGCCCCGCCGCGGCGGAAATTCCACCGATCGGTCAAATCCCGCACAGATTTCCGGGTGTTGTGATCACACTGGTCACGCCTGCGATCACAATTCCCGGCCCGCAGGCCGCGCCGGCATCACATCCGCGCCGCCCCGGGTGCCACCCCATCGGCCGCCCCGGGCGCCGCCCCATCTGCTACCCCGGTCACAACTCGCCCAGCCGCAGGCCCGGGTCATAGTCGAGGCCGGCAACCTCCTTCACCACGGCCTGTCCGCAGCGCATCACCCCGCGCTTGGCGTCGAAGGCATAGGTCGGGGGGCCCCAGGGCTCCCATCCGGCGGCCAGGGCGGCGGTGACCTTGTGGCAGAAGGCGGCTGTGTCGTCTTCGGTGAGGAAACGGTAGGCGCGCATCGCTCTCTCCTGATCCGGGAATCCGAGGATGCGCCCGCGGGCCCCGCACCGCAAGGGTGCGCCGCGGCGCGGCGGGCTTGCGCCCCGGGCGGTGCGGGTCTAGGTGTCTGCGCGGTTTCACACATCCGCGGGGACATGCCATGGCAAGACCGAAGATCGCGCTCATCGGTGCCGGACAGATCGGGGGCACGCTGGCCCATCTCGTCGCGCTCAAGGAACTGGGCGACGTGGTGCTCTTCGACATCGCCGAGGGCGTGCCGCAGGGCAAGGCGCTCGACCTTGCCGAATCGGGGCCGGTCGCCGGTTTCGATGCGGCGCTGAAGGGCACCAGTTCCTATGCCGACATCGCCGGGGCCGATGTCTGCATCGTCACCGCCGGCGTGCCGCGCAAGCCGGGGATGAGCCGCGACGACCTGCTGGGCATCAACCTCAAGGTGATGAAGTCGGTGGGCGAAGGCATCCGCGAACATGCGCCCGATGCCTTTGTCATCTGCATCACCAACCCGCTCGATGCCATGGTCTGGGCGCTGCGCGAATTTTCCGGCCTGCCGCATGCCAGGGTGGTCGGCATGGCCGGCGTCCTCGATTCGGCGCGGTTCCGGCATTTCCTGTCGCTCGAGTTCGGGGTCTCGATGCGCGACGTGACCGCCTTCGTGCTGGGCGGGCATGGCGACACGATGGTGCCGCTCGTGCGCTATTCGACCGTGGGCGGCATCCCGCTGCCCGACCTCGTGAAGATGGGCTGGACCACGCAGGACCGTCTTGACGCCATCGTGCAGCGCACCCGCGACGGCGGGGCCGAGATCGTCGGCCTGCTCAAGACCGGATCGGCCTTCTATGCGCCCGCCACCAGCGCGATCGAGATGGCCGAGGCCTATCTCAAGGACCAGAAGCGCGTCCTGCCCTGCGCGGCGCATGTGACCGGGGCCTACGGCCTTGACGGGCTTTATGTCGGCGTGCCGACGGTGATCGGCGCGGGCGGGGTCGAGCGGGTGATCGCCATCGACCTCGACCGCGACGAACAGGCGATGATGACGCGCTCGGTCGATGCGGTGAAGGGGCTGGTCGCGGCCTGCAAGACGATCGACCCGACGCTGGCCTGAGGGCCGGGCGGACGCAGGACGGGACGGGACAGGACAGGACGGGCCGGGGGTGCGGGCGCATCCCCGGCCCGATCCGTTCCGGGAATCACCCGCCGCAGCCGTTGCGCCCCTGCCCCGCAGGCGCCGCGACCCCGGCCGAAGGGGTTTGCGCAGACTGTGATCACGCTTGCGAAGCGTGTGATCACGAATGTCGCTTTTTCCAAAGCCGGGCGCTGTTGAGGGTTCTGAAAGGATTCGTCCTGTGCTTAATGCGCGGGAACATCGGATCGGACCGGAGCGGCAGGATGAACATTCACGAATACCAGGCCAAGGCACTTCTGCGGGCCGCCGGTGCCCCGGTCAGCGACGGCCGCGCCGTCACCCGCGCCGAGGACGCCAAGACCGCCGCCGGCGAACTGGGCGGGCCGCTCTGGGTGGTCAAGGCGCAGATCCACGCCGGCGGCCGCGGCAAGGGCCGCTTCCTCGAGCCCGAGGCCGGCGACAAGGGCGGCGTGCGCATCGCCACCTCGGTCGAGCAGGCCGCCGAAGAGGCGCGCCGGATGCTGGGGCGCACCCTTGTCACGGTGCAGACCGGCCCGGCGGGCAAGCAGGTGAACCGCATCTACATCGAGGACGGATCGGGCATCGCGCGCGAACTCTATCTTGCGCTGCTCGTCGACCGCCGGACCAGCCGCGTCTCCTTTGTCGCCTCGACCGAGGGCGGCATGGACATCGAGGAAGTGGCCCACAGCACGCCCGAACGCATCCTGTCGTTCTCGGTCGATCCCGCGACCGGCTACCAGCCCTTTCACGGGCGCCGCATCGCCTTTGCCCTTGGCCTCGAGGGCGATCAGGTGAAGCAATGCGTGCGTCTCATGGGCACGCTCTACCGGCTGTTCATCGAGCGCGACATGGAAATGCTCGAGGTCAATCCCCTGATCGTCACCGACCGCGGCGATCTGAAATGCCTCGACGCCAAGATGGGCTTTGACGGCAACGCCCTCCATCGCCAGCCCGAGATCGCGGCCCTGCGCGACGAGAGCGAGGAGGATCCCAAGGAACTTGCCGCCTCGAAATTCGACCTGAACTACATCGCCCTCGATGGCGAGATCGGCTGCATGGTGAACGGCGCGGGCCTGGCCATGGCGACCATGGACATCATCAAGCTTTTCGGCGCCGAACCCGCGAATTTCCTGGATGTGGGCGGTGGCGCCAGCAAGGAGAAGGTGACCGAGGCGTTCAAGATCATCACTTCGGACCCGAACGTGAAGGGCATCCTCGTCAACATCTTCGGCGGCATCATGCGCTGCGACATCATCGCCGAGGGCATCATCGCCGCGGTGAAGGAGGTCGGGCTTCAGGTGCCGCTGGTGGTGCGCCTCGAGGGGACGAATGTCGAACTGGGCAAGAGCCTCATCAACGAAAGCGGCCTGAACGTGATCGCGGCCGACAACCTGTCGGATGCGGCGGAAAAGATCGTCCGGGCGGTGAAGGGCTGATCCGGTGGCGCTGCTGCCGAACACCCGCCCCGCCGCGCGCTTCCAGCATTAGGAAAAGACCCATGTCCGTTCTCGTCAACAAATCCACCCGCGTCATCTGCCAGGGCTTTACCGGTTCCCAGGGGACGTTCCATTCGCAGCAGGCCATCGCCTATGGCACCCGCATGGTCGGCGGCGTCACCCCCGGCAAGGGCGGCAGCACCCATCTCGACCTGCCGGTGTTCGACAGCGTGCACGACGCGGTGGCGCGCACCGGCGCCGATGCCTCGGTGATCTATGTGCCGCCGCCCTTTGCCGCCGATTCGATCCTCGAGGCGATCGACGCGGAAATCCCGCTCATCGTCTGCATCACCGAAGGGATCCCGGTCCTCGACATGATGAAGGTCAAGCGCGCGCTGGCGCAGTCGAAATCGCGCCTGATCGGGCCGAACTGCCCCGGCATCATGACGCCCGGCGAATGCAAGATCGGGATCATGCCCGGCTCGATCTTCTCGCGCGGGAAGGTGGGGGTGGTGTCGCGGTCCGGCACGCTGACCTACGAGGCGGTGAAGCAGACCTCGGACGTGGGGCTGGGCCAGTCCTCGGCGGTGGGGATCGGGGGCGACCCGATCAAGGGGATGGAGCATGTCGACGTGCTCGAGATGTTCCTGGCCGATCCCGAGACCGAGGCGATCATCATGATCGGCGAGATCGGCGGGCAGGCCGAAGAGGACGCGGCGCAATTCCTTGCCGACGAACGGCGGAAGGGCCGCTGGAAGCCCACCGCCGGCTTCATCGCCGGCCGCACCGCGCCCAAGGGGCGGCGGATGGGCCACGCCGGCGCCATCGTCGCCGGGGGCAAGGGCGATGCCGAATCCAAGATCGAGGCGATGAAATCCGCCGGGATCGTGGTGGCCGACAGCCCGGCGACGCTGGGCCAGGCCGTCCTTGCCGCGATCCAGTCCCGATGAATGACCGGCGGGGCCGCCCCCGCCCCCCCTTTCTCCACCGACCGAGGTGATCCCGTGACCGACCTCTCCCCGAACGACCAGTTCCGCTCGTCCTCGTTCCTGCAAGGCGGGAATGCCGATTACGTCGAACATCTGGCCGCGCGCCATGCCGCCGACCCGGCCAGCGTGGACGCAAGCTGGGCCGCGTTCTTTGCCGGGCTGGGCGATCCGGCGCAGATGGCCGCCGCCAATGCCGCCGGCCCGTCCTGGGCGCGCGCCGACTGGCCGCCCCAGCCCGCCGACGACCTGACCGCAGCCATGGACGGGCAATGGCCCGCCGATCCCCGCAAGGCCGGCGAGAAGATCGCCACCCGCGCCGCCGAACGCGGCGTCACCCTGAACGAGGCGCAGTTGCGGCAGGCGGTGCTCGACAGCCTGCGCGCGCTCATGCTGATCCGCGCCCACCGCATCCGCGGGCACCTGATCGCCAATCTCGATCCGCTGGGCCTGCGCGAGGAGACGCCGCATCCCGAACTCGACCCGGCCTCCTACGGCTTTCGCGAATCCGACATGGACCGGCCGATCTTCATCGACAACGTGCTCGGCCTCGAGATGGCGTCGATGCGGCAGATCCTCGCCATCGTGCGGCGCACCTACTGCGGCACCTTCGCGCTTCAGTACATGCACATCTCGGACCCCGAACAGGCCGCCTGGCTCAAGGAACGGATCGAGGGTTACGGCAAGGAGATCACCTTTACCCAGACCGGGCGCAAGGCGATCCTGAACAAGCTGGTCGAGGCCGAGGGTTTCGAGAAGTTCTGCCATGTGCGGTTCATGGGCACCAAGCGGTTCGGCCTTGACGGGGCCGAGGCGCTGATCCCCGCGATGGAACAGATCATCAAGCGCGGCGGCGCGCTCGGGGTCGAGGAGATCGTGGTGGGCATGCCGCACCGCGGCCGGCTCAACGTGCTGGCCAACGTGATGGGCAAGCCCTTCCGCGCCATCTTCCACGAATTCCACGGCGGCAGCTACAAGCCCGACGACGTGGAAGGGTCGGGCGACGTGAAATATCACCTCGGCTCCTCCTCGGACCGCGAATTCGACGGCAACAAGGTGCACCTGTCGCTGACCGCGAACCCCTCGCATCTCGAGGCGGTGAACCCGGTGGTTCTGGGCAAGGTGCGCGCCAAGCAGGACCAGTACGGCGATGCCGACCGCTCGCGCGTGCTGCCGATCCTGCTGCATGGCGACGCGGCCTTTGCCGGACAGGGCGTGGTCGCGGAATGTTTCGGCCTGTCGGGCCTCAAGGGGCACCGCACCGGCGGCACCATGCATATCGTGGTGAACAACCAGATCGGCTTTACCACCGCGCCGTCGTTCTCGCGCTCGTCGCCCTATCCGACCGACATCGCCCTCATGGTCGAGGCGCCGATCTTTCACGTCAACGGCGACGATCCCGAGGCCGTGGTCCACGCCGCCCGCGTGGCCACCGAATTCCGCCAGAAGTTCCACAAGGACGTGGTGATCGACATCTTCTGCTACCGCCGCTTCGGTCACAACGAAGGCGACGAGCCGATGTTCACCAACCCGGCGATGTATACCCGCATCAAGCGGCAGAAGACCACGCTGCAACTCTATACCGAACGGCTGGTCGCGGACGGCCTCATCCCCGAGGGCGAGATCGAGGACATGAAGGCCGCCTTCCAGGCGACGCTGAACGAGGAATTCGAGGCCGGCAAGGTCTATCGCCCGAACAAGGCCGACTGGCTCGACGGCCGCTGGAAGAAGATCACCCCCACCGACGGCGAGGAATACGAACCCGGCGAGACCGGCATCCCCCCCGAGACCATGGCCGAGGTCGGCCGCGCCCTTGTCGCCGTGCCGCAGGGGTTCGACCTGCACAAGACCATCGGCCGCCAGCTCGAGGCCAAGGCGAAGATGTTCGAGACCGGCGAGGGGTTCGACTGGGCCACCGCCGAGGCGCTTGCCTTCGGCTCGCTCCAGATCGAGGGTTTCCCGGTGCGCCTCTCGGGGCAGGATTGCACGCGCGGCACCTTCTCGCAGCGGCAGTCGGCCTTCGTCGATCAGTCCACCGACGAACGCCACTACCCGCTGAACGCCATCCGCGAGGGGCAGGCCCGCTACGAGGTCATCGATTCGATGCTCTCGGAATATGCGGTGCTGGGCTTCGAATACGGCTACACCCTGGCCGAACCGAACGCCCTCACCCTCTGGGAGGCGCAGTTCGGCGACTTCGCCAACGGCGCCCAGATCATGTTCGACCAGTTCATTTCCTCCTCGGAATCGAAATGGCTGCGCATGTCGGGCCTCGTGGTGCTGCTGCCCCACGGGTTCGAGGGGCAGGGCCCCGAACATTCCTCGGCCCGGCTCGAACGGTTCCTCCAGCTGTCGGCCGAGGACAACTGGATCGTCGCCAACTGCACGACGCCGGCGAACTATTTCCACATCCTGCGCCGCCAGATCCACCGCGACATCCGCAAGCCGCTGATCCTGATGACGCCGAAATCGCTGCTGCGGCATCCCTTCGCCATCTCCCGGGCCGAGGACATGCAGACCGGATCGGTGTTCCGCCGCGTGCTGTGGGACGATGCGCAGAAGGGCAACTCGACCGCGACGCTGCGCCCCGACGGGGACATCCGCCGCGTGGTGCTGTGCTCGGGCAAGGTCTATTACGACCTGCTCGCCGAACGCGACCGGCGCGGCATCGACGACATCTATCTCCTGCGCGTCGAACAGCTCTATCCGCTGCCGGTGCGCTCGCTCATGACCGAACTGGGGCGGTTCCTTCAGGCGGAAATGGTCTGGTGCCAGGAAGAGCCGCAGAACCAGGGCGCCTGGACCTACATCGAGCCGCCGCTCGAATCGATCCTGACCCGGCTGGGCGCCACCCATACCCGCGCCCGCTATGCCGGCCGCGCGGCCTCGGCCTCGCCGGCGACCGGGCTCATGAGCAAGCACAAGGAACAACAGGACGCGCTTGTCGATCAGGCGCTGACGATCGAGGGGAAATGACATGACGACCGAAGTCCGCGTGCCCACCCTGGGCGAAAGCGTCACCGAGGCCACCGTCGCCACCTGGTTCAAGAAGCCGGGCGATGCCGTGCGGATCGACGAGATGCTCTGCGAACTCGAGACCGACAAGGTGACGGTCGAGGTGCCTGCCCCCGTGGCCGGCACCCTGGCCGAGATCGTGGCCCAGGAGGGCGCGAACGTCGGCGTGAACGCGCTTCTCGCCACCATCGCCGAAGGGGCCGCGGCCAGCGCGCCCGAACCCGCCGCCGCCCCTGCCCCCGCGCGCGCCGCCGGGGTCGCGGACGCGCCCTCGGCCCGGCGCGTGCTGGCCGAGGCCGGGGTCGATCCCGCCACCGTCGCCGGCACCGGCCGCGACGGCCGCATCATGAAGGAGGACGCGCTGGCCGCCGCCGCAGCCGCCGCTGCGCCCATCGCCGCGCCCGCGCCCGTCGCGGCGCCTGCCCCCGCCGCCGCGCCTGCCCCCGCGCCCGCTCCGGTCGCCGCCGCACCGCGCGCGCCCGTCCCCGCCGCCGATGCCGCGCGCGAGGAACGGGTGCGGATGTCGCGCCTGCGCCAGACCATCGCCCGCCGCCTCAAGGACGCGCAGAACACCGCGGCGATGCTGACGACCTACAACGAGGTCGACATGTCCGCGGTGATGGACCTGCGCGCCACCTACAAGGACCAGTTCGAAAGGAAACACGGCGTGAAGCTCGGCTTCATGTCCTTCTTCACCCGCGCCTGCGTGCATGCGCTGCGCGAGGTGCCCGAGGTCAACGCCGAGATCGACGGCGACGAGATCGTCTACAAGAACTACGTCCACATGGGCGTGGCGGTGGGCACGCCCTCGGGCCTCGTCGTGCCGGTGGTGCGCGACGCCGACCAGAAGGGCTTTGCCCGGATCGAGAAGGACATCGCCGACCTCGGCCTGCGCGCCCGCGACGGCAAGCTGGCCATGGCCGATCTCCAGGGCGGCACCTTCACCATCTCGAACGGCGGCATCTACGGCTCGCTCATGTCCTCGCCGATCCTGAACCCGCCGCAGTCGGGGATCCTCGGCATGCACAAGATCCAGGACCGCCCGGTGGTGGTGGGCGGGCAGATCGTGATCCGGCCGATGATGTATCTGGCGCTGAGCTACGATCACCGCATCGTCGACGGCAAGGGCGCCGTGACCTTCCTCGTGCGGGTCAAGGATGCGCTCGAGGATCCGCGCCGCCTGCTCATGGATCTCTGATCCGGACCGGCCCCGCGCGCCGCCGCGCCCCCCATGGCGGCAGGCGGCGCGCGGGGCACCTTGCCTTTGCGCCGCCGGGGCGCCACCTTCGCGCCCGGGCCCGCCATCCTGCGCGCGCGCCGCAGTCCGCGAAAGGAACCCGCCATGACGGCCGAACTCACCGTCCTCGTCCTCGCCGCCCTCCTCCAGATCGTGCAGATGATCCTGGTCTCCGCCCTCGCGCGCGACCAGATCCCGCCCGGCTGGCACGTCTCGCCGCGCGACGAACCGGTCACCCTCACCGGCCGGGCCGGCCGGGCCGAACGCGCCTTTGCCAATCACCTCGAGGGACTCGCCCTCTACGCCGTCGCCGCCGTCGTGCTCGTGCTCGCCGACCGCACCAGCGGCCTCACCGCCCTGCTCGCCTGGACCTATCTCGGCGCGCGCGTGCTCTATGTCCCCGCCTATGTGCTCGGCCTCTCGCCCGGCCGGTCGCTGATCTGGGCGGTGGGCTTCCTGCCCACGCTCGCGCTGCTAGTGCTGGCCCTCGTCTGACGTCCACCTTCATCTTTGCCCAAATACCCTCGGGGGGAGTCGCCGCAGGCGACGGGGGGCAGACAGCCCCCCTCCCCGGCCCGCAAAAGGACCAACCCATGGCTGAATTCGATCTCATCGTCATCGGCGCCGGCCCCGGCGGCTATGTCTGCGCCATCCGCGCCGCACAACTGGGCCTGCGCGTCGCCGTGGCCGAGGGCCGCGAGACCCTGGGCGGCACCTGCCTCAATATCGGCTGCATCCCGTCCAAGGCCTTCCTGCACGCCACCCATTCGCTCCACGAGGCGCAGGCGAATTTCGCGAAGATGGGCCTGATCGCCCCCGCGCCCTCGGTCGACTGGGACCGGATGCGCGCCTACAAGGACGAGGTGATCGGCCAGAACACCGGCGGGGTCGAATTCCTGTTCAAGAAGAACAAGATCACCTGGCTCAAGGGCTGGGCCACCATCCCCGCCGCCGGCCGGGTCGCGGTCGGAGAGGACACCCACACCGCCACGACCATCGTCATCGCCTCGGGCTCCGAACCCTCGGCCCTGCCGGGACTCGAGGTGGACGAGAAGGTGATCGTCACCTCGACCGGCGCGCTGTCGCTGCCCCGGATCCCCGAAACCCTCGCCGTCATCGGCGCGGGGGTGATCGGGCTCGAACTCGGCTCGGTCTATGCCCGGCTGGGCAGCAAGGTGACGGTGATCGAATATCTCGACGCGATCACGCCGGGGATGGACGGCGAAATCGCCCGCACGCTCCAGCGCCTGCTCAAGCGGCAGGGGATCGACTTCGTCCTCGGCGCCGCGGTGCAGGGCGCCTCGGTCGCAGAGGGCAAGGCCACGCTGGCCTACCGGATGCGCAAGGACGACAGCGCCAGGTCGCTCGAGGCCGATTGCGTCCTCGTCGCCACCGGGCGCAGGCCCTTCACCGCGGGGCTTGGCCTCGATGCGCTGGGCGTGGCGCTGACGCCGCGCGGCCAGATCGCCACCGATGCCGCCTTCCGCACGAACATTCCCGGCATCCATGCCATCGGCGACGTGCGCGAGGGGCCGATGCTGGCCCACAAGGCCGAGGACGAGGGCATCGCCCTGGCCGAGATCATCGCCGGCCGCCATGGCCATGTGAATTACGACGTGATCCCCGGCGTCATCTACACCACGCCCGAAGTGGCCGCGGTCGGGCTGACCGAAGAGGCGCTCAAGGCCCGGGGCCAGGCCTATCGGGTGGGCAAGTTCAGCTTCATGGGCAACGGCCGCGCCAAGGCCATGTTCGCCGGCGACGGCTTCGTGAAGATCCTCGCCGACAAGGAAACCGACCGCATCCTCGGCTGCCACATCATCGGCCCGCAGGCGGGCGAGCTGATCCACGAGGTCTGCGTGGCGATGGAATTCGGCGCCGCGGCCGAGGATATCGCCCGCACCTGCCACGCCCATCCCACTGTATCCGAGGCGGTGCGCGAGGCCGCGCTGGCCTGCGGCGACGGCCCGATTCACGCCTGAGCAGGATTGGTGCCCGGCAGGATCGGGCCCGATCAGGCGCCGCCGCCGCCCCCGGCCAGCCCGGCGTTGATCGGGCGCACCTGGGCGTAAAGTTCGCGCCACAGCGCAAAGCGGCGGTCGGCCAGGGCCATGCGTTCGGGGTCGGGCTCGAACAGGCGGTCCACGGGCACCAGCGCGGCGGCGGCGGCGGCAAGGTCGGGCACGATCCCGGCCGCCACGCCCGCCATCACCGTGGCCCCCACCGCGCCCGCATCCTGCGCCGCCATGCGCAGGAAGGGCCGGCCAAAGGCATCGGCGCGCATCCGGCACCAGCGGTCCGATGCGGTGCCGCCGCCGCCGCCCTGCACCACTTCGGGCCGGATCCCGCCCGACGCCTCGAGCACCCCGAGCGCGAGCCGCGCCGAGAACACCACCCCCTCCATCACCGCCAGCACCACCTCGCCCGGGCCGTGCCCTGCGGCGAGGCCGGCAAAGGTGCCTCGCGCCTGCGGATCCCACAAGGGCGCGCGTTCGCCGTTCAGATGCGGCAGGAACAGCGGGCTGTCGGGGGCCGGTTCCACCCGTTCGGCCAGCGCCGCCGCCTCGGGCACCGTGCGCCCGATCAGCCGCGCCACCCAGTCGAGCGAGGCCCCCCCCGAGGCCGTCGGCCCGGCGTGCAGCGTGATGCCCCGCCAGGGCGCGAAGGTGATCGCGCCCGGCACCGGGTTGCGGGTGGCGGAAATCACGCCCAGCACCTCGGAGGTGCCCGACAGGTTCATGGCCTGCCCCTCGCGCACGACGCCCACGCCGAACATCGACGCCCAGGCATCCATCGTCCCCACCGCCACCGGCACGCCGGCAAAGGGCAGGCCCGCCGCCACGCGCCCCGCCACGTCCAGCGGATCCGCCAGGGGCGGCAGCACCTGCCGCGCGCGCGGCAGCAGGTCCAGCACCGCCCCGGCATAGGCGAGATCCGTGCCCACCAGCCCGACCGAAGCGACCGGATCCGCCGCCACGCGCCCGCACAGCCGCGCGATCACCCAATCCTTGGGCGCCAGAACATGCCGGGTCGCCTCCCACAGCCCGGCCTCGTGCGCGGCCATCCAGGCCATGCGGGCAAGGGCATGGCTCGGGTCGATCGGCAGCGGCGCGCCCAGCGCGGCGATCCTCTGCGCCTCGGTCAGCCGCGCATCGAGCGCGGTCGCCTCGTCGCGCGCGCGGCTGTCCTGCCAGACCACGGCCGGCGCCAGCGGCGTCAGGTCGGCGCCGCAGAAGACATGGGTGTTCACCTGGCTTGTCACGCCGATCGCGGCCACCGCGCCCGCCGCCGGATGGCGCGCGAAATCCCCGAGCGCGGCCAGCACATGCGTCCACCAGTCCGACGGCGCCTGTTCCGCCCAGCCCGGATGCGGCCGCGACAGCGGATAGGTGGCGCGGTAATCGGCCAGCCGTGCGCCGGCATCGTCGGTCATCACCGCCTTCAGTGCCGTGGTGCCGATGTCGATTCCGATCAAAGCGCGCATGGGGGCCTCCGGTCCTTTACACCCCACCTCTGCCCTGCCAATCATGCCGCGATCAAGCCCCAAGCGCTCGCCCCGGGGAGGGGGCCGCCATGTCGAGACTTCTGACCACCACCGCCGCCGTCCTGACCCTTGCCCTGCCGGCCTTCGCGCAGGATGTGGCGGTCATCACCCCCTATCTCGCCCAGCCGGGCACGCAGTTCTATGTCGATGCCTTTTCCGCCCGCGCCGCCGAACTGGGCTGGAGCGTGAACGTGGTCGATACCGCAGGCGACGTGGCCGCGGTCATCAGCCGGATCGAGGATGCGGTGACGCAGGGCGCCGATGCCATCGTCATCAACGTCGATCCGGCGCAGGTGGGCGCGGGCCTTCAGGCCGCGGCCGATGCCGGGATCCCGGTGGTGGGCATGGACGCCGGCAGCGATCCGCTGCTGGCGGTGAACGTCACCTCGAACGGGGTCGAGATGGCGGCTGAGACCGCGAATTTCGTGGTCGATGCCATCGGCGGCGCAGGCAATGTCGTCATGTTCACCTTCGATCCGTTCCCGCCGGTGCAGATCCGCGGCGCCGAGGCCGACCGCATCTTTGCCGAACACGCCGGCATCACCGTGATCGACCGCATCACGCCCGACGTCGCGGACGGGGGCATCGCCGATTCGCGCGCGCAGATGGAGGCGGTGCTGGCCGCCAATCCCGAGGCCGGCTCGATCGCGGCGGTCTGGGCGGCCTGGGACCAGCCGGCGCTGGGGGCCCTCCAGGCGATCGAGGCCGCCGGGCGCGAGGGCGAGGGCATCGTCATCACCGGCATCGACGCCAATCCCCAGGCGCGCGAGGAAGTGGCGCGCGGCAGCAATTTCCGCGCCACCGTGGCGCAGGACTTTGCCGGGATCGGCACCGCCGCCGCCGATGCGGTGGCGACGCTGATCGCGGGCGGCACGTTCGATTCGGACGTGATCTTCGTGCCGACCGTCCTGATCACCGCCGACAACGCCGCCCAGTGAGGGCCAGGCCCGTCCGGTCCCGGGGCCGGGCGGGCGCCTCTGTCCATGACGCTTGAACTTCGCGCCATCAGCCGCAGTTACGGCCCCGTGCAGGCATTGCGCGGGGTGTCCCTGCATCTGCACCCGGGCGAGGTCCACGCCCTCATGGGCGAAAACGGCGCGGGCAAGTCCACGCTGATCCGGGTGCTGGCCGGGCTGGAACAGCCCGACGAAGGCGGCATCACCCTTGACGGGCGCGGGCTCACGCTCAGCCGGCCCGAACAGGCGCAGGCGCTGGGGCTGCGCTTCATCCATCAGGAGATGCAGGTGGTGCCCGGCCTGTCCGTGGCCGAGAACATGCACCTGCACCTGCCCTTTCCCCGCCGGGCCGGCCTGATCGACTGGCGCGCGCTGCGGGCGCGGGCGCGGGCCGCGCTCGGGGCGCTGGGCCTTGACCATATCGACCCGGCCGTGCCGATGCTGCGGCTGGCGCTGGGGGACCGGATGCTGTGCCGCATCGCCGCGACGCTGATCGGGGACCAGACGCCGCGGTTCTATGTCATGGACGAACCGACCGCCGCCCTGACCGGCGCGGAATCCGGGCGCCTCTTTGCCGTCATCCGCGACCTGCGCGCGCGCGGCGCCGGGATCCTCTATGTCAGCCACCGCATGGCCGAGGTGATGGCGCTGGCCGACCGCATCACCGTGTTGCGCGACGGCGCCCATGTCTCGACCCGCGCGCGCGCGGCCACGGACGAGGCCGCGCTCATCCACGACATGACCGGACGCGACCTGTCGGACCTGTTCCCGCCGCGCGCCGCCGCGCCGCCCGGGGAACCGGTGCTGCGGGTGCGGGGCCTGGTCGCCGGGCCGCTGCGCGGGATCGACCTGGACCTTGCCCCCGGGGAAATCCTGGGCGTGGCCGGCCTTGCCGGGGCGGGGCGCGGCGAATTGCTGCGCGCGATCATGGGCGCGATCCCGCGCGCGGGCAGCGTGACGATCGGGGGCCGCGCCCTGCCCGCCGGCAGCCCCGCCGCCGCCTGGCGGGCGGGACTGGCCCATATCCCGCGCGAACGCCGCGCCGAGGGGCTGATGATGCTGCGCCCCATCGTCGAGAATGCCTCGCTGCCGCATCTGGCGCATCTGGCGCGGGGGGGGCTGTTCCTGAACCGCCCGGCCGAACGCCGGCTTCTGGCCGAACGCGGCGCCGAGGTCCGGCTCAAGGCTGCGGGGCCGCAGGTGCCGCCGGTCACGCTGTCGGGGGGCAACCAGCAGAAGGTGCTGTTCGCGCGCGCCGTGGGCGGCGCCCCGCGCGTCCTTCTGCTCGACGAACCGACGCGCGGCGTCGATGTGGGCGCGCGCCACGACCTTTACCGCGTGATCCGCGCGCTGGCCGGGCGCGGGGTGGCGGTGATCCTCGCCTCTTCGGACCTGCCCGAGGTGATCGGCCTTGCCGATCGCGTCGCCGTGTTGCAGGGCGGGCAGATCGCGCATTGCCTGCCGAACGACGACCTGACCGAGGGCGCTCTTCTTGCCCTGTGCTATCCCGGGGCTGCCGCATGACCCTTCTGCGCCGTTCCGCCAGCCTGATCGGCATGGCGGGCATCATCCTGTTCTTCGCGGTGATGAAGCCCGCGACCTTTCCCACCCTCGGCAACTGGCTCAACATCAGCCAGCAGGTGTCGATGCTTCTGGTGGTCGCGGTGGTGATGACCGTGGTGATGGCGATGGGCGATTTCGACCTGTCGGTGGGCGCGATGGCCAGCCTCGCCGGAGTCGTGGCCGCGGTCCTGTTCAAGGCCGGGTTCGGGATGGTTCCGGCGCTGGGGGCCGCGCTTGTGGTGGGGGTGGCGGCGGGGGTGGCGAACGGGATCCTCGTATCGGTCGCGGGAATCCTGCCCTTCATCGCCACGCTGGCGACGATGACGGTGCTGTCGGGCCTGGCCTTCATCACCTCGGACGGCCGGACGATCTCGGGCGCGGACATCCCCGCGGCCTTTGGCGAATTCGCCCGCGGCGGCATCGCGCTGGGGCAGGAGGGCGACCGCATCCTGCGGCTGCCGTCGCTGACCCTCGTGGCGGCGGCGGTGACGGCGGCGGTGTGGCTCGTGCTTGAACAGACGAATTACGGCCGCCGCCTCTATGCCATCGGCGGCAATGCCGAGGCGGCGCGTCTGGCCGGGGTGCGCGTCACCTTGCTGCGCCTTTCGGCCTTCGTCTTTACCGGGGCGGGGGCGGCGATTGCCGGGCTCATGTATGCCGCGCGCGTGGCCTCGGCCAATCCGATCCAGGGCGACGGCCTCATGCTCAGCGCCATCGCCGCGGTGTTCCTGGGCCAGAGCCTGACCGAAAGCGGCCAGCCGCGCGTCCTGGCCACGGTGGCGGGCGTGGTGGTGCTGGGCGCGCTCGACAACGGGCTGACGCAGATGCGGGTCGATTCCTATGTGCGGCAGGTGCTTGTCGGTCTCATCATCCTGATCGCGGTCGGGGCCAGCGCGCTTGCCCGGCGCCGCGCCCGCGCCTGACCCCTACCCCGCCGCCCGCGCCCGCCCTATAAGGGCCGAAGGACCACGGAGAGGCAGATGACATTCCGCGCCGCCCATCTTCTCGGGATCGAACATCTCGCCCCGGACGAGATCGTGACCCTGCTCGATCTGGCCGACCGCCACGCCGAGGCGAACCGCAGCGGCACCCCCGCGCGCGGCACGCTGGCGGGCCTCACCCAGATCAACATGTTCTTCGAGAATTCGACCCGCACCCAGGCGAGTTTCGAACTCGCGGGGAAGCGGCTCGGGGCCGATGTCATGAACATGGCCATGGCGCTCTCGAGCGTGAAGAAGGGCGAGACGCTGATCGACACCGCGCTGACGCTGAACGCGATGCGGCCGGACCTGCTGGTGGTGCGCCATCATGCCTCGGGCGCGGTCGATCTGCTGGCGCAGAAGGTGCAGGACTGTGCCGTGCTGAACGCGGGCGACGGGCGGCACGAACATCCGACGCAGGCGTTGCTCGATGCGCTGACGATCCGGCGTGCCAAGGGGCGGCTGCACCGTCTGTCGGTGGCGATCTGCGGCGACATCGCCCATTCGCGGGTGGCGCGGTCGAACCTGCTGCTGCTGGGCAAGATGGAGAACCGCGTGCGCCTGATCGGGCCGCCCACGCTCTTGCCGCCACGGGTGGGCGAACTGGGCTGCGAAGTGTTCCACGACATGGACGAAGGGCTGCGCGATGTGGACGTGGTGATGATGCTGCGCCTTCAGAAGGAACGGATGGACGGCGGCTTCGTCCCCTCAGAGCGCGAATATTATCACCGCTACGGCCTTGATGCGGCGAAACTTTCCCATGCAAGACCCGATGCGATCGTCATGCATCCGGGGCCGATGAACCGCGGGGTCGAGATCGACGGCACGCTGGCCGACGACATCAACCGCAGCGTGATCCAGACCCAGGTCGAGATGGGGGTGGCGGTGCGCATGGCGGCGATGGAACTTCTGGCCGCGAACCTGCGCGCAGGGCGCGACCTGGCGCGGGGGGGGCGGTCCGATGCGTGACACGGTGATCCTGCATGCGCGCCTCATCGACCCCGAATCCGGGGCCGAGCGCACAGGCCATCTCATCATCCGCAGCACGACGATCTACGACATCGTCACCGATCCGGTCGCGAACCCCGAGGAGCGCTTTCGCGCGCTGACGCAGGTCGACGCGCGCGGCCTCTGCCTTGCGCCGGGGATCGTCGACTGGGGCGTGAAGGTGGGCGAACCGGGCGAACGCCACAAGGAAAGCTTCCGCACCGCCGGCCGCGCCGCCGCCGCGGGCGGGGTCACGACCATGGTGACGCGCCCTGACACCGATCCCGCGATCGACACGCCCGAAATCCTGGAATTCCACCTGCGCCGCGCGCAGGAGGACAGCCCGGTCCATGTCCGCCCCATGGCCGCGCTGACCCGGGGCCGGCAGGGCCGCGAAATGACCGAGATCGGTTTTCTGAAAGACACCGGCGCCGTCGCCTTTTCCGACGGGCTGCGCGTAGTGGCGGACAGTCGCATTTATGCAAGGGCACTGACCTATGCCCGCAGCATGGATGCGCTGGTCGTGGCGCATGTGCAGGATCCCGCGCTCTCGTCCGGGGCGGTGGCCACGCATGGCGCCTTTGCCACATTGCGCGGCCTGCCCTCGGTCCATCCGCTGGCGGAGCGCATCGCCCTCGACCGAGATCTGGCGCTGGTGGAAATGACCGGGGCGCGGCTGCATGTCGACCAGATCACCACCGCCCGCGCCCTGCCGCGGTTGGAACGCGCCCGCGCCGCCGGCCTCGACCTGAGCGCGGGCGTCTCGATCCATCACCTGACGCTGAACGAATTCGACATCGGCGACTGGCGCACCTTCTTCAAGCTGACCCCGCCCCTGCGCAGCGAGGACGACCGCCTGGCCATGGTCGAGGCGGTGGCCAGCGGCACGATCGACGTGATCTGCTCCATGCACACGCCGCAGGACGAGGAATCCAAGCGCCTGCCGTTCGAAGATGCCGCCAGCGGCGCGGTCGGGCTCGAGACGCTGCTGCCGGCGGCGCTGCGGCTGGTGCATGCGGGCCATCTGACGCTGCCGCAACTGTTCCGCGCGCTTTCCCTCAATCCGGCGCGGCGGCTGGGCCTCGACTGCGGACGGCTTGCCGTGGGGGCGCCGGCCGATCTGGTGCTGTTCGATCCGGACGCGCCATTTCTGCTCGACCGCACAAAACTGCAATCGAAATCGCGAAACACACCGTTTGACGGCGCCAGAATGCAAGGAAAGGTCAAGGGGACCTGGGTTGCCGGGCGCCGTGTCCATGGGGGCGAGCATGCCTGACATCACCACGACCACCGCCCTGCTGCTGCTGTGGGCGGCATTCGGCTACTTCCTCGGGTCGATCCCCTTCGGCCTTGTGCTGGCGCGGATCCTGGGCCTGGGCGACCTGCGCAAGATCGGCTCAGGCAATATCGGCGCGACCAATGTCCTGCGCACTGGCAACCGGGGCGCGGCCCTCGGGACGCTGCTGCTCGACGGCGGCAAGGGGGCGGTGGCCGTGCTGGCGGCGCGGGCCCTGGCCGGCGAGGACGCGGCGCAGGTGGCCGGCGGCATGGCATTCATCGGCCACTGCTTTCCGGTCTGGCTCGGGTTCCGGGGGGGCAAGGGGGTGGCGACCTTCTTCGGGCTGATCCTGGCGCTGGCCTGGCCCGTGGGCCTGGCGGCCTGCGCCACCTGGGCGGTGACGGCGGCGGCGCTGCGCTACTCGAGCGTGGCCGCCCTGCTGGCTGCCGGGTTCACGCCGGTCTGGGCGGTCGCCCTCGGCCGGGGCGAGGTGGTGTTCCTGGCGCTGGCGCTGGCGGTGATCGTCTACATCCGGCACGCGGGCAACATCGCCCGCCTCCACGCCGGAACCGAACCGCGGATCGGACGCCGCTGAGGCGGAAAATCCACACCTGTCCCTGATGTTGAGAAGTTCTTAACCCCCGGGGGCCTAGCTTGTGCCATGATTCGTCCAGACCCGCACACAGGGGGCGACCATGGCACAGCCTGCCACCGCACTTCCGGGCTTCCACCGCGCGCCGGCGCCCGCCCGGCTACCGCCGGACCTCGTCCTCGACCCCGAGGACGGCCTGCCATCCGGCTGGTGGATCCTGCCGATGGCCCTTGCCGGGGCGGCACTCTGGGCGATGCTGCTGGCGCTGATCCTCTAGCACCGCCGCCGGATCACAGGGCGTAGTCGTCGTAGATCCGGTCCAGATTCCCGCCCCATGCCCCGTTGAACCGGGCGATCATGTCATCCGCCGGGCTTTGCCCGCGCACCAGCACGTCCTCGAGGGGGGCAAGGAAATGGCTCTCGTCCCGTCCCGATCCGTCCCGATGCCCCCGCGCGGCAAGGCCCGCACCGGCGATCCGCACCGCCTCGCGCGCAAGATCGGCCAGGCGATGGCCGCCTTCCTCGCCCGCAAGGCCGCGTTCGGAGGCCGCCACGCGCAGGCCCTCGCGCGTCTGTGCATCGAGGCCCTTCACCAGATCCCAGGCCGCCTCGAGCGCGCCCTGGTCATACATCAGCCCCACCCAGAACGCCGGCAGCGCATCAAGCATCGGCCGCGGCCCGGCATCGGCGCCGCGCATCTCGATGAACTGCTTGAGGCGGGCCTCGGGAAAGACCGTGGTCAGGTGATCGGCCCAGTCCGAGAGGGTGGGCCTCTCGCCCGGCAGCGCCGGCAGCCGCCCGTCAAGGAAATCGCGGAACGACTGGCCCAGCGCGTTCACATAGCCGCCGTCGCGGTAGACGAAATACATCGGCACATCGAGAACCCAGTCGGCATAACGCTCGAACCCGAAGCCGTCCTCGAACACGAAGGGCAGCATCCCGGTGCGCGCCGCATCAAGCGACCGCCAGATGCGCGAGCGCCACGACCGATGCCCGTTCAGCCGGCCCTCGAAAAACGGCGAGGCCGAAAAGAGAGCGGTGGCAACAGGTTGCAGCGCCAACGCCACCCGCATCTTCAGCACCATGTCCGCTTCCGAGGCGAAGTCGAGGTTCACCTGCACGGTCGCGGTGCGATACATCATCTGCGTCCCATGGGTGCCGACCCGCCCCATGTAATCGGTCATCAGGCGATAGCGCCCCTTGGGCATGACCGGCATCTGGTCGTGGGTCCAGACCGGCGCCGCCCCCACCCCCAGGAACCGCACGCCCATCGGCGCGGCGATGGCGTTCACCTCGGCCAGATGCGCGCCGAGTTCGTCCGAGGTTTCGTGCAGCGTGCGCAGGGGCGCGCCCGACAGTTCGAACTGCCCGCCCGGCTCGAGGCTGATGTTGGCGCCGGCCTTGCGCAGGCCGATCACCTGCGCGCCCTCGCGCAGCGGTTGCCAGCCGCGCTCGGTCAGCGCGGCAAGGATCGCGCTGATCGAGCGCGCGCCCTCATAGGGCAACGGCTGACGCGATTCCGTCAGAAAGCCGAATTTCTCGTGTTCGGTGCCGATGCGCCAGGCCTCGGGCGGCTTGGCCCCCTGCGCCAGATAGCCCGCAAGCTGGGTGTGATCCTCGATCGGCCCGCCGCCGGACTGGGGACTGGACATGGATCGGTTGCCTTCCTGTTCGGGCGGGCTCGCCCGCATCGTTCAGGGCATGGGCATGTCGCGCACGGGGGGCGAAGTCAACGGCCCGATTGCGCATTGGCGCAGGGCCGGGCGCCGTCAGCGCACGCCGCCGCCGTCCGGGCCGGTTCCGGTCAGCGTGACAAGGGGCCGCGTCCATATCTTGCGGATCCGTGGCGCAGCCCCCGCAACCTGTGGCAGGGCTGCGGGCGATTCCGCCGGAATCCGGCCCGGCCGGACCGGTCCGGCCTCGACCGCGCCGACCAGCGCGGCGCCGGTCAGGCCCGGGAGGGTGCCGAAGGCGTCGAACAGATCCGCCGCCCCGGCGGCGCCCAGCGGGATCACCAGATCCGCCTGTCCGGGCGTCGAGAGAACCCAGGCGCGATCCGCGCCGCGCGTAGCCAGGGCGATGGCGGAAATCTCGCCCAGCGCGGCGAAACCGCCACCCTGCGGCCCCCAGTAGGCGATCTGGCCCTCGACCACCTCGACCATGCCCGGCCCCTCGCCCGAGGCCCCGTCAAAGCGCATCCGCTGGGCCGTGCTCCAGACGAGGGCGAGGGCCACGACCACCGCAATCCAGCCCAGCAGCGCGCTGATCGCCCCCGGCGAGACGAAGGCAAGGCGCAGGCCGACGGCCCCCAGCCCGAAAGCAAGAAGGATCCCGCGCCAGCGGCGCAGGAAAGCCGCGACCTCGGGGCGGATGAAATCGCTCATGCCCGCTCTCCCGTCACGCCCTCACCGCCAGTCGCCGCAGGTCGCCTGCCACAGGACGAGGGCGGCCACCGCCGCGGTCTCGGCCCGCAGGATGCGCGGGCCAAGGGCGATCGGGCGCGCAAAGGGCAAGGCCCGCAACCGCGCGCGCTCGGCCGCAGAGAATCCGCCCTCGGGCCCGACCAGCACCGCACCCGCGCAACTGCCCGCGGGCCTGTCGCCCGCAGGCGCCGGGCCCTGCCCCGCCAGTGCCTCGTCGCAGAACCACAGGGGTCGCCCCGCGTCCCATTCCGACAGCACCGCGAAAAGCGGCCGCAGGGGCGCGACCTGCGGCACGCCAAGGGCGCCGCACTGCTCGGACGCCTCGCGGGCATGGGCCTGAAGGCGGTCGCGGTTCATCCGTTCGGCATTGGTGAAATCGGTGACCACCGGCAGGATCCGCCCCACCCCGAGTTCCACCGCCTTTTCCACCACGAAATCGGTGCGCGCCTTCTTGAGCGGCGCGAACAGCAGCCAGAGGTCCGGCACAGTGGTCTGCGGACGCACCTGCGCGCGCACCGCAAGCGCGCCGTCGCGCCGTCCGGCGGCGCTCACCTCGGTCAGCCATTCGCCGTCGCGCCCGTTGAATACCACGACCTGCGCCCCCGGCCGCAGCCGCATCACCGCAAAGAGATAATTCGCCGCCTCCGCATCGAGAGCGAGCGTTTGCCCCCCGGCAAGGGGCTGGTCTAGATAGAGGCGAACCTTGGACGACATGGGACAGACATATGGGCAGCGATCCGGCAACGCCAGTGGCCCCCCCGATGGCCCCTCCGGTGCCCCCCCCGGTGCCCCCCGTCGCGGATGCGCCCCGCGGCAACTGGGTGGACAGGCGCGCACCGGCCCGCTGGCGGCCGTGGCTGCGGCTGTCGCGCGCGGACCGGCCGATCGGGACCTGGCTTCTGCTGCTGCCGTGCTGGTGGGGGCTGCTTCTGGCGATGCTGGTGGACGGGACGGCGGGCTGGCGCGACCTGTGGATCGCGGCGGCCTGCGCGGCGGGGGCGTTCCTGATGCGCGGGGCCGGCTGCACCTGGAACGACATCACCGACCGCGACATCGACGGGCGGGTGGCGCGCACCGCGCTGCGGCCGATCCCCTCGGGGCAGGTGACGGTGCGCGGGGCGCTGTTGTGGGCGGTCGCGCAGGCGCTCGTGGCCTTTGCCATCCTGCTGACCTTTCCGCCCGCGGCGATCGTGCTGGGGATCGTGGCGCTGCTCCCGGCGGCGGTCTATCCCTTTGCCAAGCGGTTCACCTGGTGGCCGCAGGCCTTTCTCGGGATCGCGTTCAACTGGGGCGCGCTCCTGGGCTGGAGCGCGCATGCGGGCAGCCTTGGCCTGCCCGCGGTCCTCCTGTTCGCGGCCGGGATCGCCTGGACGCTGTTCTACGACACGATCTACGCCCATCAGGACGCCGAGGACGATGCCCTCATCGGGGTAAAGTCGACCGCGCGGCTGTTCGGCGCGGACAGCCCGCGCTGGCTGCGGCGGTTTCTGGTGGCGACGGTGGCCCTCATGGGGGCGGCGGTGGTCCTGGCGGCGCGCGACCGGTCGATCCTGGCGCTGGTGCTGGCGATCGGCGCCCCCTGGGCGATGGGCTGGCACCTGACCTGGCAGCTTGCCCGGCTCGACATCGCGGACGGGCCGGGGCTGTTGCGGCTGTTCCGGTCGAATCGCGATGCGGGACTGATCGTTGTGCCATTTCTTGCCGCCGCCCTGCTGTTCTGAGGCGGGGCGATTGCGCCCCCCTGTCCCGGCGGATAGGAACCGGCCAAACCCCGCAAGAGCAAGGGGCCGATGCGCCTGAGACCCGTCACCCTGTCCGTCCTCGCCTTTGTCGTCGCCGCGCTGGTCGCCTGGGCCGGCGCGCGCGTGCTGACCCGCATCCTCGAGGAGCGTTCGGTCATCGCGGTGCGCGAGGCGCTGATCGACAGCGGCACCGACTGGGCCAGCGTGCTGGGCGACGGGCTCCAGATCGTGCTCGAGGGCGAGGCCCCGACCGAGGCCCAGCGGTTCCGCGCCATCACCGTCGCCGGCGGCGTGGTCGACGCCAGCCGCGTGATCGACAACATGCGGGTCGCGGCTGCGGCCGGGTTGCGGGCGCCGGATTTCGTGATCGAGATCCTGCGCAACGATTCCGGGGTGTCGCTGGTCGGGCTGGTGCCGGCGGCGACCGACCGGGACGGGTTGAGCCGCCGCATCGAATCGGCCGCCGCCGGGCAGCCGGTCGCGGACCTGCTCCAGACCGCGGACTATCCGGTGCCGCCCGGCTGGGCCCCGGCGCTCGATTTCGCCTTCGGCGCCCTCGGGCGGCTGCCGCGCGCCAAGATTTCCGTGACCGCCGGGCAGGTGGAGATCACCGCCATCGCCACCAGCCGCGAGGAACGCCGCCGCCTCGAGAGCGAACTGGGCCGCAGCGCGCCCCCCGGGGTCGATCTGACCCTCGCGATTTCGGCGCCGCGGCAGGTGATCGCGCCCTTCACGCTGCGCCTGGTTCTCGAGGGCGGGGTCGCGCGGTTCGATGCCTGCGCCGCCGACACCGAGGAGGCACGCGCGGCCATCCTGGCCGCCGCGACCGAGGCCGGGGCGCCCGCGGACAGCGGTTGCACCCTTGCCCTCGGCACGCCCTCGGCGCTGTGGTCCGATGCGGCGGTCAAGGGGATCCGGGCGCTGGCGGCGCTGGGGGGCGGCACCCTGACCCTGTCGAACGCCGATGTCGCGCTGGTCGCGGCCGAAGGCACCGACCCCGCCCTGTTCGAGCGCGTCTCGGGCGAACTCGAGGGGGCCTTGCCAAGGGTGTTCTCGCTCACCGCCACCCTGCCAGAAAGCCCCGCAGCCGTGCCGGCCGGTCCGCCCGAATTCAGCGTGGCCCTGACCGGATCGGGGGCGGTCCTGCGCGGGCGCATCACCGATCAGATGATGGCCACCGCAGTCGAGAGCCTGGCGCAGGCCGCCTTTGGCGCGGACCGCGTCACCATGGCCACGCGCATCCTGCCCGATGGCCTGCCCCCCGGCTGGTCGGTGCGGGTGCTGGCCGGGATCGAGGCGCTGTCGCATGTGGTGAACGGCACCTTGCGGGTGCGCCCCGATACCCTGGTGCTGAGCGGCACCACCAGCGACCCCGAGGCACAGGACCGCATCTCGCGCATCCTGATCGACCGGCTCGGGCGCGAGGCGGGATTCGAGCTCGACCTGCATTATGACGAGACGCTCGATCCGCTGGCGGCGCTGCCCTCGCCCGAGGAATGCATCGCTTCGATCAACGCGGTGACGGCGGCGCGCAAGATCACCTTCGATCCGGGTTCGGCCACGCTCTCGGGGCCGGGGATGGCGGTTCTGGACGAGATCGCCCGCATCCTGCGCGGCTGTTCCGAGATGCGGCTGCGCATCGCCGGCTATACCGACAGCCAGGGCCGCGACGAGACCAACCTGCGCCTGAGTCAGGCGCGCGCCGAAGCGGTGCTGAACGCGCTGCTGGCGCGGCGGGTGCCGGTCGGCGGGTTCGAGGCGATCGGCTTTGGCGAGGTGGACCCGATCGCCGACAACGCCACCGAATCGGGGCGCGAGGCGAACCGGCGCATCGAGTTCAGCCTGATCGGCGCCGCGCCTGCCGCCGCCGCCGCCGCCGGCGGCCCGGATGCGGGCGATGCCGAAGGCGCGCACGGGCCGGATCAGGAGGGCGCCACCGGCGGCCCGCCCCGGCCGGAAATCCGCCCCTCGGCGCGCCCCGAGGGACTTGCCCCGCAAGGCGGCGCGGGCGATTAGGGACAACGCGCGGGACCGCGCGCGGGGGGATGCTGTGAACCGTTCCGAATTCATCTTTGCCACCGCCGTGGTCCTGTTCGCGGCCTTCGTGCTGGGCTGGTTCGCCTCCTGGCTCATCCATCGGTTCACGCGGGTGACGCGGGCCGATATCGGCGAACTCGACCGCATGGCGCAGGCCCTGCACGAGGCCGAGGAAACCCGCGATCAGGCGATCATCTGGCTTCAGGAGCGCGAGGCCGAAATCACCAACCAGTTGTCGCAGACCGAGGCCGAACTGCGCGCGGCGATGGACGGGTTGCGCGATGCGCGGCGCGAGAACGAGGAACTGCGCCAGGCCGCCGGGCGCCGCTAGGCGCCGGGCCGGGGGTGCGGATCGCGCGGCGCGGCGGCGCGGCGCAACCGGTCGTTGATCGCGCGGCCCAGCCCGCGATCGGGGATCGGCGCCACACAGATCGCCTCTGCCCCCATCGCATCCAGCCGGTGCAGCACCGCGAACAGGTTGGCCGCCGCCTCGGCCAGATCGCCCGAGGGCGACAGGTTGAACGCCCCGTCGATGGCACCGAAGCCCACCATCACCTCGCCGGGCAGCGCCCGCAGCGCCCCAAGGCGCACCTGCCCCCGGGGCGCGTAATGCGACAGCAACTGCCCGGGCGCCGTGGGCCGCCCCGCCGCCCCGGTCTCGGCCCCGGCCCCGGTCTCGGCCCCGGGGGCAGGCCGGGCCAGCGGGGCGCCCAGGACCTGCGCGATCTCCTCGGCCGCGATGCCGCCGGGCCGCAACAGCATGGCCGCGCCATCCAGCCCGACGATGGTCGATTCCACCCCGACCGCGCTGGGCCCGCCGTCGATCACCGCGTCGATCCTGCCGGCAAGGCCCTCGCGCACATGGGCGGCCGTGGTCGGGCTGATCCGCCCCGACGGATTGGCCGAAGGCGCCGCCAGCGCCAGCCCGCCCCCGGCCAGCAACGCGCGCGCCACCGGATGCGCCGGCACCCGCACCGCCACCGACCCGAGCCCGGCGGTGACCAGCGGCGATATCCCCGCCTCGGGCCGCAGCGGCAGCACCAGCGTGAGCGGCCCCGGCCAGAACCGCGCCGCCAGCGCCCGCGCCCGCGCGTCCATGACGCCAAGGCGCTCGGCCGCGGCAAGGTCGGCCACATGCACGATCAGGGGATTGAAACTCGGCCGGCCCTTGGCGGCATAGATCGCGGCCACGGCGGCGCCATTCGTCGCATCCGCGCCAAGGCCATAGACCGTCTCGGTCGGAAAGGCGACAAGGCCGCCCGCCCGCAGGAGGTCCGCCGCCCGGTCAAGCCCCGCGGCATCGGCGGCAAGGACCACGGGCCTTCCGGTCATGACGTTGCGTTCCCCCTGAATGCGAAACCATGGATTTCGCGGGCCGATTCCCCCATAACGCCATGATGCGGGCCTGTGAAGCCCGCCCGCATCCGCGCCCGGACCCGCCCCCGGACCCTGAGGAGTGACCGATGCCCTACCGCGCCCCCGTGACCGAGATCCGCTTTCTGCTCGATCGTGTCTGCGGCTATGGCGCGCTGCCCGCCACCGGACGTTTCGCCGATGCCACGACGGAATCCCGCGACGCCATCCTCGAGGGGGCGGCACGGCTGGCTGAGGCGGTGCTTGCGCCCCTGAACCGCGCGGGCGACCTGCATCCGGCGCGGCTCGGGCCGCGGGGCGTCACCTCGTCGCCCGGGTTTGCCGAAGGCTACCGCGCGATTGCCGAAGGGGGCTGGATCGGCCTGACGGCGGATCCACGCCATGGCGGCATGGGCCTGCCGCTGACCCTCGCCACCGCGGTGAACGAGATGATGGCCGGCGCGAACCTGTCGCTGCACCTGAGCCCGCTGCTCACCCAGGGCCAGATCGAGACCCTCGACCGATTCGCCCCGCAAGGCTGGCTGCGCGACGTGGCGCTGCCGCACCTCGTCGCGGGCACGTGGTCGGGCACCATGAACCTGACCGAAGCGCAGGCCGGATCCGATGTCGGCGCCGTTGCCACCACGGCCGAGCCGGCAGGCGACGGCACCTTCCGCATCACCGGGCGCAAGATCTTCATCACCTGGGGCGAATGCGATTTCGTGGCCAACATCTGCCACCTCGTCCTGGCCCGCCTGCCCGGCGCCCCCGCGGGCACGCGCGGGATCAGCCTGTTTCTCGTGCCGAAATTCCTGCCCGACGCCGACGGCAACCCCGGCGCGGCCAATGCCCTGCGCGCGCTGCGCCTTGAGGACAAGCTGGGCCTGCACGGATCGCCGACCGCCGAAATGGCCTTCGAGGACGCGACCGGCTGGCTCATCGGGCAGGAGAACGCCGGCATGGCGGCGATGTTCACCATGATGAACAACGCCCGCCTCGGCGTGGCGGCCCAGGGCGTCGGCGTGGCCGAGGCCGCGTTCCAGCAGGCCCTGGCCCATGCCCGCGAACGCCGCCAGAACGGCGTGGCGCTGGTCGATCATGGCGACGTGCGCCGGATGCTGGCCACGATGCGCGCCGATCTTCTGGCCGCGCGCGCGATCCTGCTCGATTGCGCGGTCGCGCTCGACATGGCGGCGGCAACCGGCGATGCCGCCTGGGCCGCGCGCGCCGGCGTCCTCATCCCGATCGCCAAGGCCTTCGGCACCGATGCCGGCCACGCCCTGGCCGATACCGGCATCCAGATCCACGGCGGCATCGGCTATGTCGAGGCCACCGGCGCCGCCCAGTTCGCCCGCGACCTGCGCGTGACCCGCATCTACGAGGGCACGAACGGCATCCAGGCCATGGATCTGGTCGGACGCAAGCTCTCGGACGGGGGCGAGGCGGTGCAGCGCCTGATCGACGGCATCTGCGAAACCGCCGAACGCGCCCGCGCCCTGCACGGCGCTCTGGCCGAGCCGGTCTGGCAGGCGGCCGAATCGCTGCGCGAGGCCACGGAAATCCTGCTCGACCGCCCGGTGGCCGCAAGGGGCGGCGCCGCCGTGCCCTATCTGGCGGCCTTCGCCCGCGTCCTGGGCGGGCAGGCGCATCTGGCGGCGGCGCTGGCCGATCCGGGGCGCGCGGACCTCGCCGCCTTCTACATCCGCCGCCTCCTCCCCGAGGCGCAGGCGGCCCTCGCGGCGGTGCGCGACGATCCCGGCACGCTGGCTGCGCCCGGCCTCCTGCCCGCGGCGCGCTGACCCCGCGGCGGCCACGGCCCCGCGCCCGCCCCCGGCCTTGACTTCGGGCCGGGGCGGCGCCTTATGGGCATCCGATCACAGCGCCGCAACCGCCGGGCGATCCCGCCCGGCCGACCTCACGACCACGAAGCCTACGGAACCCCGATGGACAAGATCCCCCTGACCCGCGCCGGATACGAGAAGCTCGACGCCGAGCTCAAGCACCTGCGGTCGGTCGAGCGGCCGGCGATCATCGCCGCCATCGCCGAGGCGCGCGCCCATGGCGACCTCTCGGAGAACGCCGAATACCATTCCGCCAAGGAAAAGCAGAGCTTCATCGAAGGCCGCATCAAGGAACTCGAGGGCGTGATCGGCCTAGCCGACATCATCGACACCGCGCGCCTGTCCGGCCCGGTGAAATTCGGCGCGACCGTGCACCTCGTCGACGAGGACACCGACGAGGAACGCACCTACCAGATCGTCGGCGAATACGAGGCCGACATCGAGAACGGCCGCCTCAACATCCGCTCGCCGCTCGCCCGGGCGCTGATCGGCCGGACCGCGGGCGACAGCGTCGAGGTGCGCACCCCGGGCGGGGAACGGTCCTACGAGATCCTCTCGGTCAGCTTTTCCTGAATCCCCGGGCCGGAGGGCCTGTCATGCCCGCGCACCGGACCAGGCCGATCGCCGCCCTTCCCCCCCGCCCGGGCGAGGCCCCGCCCCTCACCCCCCCCGAGGCGGTGGCGATCCTCGCCTGCATCCTGTGGGCGGCGGCGGGGCTTCTGTGGCTCGCGCTGTCGGGGGGATCGGCGGCGGGGGCGATGGCGGCGCTGGTGCCGCCCGCGCTCGGGGCGCTCGCGGTGGCGGTATCGCGCGCGGTGCGCCTGCTCGGGCACGAATCCGCGCGCCTCGCCCATGGTGTGGCCACCCTTGCCGCGCATCTGGCCGAGGGCCGCGCCACTGCCCCCCCCGCACCGGGCCCCGCACCGGCCCCCCTGACGGTCCCCCCGCCGGCCCAGACGCCGCGCCCCGCCCCCGCCGCGCCCGCCCCCCTGCCCGGCGCCGCGCTGATCGAGGACGAACCCCGCCTCGCGCTCGGCACCGACGAGGAGGCCCCCCCGATCGACCGCGCCACCCTGACGCGCGCGCTCCACTTCCCCCAGGACGACCGCGACGCCCAGGGCTTTGCCGCCCTGCGTCTTGCGCTGCGCGACCGGCGCGCGCGCGCGCTGATCCAGGCGGCCCAGGATGTCCTCACGCTCTTGTCGCAAGAGGGGATCTACATGGACGACCTGACCCCCGACCGCGCCCGCCCGGAAATCTGGCGCCGCTTCGCCGGGGGCGAACGCGGCCGGGCGGTGGCGCAACTGGGCGGCATCCATGACCGCTCCTGCCTCGCGCTCACCATGAGCCGCATGCGCGAGGACATGGTGTTCCGCGACACCGCCCACCATTTCCTGCGCCTTTTCGACCGCATGCTCGCCGAGATCGAGCCCGGCGCCACCGACGCCGAGATCGCCGCCCTCGCCGAAACCCGCACCGCCCGCGCCTTCATGCTGCTGGGGCGCGTGACCGGCGCCTTCGACTGATCGCGGCCGGGATCCCTTTCCCATTCATCTGTCCGCAAATATCCCGGGGGTGAATTGGCCGCAGGCCAAGAGGGGGCAGCGCCCCCTCCCTCCGTCTCCGCCCCCTCCCCCGTCTGCGCCCCGCCCCCGTCTGCGCCCCGCCCTCCCCCGTCTGCGCCCCCCGCGCCCCGGGCAGCGCGGCGGGGGTGACAGCGCGGCGCAAATCGGCTAACCCGGCCGGGAAACCCCGAACCGGAGGCAGATCATGGCCGAACACGCTCATGTCCCAGGCAGCATGGACATCACCGCCAAGGAGGCCGCCTTCGCCGGTTTCGTGAAGTTCGCGACCCGCGCCGCCATCCTGGCCGTGGTCGTGCTGGTCTTCCTGGCGCTTGCCAACGCCTGATGATCTCGCGGCGCGCGATCATCGCCGGGATCCCGCTGGCGCTTGCCGGCTGCGCGGCGCCACGGGTCTGGGCGCCCGAGGCCGAAGTGGCCCGCGCGCGGCTGCACCATGACGGGCCGCCGCTGGTCACGCTCTATACCTGCCTGAACAACGACACCCGCGCGGGCGCCCACAGCGGCCTCCTCATCAACGCGGGCGAAAGGGTGCTGTTCGATCCGGCCGGCAGTTTCGTCGCCCCCGGCATGGTCGAGCGCAACGATGTCCTCTTCGGCCTCTCCGACACGCTCGAGGCGGCCTATACCCGCTTTCAGGCGACCGGCGGCTACCATCTGGTGAAACTCACCCGCGTCCTGCCCGCCGCCTCGGCCGAACAGGCGCTGGCCGCCGCCCTCCTCGAGGGGCCGGTGGCGCGCACCCAATGCACCCGCGCGGCCGCCAGCGTCCTGAAACAGGTGCCGGAATTCGCGCATCTGCGCTCGTCGCTCTTCCCCGACAACCTCATGCGCCAGATGGCGGCGGTGCCGGGGGTCGAGGCGGAATTCGTCTATCTCGACGACGACCCCTGGCGCGCGGCGGCGCAGGCCGATTACGAATCGGACGTGCTGGCCCGGTTGCAGCCCGCCCCGGCGGCGCCCGCGATCGCGGCCTGAGCCGCGCCGGTGGC
The DNA here is from genome assembly GCA_020852925.1 of Rubellimicrobium sp. Lineage (GTDB taxonomy): Bacteria > Pseudomonadota > Alphaproteobacteria > Rhodobacterales > Rhodobacteraceae > JADYZU01. Next base: position 8,238 of record JADYZU010000079.1, on the reverse strand, counting down.
GGTTGCGGTCATCCTTGCCGGCGGCCTGGCCACGCGCATGGGCGGCGGGGACAAGGGCCTCGTGCCGTTTCGCGGCGCCACCCTTCTCGATGCGGTCATTGCCCGGATCGCGCCGCAGGTGCGCGCCCTTGCGCTGAACGCGAACGGCGATCCTGCGCGCTTTGTCCGCTTCGGCCTGCCGGTCCTGCCCGATCCGGTGCCGGGCCATCCCGGACCGCTGGCCGGGGTGCTGGCGGCGATGGGCTGGGCCGCGGATCAGGGCGCGGCGCGGGTGCTGACCGTGCCCACCGACACGCCCGACCTGCCGGCGGATCTGCTGGCGCGGCTGGACGCCGCCGATCCGGCGCTGGTCGCCATGGCCCTGGACGCGGCCGGGAACCTGCATCCGACCGTCGCGCTCTGGCCGGTGGCGGGGCGTGCGGCGCTGGCCGCGTTCCTTGCGGGCGGCGGGCGCAGGGTGCGCGCCTACGCGGCCTCAGCGGGCATGACCGCCATCCCCTTTGCCGCCGCCACGCCCGATCCCTTCGCCAACCTGAACCGCCCCGGGGATCTGGCATGACGGCACATCCCCCGGTGCGGATCGAGCACGGCTTCGGCCCAGCCGACCGCCCCCTCGTCGCCGCCCTCTACTGGGAGGCCTTCGGCGCCAAGCTTGGCCGCGCGCTCGGCCCGCGCCCGCGCGCCCTCGCCTTTCTCGAAACCGCGCTCGATCCGGACCATGCGCTCTGCGCGCGCGATGACCGGGGCGCGCTTCTGGGCGTGGCCGGGTTCAAGACCGCGGCCGGCGGCCTTGTGGCCGGGGGCATGGCGGGGATGGTGCAGGTCTATGGCCCGTTCGGCACCCTGTGGCGCAGCATCCTGCTGGCGATGCTGCACAGCGATGTGGACAACCGCCGCTTCCTCATCGACGGGATTTTCGTCGCCCCCGAGGCCCGCAGCCGCGGCGTCGGTGCCGCCCTGATCGAGGCCCTCGCCACCGAGGCCCACCGCCGCGGCTATCGCGAACTGCGCCTCGAGGTGGTGGATGCGAACATCCGCGCCCGCGCGCTGTATGAGCGCTGCGGCTTTGCCGCGACCGGGCGCCACCGCATGGGAATCCTGCGCTGGATCTACGGCTTTTCGGCCGCCATCACCATGGTGCGGGTTCTGGGCTGACCGGTCTTGCCCGCATTTGGCCTTAATCACCGCCCCGCGACCGGCTATCCTGCGGCAACCAGACCCGAGTGCCGGACCCCAAGATGCGCCGATTCCTCTTCCTGCAAGGGCCGCACGGGCCCTTCTTCCATGCGCTGGGCGCCATGCTGCGGCATGCCGGCTGCGAGGTGTGGCGCGTGGGCTTCAACGCCGGCGACCGGGCGTTCTGGTTCGGCGGCGCGGGCTACATCCCCTTTCGCGGCCGCCCCGAGGAATGGCCGGCGACCTTTGCCGCCCTCATCGACGCGCAGGCGATCACCGACATCGTGCTTTATGGCGACACCCGCCCGGTCCATGCGCAGGCGGTGGCGATCGCGCGCGCGCGCGGCCTGACCGTCCATGTCTTCGAAGAGGGCTATCTGCGGCCCTTCTGGGTCACCTATGAACGCGGCGGCTCGAACGGGCATTCGCGCCTCATGGACCTGACCATCGAGGACATGCGCAGCGCCCTGGCCCAGTCGGATCTGGACGTGCCGGCGCCACCGGCGCGCTGGGGCGACATGCGCCAGCATGTGTTCTACGGCGCGCTCTATCACTGGTTCGTGCTGTTCCGGAACCGCGACTACCGCAACTTCCGCAGCCACCGCGACCTTGGCGTGGCGCGCGAGGCCTGGCTTTACACGCGCCGACTCGTGCTCATGCCGTGGGTCGCGCTTGAACGGCTTGTCGCCACCGGACGCATCCGCCGGTCGGGCCATCCCTATCATCTGGTGCTGCTGCAACTGGAACATGACGCGAGTTTCCGCGCCCATTCGCCCTTCACCACGATGGAGGAGTTCATCCGCCTCGTGCTTGAGGGCTTTGCCGAGGGGGCACCGCGCCATCACCATCTGGTGTTCAAGGCCCACCCGCTCGAGAACGGGCGCGCGCCGCTCAGCCGCATGATCCGCACTCTGGCCGCCGCCCATGGCGTCGGCGGGCGGGTGCATTACGTCGCGGGCGGCAAGCTTGCGCGACTGCTCGACCATGCCCGCAGCGCCGTCACGGTCAATTCCACCGCCGGCCAGCAGGTGCTGTGGCGCGGGATCCCGCTGCGCATCTTCGGGCGGGCGGTCTATGCGCGGCCGGAACTGGTCTCGGGGCTGCCGATGGCGGGGTTCTTTGCCGAACCGGGCCGGCCCGATGGCCGCGCCTACCGCGATTTTCGCCGCTACCTCCTTGAAACCAGCCAGATTCCCGGCGGGTTCTATTCGCGGCGCGGGCGGCGCGAACTGTTGCGGCAGGTGGTCGACATGATGCTGTCGGCCGAGGATCCCTATGACGCCCTGCGCCTGGGCCGCACCCCCCCGCGCCAGCCGCTGCGCATCGCCGGCTGAGGCGGCCCCCCGCCCGCGCGACCCGAAGGCAACAGCGGATCGGGCCGAATCGCGCCGGGGCTAGGCAGAAGCTGCGGTTTTCGCTAGGCTCGGGAAAAAAAGCAGGCAAACCCAGGTCGAGGAGACCGAGCAGTGACACCCCGAACCGCCCGCATGGTGCGCGGGCTTGTGGCCCTTGCCGTGGCAGGTCTTCTGGTCTCGTGCGGGCTTCCGCGTTCCGGCCCCACCCGGGGCGAGATCTTTGCCGGCTCCGTCCTGCGCGAGGGCGATGCCTTTGTCCTGACCGTGGACGACCGCGTGAACGCCATTGCCGGGGTCGCCCCCGCGCTGGCATTTTCCGAAACCTTCCGTTCGGCGGGCATCGTCGGGTCGGACACGATCCAGCCGGGCGACATGCTTGCCCTCACCATCTGGGAAAACGTGGACGACGGCCTGCTCGTGCCCACCGGCCAGAACGCCACCCGCCTCGAGGAGGTGCAGGTGGACGGTCAGGGGTTCATCTTCGTGCCCTATGCCGGGCGCGTCCGTGCCGCCGGCAATTCGCCCGAGGCGGTGCGCGACCTCATCACCCAGCATCTGTCGGACCAGACCCCGGATCCGCAGGTGCAGGTCGCGCGCCTTGCCGGCGACGGCCAGACCGTTTCGGTGGTGGGCGCGGTGGTGGCGCAGGGCGTCTATCCGATCGAGCGGCCGACGCGCACGCTCTCGGCCATGCTGGCGCGGGCGGGCGGCGTGAACATCAACCCCGAAGTGGCGCAGGTGACGCTGACGCGGGGCAACCAGACCGGTTCGATCTGGTTCGAGGATCTCTACGATCACCCCGGCCATGACGTGGCGCTGCGCGGCGGCGACCGCATCATGGTCCAGCGCGACACCCGCAGCTTTACCGTGCTGGGCGCCACCGGCACCCAGAACCGCGTCCCCTTCGAAAGCCAGGCCCTGAGCGCGATCGAGGCCATCGCCTCGGTCGGCGGGCTTGCGCCTGCCTCGGCCGATCCGACCGGGGTGTTCGTGTTCCGCAACGAACCCGAACCGATCGCCCGTCAGCTTGTCGGGAACGACACGCTGACCGGCACGCAGCGCGTGGTCTATGTCCTCGACCTGACCCGGCCGAACGGCATGTTCATGGCGCGCGACTTCAACATCCGCGACGGCGACACGGTCTATGTGACCGAGGCGCCCTATACCCAGTTCTCCAAGATCATCGCCGCCCTGACCGGCACGCTGGCCGCCATCGACGCGACGAGGACGCAGATCGAGTGAGCGGCCCCGCCGCCGGCGAGGGAACCCCGGGCGCAGGGGCCGCGCCGCCGCCCCCCGCGCCGCGGCCCTTCGCCTTCAACGGCGGGCTTCTGTGGGGACGGCGGGTGCGCCGGATCCTGGATCTTGCCGGGATGCAGCCCCGCGCGGGCTGGCCCGCGACCGGCGACACCGTCGCCGTCTGGGGCCAGAGCCCCCACGCCCATCGCGGCGAACGGGTGGCGCGACGGACCGGCGCGCGGCTCATCCGGATCGAGGACGCCTTCCTGCGGTCGGTGCTGCCGGGGCGCGCACGGGGCGGGGGTGGAGGCGGGGGCCGGGACGGGGGCGGGCCGCTGGGCCTGCTGGTGGACCGGCAGGGCGGCGTCCATTTCGACCCGCGCCGGCCTTCGGACCTCGAGGCGCTGCTGGCCGGCCATCCCCTTGACGATCCGGCGCTGATCGCACGCGCGCGCGACGGGATCGCCTTCCTGCGGCGCCATCACCTGTCGAAATACACCGCCTTCGACCCCGCCCGCCCCGGCCCCGAGCCGGGATTCGTGCTGGTGATCGACCAGACGGCGGGCGATGCCTCGGTCCGGGCCTCGGGCGCGGGGGCGGGCACGTTCCGCGCCATGCTGGCCGCCGCCCGGCGCGATCACCCCGGCGCCCGCATCGTCCTGCGCCGCCACCCCGAGACCGCGCGCGGCCTGCGCCCCGGCCATTTCACCGCCGCCGACCTGCACGGGGTCGAGACCTGCGACGATGCGCTCAGCCCCTGGGTGCTGCTGGACGGCGCGCGCGCCGTCTATGCGGTGTCGTCGCAACTGGGGTTCGAGGCGATCCTTGCCGGCCACCGCCCGGTCCTGTTCGGCCAGCCGTTCTACGCCGGCTGGGGCCTGAGCGACGACCGCGCCGGCGCCCCCGCGCGCCGGGGCCGCGCCCTTGACGCCGAACAGCTTTTCGCCGCGGCGATGATCCTTGCGCCCCTCTGGCACGATCCCTGCCGCGACCGGCTCTGCACCTTCGAGGAGGCCGCGGCCCAACTGGCCGCCGAGACCCGCGCCTGGCGCGACGATCACGCGGGCTGGGTCGCCACCGGCATGCGCCTGTGGAAGCGCGCGCCGCTGCGGACCACCTTCGGCCGCAGCCGCCGCATGGTCTTTGCCGCCGACCCGGACCGCGCCATCGCCCGCGCCCGCGCCGGCGGCCGCCGCCTCATGGTCTGGGCCGGACAGGCGACCCCTGCCCTTGCCGATGCGGGCGCGGTGCGGGTCGAGGACGGGCTGCTGCGCTCGCGCGGGCTCGGGGCCGATCTGGTGCCCCCCCTCTCGCTCGTGCTCGACGATCTGGGGATCTACTATGACCCCGCGCGCGAAAGCCGGCTTGAACGCCTCATCGCCCGGGCCTGCACTCTGGGTCCGGGCGAACGCGCCCGCGCGCGCCACCTGGTCGAGGCGATGATCGCGGCCGGGGTGACGAAATACAACCCCGGCGGCGGCGGAATGCCCGCGGGCCTGCCCGACGGGCCGCGCGTCCTCGTCCCCGGCCAGGTCGAGGACGACGCCTCGATCCGCACCGGCGCCGGCACCATCCGCACCAACCGCGACCTGCTGCTGGCCGCGCGCCGCGCCAATCCCGAGGCCGTGATCCTTTACAAACCCCATCCCGATGTCGAGGCCGGCCTGCGCCCCGGCGCCTGCCCCGAGGCGGGCCGGATCGCCGATGCGGTGCTGACCCGGGCCGATCCCGCGCGCCTGCTTCAGCAGGTCGATGCGGTCTGGACCATGACCTCGGGCCTCGGCTTCGAGGCGCTGTTGCGCGGGATCCCGGTCACCTGCACCGGCGCGCCCTTCTACGCGGGCTGGGGCCTGACCACCGATCTCGGCCCGGTGCCGGCGCGGCGCACCGCCCGGCCGGACCCGATCGCCCTCGCCCATGCGGTGCTCATCGCCTATCCGCGCTACAGCGATCCGCAGACCGGCCTGCCCTGCCCGCCCGAAGTCGCGCTTGAACGGCTGGCCTCGGGGCAGCCACCCCGGCGCGGACCCGCGAACCGGCTGCTGGCGAAACTCCAGGGCGCGTTCTCGGGCCTTGCGCCGCTCTGGCGCTGAGGCGACGGCCGCCCTCAGCCGTCCGAGACCCCCGCCTCGTCAAAGGTCGCCATGCCGGAATGGCAGGCGATCGCCCCCCTGAGCACCCCGATCGCCAGCGCCGCGCCCGATCCTTCGCCCAGCCGCATGCCAAGCCGCAGGAGCGGCTCCTTGCCCAGTTGCGCGAGCAGACCGGCATGGCCGGCCTCGGCACTCGCATGGCCCGCCACCGCATGATCGAGCGCGCCCGGCGCGGCCCGGTGCAGCACGGCGGCGGCGGCGGTGCAGATGAACCCGTCGAGGATCACCGGAATCCGCCGCGCCCGCGCCCCGGCGATGGCCCCGGCCATGGCCGCGATCTCGCGCCCGCCAAGGGCGGCCAGCGCAAGCAGCGGATCGCGCGCGGCCTGCGGATTGGCGGCAAGACCCGCCCCCACCGCCGCGCGCTTGCGCGCCAGACCCGCGTCATCCACGCCGGTGCCCCGCCCGACCCAATCGGCGGCATCCCCCCCGAACAGCGCCAGCGCCAGCGCCGCCGCCGAGGTGGTGTTGCCGATCCCCATCTCGCCGGTGACCAGCAGATCGGCCGCGGGATCGACTGCCTCCCATCCGGCGGCAAGGGCGGCGGCGCACTCCGCCTCGCTCATCGCCGGGCCGCGGGTGAAATCCGCCGTCGGCCGGTCTAGCTCGAGCGGATGCACCGACAGCGAGGCTCCGAAGGTCCGCGCCAACTGGTTGATCGCCGCCCCGCCGGCGGCGAAATTCGCCACCATCTGCACCGTCACCTCGGACGGAAAGGCGGAAACCCCCTGCGCCACCACGCCATGATTGCCGGCAAAGACGATGACCTGCGGCCGCTCGAGCCCGGGCCGCGCCTCACCGCGCCAGCCGGCATACCACAGCGCCAGATCCTCGAGCCGGCCCAGCGCCGCCGGCGGCTTGGTCAGGCGGGCATTGCGGGCGCCGGCCGCGGCGCGCGCGGCGGCATCCTCGGCCGGGGCGGCGGCAAGCAGGTCGCGGAATTCGGCAAGCGTGGAAAAGGGGGCGGTCATCGGGTCTTTCCGTTGCGTTTGGTTCGGCCCCTGTCTATCCCTCGGCGAGGAAATTGAAAGTGCCGCCATGCCGCAGCCCCTGCCCCTCATCGCCCGCGCGGACATCCCGGCGGCGCTTGGCCTGCTGACCCGGATCCCGGTCCCCGTCGACGGCGCGCGCGCCGCCGCCCGCGGCGCCGCCGCGGCCTGGGCCTGGCCGGTGGCGGGGCTGGCCGTCGCGGCGCTGGCGGCACTGGGCGCGGGGGGGGCGCTGGCGGCGGGGCTGGCGCCTGCGGTGGCGGCCGGAGTCGCGCTGGCGGTGCAGGCGGCGGCCACCGGCGCCATGCACGAGGACGGGCTGGCCGACAGCATCGACGGCCTGTGGGGCGGTGCCACGCGCGACCGGCGGCTCGAGATCATGAAGGACAGCCGCACCGGCAGCTACGGGGTGATCGCGCTGATCCTGTCGTTCGGGCTGCGCTGGAGCGCGCTGGCCGCGATCCTGGCGCAGCCGGGTTGGGGCGGGGCGCTCCTCGCGGTGGCGGCCCTCAGCCGCGCGGGAATGGCGGCGCTCGCATCCGCGCTGCCGCCGGCCCGCCCCGGCGGCCTGGGCGCGCGCGTGGGAAGACCCGCCCCGGCCACGACCGCCACCGCCATCGGCCTGGCGGCTCTGGCCGCGATCCTCGCCGCCGGGCCGGGCGCCGCAGGTGCTGCCCTGGCCATGGCGGGGGCGCTGACCCTCTGGGCGCTGATCGCAAGGGCACGGATCGGCGGGCAGACCGGCGACATCCTCGGCGCCGGCCAGCAGATCGCCGAAACCGCCGGGCTTCTGCTGCTCGCAGCGGCGGCGGGCGGCTAGATCTGCTTTTCGGGCATCTGCACCCTGAGCCCATCAAGCGCGTCCGTCACCTTCAACTGGCAGGTCAGGCGCGAGCGCAGCGCGTCGGGCTCCCAGGCGAAATCGAGCATGTCGGCCTCCATCGCCTGCTTCGGCGGCAGCCGGTCCACCCAGGCGGGATCGACATAGACATGGCAGGTCGAACAGGCACAGGCGCCGCCGCAATCGGCCTCGATCCCCGGAATGCCATTGTCGCGCGCGCCCTCCATGACGGTCAGCCCGTTGGCGACATCGACGACATGTTCGCGCCCGCTGTGTTCGACATAGGTGATCCTGGCCACGGCACACTCCCTGCTTTCGGCGCCCCCGGGATAGGAGAAGCGCGCCCGGGGTTCCAGAGCGAATCCGCCAGCCCCGGCCGGGCGGGGGGGCGCTGCCCCCCCACGGCCCTCACGGGCCTCCCCCCCGGGGTATTTGGGGCAAAGATGAAGGGGGCCCCATTCACCTTTGCCCCAAATACCCCCGCC
>JADYZU010000078.1 GCA_020852925.1 Rubellimicrobium sp. | reverse complement strand
GGATGAAGGCCACGTTCGAGGAATTCTGGGACTATGCCCAGTGGGTGGTGCGCTGGACCAACATGCTCCTGCTGCCGCCGCCGCCCTTCATCCTCGACATCATGGGGACTGCCGGCGCCGAGCCGCGTCTGGCGCACCGCATGGCCAACGGCTTCGACGATCCGCGCGACTTCTTTCCGTGGTTCGCCGACCCCGGCGCGGCGGCGAACTATCTTGCCGAACTGAAGGCGGCCTGAGGTGGGCGTGCCGGTCGACCCGGGCCTGTTCCGCGCCGCCATGGCGCGCTTTCCGGGCGCGGTGACGATCGTCACCGCCAGCCATGGCGGCGCGCGGCGCGGGATCACCGCGACCGCCGTCTGTTCGGTGACGGCGGACCCGCCCAGCCTTCTGGCCTGTATCAACCGCAAGACCGGCACCTGCGCAGCAATCCGGGCCGGGGGGCGGTTCGCGGTGAACCTGCTGCCCGACCCCTCCGGCCCGCTGGCCATGCGGTTCGCGGGCGCGGGCGGCGCGAGCGGCGAGGAGAAGTTCACCGAGGGCGACTGGCGGCCCGACGCATTCGGCGTGCCGGTCCTAGCCAGCGCGCCCGTGGGGTTTTCGTGCGAGGTGAGCGAAGCGATCGACACCGGCAGCCACACGATCTTCATCGGACGCATCACCGAGGTGCGGCTGGGCGAAGGCGCGGCGCTGATCTACGAACAGTCGCGCTTTCATCGGCTGTCGCCACTCTGAAGCGGCAGGCGGTGGCAAAGGTTGCGGCCCGGCATCCCCCTGCCGGGCCGTTCCAACTCACAAGAAGCTGCGCACCGTCGCCAGCGCGCCATCAAGCGCCTTGCCTTCCTCGTCCGCAAGGGCGGCCTCGCGCAGCCTGCGCATCCAGTCGGCCGCATCCGCGCGCCCGCGCAGGAGCGCGACAGCGCCCGTGACCCGGTCGAACTTCGAGGTTCCGCGCGCATGGGTGTCCGAATAGCCCTTGATCAGGCGGCGGCAGCGGATGATCTCGACTGCCAGCGCATGGTCGGAAGGCGCCTCGGCCAACGCGGCAGAAAGCCAGCGGTCAAGATGCTCCATCTCCTGCGCATGCCGCAGCGTCTTCAGCCGCCAGCCGCGCAAACCGCCCAGAAGCCAGAGGGTCAGGAAGGTCGCGGGCCGGTCGGTGCGCAGGCGCCTGCCATGACCGAACCAGCGGTCAAGCCAGGCCATCCGCGCCGGGCTGGCCTGCCAGCGCGCGCCCATGCGGGCGGGCATCATGCCGGTGATCTCCTCGGCCCGGGGATGGAAGAACTCTGTCAGCGCCAGAAGGCGGTCCTGCCTGAGGCCCATCTCCTGCCCGATGCGCGCGAAACGCGTGGAGCGGGTCTTGAGGTCGGCCACCCGGATCAGGTCATCATAGGCCATGGCGTTGGCGATGTATTTCGCCGCCGCGCGCGAAAGCGCCCAGTCGGCATCGGACCGGTCCTGCGCCAGCACCCGGTCAAGCCGGTCAAGGTAGGCCGTGCCATAGGCCGCGTCCTGAAACGCCACCACCTTGCGCAGGCCCGCGCCCGCCATGTCGCGGACAGCTTCCGGCAGGGCCGCAACGCGCGTCTCCAGTGCCTGCCATTCGACCAGAAGGCGCGGCGATCCCGTGGGTTGTCCCGGCCGGGCAATCTGCTTTGCCCCGGGTGCCGCAACCGCCGCTCCGCCAGCCTCGGCCAGATCGGCGGCAGCGTTGAAGGCGGCAAGCGAAGCGTCGATCCCCTTGCCGCCCGCCCGGATCGCGGCCTCGAACGCCGCGCGGGGGAATGGCAGGGCGCCCGACCCGGCGAGCGCGCCGAACAGGCTTGCGGAAATCACCGACCCCCGGTCGATCGCCACCCGGTCCATGTCGAAGAGGATCGCCCGCCGGGCGGCGACCCCGATCGCGGCGCGCACTTCCCCGGCATCGGCGATCCCGTCGCCGGGCACCATCTTTTCCGATACCGCAAGCGCGCGGTGGGTGGAGGCGATAAGCGTGGTGCGGTCCGGCGTGACGAAGCCGCGCAGGATGGCGCGACCGGCCTCCATCATCTCTGCCGCGATCAGCACATCCACGTCGCCCGCCGCCGGCATCAGCGAGAATACCGGCATCCGCTCCGACTTCGGCGCCATCTCGATATAGTAGATGGTGGCGCCGGTGCGTTGCGCCACTCCGGCGACCGACGTCGCCTGCGCCACATGGCCGTTGGCGCGGGCCAGCGTCTCGATCCAGCCGCCAAGGACACCGCCGCCCTGCCCGCCCACGGCCATGACCGCAAGCTTGATGATGCCGCCAAGCCGGTCGTCGGACTGTCGCGGGGGAATGGGATGCTGGACGGTCATGACTGTCCCCCTTCGAACGTCAGCCGTCGGGCGGAACGGCGCGCCATCAGCCAGCCGGTGAACCGGGCGGCAAGGCGTGCGCGCCACCGTTCCCACGGGCCGGGGTTGTGGATCAGGTCGGCGCGGTAGAAGGACGGGCACAGGACGGCGGCATCCGCCACCTCGCCGCAGTTGCCGCAGCCGACGCAGCTTTGGTCGATGTGGGCCACCGGATCGTCGCGCAAGGGATCGTCAAGCCGCTTCAGGCCCAGCGACGGGCAGCCCGAAAGGCGGATGCAGGCATGATCGCCGGTGCAGATGTCCTCGTCCACGCCAAAGCGCGGCGCCTCGACCCGGCGACCTTCGCGGATCGCTGCCTGAGCGAGGGGCTTCTCGCGGCGCTGGCGGTTCAGCATGCACTCCGACGAGGCGATGATGACCTTCGGCCCCGGCTCGCTGGTGGTCAGCGCCTCGCGCAGCGTGTCGCGCATCCGGGTCACGTCATAGGTGCGATCCACCTGGCGCACCCAGTTCACGCCGATCCCCTGCACCGCGCGGGCGATGGGGTTCTTCGTGGCCTTGGTCGCGTTGTCTGCGCGCGAGGACATCACATCCTGCCCGCCCGTCGCGGCGGAATAGTAGTTGTCGACGACGACCACGACCCCGTCGGACTTGTTGAACACCATGTTGCCCACCGAGGACGACAGCCCGTTGTGCCAGAACCCGCCATCGCCGATGATAGACAAGGGCCGTCGTTCACCACCGCCGTCGAAGGCCGCGTTCGACGCCGGGCCAAGCCCGTAGCCCATCGTCGCGCCGCCGATTTCGAACGGGGGCAGGGTCGCGAACAGATGGCAGCCGATGTCGGCGCTGATCTGGTGCTTGCCCAGCTCCTTCTCGACCAGCTTCAGCGCGGCGAAGATCGGACGCTCGGGGCAGCCGGTGCAGAAGCCCGGCGGGCGGATCGGCACGGTTTTCGACAGGTCGGGAATCGCAGGCAGGTCCGCATTCGGGGCGCGCACACGGCCGGGCAGAAGATCGGGCGCCGTCGCCTTCAGGAAAGCGGTCAGGCCGTCCAGCATCACCTGCCCGGTATACTCCCCGGCCATCGGCAGAAGGTTCTTGCCGTAAAGCCGGACAGGCAGGCCCGCCCGCAAAAGGATCGTGGACAGGCCCTGCTCGATGAACTCGGGCTGGCCTTCCTCGATGACCAGCACCGCATCCTTGCCGGCGCAGAACTCAAGAAACTCCGTCTCGACAATCGGATAGGTGACGTTCATGACATAAAGCGCGAGGTCCGTGTCGCCATGGATATTGGCCAGCCCCAGCCGCTGAAGCGCGCGGATCACACCATTATACATGCCGCCCTGCATGACGATGCCGACTTTGGCGCGGGCAGGCCCGAAAACCTCGTTCAGCTTGCGTTCGCTGATGAAGCGCTGCGCGGCAGGCCAGCGGTTCTTCACCTTGTCCTGTTCGTGCGCGTAGGACATCGGCGGCAGGACCACGCGCGCGAAATCGCGGCGCGGGGCGGAAAGGGCATCCTTCACAGTCAGTTGCGGCCGCCGGTTGTCGCGGCACTCGAAGCTGCCGGTCACATGGCAGGACCGGATGCGCACCATCAACATCACCGGGCTGTTCGTGGCCTCCGACAGTTCGAACCCGTCGCCTACCGCCTTCACGATCGAGGGCAGGTTCGGGCGCGGGTCCAGAAGCCAGAACTGCGACTTCATCGCAAAGGCATGGCTGCGCTCCTGCATGATCGAGGAACCTTCGCCATAATCCTCGCCGACGATCACCAGCGCGCCGCCGGTGACGCCGGAGGAGGCGAGGTTGGCCAGCGCGTCCGACGCGACATTGACCCCCACTGAACCCTTGAAGGTCACCGCCCCCCGGATCGGGTAATGCACCGACGCCGCCAGCATCGCCGCAGCCGCGGCCTCAGATGCGTTCGCCTCGAACCGCACCCCCAGATCGGCCATCAGATCCTCGGCATCGGCCAGCACGTCCATCAGGTGCGAGATCGGCGCACCCTGATAGCCGCCGACATAGCCCACCCCGTTTTCCAGAAGCGCCTTGGTGATGGCGAGGATCCCCTAGCCGGTGAAGGTCTGGCCGGCCCCGAGCTTCAGATCCTCGAATTCGGCCTTGAAGGAACGTTCAGCAATGTTGCCTCAGAAATCGTGCTTGCGTATATTGGCG
>JADYZU010000077.1 GCA_020852925.1 Rubellimicrobium sp. | reverse complement strand
TCATAACCGCAGCTTTCCGCCATCGGCACCAGCGCCTGCGCGATATGGACCGCGCCAACCACGACAAGCCTGAGGGGCGGGTTGTGGATGGCGATGAACTCCGCCCCGTCCACGCCCGACTGGTCGCTGCGGAAGCGGGCGGCAAGCGCGTCGGTCGGGGGCGAGAGGCGGACCGACCAGTCTTCAAGATTCGTCAGGCAGGCCAAGGGCTTGCGCTCTGCCCGCGCCGTGACCAGTTCGGCCAGGACATCGACGCCGACCCTGCCGCCCACCGGCTCGACGATCACCCGGATCGTGCCGCCGCAGGCTAGCCCCGCCGCAAAGGCGTCCGCGTCGCTGACGCCGAAGGTCAGAAGGCGCGACTGCCCGTCCCTCAGCGCCGCCAGCGCCTCCTCGACCACCGCGCCTTCGACGCAGCCGCCGGAAACCGACCCCGCCATCCGGCCTGTCCCCGAGACGGCAAGCTGGCTGCCCACCGGCCGGGGGGCAGAGCCCCAGGTCTCGATGACCGTGGCCAGCGCCGCGCCTTCGCCTGCGCGGTGCCAGCCGAGCGCGCGTTCCGGGATCTGATCGTGGTCGCTGCCCATAGCCCTGCTGGTCCTCCCCCCGGTACTATCGCGGCGCGCCCGCATCCGCGCCACTGGCAAAAGGTCTAAGATGGCGCCCCTTCGATGACCAGATAGCACAGAGGCCGGTCGCGTTCGCCCGCATCGCCGGCCGCGGCGACGGCCGCCGCCGGCCCCTCCAGTGCCGCGATCGAATGACCCGAGCGGAAGCAGTCCACATGCGGCAGCATGGCGCGGATTCCACGGGCGCGGGGCAGAAATCTTCCTACCGCAGCAGGGGGTTGAGCCGGATCAGGCGGCGCGCCGACAGACGCGGCCACTGCATTTCGCGGGCCAGGTCGCTTTCCGGGTCGCGGTCCAGCCCGTCGGTGATCAGCAGGACGACCGCCCCCTGGCCCATGACCCGCCGCGACCAGTCGCGGTTGAAGTCATGCAGGCAGGCCCCGATGCGGGTGCCGCCCTGCCAGTCCTGCGCCTCGGCTCCGGCGGCGGCGAGTGCTGCATCGACATCGCGCTGGCGCAGGTGCCGGGTGATGTTGGTCAGCCGCGTCCCGAAGGTGAAGGCATGGACCTGCGCCCAGCCCGCGCCACGGCGGTTGCTGAGCGCATGCAGGAAATGCAGGACCATCCGGCTGTAGTGCGACATGGACCCGGAAATGTCGCACAGGACGACAAGGTTCGGCCAGCGCCGGCGCGGACTGCGGGTGGCAAAGCCCGACATTTCGCCCGCCTGCCTGAGGCTTTGGCGCAAGGTCGCCCGCCAGTCGGGGCGACGGCCCAGCGGGTCGGCGAAGCTGCGGCGCGACCGGATCGGCCGCACCGGCAGCGACAGGTTGGCGACCAGCCGCCGCGCCTCGGCCAGTTCGGCTACCGACATCTGCTCGAAGTCCAGCCTGCGCAGCCGTTCCTCGGCCGAAGCGGTGGCGCGGGCGTCGATCTCGATCTCCGCACCCTCGCCGGCCCGTTGCGGGGGCGCTGGCTGGCGCGGCGCGCCATCCAGAAGCGCCTCCGCCGCCCGCTTCTCGCCGGGGGCGGCGCGGCGTTCTTCCTGGGTGCCACGGATCGAGGGCAGGAGCATGCTCATCATCTGCTCCAGGAATTGCGGGTCGCGCCAGAACAGGCGGAAGGTCTGGGCAAAGACCGTGCGCTCCTCGGGGTGGGCGACGAAGCTTGCGTGCAGCGCCCAGTAGAAATCCTGGCGCGAGGTGAAGCCCGCCGCCTCGACCGCACGGATCGCGTCGATCACCCTGCCCGGCCCGATGGACAGGCCGGCCTTGCGCAGGGCGCGGGCGAAATGGGTGATGTTGGCGGCAAGCTTGCCATCGGCGGGCAGATTGTCAGGGCGGGTTCCGGCCATGCGCTGAGCCGTCAGGCCGGGACAAGGCTGGCGCGCACCTCGTCCAGCAGTCTGCGCGTCGTGGCCCCCTCGATCCGCTGGATATCGTCCTGATATTTCAGGATCGCGCCCAGGGTATCGGCGATCACTTCGGGCGAAAGCGCCATGACATCCAGCGCGATCAGGCACTTGGCCCAGTCGATCGTCTCGGCCACGCCGGGTTTCTTGAACAGGTCTTCGCCGCGCAGTCGCTGGACGAAGGCCACCACCTCGCGCGAGAGGTGCGCGGCGGCCTCGGGCGCGCGGGCCTGGACGATGGCCAGTTCGCGTTCGAAGCCGGGGAAATCGACCCAATGGTAAAGGCAGCGGCGCTTCAGCGCGTCATGCACCTCGCGCGTGCGGTTGGAGGTCAGGATGACGATGGGCGGCGCGGGCGCGCGGATGGTGCCAAGCTCGGGCACCGTCACCTGGAAGTCCGAAAGGGCCTCAAGCAGGAAGGCCTCGAACGGCTCGTCGGTGCGGTCCAACTCGTCGATGAGCAGCACGGGCGCGCCCGTCGGATCGGGCCGCATTGCCGCCAGAAGCGGGCGTTCGATCAGGAAGTCCTCGGTGAAAAGCTCGTCCTTCAGCCGCGCGCGGTCGGATTGGCCGGTGGCCTCGGCGGTGCGGATCGCGATCATCTGGGCGGCG
>JADYZU010000076.1 GCA_020852925.1 Rubellimicrobium sp. | reverse complement strand
GCGTGCGATAGGCGTCGGCTTCCGGGTCCGGGTCGGGGACGTGGCTGGCGCTGATCCCGTCGATCCGGTCACTCAGCAGTTGGAAATAGGCAGCGAGGCAGGCACGGGCCGCCGGGCTTTCCGGGTCGGCGGGCGTGATGGCGATGCGGGCGGGGTCGCTGTCGGGGGCGATCGGGTCTGGTGCCATGATGCCCAAGGATAATCGCGCAGGTGCGCTGCGGCAAGGTGGCCGTGCCGGCGCCCGCGTGGCATGGATGACCCGGTGTCCGGCAGGGCGGAGGGACGCATGGAAATTGCCGTTCCCCTGGCCACGCCTGATCGGATAGCGGTAGGGCATGAGACAGGGATTTCCGATTGCGACGCGCGGCATGACCGTGGGGCTACTGGGCGGATCGTTCGATCCGGCCCACGAGGGGCATGCGCATCTGACGCGCGAGGCGCTGAAGCGGCTGGGTCTGGATCGGGTCTGGTGGCTGGTCAGTCCGGGCAATCCGCTGAAGCCTGACCCGCCGGCGCCGATCGCCGAGCGGATCGCGCGGGCGCGTGCGGTGATGGACCATCCCCGCGTGGTCGTGACCGACATCGAGGCGCGGCTTGGCACGCGCTATACGGCCGGAACCCTGCGGCGGCTGATGGCGCTTTATCCCGGCGTGCGCTTCGTCTGGCTGATGGGGGCGGACAATCTGGCGCAGTTCCATCGCTGGCAGCAGTGGGAGTGGATCATGCGGCAGGTGCCGATCGCGGTGATGGCGCGGCCGGGCACCCGGCTTGAGGGGCGGGGTTCGCGCGCGGCGGATGAGTATGCGCGCTACCGCATGCCCGCGGAAGCGGCTAGGCGGCTGGCGCGGGCGCAGCCGCCGGCCTGGGTGTTTCTGGACATGCCGCTGAGCGATCTGTCCTCCTCTGCCATCCGGGCGCGGGGGGAATGGCGCGGCGGACGCCCGGCGCGCCGGGATGCGGGGGAGCCGGCGGCATGATGCGGCTGACCAGACGCGGGGTGATGGGCGGTCTCATTGCGGGATGGGGCGCGCGCGCCCTTGCCGAGGCGCCCTTCGTCTCGCCCCTGCCGCGGATGCGGCCGGCGGGCCTGTCATCGGTTCCGGCTGCGGCTGAGGCGGCCGGGGCGGCCGAGGCTCTGGTCGCCGAGGCGAAGCTGGGCGGCGAGGTGAGTTTCGTTCTGGCCGACCTGAAGACCGGAGCGGTGCTTGCCGAACGACAGGGCGGACGGCGGATGCCGCCCGCTTCGACGGCGAAGGCGATCACGGCGCTTTATGCGCTGGATAGGCTTGGCACGGGCCACCGGTTTGTCACGCGCATTCTGGCAACCGGCCCGGTCAGCGGCGGGAGGGTCCGGGGCGATCTGATCCTGGCGGGCGGCGGTGATCCGACGCTGTCGACCGATCATCTGGGCGACATGGCGGCGCGGCTGGCGGCCCTTGGCGTGAAGGTGGTCGAGGGGCGGTTCTGCGTCTGGGCGGGGGCCTTGCCCTATCTTGACGAGATCGACCGCGACCAGCCCGAATGGCTGGGCTACAACCCGGCGGTATCGGGGCTGAACCTGAACTTCAACCGGGTGAACTTCAAATGGAAGCCGGTGAGCGGGGACTACGAGACGATCTTCGACGCCGAGGGGGAGCGGTTCGTGCCGCCTGTCCATGTGGCGCGGATGAAGGTCGTGGCCCGCGACCTGCCGGTCTATACCCATGCGCAGTCGGGAACGGTGGAGGACTGGACCGTTTCGCGGGCCGCGCGGGGGAAGGGGGGGAGCCGCTGGTTGCCGGTCAGGCGGCCCGATCTTTATGCGGGCGATGTGTTTCGCACGCTGGTGGGCGCGCATGGTATCGACCTGCCCGCGACGGAGGTGCTGGCCGACTTGCCGGATGGGGCCGAACTTCTGCGGCAGGAAAGCGAACCCTTGCCGGATGTGCTGCGCGACATGCTGAAGTTCTCGACCAATCTGACGGCTGAAGCGGTTGGCATGGCCGCGTCGATGCGCAGCGGGGTGGGCGGTCATGCGGCATCGGCGGCGGCGATGGGGGACTGGCTGCGCGGCATGACCGGTGGGACGGCGGCGCATTTCGTCGATCACTCGGGGCTGGGGGGTGCTTCGCGGGTGACGGCGCTGGAGATGGCGGGCGCCCTGCGCCAGCTTGGCCCGGCCGCAGGTCTGGGGGCGATCCTGAAGCCGGTCAAGTTCAAGGATGCCGCCGATCTGGGCGCGGGCCGCGCGCCGCAGCGGGTGGTGGCCAAGACCGGAACCCTGAACTTCGTGTCGGGACTGGTGGGGTATCTGACCACGGCGGCGGGCGAGGAACGGGTCTTTGCGATCCATGCCGCCGATGTCGCGCGGCGCGATGCGGTGCCGATGGCCGACAGGGAGCGACCACCCGGTGCGTCGGGCTGGGCCAAGCGGGCGCGGCGGATGCAGTTGCGGCTGCTGGGAAGCTGGGCCTGACTACAGGACCATGTGGCGCACGCGCGCACCGCGTTCGATGGCAGCGGCGTGAAGGCGGTCTATGTTCAGTTCCTCGCGCACTTCCTCAAGAAATCGAAGCTCGCTTTGGCCAAGGCGCACGTCGGCGGCTGCCACATCGCAGGCGAGCGCATAGGCGGTTTCATGGAGCCGTTCGGGCAAGGCCTCGCGCACCATGGCGAAGAGGGTGTCGAGGCCGTCCTCCTCCTCCATCATGCGGTAGACGGTCTGCGCGACCTCCTTCACCGTTCCCATGTCGTAGTTGGCGAAGATCGGCAGGTGATTGACCTGACGCTCGATCGCGACAAGTTCAGCGGTGCGGATGGTTTCGTCAGAGACGGAGACCGTGACCATGAGGGCGATGAGCGCGTCCTGGGCGGAGAAGGCGGGAAGGGTCTGGGTCACGGGTATTGGTCCTGTGTGATTTCGCCCTGAAATTATTGACCAAAGCCGATGGGTTCAATAGGGACGGGCCTTGCGGCACGACGGGTGCCGCGCATAGCCCTGAAAGTGTGCGATCATGACCACCTTGCGCGACGCTGCGATGAACTCAAAAGCCTGGCCTTTCGAGGAAGCGCGCCGCGTGCTGAAACGGTATGAGAAGGCACCGCCGAAGAAGGGCCATGTGCTGTTCGAGACGGGCTATGGCCCATCGGGGCTGCCGCATATCGGCACGTTCGGCGAGGTGCAGCGAACGACGATGATCCGTCGCGCGTTCGAGATCATCAGCGACATTCCCACCCGGCTGATCTGTTTTTCCGACGACGTGGACGGGATGCGCAAGGTGCCCGAAAACGTGCCGCAGCAAGAGATGCTGCGCCAGCACATGCAAAAACCGCTGACCTCGGTCCCCGACCCTTACGGCCAGTTTGACAGCTTCGGCGCCCATAACAACGCCATGCTGCGCCGGTTCCTCGATACGTTCGGGTTCGAATACGAGTTCATCAGTGCGACCGAGTTCTACAAGTCCGGCCGCTTCGACGACACGCTGCGGCTGGCGGCGGAACGCTATGAGAAGATCATGGAGATCATGCTGGCATCCTTGCGCGAGGAGCGGCAGCAGACCTATTCCTGTTTCCTGCCGATCCACCCCGAGACGGGGCGCGTGCTGTATGTGCCGATCAAGCATGTGGACAAGGTGAACCATACCGTGACCTTCGATGACGAGGCCGGGCGCGAATGGACGCTGCCGGTGACGGGCGGGCAGGTGAAGTTGCAATGGAAGCCGGACTTCGGCGCCCGCTGGGCGGCGCTTGATGTCGATTTCGAGATGTATGGCAAGGATCACTCGACCAATACGCCGATCTATGACGG
>JADYZU010000075.1 GCA_020852925.1 Rubellimicrobium sp. | reverse complement strand
TGGTGGCCTGCTTGTGCAAAGAGATCAGCATGCTCGCACCCCCTCCCGAACCTCGCGCAGGATCGACCTTGCCATGAAAAGGGCAGACCGGCGAGGGTCTATGTGATCATCCGGGATGGGACACCTAACTCCAACCGCCCAAACCTCACCTATGAGTTTCTTGGCGTGACTCGCGTTTGGCGTTGGACGCGTGAGCGGATGCAGAAAGCTTACGAAGAAGGGAAAGTTGTCCAGACCGGGCCGGGAAAGGTTCCCCGCTTCAAGCGCTACTTAGATGAGCAGGAAGGACTTCCGCTATCTGACGTCTGGACCGACATCCCCCCACTCAACTCCCAAGCCCAGGAACGCCTCGGCTATCCCACCCAGAAACCCGTCGCCCTGCTCGAACGCATCCTCAACGCCTCGTCGAACCCCGGCGATGTGGTGCTCGATCCGTTCTGCGGCTGCGGCACCACCGTTCATGCGGCGCAGAAACTGGGGCGGCAATGGATCGGCATCGACATCACCCACCTCGCCATCGGCCTGATCGAGAAACGCCTGCGCGATGCCTTTCCTGCCGTGCAGTTCACCACCCACGGCGTCCCGCAAGACATCCACGCCGCCCGCGACCTTGCGGCGCGCGGCAAGTATCATGAATTCGAGAAATGGGCGCTCTCGCTCATCGCCGCCCAGCCCGGCAACTTCGGCAAGAAGGGCGCGGACCGGGGCCTCGACGGGCGGCTTTACTTCGGCAAGACCGGCCTTGGCGTCGTCTCGGTCAAGGCGGGGGACAACGTGGGCGTCAGCATGATCCGCGACCTCAAGGGCGTGATCGGGCGGGAAAAGGCCGGGATCGGCGTGTTCCTCACCCTGACCGAACCGACCAAGCCGATGGTCACCGAGGCCGCGAGCGCGGGTCTGCACGAAGAGCCGGGCTTTGCCCCCGTCCCGCGATTGCAGATCGTGACCGTGGAGCAGGCGATGCAACTGCGCGAACGCGCCGTGCACCTGCCCGCCCGCCGCGAAGACACCTTCAGACGCGCCGCCCGCGAAGAGGACCGGGGCGCGCAGGGGGCGTTCGACCTCTGAGCGCGCGCGCCCCCCGGCCGGGCACCGGCAATTCGCGAATTGCCGCAACAGCGCCGCCCGCCCCGGTGCCGCCGCCCGCGCCCGCGGCAATTCGCGAATTGCCGCACCATCTGGATTCGCCCCCCGATTGCGCCTAGGTTCGCCGCATGAAGATCTGGACCATCCCCAACACCCTCACCATCCTGCGGCTTCTGGCGGCGCCGGGGGTGCCGGTGATGTTCCTCTACTTCAACCGCCCCTGGGCCGACTGGGCCGCGCTTGCCCTGTTCGTCGGCGCGGCGATCACCGATTACTTCGACGGCTACCTCGCGCGCCTGTGGAAGCAGGAAACCAGGTTCGGCGCCATGCTCGACCCGATCGCGGACAAGGCCATGGTGATGATCGCGATCATGGTCATCACCGGCTATTCCGGCATGAACCCCTGGCTCATCCTGCCCGCGACCGTGATCGTGTTCCGCGAGGTGTTCGTCTCGGGCCTGCGCGAATACCTGGGCGCGCGCGCGGGGGCGCTGACGGTGACGAAGCTGGCCAAGTGGAAGACCACCGCGCAGATGATCGCGATCGCGGTGCTGTTCCTTGGCCTTGGCCTGGCCTATGTCGAGGCGGGCCGCCCGCCGCGCGTGGGGTCGGGGATCCTGCCGGACGGCTATACCTGGGCGGGTGTGGCGGCGCGGGCGGGGCTGACGCTCATCTGGCTTGCCGCGGCGCTGACCGCGATCACCGGCTGGGATTATTTCCGCAAGGCGCTGCCACTGCTCAGGGACCGGGCATGAGTGTGGACGTTCTCTATTTCGCCTGGCTGCGCGAGCGGATCGGCCTGTCGCAGGAGCGGGTCGAGACCGGCGCGCCCACCGTGCGCGCCCTCGTGGCCGAGCTTTGTGCGCGCGAGGAACGCTATGCCGCCGCCTTTGCGGACCTGCGCGCGGTGCGCGTCGCGCTTGACCAGGAACTTGCGGGGTTCGACGCGCCGCTGGCGGGTGTGCGCGAGGTCGCGTTCTTTCCGCCGATGACGGGGGGCTGATGGAGGTCCGCGTGCAGGAGGCGCCCTTTGATCCGGGGGCGGAACTCGGGGCCTTTTCCCCCGGCGCGGCCGGCGCGGTGGTCAGTTTCACCGGGATCGTGCGCGATGTCGAGGGCGGGCTTCTGGCCATGGAGATCGAGCATTACCCGGCCATGACCGCCCGCGCCATCGCCGCCATGGTCGAGGAGGCGCGCAGGCGATTCGGCCTGAGTGCCGTGCGGGTGATCCACCGGCACGGGCGGATGGCGCCGGGCGAGGTGATCATGATGGTCCTGACCGCCGCACCGCATCGGGGCGCGGCCTTTGGCGGGGCCGAGTTCCTCATGGACTGGCTGAAGTCGCGCGCGCCCTTCTGGAAGAAGGAGATCACGCGCGCGGGGGCCCGCTGGGTCGAGTCCACGGCGCAGGACGAGGCGGCGCTGTCGCGCTGGTGACGCCGGCCCGCCGCCGGTCCTGCGATCGGTTCTGCCGCCGGTCCTGCCGATTGCGGCCGATTTGCGGAAAATCCGCGACATCAACGCAACCTTTACCCCGGTCGGGCACAACGGGCCGACGACCAGGGGAAGTGACGATGCAGCGATCCCGCAACAACCCGGCGGCCGAGGGGCGCGCGCCGCTCGATCCGCTCAGCCATGCGATGGCGTCGCGCGATGCCGACATTCCCGCCCTCGTGGCCGAGGCGCTGCGCCACAACCGCGCGCAGCTTGCCTTTCAGCCGGTGGTGGCGGCGCGCAGCACCGGGCGGGTCGCCTTTCACGAAGGGTTCATCCGCCTGCTCGATCCGGCCGGGCGTATCCTGCCGGCCGGCTGGTTCATGGCCAGCGTCGAGGAAACCGCGCTTGGCCGCGATATCGACGGGGTGTCGCTGCGGCTCGGGCTCGAGATGCTGCGCCTCAATCCCGGGCTGCGGCTGGCCATCAACATGTCGGCCCGCTCGATCGCCGATGGGGCCTGGATCCATGCGCTCGAAAGCGGGCTGGCGGCGGATCAGGACATCGGCGCGCGGCTCATCCTCGAGATTTCCGAAGGGTCCGCCATGCTCCTGCCGGAGGTGGTGGTGCGGTTCATGGCGCGGATGCAGCCGCGCGGCGTGTCCTTCGCGCTGGACGATTTCGGGGCGGGGCTGATCTCGTTCCGGCATCTGAAGGATTTCTTCTTCGACATGGTGAAGATCGATTCGCTGTTCGTGCGCGCGATCGACAGTTCTCCCGACAACCAGGTGCTGACCGAGGCGCTGGTCACCGTCGCCCGCCAGTTCGAGATGTTCACCATCGCCGAAGGGGTCGAAACCCGCGAGGAGGCGGCGCATCTGGTGCGCATCGGCGTCGACTGCCTTCAGGGCTATCTGTTCGGACGGCCGAAACCCACGATCTGAGCGCCCGGTTGCTGCCCTGCGGCAAAAGGCAATTGCCGCCCGCCGCCCCAGCGCCTAAGGATTCGTCGAGACCGGCGCCCCTCCTGCGCGCGCCTCCCGACATGAAAGGAGTCCCCATGTCCCGTGTCGTCATCGCCTCTGCCGCCCGAACCGCCGTCGGTTCCTTCGGCGGCGCCTTTGCCACCGTCCCGGCCCACGATCTAGGCGCCGCGGTGCTGCGCGCGCTGGTGGAACGCGCCGGCATCGACCCCGCCGCGGTGAGCGAGACGATCCTGGGCCAGGTCCTGACCGCCGGACAGGGGCAGAACCCGGCGCGGCAGGCGCATGTGAAGGCGGGCCTGCCGATCGAATCGGCGGCCTGGGGCATCAATCAGGTCTGCGGTTCGGGCCTGCGGGCGGTGGCGCTCGGCGCGCAGCAGATCATGCTGGGCGACGCGCGGGTGGTTGCCGCCGGCGGGCAGGAGAACATGACCCTCTCGCCGCATTGCGCGCATCTGCGCGCCGGGCAGAAGATGGGCGACCTCGCCATGGTCGACACGATGATCCGTGACGGGCTGTGGGATGCGTTCAACGGCTACCACATGGGCCAGACCGCCGAGAATGTCGCCGCCCGCTGGGAAATCACCCGCGAGATGCAGGACGAATTCGCCCTCGCCAGCCAGAACAAGGCCGAGGCCGCGCAAAAGGCCGGCCGTTTCGCGGACGAGATCGTGGCCTATACGATCAAGGGCCGCAAAGGCGATGTGAGCGTCGATCAGGACGAATACATCCGCCATGGCGCCACGCTTGATGGAATGCAGAAACTGCGCCCGGCCTTTGCCAAGGATGGCAGCGTCACCGCCGGCAATGCCAGCGGCCTCAATGACGGGGCGGCGGGTGTCCTGCTGATGTCCGAAGAGGACGCGGCACGTCAGGGGATCGAGCCGCTGGCCCGCATCGCCTCGTGGGCCACGGCGGGGATCGACCCCTCGATCATGGGCTGCGGCCCGGTCCCGGCCTCGCGCAGGGCGCTGGAAAAGGCGGGCTGGAAGGTGTCGGACCTCGATCTTGTCGAGGCGAACGAGGCATTCGCCGCCCAGGCCTGTGCGGTGAACAAGGACATGGGCTGGGATCCGGCGATCGTGAACGTGAACGGCGGCGCCATCGCCATCGGCCACCCGATCGGCGCCTCGGGCGCGCGGATCCTGAACACGCTCCTGTTCGAAATGCGCCGGCGCGATGCAAAAAGGGGCCTTGCCACGCTGTGCATCGGCGGCGGAATGGGCGTCGCCCTCTGCGTCGAACGCTGATAGCGCTATCAATTCTTGCCGGCCCGCGTGCGAGACTTCTTGCCCGCGGGCCTTTGCGTGCATAACCATGGGATCAGGTCCCCCTCTCGGAAGGAAAATCCCATGGCTCGAATCGCTCTTGTCACCGGCGGATCGCGCGGTATCGGCGCGGCCATTTCCCGGGCCCTGAAGGCCGAAGGCTATGCCGTTGCCGCCAGCTATGCCGGGAATGACGATGCCGCCGCGGCCTTTTCGGCCGAAACCGGGATCCCCGCCTTCAAATGGGACGTGGCCGATCATGCCGCCTGCGCCGCCGGCGTGGCCCGGGTCGAGGCGGCCCTTGGCGGCCCGGTCGAGGTGCTAGTGAACAATGCCGGCATCACCCGTGACGCCCCCTTTCACCGCATGACGCCCGACCAGTGGAACGCGGTGATCGGCACCAACCTGACCGGCCTGTTCAACATGACGCATGTGGTCTGGCCGGGAATGCGCGAACGCAAGTTCGGCCGGATCGTCAACATTTCCTCGATCAACGGGCAGAAGGGGCAATTCGGGCAGGTGAACTATTCCGCCGCCAAAGCCGGCGATCTGGGATTCACCAAGGCGCTTGCCCTCGAGGGGGCGCGGGCCGGGATCACGGTGAATGCGGTCTGCCCCGGCTATATCAACACCGAGATGGTGCAGGCGGTGCCGGAAAAGGTGCTGAACGAGGTGATCCTGCCGCAAATCCCGGTCGGCCGTCTGGGCGAGGCCGAGGAAATCGCGCGCTGTGTGGTTTTCCTTGCGGCGGACAATGCCGGCTACATCACCGGATCGACGATTTCGGCGAATGGTGGTCAATACCTTGCCTGAGGGCGCGGGCTGGCTCACCGCCGCGCAAGAGGCCAAGGAGCCGGATATTGCCGCGACGGTCGGCTATGCGCTGTCGCATGGCTGCCCCGGCATCTGGACGCTGATGTGGCGCCTGCTGACCCTTCGCCTGCGGCATGGGCATATGACACCGCAGGAATATCTGGATCTGGCGCTGTATCGGCCCGGCATCGGCTGGGACGCGATCCGGGCCCATGTCCCCACCCGCGACAACCGGAGCCTGAACGATTCGCTGCGCGACCGACGCCTGCCGCAGATGGATGCGACCATCGTCGACAAGCTTGGCGCGCTCGAGTTTCTCGGGGCGCTCGAGTTTCCGGGGGCGCGCGGTCTTCCGGTCGCGCCGGTGACGGCGCTGTTCCGGGCGGGCGGCGGTCAGGCGGCGGTTCCGGTGCTGGGCGACGAGGCGGCGCTGACCGCATTCCTCGCGGCGCAGCAGGGGCCCCTTTTCGGCAAGCCGCTGGATGCGTCCTGGAGCCTCGGGGCCTTTGCCGTGGACGGGCCCGGCGCCGCGGGGCATCTGCGCCTGGCCGACGGGCGCGAGGCGCCGGTCGATGCCCTCGCGCGGGAAATCGCCGGCAGCTATCCCCAAGGCTATCTGTTCCAGCCGCGCCTGCGCAACGCCACGGCGCTGCGCAGCCATCTGGGACAGGCGACCGGATCGCTGCGTCTGGTCACGCTGATCGGGCCGGAGGGGCCGGAAATCCTCTATGCGGTGCTGAAATGCCCGGCGGTCGGGTCCATGCATGACGGGCCGTCGCGCCGGCCGCGGGTCTGGGCGCTGGTCGATCCGCAGGAGGGGCGGGTGATCCGGCTGCGCAACCTGGCCGATCCGGCCGGGCCGGAGCCGATCCACTGGCAGAACCCCGACGAACCGCTGAAGGGGTTTCTTCTGCCGCATTTCGCGCAGGCCCGCGCCATCGTCCTGGCCGGTCATGCGGCCCTTGCCGGGCACGGTATCCTGGGCTGGGACGTGTTCCTGACCGACGAGGGCGCGCTGATATCCGAGGTGAACGCGAACCCGGACCACCATCTTTACCAGCACGGCACCGGGCGCGGCCTCTTGCAGGACGGGATCCGGCAACGCATCGAAGGGCGGCGCCGGGCCGTCGCCTGATCCCCCCCGATCCCCGCCGGTCCCGCCCGCGGCCTGTGGCGGGCGGTCCGGGGGGAAATGTCTCAGGCCTCGCTGAGGCGGGCGATCTCCTCTTTCAGGTGGAGTTTCTGCTTCTTCAGCTTCGCGATCTCGAGGTCGTCCTGCCCGGGCTGGCGCTGCGCGGCCTCGATGGCGTCATCGAGCGCCTGATGCTTCTTCCGCAGTTCCTGGATGTGCGAAGTCAGGCTCATGTAGCTACCTCCGTTCATGGCATGGAATTCAAGTGCAGCACGTTTCTCGTCCCCTGTCATCTGAAATGGGTGCGCAACCGCAAGGCCGCAAGTGCCGGCCCGTTCAACCCATGTTCAGGGCAGCGCCGTCGCGCAGGATCGCGGCCGCCTCGGGGGTGAAATGGTCGATGTCGCCGGGGTGGCTGTCGCCCGCGTGCAGCACCAGCGGCGCCAGCAGGCGCAGGGGCGCGCGCCCCCCCTTGCGCGCCTGCACGATGACATGCAGCGCCTCGCGCCCGGCACGCGGGGCGACGGGCCGGATCACCACGCCCCCCATGCGCGAATCGAGGGCGGCCAGAATCTCGCCCAGCCGCGCCGCGCGATGGATGAGGGTCAGCCGTCCCCCCGGCAGAAGCCGCCTCACCCCCGCCGAAATCCAGTCGTGCAGCACCGCTCCCCCGCCCAATGCAGCCTCGCGGCCGGCGTCGCGGGCGGCGTGACCCCGGGTGCGGTCGAAATAGGGCGGGTTCATCATCACCTGCGCGAATGAGCGCGCGCGCAGTTCCGCCGGCAGGGCCGCGATGTCGGCCTCGTGCACGGTCAGGTCGAGGCCGTTGCCGGCGGCGTTGCGCCGGGCAAGGGCGGCATAGGCCGGCTGGATTTCCACGCCCTCGGCCGCAACCCCCGCCACCCGCGCGCAGAGGCAAAGCGCCGCCACCCCCACCCCGCATCCCAGTTCGAGGACCGCCTCGCCGGTGCGGACCGGCACCGCCGCAGCCAGCAGCACGGCATCCGCCCCGGCGCGGTATCCCGGCCGCGGCTGCCACGCCATGACCCGACCGCCCAGAAAGGCGTCGCGCGTGACCTCAGCCAAGGTCGATGCCGTTGTCGGCCAGGATCTGCCGCGCCTCGTCGTGGTCGGCGTCGATCACCATGACGCGCCGCGGCAGGATGCCGATGCTGCCTTCGAGGATGCTCGTGTTTACGTCGAGCACGAAGCACTCTATACCCTCGCCACCCAGAAGGGCCGAGGCAAAGGCGATGACCGTCGGGTCGTTGGTGCGCAGAAGCTCTTTCATGACACCGATCTAGGCATGACCCCAACGGAAGTCGAGCGGACCGCAACCATGAGCCTCGATACCGCCGCGCTGAAACCGCAGGAGCGGCTGGCCTCACGGCTGGCCGATGATCTTGAGGCGGTGAACGCCATGATCCGGGCGCGCATGGCATCCGACCATGCGCCGCGCATCCCCGAAGTGACCGCGCATCTGATCGAGGCGGGGGGCAAGCGGCTGCGGCCGATGCTCACCCTCGCGGCGGCGCGCGCCTGCGGCTATGCGGGGCCGTATCATGTCCATCTCGCCGCCACGGTCGAGTTCATCCATACCGCCACGCTGCTGCATGACGACGTGGTGGACGAAAGCCGCCAGCGGCGCGGCCGGCCCACGGCCAACCTGCTGTGGGACAACAAGTCGTCGGTGCTGGTGGGCGACTACCTGTTCGCGCGGTCGTTCCAGCTCATGGTCGAGACGGGAAACCTGCGCGTCCTCGACATCCTCGCCGATGCCTCGGCCACGATCGCCGAGGGCGAGGTGCTGCAACTGACCGCGGCGCGCAATCTGGCGACCGGCGAGGATACCTATATCCGCATCGTGCGCGGCAAGACCGCGGCGCTGTTTTCTGCGGCAACGCGGGTGGGGGCGGTGATCGCCGGGGCCGCGCCCGCGGTCGAGGCGGCGCTCTTTGCCTATGGGGATGCCCTTGGCATCGCCTTCCAGATCGCGGACGACCTGCTCGATTATGCGGGCACCGATGCCATCGGCAAGAACCGCGGAGACGATCTGCGCGAAGGCAAGCTCACGCTGCCGGTGATCCGGGCCATCGCCCGCGCCGAAGGGACCGAACGCGCCTTCTGGGAACGCACCATCGCGCGCGGCCAGGTCACCGACGGCGACGTGGCCGAGGCGCATGCCCTCATGACCCGGCACGGGGCGCTGGAATCGACCGGCGACACGGCGCGCGACTGGGCGGCGCGGGCACAGGCGACGCTGGAACCGGTGCCGCCGGGCGATCTGCGCGACATGCTGTCCGATCTGGCCGGTTACGTCGTCAGCCGGATCGCCTGAGCACGCCGGTCAGGACAGGATCGGCACCGGCGCCACCCACCAGCCCTGTTCGGTGATCTGGATCGCCTTGGCCGCCCGTTTCGCCTGGGCCAGGTCGCGGCACAGGCCAAAGCAGGTCGCCCCCGATCCCGACATCCGCGCCAGCACCACGCCGGGCGCCTGCCGCAGCCGTTCCAGCACCGCGCCCACCGCCGGCGCCAGGGCGCGCGCCGGTTCCTCGAGATCGTTGCGCTGCCGGGCCAGCCAGGCGGTGAAGGCATCGAACCCCGGCGGCGGCGCAGAATCGAGCGGAGGATTGGCTCGCCGCTCGAGCGCGCGAAAGACATCGGCGGTCGGCAGTTCGACCCGCGGATTGACCAGCACCAGCGCGGCGGGCGGCAGGGTGGGCCAGGGATCGAGGATCTCGCCGATGCCCCGCATCCGCCGGGGCGCGGGCGCGGTCAGGCAGACCGGCACATCGGCCCCAAGCGCGAGCACATCCGCGTCATCGGGCAGGAGCGGAGCGACATGCCACAACTCGGCCAGCCGCCGGATCGTCGCCGCGGCGTCGGAGGAACTGCCGCCGACCCCGGCCGCATGGGGCAGCACCTTGGTCAGCCGGATCTGTGCGCCCAGCCGCACCTTGCGGCGCGAGGCCAGCAGCAGTGCCGCCTGAAGCACGAGGTTGCGCTCATCGACCGGCACGCCTGGCGCAAAGGGCCCCTCGACCGCAAGGCCCATGTGCTGCGACACCGTGGCGCCGATCCGGTCGCCCAGCCCGGCAAAGACCACAAGCGAATCAAGCAGGTGATACCCGTCCGCGCCGCGCCCGGTCACATGCAGGGCCAGGTTCACCTTGGCCGGGGCGAAACCGCTATCCACCGGACCCCGTCGCCCCCTGTGCCGTATCGCCCTGCCCGCCGGTCCCGGCCTCGGTGCCGGCGATCCCGGTCTCGAGCTTGCGGCGGATCGCCTCGGCCTCGGCCTCGTCGGGGCCGAACGACAGCGCGCGCAGCCACTGGAACCGCGCCTCGCGCTGGCGGCCGACCGCAAGATAGGCATCGCCCAGGTGATCGTTCACCACCGGATCGGCCGATTCGAGCGCGGCCGCCCGCTCGAGCGTCTCCACCGCCTCGTCCAGCCGGCCCAGCCGGAACAAGGCCCAGCCCAGGCTGTCGACATAGGCGCCGTTCTCCGGATCGAGGGCGACCGCGCGTTCGATCATGGACAGGGCCTCGTCCAGGCGTTCATGCCGTTCGACCAGGGAATAGCCGTAGAAATTGAGCAAGGACGGCTGATCGGGGCGCAGCGCCACGGCGGCGGCGAAATCGGCTTCGGCCAGTTCCCAGTCGTCAAGCGCGAAATGCGCGATCCCCCGCGAGTAGAGCAGCCGCCAGCGCCCCGGATTGTCCGCCCCGCCCAGATCGAGCGCGCGGTCATAGGGGCCGATCGATTCGGCATGGCGTCCGGCGATGCGCAGGGCATCGCCCAGCCGGGCAAGGCCGGGGGCGAAATCGGGATGGCTGCGGGCCAGCGCGGTCAGCACCTCGATCGCGGCGCCGGTATCGCCCGCGCGGCGCAGCACGTCGGCACGGCCGAGTTCGGCGCCCGGGAACAGCGGATGATCCGGCGGCACCGCGCCATAGGCCGCGCGCGCCAGATCGAACCGCTCCATCCGTTCAAGGATCTGCGCGACAAGGAACAGCGCATCCACATGCGCCGGGTTCATCGCCAGCGCCATGCGGCCGTGAAACAGCACGTTCAGGTCGTCGGTCTCGTCCACAAGGGCAGCGGCGATGGAATACCACGCCTCGGCCATGCCGCCCGCGGCATCGCGCACCATGGTGAAGGGCAGCGCCCCCTCGGCCAGAAGCCGGTCGCGCAGCGCGGCAAGGGCCGGATCGTCCACCCGCCCGAGGGTCTGCTCGATGAGGGCAAGGGCCTCGTCCCCGCGGTCAAGCTGGCTCAGGACCTGGGCGCGCACCATGACCAGTTGCCGCGACGGCTGAAGCCCGCCCTGCCCCGGCGGCAGCGACAGGATCGCGTCCGCCCCCTCGAAATCCCCGGCCAGCGCCAGCGCCAGCGCCTTGTGATACAGCGCGAAGGGCCGCATGCCGGGGGTCCGGGCCATGGCGTCAAAGGCGGCGAGGGCGGCCTGCATGTTGCCCGCGCCCACCTGCGCCCAGCCGCGCGACAGGGCATCGGCCAGCGGGCTGAGGCCCGAGGAACCGGCGGGCGGTTCGGCCAGGATCGCGGCCCAGTCGCCCGCGCGCACCCGCGCGCCCAGCGTGACCATGGCGGCGCGCTGACTGGCAAGGCCCGCGTCGTGCATCATCTGCGCCAGCGGTTCGGCACGGGCGAATTCGCCGCGCGCCACCTGCGCCACGATCGCGGTCTCGAGCAGGCGCGGATTGCTCGGATCCCCGGCGATGGCGGTCAGCAGATAGGCCGAGGCAGTGGCGAAGTCGCCCGCGCCCAGCGCCAGCCGCGCCGCAAGATAGGCACCCGCATCCTCTCCGGCGCGGGCGGGCCCGGCAGCAGGAAACGCAAGCATGAGCGCAAGCGCGATGGCGCCGGCGCCAAAGGGTCTGGGCATGATCTGGTCCGCTCTGGCCGTCGCGCGACCATAGGGCGCCCCCCCGGCGGGGGCAATGCACGAAGCCCGAAAGTCCGCCCGCCCGGCGTGATGCCACCGATCCGGCGCATCGGGCCGGATGGAACGGGACAAGCAGGACGGGCCGGACAAAGCGGACCGGGCAAAGCGGGCCGGACAAGACGGGCCGGACAAGACGGGCCGGACCCTGCGGCCCGGCCCCCCGTGTTTCGCTGGCTGCGCGACAATGCGGGCGGTCAGCCGACCCCGGCGATGATCGTCTCCATGCGTTCGGCCGCCTTGCGGGGCAGGCGCACCTCCCCGACCTGCGACAGGTCGCCCTCGCCGACCTCGATCAGCATCACCATGCCCATGCCGAAATGCGGGGTGCATTTCACGCCATAGACGCCTTCCTCGGTGACGGTGAGTTCGTAGGGCGCGTCGATGTCGCCCTTGAAGGCGTCAACCCCCTCGGGCAGCAGCCCCTCGATCGATTCGACATTGTGGCCGCGGTCCACCGGGACAAAGCGGATCACGTCGCCCGGTTCGGCCTGCACGAAGGCCGGCTCGAACACCATCGGGCCCGCTTCGCCGCGGTTGAGCATCTGCACCTCGTGCTCGGCGGCAAGGGCCGGGCCGGCCGCCGCTGCGGCGATGAGGGCAAGGGCCGCGGCCCTGATTGCGAAAGTCATGTCACTCTCCGTCTGGCGGGGCAGTGTGCCCCGGGATCCGCACCGGATCATGCCGCACCGCAGCGCTCCGGCACGGTCTTTAACTAGTATCGACAATACGGTTTTTCTGTCCGACAATTTGTCGCAGGGCGCGCGGGACACACAATCCCGCAGGAAAACAGCCGGGCAAACCCGCGCGCCCCATGAAAATATGGTGGCGGCCAAGGGCGCCGGACGCGCGTTTCGCCGCATTGCAGAATAACCCGTGCCGAGTTTGATCCCGATCAAAGTGCGCCCCCTTCATGAAGCCTATTGGGGGGCCGAACCGACCGGCCAGATTCCGGCCGAACAAGAGCGGAGCCAGCGCATGACCCTGACCAGACTTCTGCTTTCACTTGCGCTGAGTCTGTTTCTTTCCTTGCCAGCCGCGGCGCAAAGCGTGCTTGCCCAACTGCTCCCGCAGCAGGCGGCAGGCGACCTTGTTCCCGGCGCCGACGGATTCGGCCCGATTCGCAGCGACCTGCCGGTCGCCCCGGTCCTGTCCGGCGGCGAGACGGTGGCCTGGGCCTTTGTCACCTCGGATTTCGTGGGCACCACCGGCTATTCCGGCAAGCCGATCCACACCATGGTCGCACTGTCGCCCGAAGGGACGGTGACCGGCGTCCGGCTGGTGCAGCATTCCGAACCGATCGTCCTCATCGGCATCCCCGAGGCGCGGGTGCGCGCCCTGGTCGAGAGCTATACCGGCCTCGATCTGGTGGCCGAGGCGCAGTCGGGCGGCACCTCGCATGACGTGGACATCATCTCGGGCGCGACGGTCACGGTGATGGTGATCGACGATTCGATCGTGCGCTCGGGCATCCGGGTGGCGCGCGCGCTGGGCCTGGGCGGGCTTGCCGCCGAGGTGGCCGACACCGGCCCGCAGTTCGAGATCAACCCCGACGCCCCGCCCGCCGGCGACTGGATACAGATGGAGGGGGACGGCACGCTGCGGCGGCTGTCGCTCGATGTGGCACAGGTGAACGCGGCCTTCGCGCAGACCCCCGATCCGCGCGCCGCCGAACGCGCCCTGACCGAACCGGGCGACGCGACCTTCATCGACATGTATGTGGGCCTCGTGTCGGTGCCCCGCATCGGCGAAGCGGTGCTTCAGCCGGGCGACGAGGCCAATCTCGTGTCCTGGCTCGAACCCGGCGAGAACGCGATCGCGGTGATGGGCCGCGGCCTCTACAGCTTCAAGGGCTCGGGCTATGTGCGCGGCGGCATCTTCGACCGCATCGTGCTGATCCAGGACGACGTGTCGGTGCGCTTCCGCGACCGCGATCACCGCCGCCTCGTGACGATCGGCGCCGAGGGCGCGCCCTCGTTCACCGAAACCGACCTGTTCCGCATCCCGGCCGATTCGGGCTTTGATCCGACCAAGCCGTTCCGCGTCCAGCTTCTGGTGCACCGCGAGGTCGGCCCGGTCGAGAAGGTGTTCCAGACCTTCGACCTTGGCTACCAGTTGCCGCCGCAGTATCTGCGCGCGCTGGCGCCCGCGCCCGTGGCGCAGACGGACGAGGCCCTCGCCGCCGCGCAAAGCGACGAATCCTCGGCGCAGGCCGCCCTGTGGAAGCGCATCTGGCAGGACTCGAAGCTGAAGATCGCGATCCTGGGCGCCATGCTCGTGGTGCTGACGGGGGTGTTCTTCTTCCAGATGTTCGCCACCCGCAACGAGAAGAAGTTCTACATCTTCCGCATGGCCTATCTCACGGTCACGCTGGTGGTGCTGGGCTGGTATTTCAACGCGCAACTGTCGGTCGTGAACATCTTTGCGCTGTTCAACTCGTTCATCAACGGGTTCTCGTGGCAGGCGTTCCTTCTCGATCCGCTGACCTTCATCCTGTGGTTCGCGGTCGCCGCCGCGCTGATCTTCTGGGGCCGGGGCGCCTATTGCGGCTGGCTGTGCCCGTTCGGCGCGCTTCAGGAGCTGACCAACCAGATCGCGCGCAAGCTGCATGTGCCGCAATGGACCCTGCCCTGGGGCCTGCACGAAAGGCTCTGGCCGATCAAGTACATGATCTTCCTCGGCCTGTTCGGTGTCTCGCTCGTCAGCCTCAACCAGGCCGAGCATCTGGCCGAAGTCGAACCCTTCAAGACCGCGATCATCCTCAAGTTCGCGCGCGCCTGGCCCTTCGTGGCCTATGTCGCGGCGCTGCTGATCGCGGGCCTGTTCGTCGAGCGCTTCTACTGCCGCTACCTCTGCCCGCTGGGCGCCGGCCTCGCCATTCCGGCGCGGATGCGGATGTTCGACTGGCTGAAGCGCTACCACGAATGCGGCAACCCCTGTCAGACCTGCGCCATCGAATGCCCGGTGCAGGCCATCCATCCGACGGGCGAGATCAATCCGAACGAATGCGTGGACTGCCTGCATTGCCAGGTTCTCTACCAGTCCGAGGATCGCTGCCCCGTCGTGATCAAGAAGCTGAAGCGCCGCGCCAAGGCATCCGCCAGCGCGCCGCCAGACCTGGGACGGCCCCCCGCGGGCCATCCCAACGCCACGGCGCGGACGACCGTCTGAAAGGGAGACGGGAATCCGCAGGGACGGACCACTCGCTGACCGTTGAACCCCCTGAAGGATCAGGCAGGCACCGGTCGGCGGACCCGGCCCGGTCGTAAGAACGGCCCTGACGCGACCGCCGGCCCCGGCCGGCGGGGCGCGCGGGGTCAGGGATGGCCCGTCCGGGCCATGCCATTTCACGCCCACGACTACCGTTTGGAAAGGGAGACGGTTCATGGAAACGGAACGGAACAAGGGACTGAGCCGGCGTGCGCTGCTCGGCGCCACTGCCGGAGGCGCGGCGATCGCCGGCGCCGTCGGCGGGCGCCTCGCGCTTGGCCCGGCGGCCATCGGTGCGGGTGCGGCCGTCGCGGTTGCGGCGGGCACCCCGGCCGCGGCCCAGGCCACGAGCGAGTTCAACATCGCGCCCGGCCAGCTTGACCAGTATTACGGCTTCTGGTCCTCGGGCCAGAGCGGCGAGATGCGCATCCTCGGCGTCCCGTCGATGCGCGAGCTGATGCGGGTGCCGGTGTTCAACCGCTGCTCGGCCACCGGCTGGGGCCAGACGAACGAATCGCTGCGCATCCACGAGCGCACGATGACCGAGAAGACGAAGAAGCACCTTGCCGCCAACGGCAAGCGCATCCACGACCACGGCGACCTGCACCACGTCCACATGTCCTTTACCGAGGGCAAGTACGACGGCCGCTACCTGTTCATGAACGACAAGGCTAACACCCGCGTGGCGCGGGTTCGTGCCGACGTGATGAAGTGCGACGCGATCCTCGAGGTTCCGAACGCCAAGGCCATCCACGGCCTGCGTCCGCAGAAGTGGCCGCGCTCCAACTACGTCTTCTGCAACGGCGAGGATGAGGCCCCGCTCATCAACGACGGCACGACGATGGACGACGTGTCGACCTATGTGAACGTGTTCACGGCGGTCAACGCGGACGAATGGCAGGTGGCGTGGCAGGTGCTCGTCTCGGGCAACCTCGACAACTGCGATGCCGACTACGAGGGCAAGTGGGCCTTCTCGACTTCCTACAACTCCGAGATGGGCATGACCCTCGAGGAGATGACCGAGTCGGAGATGGACCATGTGGTCATCTTCAACATCGCCGAGATCGAACGGGCGATCGCCGCCGGCGAATTCGAAGAGATCAACGGCGCCAAGGTTCTTGACGGCCGCAAGCAGGCGAATTCGCAGTTCACCCGCTATGTGCCGATCGCGAACAACCCGCACGGCTGCAACATGGCCCCGGACCGCAAGCACCTGTGCATCGGTGGCAAGCTGTCGCCGACGGTGACGGTGCTCGACGTGACCAAGTTCGACGCGCTGTTCGAGAAGCCCGCCGAAGAGGTCGACCTGCGCTCCTGCGTCGTGGCGGAACCGGAACTGGGCCTTGGCCCGCTCCACACCGCCTTTGACGGCCGCGGCAACGCCTATACCTCGCTGTTCCTCGACAGCCAGGTGGTGAAGTGGAACATCGAAGACGCGATCAAGGCCTATGCCGGCGAAGCCGTGGACCCGATCAAGGACAAGATCGACGTGCACTACCAGCCCGGCCACCTCAAGACGGTGATGGGCGAGACGGTCGATGCGCAGAGCAACTGGCTTGTCTGTCTGTGCAAGTTCTCGAAGGACCGCTTCCTCAACGTGGGCCCGCTCAAGGCCGAGAACGACCAGCTCATCGACATCTCGGGCGACAAGATGGTTCTGGTCCATGACGGCCCGACCTTCGCGGAACCCCACGATGCGATCGCGGTCGATCCGGCGATCCTTGCCCCGGTGCTCAAGTCGGTCTGGGATCGTCAGGATCCGATGTGGGCCGAAACCCGGGCCCAGGCCGAGGCCGACGGCATCGACATCGACGACTGGTGCGAGGATGTCATCCGCGACCCGAACGATCCGACCAAGGTCCGCGTCTACATGACGAGCGTGGCGCCGAGCTTCTCGCTCAACAGCTTCGAAGTGAACGAGGGCGACGAGGTCACGGTGATCATCACCAACCTCGACGAGATCGACGACCTGACGCATGGCTTCACCCTGGGCAACCACGGCGTCGCCATGGAGATCTCGCCGCAGGCCACCGCTTCGGTCACGTTCGTGGCTGCCAACCCGGGCGTATACTGGTATTACTGCCAGTGGTTCTGCCATGCGCTGCATATGGAAATGCGCGGTCGCATGTTCGTTCGTCCGAAGGCCAACTGACCATGATCAGGCACGTCCTTGCCTTTGTCGCCCTTGCCGCAGCCCTTCCCGCCCTGGCGGAAGAGCGCAGCGTGGCGCCTTGCGAGGGCTGCCTGGCACGGGCCATCGCCGGGGCGCACCCCGGCGATGTGCTGGTCCTCGATGACGGCGTCCACCTGGGCGCCGTCACCATCGACCGCCCCCTGACCATCACCGGCAGCCGCGATGCGGTGATCGACGGCATGGGTCAGGGCACGGTCGTGACCATCGACGCCCCGGACGTGACGCTCTCGGGGTTCACCGTCACCGGGTCGGGGCACCGCAACCAGGATCTGGACTCGGGCGTGAAGATCCGCCGCGAGGCCGACCGCGCCGTGGTCGAAAACCTGTATCTCTTCGAGAACATGCACGGCATCGACGTGCACGGCGGCCATGACGCCCGCGTGACCGGCAACGAGATCATCGGCACCCGCGTGCTGCACATGAACGAACGCGGCAACGGCATCTACATCTGGAACAGCCCCGGCACGCTGATCGAGGGGAACTCGATCCGCTACGGGCGCGACGGCATCTTCTCGAACGCATCGTCCGACAGCTTCTATCGCGACAACACCTTCCGCGACCTGCGGTTCGGCGTGCATTTCATGTATACCCGCAACACCGAACTGATCGGCAATGTCTCGATCGGCAACCACCTCGGATTCGCGGTGATGAATTCGGATCGCGCCGTGGTGCAGGACAACCTGAGTCTGGGCGACCGCGACCACGGCATCGCGCTGAACTATGCCAACAATGCCGACATCAGCGGCAACCTGGTGCAGGGCGGCACGAAGAAATGCCTGTTCGTCTACAACGCCAGCCTGAACCTGATCTACAACAACCGCTTCGAGGGTTGCGGCATCGGCATCCACTATACCGCCGGATCGGAACGCAATGTCATCACCGCCAACGCCTTCATCGGCAATCAGGAACAGGTGAAATTCGTCGGCACCCGCTATCTGGAATGGAGCCATGACGGACACGGCAACTACTGGTCCGACAACCCCGGCTTCGATCTGAACGGCGACGGCATCGCCGACGGCGCCTATCGGCCCAACGACCTGATGGACCAGATCCTGTGGTCGCAGCCGGCGGCGGCCCTTCTGACGGGATCGCCCGCGGTGCAGCTCATCCGCTGGAGTCAGCAGAACTTTCCTGCGACCCTGCCCGGCGGCGTGCGCGATTCCTTTCCGCTCATGCAACCGATCGACATTCCCGTCCCCCCCGACATCGCCGCGCAGGCGGCCGAAGTGGCGGGGCGCTGGACCACAGGACCGCTAGATGACACCGACCTTGAAAATCTCTCAACTCACTAAGCGGTTCGGGACAGTCGATGCGCTGAGCGACGTTTCCTTCGAAGTCGGCCCCGGCATGCGGGTCGCGCTTCTGGGGCACAACGGCGCCGGCAAGTCGACGATGATGAAGATCATCCTCGGCCTGATCCCCGCCACTTCGGGCGACGTGTCGGTCTGCGGCGCCGCGCCCGGTTCGGGCCAGGCGCGCACGCAGGTGGCCTACCTGCCCGAGAACGTGGCCTTCCACCCGGCCCTGACCGGCGAGGAGCAGATCCGCTTCTTCCTGTCGCTGCGCGGTGAAAACCCGTCACAGGCGATCGACCTTCTGTCGCGGGTCGGCCTGCGCGATGCGGCGCGGCGCCGGATCGGCACCTATTCCAAGGGGATGCGCCAGCGGGTCGGCCTTGCGCAGGCCCTGATCGGGCGCCCGCGGCTTCTGGTGCTCGACGAACCCACGTCCGGCCTCGATCCGGTGTCGCGGCGCGATTTCTACGCGCTTCTCGACGGGCTGGCGGCCGAGGGGGCCGCGATCCTGCTGTCCTCGCACGCCCTGACCGAGGTCGAGGCCCGCACCGACCGGATCCTCATCGTCTCGAAGGGCAGGCTGGTCGCGACCGGCACCCTGCCCGAGTTGCGCCACGAGGCGGCCTTGCCGGTGGCGATGCTGGTGACCCCCGCGCCGGGCGAGGGCGCATCGCTTCTGGCCGATCTTCCGGGGGCCGAGGCCGGCACCGACGGCATCCTGCGGCTGACCTGCCCGCAGGCGGAAAAACTGGCGCTGCTGGCGCGAATTGCCGGATTCGGCGACAGGGTCGCCGATCTCGACGTGATCCCGCCCTCGCTCGAGGATATCTACAGCCATTTCAGCCGGAGGGACGGGCAATGACCGGCGCCATCCTTGCCACGGCCACGGCCGAATTCCGCATCGCCCTGCGCAACCGCTGGGTGATGATCGCCACGCTGCTCATGGTGCTGTTCGCGCTGGTGCTGTCGGCGGCAGGCGCCGCGCCCACGGGCGATGTCGGCGTTGACCGGCTCTCGGTGATCGTGGCCTCGCTCACTTCGCTGGCGGTCTATCTGGTGCCGCTGCTGGCGCTGCTCATCGGGTTCGACGCCATCGCCGGCGAGGTGGAGCGCGGGACGCTGCCGCTGTTGCTGGCCTATCCGGTGTCGCGACTCACCATCCTTCTGGGCAAGCTGCTGGCCCATCTGGGCATCCTCGCGCTTGCGGTTGCGCTGGGCTATGGCGCGGCGGCGGTGGCGGCGATCCTGGTCGATCCGCGTTCGGTCGCGGGGCTGGCCGCGCTGTGGCGGCTGGGCTGGAGTTCGGTCATGCTCGGCGCGACCTTCCTTGGCGCGGGCTATGCGCTGTCGGCGCTGTCGCGGCGGCCCTCGGGGGCGGCGGGCCTGGCCATCGGGCTGTGGCTGCTCATGGTGGTGCTCTACGATCTGGGGCTGCTGGCGGCGATCGTCGCCGACGGGGGCGGGGCCTTTACCACCAGGGTGCTGCCGGCTGCCCTGCTGGCCAACCCGGCCGATGCCTTCCGCCTCTACAACCTCGCCGCCTCGCAGGCGGTGGGTGCGGCCAGCGGCATGGGGGCTGCGGCGGGGTCGATCGCGCTGTGGAAATCCACGCTGTCGGTGCTTATCTGGCCGGTGATCACGCTGTTTCTCGCGTGGCGTGCCTTCCGCAAGGTGACACCATGATCCGTCCGCTGCCGATCCTCATTGCCCTTGCGCTGATGGCGCCGCTGGCCGCCTGCAAGGAAAAGCGCGCCGTTGACCTGACCCCGCTCGAACTCACGGTCGAGACGGTGGGCTATTACTGCCAGATGGACCTTCTCGAGCATCCGGGCCCCAAGGCGCAGGTCCATCTTGAGGGGATGCCCGCGCCGCTGTTCTTCAGTCAGGTGCGCGACGCCATCGCCTTTTCGCGCGATCCCGAACAGATGGCGCCGATCCTTGCGCTTTATGTGAACGACATGGGCCGCGAGGGTGCCACCTGGGACGACCCCGGCGAA
This sequence comes from Rubellimicrobium sp., assembly GCA_020852925.1. Classification (GTDB taxonomy): domain Bacteria; phylum Pseudomonadota; class Alphaproteobacteria; order Rhodobacterales; family Rhodobacteraceae; genus JADYZU01. The sequence goes on along the minus strand of JADYZU010000075.1, from coordinate 45,658 downwards.
GGCAACTGGATCAGCGCGGACGAGGCCTGGTATGTCGTGGGCACCGCGCGCGAAGGGGGCATGGGCACGCCCGAGACCATCCCCTTCGCCTCGCAGGAGGCCGCCCGCGCCATGGCCGCAGCCGAGGGCGGGACGGTCCTGCGCCTCGCCGAGATTCCCGATGACATGGTGCTGGCCCCGGTCGAGGTGCCCGACGCCGCCGACGAATCCGATTTCCAGGCCCGTCTGCGCGCCCTGTCGCAACAAACCCAGGAGGCAGCCCCATGATCACCCGTCGCCGTTTCATCGCCATTTCGGCGACGCTCGCGGCCGCGCCCCTGGCCGGCCTGCCCGGCGCCGCGGCAGCAGGAATGCCGGACGCGATCTGGACCGGAACGGCGCTGGGCGCGCGCGCCTCGATCCGCATCGACCACCCCGAGGCCGAGGCGATCGCCGCCCGCGTCCGCACCGAGATCGAGCGTCTTGACGCGATCTTCAGCCTGTATCGCACAGACAGCGCCATCGCGGCGCTGAACCGCACCGGCGCGCTGGCCGCGCCGCCGTTCGAACTGCTCGACTGCCTTGCCACGGCGGGCGCGGTCCATCGGGCCAGCGGCGGCGCCTTTGACCCGACGGTGCAACCGCTCTGGGCGCTCTGGGCCGAAGCGGTGAGCGCGGGGCGCGAACCCTCGGCACAGGAAATCGCCGCGGTCGCGCGCGGCTGGCAGGGGGTGGACATCGCGCCCGCGGGCATCACGCTGGCGCAGGGCATGGCCCTGACGCTGAACGGGATCGGGCAGGGCTATGTCGCCGACCGGATCGCTTCACTGCTGGCGGAGGCGGGCCTGGGCGCGATCCTCATCGACACGGGCGAGATCCGCGCGCTCGGGGCACAGCCCGACGGGGCGGACTGGCCGGTGACGGTGCAGGCGGGGCCGCGCCTCATGCTGGCCGACCGGGCGCTGGCCACCTCGGCGCCGCTGGGCACCACCTTTGATCAGGCGGGGCGGCTGGGCCATATCCTTGACCCGAGGACCGGCACCCCGGTGGCGCCGGTCTGGGCCTCGGTGTCGGTCAGCGCAGGAAGTGCGGCCCTCGCCGATGCGCTCTCGACGGCGGCCTGCCTCATGCCGGACGCGGCCCGGGTGGAGGCCCTTGTCGCCGCCTTCCCCGGCGCGCGGGTGGAATCGCTCATCGCCTGAGGGCCGCGCCGCAGTTGCGGGCCGCGCGCAATGGTTTATCCATGCCCCGACTGATCAGGACGGGATGAACCGGAGCGATGGAGCGACCTTTCCCCTTGGGGCGCGATCCGGCGGGCGCTGTCGGCGGCGCGGTGCTGTGCGGGCTGGGGCAGGTGGTGTTCCTGCCCTCGCGAGCGGCCGGGGCGCTGTTTCTGGTCGCGGTCGCGCTGGTCTCGCCCATGGGGGCGGTGGCGGGCGCGGTCGGAGCGCTGATCGGCACGGCCGTCGGGGCGCTGGCGCGTGTCCCGGCAGCGGTGATCCGCGAGGGGCACTGCGGGTTCAATGGCGCGCTTGCCGCGATGGCGCCGGTGTTCTTCGCCGCGCCGGTCCTGGCGGCGCCGGGGGTGGCGGCGCTTTCGGTCGCGGCGGCGGCGCTGGCCTCGGCGCTGTGGCTGGTGTTGTCGCCGGCGCTGGCGCGGCTGCGCCTGCCCGTCCTCACCGCGCCGTTCAACCTGGCCGCGCTCGCGCTGCTGGCGCCGGTCATGGTGCAGGGCGTGGCGCAGGGCGGGCCCGCAGCGGCCGGCGTCGGTGTCGCCCTGCCCCAGCTCTTGCTGCGCGGGACGGTGAACGGGCTGGCGCAGGTCTTTCTGGTCGAGGGTCTGGCCAGCGGTGCCGTTGTCGCGCTCGGCCTCATCATCGCCTCGCGCAGGGCGGCGGTGCTGGGGGTGGCCGGATCGGCGGCGGGAACGGCGGTGGCGCTGGCCCTCGGGCTGGCGCCGGGGGCGGTGGGGGCCGGGCTTTACGGCTATAACGCTGCGCTGGTCGCCGTCGCGCTGGGCGCGATCCATGTCGGGACCGGGCGCGGGACGCTGATCCTGGCGCTTGCGGGCGCGGGGGCGACGGTGCCGCTGCATGCGGCGCTGTCCGGGGCGCTGGCCACGCAGGGCCTGCCGGCCTTCACGCTGTCCTTCGTGATCGTCACCTGGGCCGGCGTCGCCCTTGCCCGGGCCACGGGCCTGCATCCGGCCACGGGCGGCCCGGCCGATGGCTGATCCACGCAGGGCCGCCAGGGCCGCCGCCCCGCGCAGGGTGCTTCAGCGCTGTCATTTCGGCGAATGGCTTCAGGGCCGGTGGCACGAGGGCGGGCCGGTGGTTCTGGTCACGCTCATGCCGGCGGCGCTGCTGCTCGAGGCGCGGATGGAGCCGTCCGACACCCCCGAAATGACCCCCGGCGACGGCCCCCCGCCCGTGGACCCGGCGGCGCTGCCCGCATTTCTCGAGGCTCTGGGCCTGCCTGCCCGTGGCCGTTTCACGCTGCTGCCGCCCTTTCCCGCCGGTCTCGGGACCGGGGTCAGCACGGCGTCCCTTGTCGCCATCGCGCGGCTTGCGGGCTTTGCCGGGGCGCCCGAACATCTGGCCCGCGCCACCATCGCCGCCGAAGGGGCCAGCGATCCGCTGATGTTCCCCGCGCCCGACCGTCTGTTATGGGCCTCGCGCGAGGGGCGCGAGATCGCCACGCTGCCGCCCGCGCCGGTGGCGGGGCTGGCGGCCGGGTTCTGGGGTCCGGCCACGCCGACCGTGGCGGGCGATCAGGATTACGACGACATTGCCGATCTGATCGTGCACTGGCAGAAGCGCGACGATCTGGCCTGGCGCGCCGCCCTTGCGCGCGAGAGTGCGGCGCGCTGCCTTGCCCGGCGCGGGCCCGCGGGCGATCCCACCCCCGACCTTGCCCGCGACCTGGGCGCGCCGGGCTGGGTGATGTCGCATTCGGGCGCGGCGCGGGCGCTGGTGTTTCCGCCCGGCGAGGTGCACCGCCACGCCACCGCCGCCATGGCCGAGGCGGGCCTGCGCGACATGCACGGGACGATGACCGGCACCGGAACGGGCACCGGAACGGGCACCGGAACGGGCGGAGGGCCCTGATGCGCGACCACGGCGGCGACCTTGACGCGGCAATGGCGCAGTTCGGCGGCCCCGAGGCCGACTGGATCGACCTGTCGACCGGGATCAACCGCAGGCCCCGGCCCCTGCCCGCGATTCCCGATCACGCCTGGCGTCGCCTGCCGACCCGGGCCGATCAGGACGGGCTGGTGGCCACCGCCGCGCGGGCCTGGTGCGCGGCGCCGGATCTGGCCGGCATCGCCCTGGCCGGGGCGCAGGCGGCGATCCAGTGCATGCCCCACCTTGCACCTGCGGGCGAGGCGCGGGTGCTCGGGCCGACCTACAACGAACACGCGGCCACCCTGCGGGCGCAGGGCTGGTCCGTGACCGGGGTTTCCCGGCCCGAGGATCTGGCCGGGGCCGGGCTTGCGGTGCTGGTGAACCCCAACAACCCCGACGGCCGGCGTCTGGCGCCGGGGGCGGTGCTGGCGCTGGCGCGGCGGGTCGGGATGCTGGTGGTGGACGAGAGTTTCGGCGATGTCGCGCCGCGCCTGTCGGTCCTGCCGCGCCTGACGGCCGAGGCGGGCGCCGGGCGGGTGGTGGTGCTGCGGTCCTTCGGCAAGTTCTGGGGGCTGGCGGGGCTGCGGCTGGGCTTTGCCTTTGCCGCACCGCCCGTGATCGAGCGGATCCGCGCGCTGGCCGGGCCCTGGCCGGTGCCCGGCCCGGCGATCGCCGCCGGGATGGCGGCGCTGGCCGACCACCCCTGGGCCGAGGCGATGCGCGCCACGCTGGCCGCCGATGCGCTGCGGGCGGATGCGCTGGCGCTGGCGGCGGGGTGGCGGGTGCTGGGGGGCACCTCGCTCTTTCGGCTTTACGCAACGCCTGACGCCGCTGCCGCCCGCGCCCGCCTGGCCCGGCACCACATCTGGAGCCGCCTCTTTCCCCATGACCCGCACTGGCTGCGCCTTGGCCTGCCGGGCCCCGAGGCGGAATGGCAGCGGCTGCGGGCGGCGATGGCGGACGACAGCCGGCCCTGACTACCGCGCCAGCCCAAGGATCGCGCCCACGTCCAGATGCGCCTCGACGTGATCGGCCAGCCGATCAAGCGTGGCCTCGACCACGGCGTCATGGTCGCGTCCGTCCGACGCGGCACCGAACCCGCGCAGCCAGGCGGCGCGGAACGGGCCCGAATCGAACAGCCCGTGCAGATAGCTGCCCGCGACCTGCCCGCCGGGGGCGATCGCGCCCTCGGGGCGGCCGTCGATCAGGGCGAAGGGGCGCGCGCAATCGGGCCCCGAACTGCGGCCGAGGTGGATTTCATAGCCCTCGACGGCAAGGCCGGTGGCGGCGTGGCGGGCACTGACCCGGGCAAGGCGCTTGTCCCCCGACATGACCGTGTCCACGTCGAGCAGGCCAAGGCCCGGATCGTGGCCGGGGGGGCCTTCGATCCCGTCGGGATCGGCGATGGTGCGGCCCAGCATCTGGAACCCGCCGCAGATGCCCAGGACATGGCCCCCCCGCCGCAGATGCGCGGCCAGGTCGATGTCCCAGCCCTGCCGGCGCAGGAAGGCCAGATCGGCGCGGGTCGATTTCGACCCGGGCAGGATGACCAGCCGCGCCTCGGGCGGGATCACCGCGCCCTCGCGCACCATGATCAGGGTCACTCCCGGTTCGGCGGCCAGCGCGCCAAGATCGTCGAAATTGGCGATGCGCGGAAACACCAGGCAGGCGATGGTCAGCCCGCCCCCGCCCTGCGGCCCGGCGCCGCCGCCCGACGCCAGATCCAGCGCATCCTCGGCCGGCAGCAGGCGGGCCTCGGCGAACCAGGGCACCACGCCGAACCCGCGCCAGCCGGTGCGCCGCACGATCAGGTCATGCCCTTCGGCGAACAGCGCCGGATCGCCCCGGAACTTGTTGACGACAAAGCCCGCGACCAGCGCCGCATCCGCCGGGTCAAGCACCGCCTGCGTGCCGACGATCTGCGCGATCACCCCGCCGCGATCAATGTCCCCCACAAGGATCACCGGCAGGTCCGCGGCGCGGGCGAACCCCATGTTGGCGATGTCGCCCGCGCGCAGGTTCACCTCGGCCGGGCTGCCGGCGCCCTCGACGATCACCAGATCGTGCGCGCCGGCAAGGCGGCGATAGCTTTGCAGCACCGGCGCCATCAGCGCGGGTTTCATCGCCGCGTAGTCGCGCGCGCGCACCGTGGCGGTGCGCCGGCCCTGCACGATCACCTGGGCGCCGGTCTCGCTCTCGGGCTTGAGGAGGACCGGGTTCATGTCGGTCGTGGGCGCGATCCCGGCTGCCAGCGCCTGAAGCGCCTGGGCGCGGCCGATCTCGCCGCCGTCGGCGGTGACGGCGGCATTGTTCGACATGTTCTGCGGCTTGAACGGCGCGACCGACAGGCCGCGGCGGCGGGCGGCGCGGCACAGGCCGGCGACCAGCATCGACTTGCCCACGTTCGAGCCGCAGCCCTGGATCATCAGACCCCGCCCGGTCATTGCGCGCCCCCCTGCCCCGCCGCCCGCATCCGGTCCATTCCGGCCGCGCCAGACCTAGCGCGGCGCGACCGCCGCGGGCAAGGCCGCTTGACCCGCACCGGGCACAGGCCCTAGCCCGTGCAGGCGTCACCCGTCCGGAGCATCGCCATGCACGCCCGCCTTTCCTCGGTCTGGCTCATGCCGCACCGGCCGCTGTTCCTGGCGATGGGGATCTGGGCGGTCGTGGCGGTGGCGTGGTGGCAATGGGGGGCGCAGGCCGGCCTGCCCGCGCCCGCGCTGGGCACGCCCGCGCTCTGGCATGCGCACGAGATGGTCGCGGGCATGGGCGGGGCGGCGGTCGGGGCCTATCTGCTGACCGCGCTGGCGGGCTGGAGCGGGCGCGAATCACCTGCGGGCCTGCCGCTGAAGGTGCTGGTGGCGCTGTGGCTGCTGGCACGGGTGGCCGCCGCCTGCGCGGCGCTGCTGCCGGTCTGGGCGGTGGGGCTGCCGGGGGCGCTCTACTTCCTGATGCTCGGGGCGATGCTGGCGCGGGGGATCGCCGCGGCGCGGGCCTGGCGGCGGCTGGCGGCGCCGCTGGCGGTGGGCGCGCTGGGGCTGGGGGATGCGCTGCTGCTGCGCGCCGCCCTTTCGGGCGGGATCGCGGCCGGGGCCGGGATCGCGCAGGCGATGGTCCGTGTGCTGGCGCTGATGATCTCGGTGATCGGCGGGCGGATGGTGCCGGCCTTCACCGACAGCGCGCTGCGCCGCCGGGGCCATGCGGGCCTGCCCCCCGGCGGCCGGATCGCCGCCCTTGCCGGGGCGGCGGCGATTCTTGTTGCGCTGGGTCTGACCCTGGCCGGGAAACCGGCGGCGTCGGGCATCGCGCTGTTCCTTGCCGGCGCGCTTCAGTTCGCGCGGCTGGCCCGGTGGCGCGGCTGGAGGGTGGCGGGCGATGCGCTGCTGGCGGCGCTGCACCTGGGGTTTCTCTGGCTGGCGCTGGGGCTGGTGCTGCTGGGCGCGGCCCGGCTCTGGCCCGCGGCCCTGCCCGAGAGCGACCTGCTCCACGCCCTGACCATGGGCGCGATCGGCGGCATGATCCTGGCCGTCGCCATCCGCGCGGCGGCAGGGCGCGCGGGCGGGGCGCTGATCGGCGGCAGGCCGGCCGCGCTGGCGGGGGCGGCCATCGCCGCCGCCACCCTGCTGCGCATCGCCGTGGCCGTCCTTCCGGCGGCGGGCGGCTGGCTTCTGCCGGGGGCGGCGGCGTTCTGGATGCTGGGCTGGGCCCTGTTCCTGACCGCCTTCCTGCCCACGGCCCTGGGCCCGGTGCGCCGCCCGGTGTTCAGCGGCGCGCGGGTGTAGCGCTCAGAACTCCACCCCCGGCTGCGCCTTGACGCCCGAGCGGAACGGATGCTTGACCAGCGTCATTTCCGTGACCAGATCGGCCGCCTCGATCAGCGCCTCGCGGGCGTTGCGGCCGGTGAGGCAGACATGGGTCATGGGCGGCTTTTCCTCGCGCAGGAAAGTCAGCACCTCGTCAAGGTCGAGATAGTCGTAGCGCAGCGCGATGTTGATCTCGTCCAGCAGGACAAAGCGGATGTCCGGGTCGCGGATCAGCGCCTTGGCCTTGTCCCAGCCGCGCCGGGCGGCGGCGATGTCGCGGGCCTTGTCCTGCGTCTCCCAGGTAAAGCCCTCGCCCATGGTGTGGAACTGGCACAGGTCGGGGAAATGTTCCTCGATCAGGCGCCGCTCGCCGGTGTCGCGGCCGCCCTTGATGAACTGCACCACGGCGCAGGGCATGCCATGGGCGATGCAGCGCAGGATCATGCCGAAGCCCGAGGACGACTTGCCCTTGCCCGCGCCGGTATGGACGATGATCAGGCCCTGGTCGCCGTGCTTCGTCGCCATGATGCGGTCGCGCGCGGCCTTCTTGCGGGCCATCTTCTGGGCGTGGCGGGCAAGGTCGTCTGCGTCGCCTGCGTCGGATTCACTGGTCATGGTGCCGCTCCCCGTCCTTGACTCTGTCCCCCCTTGTGTCAAACGGGGGGCAAGCATCGCTGGTGCCTGTCCTAGGGCAGGCCAAAAGGGAATGCGACCGGAAATGCGACCCTTCGGGGCCCGGTTCCGAAAGCGCAGCCGCCCCCGCGACCGTGACCGGAAAGGTCCGCCGCATGCCACTGGCCGCAAGGCACGGGAAGGCGGGCGGACCGTTGGGCCCCGCCCTGGATCCGCAAGCCGGGAGACCTGCCAGCGTCTGCGAGGAACCAGGCGGACGGGGGATTTCCGCGACCATGGACCAGCGCGGGGCAGGCCCCGCCGCCCGTGGCGATTCCCCGAGGAAAGGGAACATGGCCGCGCTGCTGCATGTCTGCGTCACCTGCCGTGCCGGCGCACCGGCCGATCCCGGCGCGGGCGATGACCGTCCGGTTGCCGGTGCGCGCCTGCTGGACGCGCTGCTGGCCGCGGGGGCGCCCGCAGGGGTGGAGATCCGCCCCGTGCGCTGCCTTTCCGCCTGCGACCACGGCTGCAACCTGGCCCTGAGCCGGCCCGGCGCCTGGAGCTATGTCTATGGCCGCCTGAACGAGGGCGACGTGCCCGAGATCCTGCGCGGCGCCGCGCTCTATGCCGCCTCGGCCGACGGGATCGTGCCCTGGCGCGAACGGCCCGACATCTTTCGCCGGCAGAGCATTGCCCGCATTCCCCCGATGGAGCCCTGAATGTCCGATCTTGCGAAAATCCCCGTCACCGTCATCACCGGGTTCCTTGGCGCCGGCAAGACCACGCTCATGCGGCACCTGATGCAGAACCCGCAGGGCCGGCGCCTTGCGGTTCTGGTGAACGAATTCGGCACCGTGGGCGTGGACGGCGACATCCTGCGCGCCTGCGCCGACGAGAACTGCCCCGACGAGAACATCGTCGAACTCGCGAACGGCTGCATCTGCTGCACCGTGGCGGACGAATTCATTCCCACGATCGAGGCGCTGATGGCGCTGCCGCAGCGGCCCGACCATATCCTGATCGAGACATCGGGCCTTGCGCTGCCCAAGCCGCTGCTCAAGGCCTTCGACTGGCCCGACATCCGTTCGCGCATCACCGTCGATGGCGTGATCGCCGTCGCCGATGCCGAGGCGGTGGCCGCCGGCCGCTTTGCCCCCGATGTGGCGGCAGTCGATGCCCAGCGCGCCGCTGACGAAAGCATCGACCACGAAACCCCGCTGTCGGAGGTGTTCGAGGACCAGATCAGTTGCGCCGACATCGTGCTGCTGACCAAGGCCGACCTTGCCGGCGAGGCCGGCCTTGCCGCCGCCCGCGCCCTGATCGAGGCCGAGGCGCCGCGCCGCCTGCCGATCCTGCCCGTCACCGATGGCGTGGTCGATCCGCGCGTGGTGCTCGGGCTCAATGCCGCGGCCGAGGACGACCTGGCCCAGCGGCCCAGCCACCATGACGGCATGGACGATCACGAACACGACGATTTCGCCTCGGTCGTGATCGACCTGCCCGAGGTGGGGGACGTGGCCGATCTGGTCGCCCGGATCGAGCGCCTGGCACGGGAACGCGACATCCTGCGCGTCAAGGGCCATGTCGCCGTCGCGGGCAGGCCCATGCGCCTGCTGGTGCAGGCGGTGGGGGCGCGGGTGCGCCACCAGTTCGACCGGCCCTGGGGCGCGGGCGCGCGGCAAGGCCGGCTTGTGGTGATCGCGGAACACGGCGACATCGACGAAGCCGCCATCCGTTCGGCGCTGGTCGGCTGAGGTCGGCCCATGCATGTCGTCTTCCGGGAAAGCCACGGCCTCGAGGAAGGGGCGACCCCCTTCGATCCCGGACAGGATCCGGCCAACCTCGTGGTGCTGTCCTTCTCGGACAGCGATCTGGGGGCCTTTGCCGCGGGCTGGCGGCGCGCGGGGGGCAGGCTGCCTTCGCTGCGGCTGCTCAATCTGGTGCAGTTGCGCCATCCGGTCTCGATCGACACCTATCTCGAACGCACCCTTGCCGGCGCGCGCGCCATCCTCATCCGCCTGCTGGGCGGCGAGGCCTACTGGCCCTACGGCCTTGCCTCGGTGCAGGACATGGCGCGGCGGCGCGGGATCGCGCTGGCGGTGATCCCGGCGGACGGGCGGCCCGATCCGGCGCTTGATGCCGCCTCGACGCTGCCGGTCTCGACGCTGCGGCGGCTTCAGGAACTGAGCGAGACCGGCGGCGCCGTGGCCGCGCAGGCGGCGCTGGCGCAACTTGCGCTGGCGGCGGGGCTTTATGCGGGGCCAGTGCCGGGGGACAAGCGGGTGCCGGACTTCGGCCTCTACGATCCGGCGCAGGGCGTGATCCGCGAACTGCCGCCCGGGGGCGCGCTGATCCTTGTCACCTTCTACCGCAGCTATCTGACCGCGGGCGATACCGGGGCGGTCGATGCGCTGATCGACGGGCTTCGGGCGCGGGGGTTCGCCGCCTGCGGCGTCTTTGCCCCCTCGCTCAAGGCGGCGGGGTTCGCGGACTGGCTGAAGCAGGCGCTGGGGGACCGCACGCCCGCCGCCGTGGTGAACGCCACCGCCTTTTCCGCCCGGGCCGAGGACGGCACGACGCCGTTCGATTTCGCTGACTTTCCGGTGTTCCAGGTCGCGCTGTCCTCGGCCCGGCGCCGCGACTGGGCTGGGGCCGAGCGCGGCCTGTCCCCCGCGGATCTGGCCATGCATGTGGTCCTGCCCGAAGTGGACGGGCGCATCCATGCCGGTCTTGTCTCGTTCAAGGAACCGGGAGAGCGCGATCCGGACCTGCAATTCGCGCAGGCCGCGCATCGGCCGGATGCCGGGCGCATAGCTGCCACGGTGGCGCGGGTGGCCGGCTGGCTGCGGCTGGCCGAGACGGCGGCTGAGGCGCGGCGGGTGGCCGTGGTCCTGTCGACCTATCCCGGCCGGGCGCATCAGATGGCCCATGCCGTGGGCCTCGATGCGCTGGCCTCGGCCGAAGCGATGCTCGGGGATCTGGCCGGGGCGGGATTCGCCACGGCGCCGGGCGCCCCGCTGGCGGCGGCGCTGGGCCGCGAATGCATCGACCTGCCGCTGGACGACTACCGGCGTGCCCTTGCCGCCATGCCCGAGACGCTGCGGGTGGCGCTGGACACCCATTGGGGCGATCCGCAGGACGATCCCGCCTGCAAGGGCGGGATGTTCCGCCTCGCGGCCACCTGGCGGGGCAATGTCCTGATCGCGCTGCAACCCGAACGCGGACGGCCGCAGGCGCGCGACGCCGAATACCACGACACCGCCCGCGTGCCGCGTCACGCCTATGTCGCCTTCTACCTGTGGCTGCGGGCGCAGGGGTTCCACGCCATGGTGCACATGGGCGCGCATGGCACGCTCGAATGGCTGCCGGGCAAGGCGGTGGCGCTGTCGGACAACTGCTGGCCCGAGGTGCTGACCGGCAATCTGCCGGTGATCTATCCCTTCATCGTCAACGACCCCGGCGAGGCCGCGCAGGCGCGCCGCCGTCTGGGCGCGGTGACGATCGGGCATCTGCCGCCGCCGCTGATCGCCGCCGCCCTGCCCGAGGGTCTGACCCGGCTCGAGCGGTTGCTGGACGAATATTCCACCGCCGACGGCCTTGATCCGGCGCGGCGCGGCCGGCTTGTGGCCGAGATCCGCAGCGAGGCCGAAACCAGCGGCATTTCCGCCGACCTCGGCCTGCCCGCCGATGCCAGCCAGGCCGAGGCGATCACCCGCCTTGATCGTTTCGTCTGCGACGTGAAGGAAAGCCAGTTCGGCGAAGGGCTCCATGTCCTTGGCCGCGGGGCCTGCGGCGCCGAAGAGCGCGCGGGCCTTCTGGCCGCGCTGTCGGGGCGGCGCGTGGCGCCCGGCCCGTCGGGTTCGCCCGCGCGCGGGCGCAGCGATGTGCTGCCGACCGGGCGCAACCTCTTTGCCGTCGATCCGCGCGCCGTGCCCACCCGCGCCGCCCATGCGCAGGGGGTGAAACTGGCCGAGGAACTGCTGCGCAAGCATCTTCAGGATCAGGGCGACTGGCCGCGCGGCCTTGTCGTCGATCTGTGGGGCAGCGCCACCATGCGCACCGCCGGCGAGGAATTCGCCATGGCGCTGCATCTGGCCGGCCTGGCCCCGCGCTGGGACGAGGGATCAGGCCGCGTGAGCGGGGTCGAGGTGGTGCCGCTCGCGCTGCTCGGGCGGCCGCGCATCGACGTGACGCTGCGGGTCTCGGGCCTGTTTCGCGACATCTTTCCCGATCTGGCCGCGCTCTTTGGCACCGGCGCCGCCGCCCTCGCCGCGCGGGACGAGGATGCGGCCGACAACCCCTATCGCGGCGCGGAGCCCCGGGTGTTCGGGCCGCGCCCCGGCCAGTATGGCCTGGGCATGGGCGATGCGCCCGACACCTTCACCGACGAGGCGCGTCAGGCCGCGGGCGAGGCGTGGATCGCGGCCTCGTCCTGGGCGATCGGCGCCGATGGCGCGATCAGCGAGGGGCGCGAGGCCCTTGTGGCGCGGCTGCGCGCGGCCGACAGCTTTGTCCATGCGCAGGACCTGCCCGAAAGCGACCTGCTGCTGGCCGAGGATTACGCCGGCCACGAAGCGGGATTTGCCGCCGCGCTGGCGCGGCTGGGGGCGCCCGCGCCCGCGCTCTATCACCTGGACGCGACCCGGCCCGCCCGTCCGCGCGCCCGCACCCTGACCGAGGAGATCGCCCGCGTCGTGCGCGCCCGCGCCGCCGATCCGCGCTGGGCCGAGGCGATGTTCGACCACGGTTTTCGCGGCGCGGCCGAGATCGCGGCCACGCTTGACCACATGGCGGCCTTCGCGCATCTGGCGCGGGTGGTGCCGCCCCATCTGTTCGACCTGTACCACGACGCCACCCTGGGCCGCCCCGAAGTGGTCGATTTCATGCGCGATGCGAACCCCGCCGCTCTGGCCGCGCTCGCGGACACGTTCCGCCGCCTGCGCGAGGCCGGGCTGTGGATCAGCCGGCGCAATTCCCTCGCCGCCCCCGTCACGGAGACCCTGCCCTGATGCCTCACAGTTACGAAACCGACGGCGCCGCGATCTATGCGCAATCCTTCGCCACCATCCGCGCCGAGGCCGATCTGGCGCGCTTCGACCCCGACGAAGAGCCGGTGGTGGTGCGCATGATCCATGCCGCGGGCATGGTCGGGCTTGAACGGCATGTGCGCTTCACCCCCGGCATGGCGGCGGCGGCGCGGGCGGCCCTGGGGGCCGGGGCGCCGATCCTGTGCGATGCGCGAATGGTGAGCGAGGGGATCACCCGCGCCCGCCTGCCCGCCGGCAACCGCGTCATCTGCACGCTTCAGGACGCGGGGGTGGCCGATCTTGCCGCCCGCATCGGCAACACCCGCTCGGCCGCGGCGGTCGAACTGTGGCGGCCCTGGATCGCGGGCGCGGTGGTGGCGATCGGCAATGCGCCGACCGCACTTTTTCACCTGCTGAACCTGCTCGAGGATCCCGCCTGGCCGCGCCCGGCGGCGATCATCGGCTGCCCGGTGGGATTCGTCGGTGCGGCGGAATCCAAGGCGGCGCTGATCGCGGACCCGCCGGCGCCCGCCCTCGTCGTCGAGGGGCGCCTTGGCGGATCGGCCATCACCGTGGCCGCCGTGAACGCCCTGGCGAGCCGGCAGGAATGACCCCGGGCCGCATCATCTGCGCCGGGCTTGGTCCCGGGGCGCCCGATCTCATGTCGGTGCGCGCCGACCGCGCCCTGCGCGGCGCGCGTCATGTCGCCTATTTCCGCAAGACCGGACGCAGAGGACAGGCCCGCCGCATGGTCGAGGGGATGCTGGCGCCGGGCGCGGTGGAACATGCGATGGAATATCCGGTGACGACCGAGATTCCCTTTGACAGCCCCGACTACAACCGCATTCTTTCGGCCTTTTACGACGACTGGGCGGCACGGCTGGCCGCCCTTGTCCACGCGGGCGAGGAGGTGGTGGTGCTGTGCGAGGGGGATCCGTTCCTGTACGGTTCCTTCATGCACCTGCATGTGCGCCTGCGGAACATCGTCCCGGTCGAGGTGATCCCCGGCATCCCCGGCATGGTCGGCTGCTGGAACGCGACCGGCACGCCGGTGACCTGGGGCGACGACGTGCTCAGCGTGCTCATGGGCACCCTGCCCGAGGCGGATCTGACGCGCCACATGCGCGCCGCCGATGCCCTCGTGGTGATGAAGACCGGGCGCAACCTGCCCCGCGTGCGCCGCGCGCTGGAAGCGGCGGGGCGGCTGGACGACGCCTGGCTGATCGAGCACGGCACCATGCCCGATGAACGGGTGGTGCGCCTGCGCGATCTGGAGGACGGCGATTGCCCCTATTTCGCGATCGTGGTGGTCCATGGCCGCGGACGGCGGCCGGAGGCGGTGGAATGAGCGGCTGGGTGCGGGTGGCGGGTCTTGGCCCCGGCGATGCGGCCCTGGTCACGCCCGAGGTGACGGCGGCCCTGGCCGAGGCAACCGATGTGCTGGGCTATGTTCCCTATGTCGGCCGGGTGGCACCGCGCGCGGGCCTGGTGCTGCACCCTTCGGACAACCGCGAGGAAATCGCGCGGGCGCATCACGCGATCGACCTTGCGCTGGCCGGGCGCCGGGCGGTGATCGTGTCGTCGGGCGATCCGGGCGTGTTCGCCATGGCGGCCGCGCTCTTCGAGGCGCTCGAGGCGCGGCCCGAGGCGCAGGCCCTCGACATCCGCATCCTGCCGGGAATCACGGCGATGCTGGCCGCGGCGGCGCGGGCGGGCGCCCCCCTGGGCCACGACTTCTGCGCGATCAACCTTTCGGACAATCTCAAGCCCTGGTCCGAGGTCGAACGCCGCCTGCGCCATGCCGCGCGCGGGGGATTCGCCATGGCGTTCTACAACCCGCGTTCGCGCGCACGGCCCGATGGGTTCGCCCGCGCCCTGGCGATCCTGCGCGAGGAATGCGAACCCGCGCGCCTGATCCTGTTCGCGCGCGCCGTCTCGACCCCGGACGAGGAATTGCAGACCCTGCCCCTGTCCGACGCCACCCCCGACATGGCGGACATGCGCACCCTCGTCATCGTCGGCAACGAAGACACGCGGCAGGTAGGGCGCTGGCTTTATTCCCCGCGCAAGGTGGCGCCGTGAAGCCAGTCCATCACCGCCTGCACGTCACGCACCACCGCGCGCGCCGGGATCGCGGGGCGGTCCACCATGACAACCGGGATGCCCAGCGCGCGCGCGGCGACCAGTTTCGCCTCGGCCCCGGTGCCGCCGGCGTTCTTGGCCACGACATGGGTGATGCGATGCGCCATCATCAGCGCGCGGTCGGCATCGGCATCGAACGGCCCGCGCGCCACGACCACCGCGACATCGGGCAGCGGCAGCGCCCCGGCCGGCGGATCGACAAGGCGCAGCAGGTAATGATGCTCCGGCCGATGGGCAAATTCCCCGATCCCCTGCCGGCCGATGGCCAGGAACACGCGCGCTGGCGTCATGGGCAGCGCGGCGGCGGCGGCGGCGAGATCGCCGACAGCGGTCCAGTCGTCGCCCGGCCCGGCACGCCAGGGCGCCCGCTCGAGCGCGACGAGCGGCCTGCCCGTCGCCGCACAGGCGGCAACGGCATGCGCGCTCATGGTCGCGGCAAAGGGATGAGTGGCGTCGATCACATGGGTGATGCCATCGGCGCGCAGATAGGCGATCAGGCCCGCCACCCCGCCAAATCCGCCGCTGCGCACCGGGACGGGCTGGGCTACGGGCGCCTCGGTGCGTCCGGCGAAGGAATGCACCGCCGCGATTCCGGCCGCAGCCAGCGCGCGGGCCACGGCGTTGCCTTCGCCGGTGCCGCCCAGAAGAAGGACGCGCGTCATGGCTGATCCCTGGCTCCAGATCATCGGTCTGGGCGAGGATGGCCTGCCCGGCCTGCCGGAGGCAAGCCGCCTTGCGCTGGATCGCGCCGAAGTGGTGTTCGGTGCGCCACGCCATCTGGAACTGGCCGGCGTGGGCGCGCGGGGGCGCGAATGGCCCGTGCCCTTCGACCTGGGACCGCTGCTGGCGCTGCGCGGGCGCAAGGTGGCGATGCTGGTCTCGGGCGATCCGTTCTGGTTCGGCGCCGGGGGATCGGTGGTGCCGCATCTGGCCCCGGACGAGTGGCGGGCGCAGCCGGTGGCCGGCACGTTTTCGCTGGTGGCCGCGCGCATGGGCTGGCGCCTCGAGGAGACCCGCTGCCTTGGCCTGCACGCCGCGCCCTTTGCCCGGCTGCGCCCGGTCCTTGGCCGGGGCGTGCGGGTGATCGTCACGCTGCGCGACGGGCCGGCCGTGGGCGCGCTGGACGACTGGCTGAAGGCGAACGGTTTCGGGGCCACGCGGCTGTGGGTCTGCGAAGCGCTGGGCGGTCCGCGCGAACGGATCCGCGAAGGTGCGCATCTGACCGGAATCGCCGCGCCGGTCGCGGTCGCGCTCGACGGGGCGGATCTGCCGCGCGATGCCGGCCTGCCCCGCGCGGGCGGGCTTGCGGACGGCCTTTTTGCCCATGACGGCCAGATCACCCGCGCCCCGGTGCGGGCCCTGACCCTGTCGGCGCTGGCGCCACGGCCCGGCGCGCGCCTGTGGGATGTGGGGGCGGGGTCGGGGTCGGTCTCGGTCGAATGGTGTCTGGCCGGGGGGCAGGCCATCGCGGTCGAAGCCCGCGCCGATCGTGCCGCCAACATCCGCGCCAATGCGGAAGCCTTCGGCATTGCCCACCGCCTGCGCCTGGTCGAGGGCCGCGCGCCCGCAGCCCTGGGCGCGCTGCCCGAACCCGATGCGGTCTTTGTCGGCGGCGGCGGCGACCGCGCCCTCTTTGCCCGCCTGTGGGACGCCCTGCCCCCGGGCGCGCGCCTTGTCGCCAATGGCGTGACGCTGGAAACGCAGGCCCTGCTGTCCACGCTTCACGGCGAACGGGGCGGCAGCCTCCTGCGGATCGACCTGGCCACCGCCGCACCGCTTGCGCGGTTTCGCGGCTGGGAGGGGCTGCGCCCGATCGTGCAATGGAGCGTGACGAGATGAGGGTCGCGGGCCTTGGCATGCGCGCGGGCGTGGGGGCCGGTTCCCTTGCCGCCGCCCTCGGCGCGGTCGAGGCGGCGGGCGGGCGCGCCGATCTCATCGCCACGATCGCCGAACGGGCGACCGAGCCCGCCCTTGTGGCGCTGGCACAGGCGCGCGGGCTGCGCATTGCCGTGACCCCGGTCGCGGGCGTGGCCACCATCAGCGATTCGCCGCGTGTGCGCGCGCGTTTCGCCACCGGATCGGTGGCCGAGGCCGCCGCCCTTGTCGCCGCGGGACAGGATGCGCGCCTCACCGTGCGCCGCCTTGCCACGCCTGACGGGCAGGCCACCGCCGCCATGGCAGAGGGGGAAGGATGACCGTCCATTTCATCGGCGCCGGGCCCGGCGCGGCCGACCTGCTGACGCTGCGCGGCCGCGACCTGATCGCCTCCGCGCCGGTCTGTCTTTATGCCGGCTCGCTCGTGCCCGAGGCGGTGCTGGCGCATTGCCCGCCCGGCGCGCGCATCGTGAACACCGCGCCCATGGGCCTTGACGCGATCATCGACGAGATGGCCGCGGCCCATGCGCGCGGGCAGGATGTGGCACGGCTGCATTCCGGGGATCTGTCGATCTGGTCGGCGATGGGCGAACAGACCCGCCGCCTGCGCACCCTCGGCATCCCCTATGACGTGACCCCCGGCGTCCCGGCCTTTGCCGCCGCAGCGGCCACGCTGGGCGCCGAGCTGACGCTGCCGGGCCTTGCGCAATCGCTTGTCCTCACCCGGACTTCGGGCCGCGCCTCTGCCATGCCCGAGGGCGAGTCGCTCGAGAATTTCGCCCGCACCGGAGCGACCCTTGCCATCCATCTGTCGGTGCATGTCCTGGCCGATGTGGTCGCGCGCCTGATGCCGCATTACGGGCCGGACTGCCCGCTGGCGGTGGTATTCCGCGCAAGCTGGCCCGAAGAGCGCGTGGTGCGCGCCACCCTGGCCACGGTCGATCCCGCCCTTGGCGATGGAGAGCGCACCGCCCTCATCCTCGTGGGCCCCGCCCTCGGGGCCGAAGGGTTCGAGGAAAGCCGGCTCTACGCCGACGACTACGACCGCCGCTATCGCCCCCGCGGGACCAGCCCGCGGTTCCCGGAGGGCGGATGATGCTGCCTGCGGGCCTCATGATCTCGGCACCCGCCTCGGGCGCGGGCAAGACCACGGTGGTGCTGGGCCTGCTGGCCGCGCTGCGCGCGCGCGGGTTGCGGGTGCAGCCCTTCAAGAACGGCCCCGACTACATCGACCCCGCCTTTCACGAGGCTGCCGCCGGGCGCCTCTCCTTCAACCTCGATTCCTGGGCGATGGACACCGGCCGCCTCGCCCGCATCGTCGACAGGGCCGCCGGGGCGGACCTCATCCTTGCCGAGGGGTCGATGGGCCTGTTCGACGGGGTGGCGCGGCCGGGCGCGGCCGGCACCGGCGCCAGCGCGGACATCGCCTCGACGCTGGGCTGGCCGGTCATCGCCGTTCTCGACGTGTCGGGCCAGGCCCAGAGCGCGGGGGCGGTGGCCGCGGGCCTGGCGCGGTTCCGCCCCGACCTGCGGCTGGGCGGGGTGATCCTGAACCGCGTGGCCTCGCCCCGGCACGAGGCGCTGGTGCGCGCCGGGATCGAGGCTGCGGGCCTTCCCGTCCTCGGCGCGCTGCCGCGCGACAGCTGCCTTGCCATCCCGGAACGCCATCTGGGCCTGGTGCAGGCGCAGGAACAGGCCGATCTGCCGGCGCGCCTTGCCACGCTGGGCACCCTTGTCGCCCGGCACGCCGACCTCGACGCGATCCTGGCGCTGGCCGCCCCCACGCGCACGGGCACCCCGCGCTCGGGCACCCCGCGCTCGGCCCCGGTCCCACCACCGGGCGAACGGATCGCCCTGGCCCGCGATGCGGCCTTTTCCTTTGCCTATCCGCATCTGATCGCCGACTGGCGCGCGGGCGGCGCCACCATCCTGCCCTTCTCGCCCCTCGGGGACCAGGGCCCCGACGACAGCGCCACCTGCGCCTGGCTGCCCGGCGGCTATCCCGAACTGCACGCGCCCCGCCTTGCCGCGGCGCAGGGATTCCTCGGCGGCCTGCGGCGGTTCGCGCAGACCCGGCCGGTGCATGGCGAATGCGGCGGCTACATGGTGCTGGGCGCCGCGATCACCGCCGCCGACGGCACGCGCCACGCCATGGCCGGCCTCCTCGGGCTCGAGACCGATTTCGCCCGCCGCCGGATGCACCTGGGCTATCGCCTGGCCCGTCCGCTGGTGCCGCTGCCCGGCGCGCTCGGCCGTGCGGCGATGGCCGGGCACGAATTCCACTACGCCACCACCACCGCCCAACCCGACGCCCCCCTGGCCCGGGTCACCGACGCGACCGGCGCGCCCGTGCCCGAAACCGGCTCCTGGCGCGATCAGCCCGGCGGCGCCAGGGTCAGCGGCACCTTCTTCCACCTCATCGCCCCCGCAGATCAGGCCCCGTCATGAGTCCCTTCGTCTCTTTCGTCTCCTCGGGCCCCGGCGCCCCCGATCTTGTCACGCTGCGCGCGGTCGAACGCCTTGGTGCGGCCGATGTCATCCTCTTTGACGATCTCTCGGCCAGCCCCGCTCTGGCCCATGCCGGGCCGCAGGCCGAACTGGTCGCGGTGGGCAAGCGCGCCGGCAAGCCCGCCCCGCGCCAGGACCACCTGAGCCGCCTCCTCGTCGATCATGCCCGGACCGGTGCCCGGGTGGTGCGGCTCAAGTCCGGCGATGCCGGGCTGTTCGGCCGGCTCGAGGAAGAGACCACCGCCCTCGCCGCCGCCGGCATCGGCTACGAGATCGTGCCCGGCGTCCCCTCGGCCTGCGCCGCGGCCGCAGCCGCGGGCATCCCGCTCACCCGGCGCCTGACCGCGCGGCGCGTGCAGTTCGTGACCGGCGCCGATGTCACCGGTTCGGTGCCCGAAGGGCTGGACTGGGCGGCGCTCTGCGATCCGCAGACCACGACCGTGGTCTACATGGGGCGGCGCACCTTCGCCGCCCTCGCCCGCACCCTGCTGGCGCGGGGCCTGCCGCCCGACACGCCCGCGCTTCTGGCCGAATCGGTCAGCCTGCCGGATCAGGTCCTGACCCGCGCCACCGTCGCCAGCCTCGCCCGCTCGCTCGAGGGGGCAAGCGCCCAACCGGCCCCCGCCCTCATCCTCTACGGCCCGCTGGCCGAAGGCTCATCATGACCGCCCCTTCATCTTTGCCCAAATACCCTCGGGGGGTGCGGGGGGCGAAGCGCCCCCGCCCCGGCTGCCGCGCAGGCCACGGCCGGAAGTCATGACCCTGACCGTCACCTTCTGCGCCGGCTGCCCGCTCGGGCGCACCGACGTGCCCGAGGATCTGGCCCACGCCCTCGCCCGCGCCGGCCTGGCCGCACAGGTCCGCCGCACCGACTGCATGAACGGCTGTGCGCGCCCCTCGACCGTGGCCTTCCGCGCGCCCGGCAAGACCGCCTGGCTCTTTGCCGACGTGACCGCGGCGGACCTGCCCGATCTGCTCACCATGGCCCGCCTCGTCGATGACAGCCCCGACGGCACCATCGCCGATGCCCGCCCGCTGGGCGGATTGCGGAGCAAGTTGCTGGGCCGCATTCCCGGCTGAGGACGCCCGCCCGCCACCAATCCCCTTGACCCCGCCCCCCGTTCGCGCGCAAATGGCGCCGAGGTGTCCCATCGGCGCAAAGCGTCGGGACTCAAACGGGAATGGGGACGGGCGGACCAATCCGCGGCGCCCGAAACTCCAGCCGCCCCCGCGACTGTAAGCGGTGAGCGGCCTGTCGGAATGCCACTCGGGGGGTGATCCCCGGGGAAGGCGACAGGACGCATCGACCCGCGAGCCAGGAGACCGGCCTCGGAGGTGAAACCATCAAGGCCGTCGGGTGTGACGGCAAGGAGACCCGAGATGACCACTCTTTCCCTTCCCGCGATCCGCAGCACGCTTGTGCCGGTGCTGATGTCGGCGCTGCTGGGCCTTGGCATCGTCGTTGCCGCAGGCGTCGCGCAGTCGGCCACGCTGCATGACGCGGCCCACGACATGCGCCACGCGACCGGCTTTCCCTGCCACTGATCGCCTGAGCCATGTTCAGACGCATGTTGACCGCCGCGCTCGTCGCCGGCGGCATTGCCGGATTCGTCGGCGTTCTTCTGCATTTCATGTTCATCCAGGACCAGATCCTGCTGGCTGAACGCTATGAAGCGGGCGAACTCGTGCATTATGCCTCGGGCTCCTCGCCCGACGACCCGCCGCCGGCCATCGTGGCCGACACCGGGTCAGACACCGGGTCAGACGCCGGATCCGATGTCGCCGCGCCGGAGGCCGGCGGCCACGATCATGCCCCGTCCGCCCCGGGCGAGGATGGCCCGATCACCCGCAACGGCCTGACCGTCCTGTTCTGGCTGCTGGTGCATGCGGGTTTCGGCCTGCTGCTGGTCGCGGGATTCGGCCTGGCCGAGGCGGCGGGCCGGCGCATCGGCCCGTCCGAGGGGCTGATCTGGGGCATCGCGGGCTATGTGTCGTTCCAGCTTGCCCCGGCGCTGGGCCTGCCGCCCGAGGTGCCCGGATCCATCGCCGCCGACATCACGCTGCGCCTGTGGTGGTGGTGGGGCACCGTGGCGGCGACGGCGGGGGGGCTGGCCCTCATCGCCTTCGTGCGCGGACCCGGCTGGCCGGTGGCGGCGGTGGGCGCGGTCGCGCTCATGCTCTTGCCGCATGTGCTCGGTGCGCCGCAGCCAGATGCCTTCTGGGGTGTGGTCCCGCCCGAGGTCGCGGCGACCTTTGCCGCGCGCGCCCTTGGCGTGGGCCTTGCCGCCTGGGCGGTGCTGGGCTGGACGGCGGGCTGGCTCTGGTCGCGGCCGCAATCGGCCTGAAGTCGGAGGACAGGGTGGAGCTTTCTCTGGTCGGCATCGGCACGGGAAATCCCGACCATCTGACGCTTCAGGCCATCGCCGCGCTGAATGCGGCGGATCTGATCCTTCTTCCCCTCAAGGAGGGGAAAGAGGATCTGGCCCAGGCCCGCCGCGCCCTCATCGCGCGGGCCGTCGCGAATCCGGCGGTCACGATCGCCGGGTTCGACATGCCGGTGCGCGACGACAGAGTGCCGGACTATCGCAACCGCGTCGATCTGTGGCACGATGCCATCGCCGCCCG
The DNA here is from genome assembly GCA_020852925.1 of Rubellimicrobium sp. GTDB lineage: Bacteria > Pseudomonadota > Alphaproteobacteria > Rhodobacterales > Rhodobacteraceae > JADYZU01. Next base: position 23,959 of record JADYZU010000075.1, on the reverse strand, counting down.
CTGGACCGAGGCGATCGCCCGCCATCCGGGGGCGGCGAAGGTCGCGCTTCTGGTCTGGGGCGATCCGTCGCTTTATGACAGCACGCTGCGCATCGCCGGGCGGCTGTCGCCCGCGCCTCGGATCACCGTCATTCCCGGCATCACCGCGCTTCAGGCGCTCTGCGCCGCCCATGCGATCCCGCTGAACGACCTGGCCGCGCCCGTGGTCGTCACCACCGGCCGGCTCTTGCGCGAGGGCGGCTGGCCGGCGGGCGCGACGCGCGTTGCGGTCATGCTGGACGCGGGCGGGGCCTTTGGCCATGTGCCGCCCGAGGGGGTGACGATCTGGTGGGGCGCGAACCTGGGCCTGCCGAGCGAGGCGCTGGTCACAGGCCCGCTGGCCGAGGCCGGGCCGCGCATCACCGCCACCCGCGAATCGGTGCGCGCGCGCCATGGCTGGGTCATGGACATCTACCTGATGGCGCGCGCTGCGGGCGAACAGGCCCTCAGCGCAGGCTGTTCACCTTGTCCATGAACCGCTTCACCCGCGCCGGATCGACCGGGTTCCAGGTGATGCCGTCCACCTTGAAATGCGTGCCGATCACGCAGCCGTCGGCATAGGCAAAGATGCCTTCGACCGTGTCGATGTTCACGCCGGTATTGGCGAACAGCGGCACGTCGGGCAGCGCCTCGCGCACCTGATGCAGGTTCGAGACATCGGCCGCCTGCCCGGTCAGCGGCCCCGAGACCAGGATCGCATCCGCCAGCGAGGAAAACAGCGCGCTCTTCGCCCGCAGCGCGATCGGCCGCTGATCGAGGGAATGGGCGAATTCGGCGTTGATGTTGAACAGCAGCTTCAGGTCCGGCCGGCCCAGATCGCGGCGCAGCTTCACCGCCTCGGCGCAGTTGGGCGCCCACACCCCCATGTCCGAGGCAAAGACCCCGGTGAAGATCTCGCGCACGAAGCTGGCGCCGGTGGCCACGCCGATGGCGACCGAGGCGGCGGGATCCCACAGGTAGTTCACGCCGAAAGGCACCTTCAGCATCGGCTTCACCGCCGCGACCACCGCGGTCATGGCAGCGACATTGGCCTTGGGCCCGTCAAAGACATAGGGACGGTCGTTCTCGTTGCCGAACATGATCGCATCGACCCCGCCGGCCTGAAGCGCCTCCACGTCGCGGGCGACCCCCTCGATCAGCCGGTCCATGCCCCCTTCGGCATCATAAAGCGGCGTGCCCGGCAGCGCGCCGATATGGGCCATGGCGATGACGGCCTTTCTGCGGCCGGCAAAGAAATCGAAAGGCATGAACGGGCTCTCCTGATGTTGCGGCCACCGGCGGGTCAAGGGGCGGGCGGGTTGCGATTGCCGGATGCGACAGGCTGCGTCGCATTCACCAAGGGACAAGCGCTTGCTCTTGCGCCAAGGTGACGCCAGACATTCCCGAAACGGAAGGGGCAGTCAATGTCGGCCGAGCATCTCAAGACCGTCGAGCAGCGCCTGCTGTGGCTGTCGCACTGGATGATCCACAACGCCAACCACCTGCGGCCCAAGGCGGACGGGATCAAGATCGGCGGACATCAGGCCTCGTCGGCGTCGATGGTCTCGATCCTGACCGCGCTCTATTTCACCGCGCTGCGCCCCGAGGACCGGGTCGCGGTCAAGCCGCATGCCGGGCCGGTCTTTCATGCCATGCAGTATCTCATGGGCAGGCTCGATCTCGGGGCGATGCAGAACTACCGCGGCTTTGGCGGGGTGCAAAGTTATCCGTCGCGCACCAAGGACCGCGACGACGTGGATTTCTCGACCGGATCGGTGGGCCTTGGCGTGGCCGTGACGGCCTTTGCCTCGATCGTGCGCGACTATGTCGCCGCGCATGACTGGGGCGCGGACATCCGGCGCGGGCGCATGATCGCGCTCATGGGCGATGCCGAGATGGACGAGGGCAATGTCTACGAATGCCTTCAGGAGGGATGGAAGCACGGGCTGCGCGATCTGTGGTGGGTGATCGACTACAACCGCCAGTCCCTTGACGGCGTGGTGCGCGAGGGGCTGTGGGCGCGCATCGAACAGGTGTTCGCCACCTTCGGCTGGGAGGTGGTGCGCCTCAAGCACGGGGTGCTCCAGCGTGCCGCCTTTGCCGAACCGGGGGGCGAGCGGCTGCGCGAGTGGATCGACGCCTGCCCGAACGAACTCTATTCCGCGCTCACCTTCTCGGGCGGGGCGCGCTGGCGGGCGCGGCTGATGGAGGATCTGGGCGATCAGGGGCCGGTTTCGGCGCTGATCGAGCGGCGCAGCGACGACGAACTTGCCGCGCTGATGGAGAATCTGGGCGGCAATTGCGTGGCCACCATGGCCGAGGCCTTTGCCGCCATCGACCACGACCGGCCGGTGTGTTTCCTGGCCTATACGGTCAAGGGCTGGGGCACCCCGATCGCCGGGCACAAGGACAACCACGGCGGGCTGATGACCCGGGCGCAGATGGCGCAATGGCAAAAGCACATGGGCATTCCCGAAGGTCAGGAATGGGACAGGATGGCCGGCGTGGCCGATCCGGCCGGCCTGCGCGCCTATCTTGACCGCGTGCCCTTCTTCGCCGGCGGGAACCGGCGCCTTGACGAGGCCCCGCTGCCCGTCCCCGCGATTGCCGTGCCGCAACCCGCCTCCGGGGCCGAGCGCGAGACCTCGACCCAGATGGCATTCGGCCACATCCTTGACCGGCTGGGCCGCGACGGGGACCGGGCAGGAGGGGACATGGTGGCGCGGATCGTCACCGTCTCGCCCGATGTGACGGGGACGACCGGCCTTGGCCCCTGGGTGAACCGCCGCCGCCTCTGGGCGCGCGAGGCGCGGGCCGACCTGTTCCGGGCGCAGAGCATCCCTTCGACCGCGCGCTGGGATTTCACGCCCGCGGGGCAGCATGTCGAACTCGGCATCGCCGAGATGAACCTGTTCCTGTTCCTGGCGGCGGCCGGACTGTCGACCTCGCTGTTCGGCAGGCGGCTCATCCCGGTCGGCACGCTTTATGACCCGTTCGTGGGCCGCGGCCTCGATGCGCTGACCTATGCCTGCTATCAGGACGCGCGGTTCATCGTCGCAGGCACGCCTTCGGGCGTCACCCTCGCGCCCGAGGGGGGCGCGCACCAGTCGTCGAACACGCCGCTGATCGGCATGGCGCAAGACGGGCTGTCCTGTTTCGAGCCCGCCTTCGCCGCCGAACTGGCCGCGATCATGGAATGGTCGCTGGCGCATCTGCAACGGCAGGGCGACGCCACGCCCGATCCGCGCACATCGCTTGCGGACGGCAAGGGCGGCGCGGTCTATCTGCGGCTGACGACGCGGCCGGTCGAGCAGATCGTTCCCCCCGAGGGCGCGTTGCCGGGGGTGATCGACGGCGGCTGGTGGCTGCGCCCGCCGGGGCCGAATACCGAGGTGGTGATCGCCTATCAGGGCGCCGTCGCCCCCGAGGCCATCGCCGCCGCCGCCCATCTGGCCGAGGGGCGGCGCGAGGTGGCGGTGCTGGCCGTCACTTCGGCCGACCGGCTGCACGCCGGCTGGAGCGCGGCACAGCGCCTGCGCCGTCAGGGCATCACCGCCGCCGCCTGCCATGCCGAGGCGCTGCTGGGGGCCGTGCCGCGCCACGCCGCGCTGGTGACGGTGATCGACGCGCATCCGGCGACGCTGTCCTGGCTTGGCGGCGTCATGGGGCATCGGGTGATCGCGCTGGGGGTCGATGCCTTTGGCCAGACCGGGACCATCGGAGATCTCTATCGCCATCACGGCATCGACACCGCGGCCATCGTCGCCGCGGTCTCGGCGCTGACCCCGGGGCGCCCGCTGCCCCCCCCGCCGGGCTGAACCCGAGGGGAGGGCCGGGGCGCGCGGTCAGTCGATCAGGATTTCCACCTGATCGCCCGCGATCCGGGTCTGGTAGGTCCGGAGGTTGACGCAGGCCGGAGCGCGCACCGCCTTGCCGCTGCGATAGTCGAACTGGCCGTCATGTTTCGGGCATTCGATGATGCAGTCCATCACCAGCCCCCCGGCGAGATGCACCTGTTCATGCGTGCACAGCCCGTCCGTGCAGTAGAAGGCGCCATCCGGCCCGTGGTAGACGGCATAGGTCCGGCCGGCGTGGTCAAAGCGGTTCAGATCCTCTTCGCCGATGCCGGGCGTGGGCTGGCCCGGTTCCAGATCGGCGTGGAATTCGGGGCGATAGGGTTTCGTGGCCGACGATGATCGTGTCGGTGTGGTGGCGGGCATGGAAATAGCGCCGGGTCACCGGGTTCCTGAGCATGCAGAAACAGGCGATCTGATACATCGCATCGTTCATCCAGCGGGTGCGGAACGCGGTGCCGTGGCTGCATTCGTGCCAGCGCGCATCCATGGACGAGGCATAGAGCACCCCGTAGACCGCCCAGAACGGCGCCGACCACCACGAGGGCCACAGCCAGATCCCCGCTCCGGCCGAGGCGATCATCACCCCGAACAGGATGGCGGTGTCGCGGATCGCGGATGCGGAATTTCCCGCCGCGCCGCAGGGCGGGGTTGAGGGCCGGAGTTGAGGAAGGGGCGGGTTTCGGTGGCCGGATGCTGCGCCTGAACCGGGCGGGTAGCGCTACTGCACCACCTCATAGCCGGCGGCATGCATCACGCGCATCAGTTCGGCATGGCCCTTGCGGGCGATCTCCAGCGGAGGCGAGAGTCGGGGATCCTGTTCGGCCTCGACCACGAACCAGCCCTCATAACCCTTCGCGGCAAGCGCCCTGACGATCACCTCGAAATCGAGATCGCCGTCGCCCGGCCCGGTGAAGGCCCCCTTCACCACGGCGTCGAGGAAACTTTCGCGCGAACGGTCGAGCCCGTCGATGACCCGCCGGCGGATGTCCTTGGTGTGGACATGGGTGATTCGCGCATGGTGATTGTCGATCACCCGCAGCGGATCGCCGCCCGCGAACACCAGATGCCCCGAATCGAACAGCAGCGGCACCGTGGAGTGCTTCATGAACAGGTCGATCTCGGCCTCGGTCTCGATCGCGGCGGCCATGTGGTGATGATAGGAGAGCGGCATCCCCTCTTTCGCGCACCAGTCGGCGAAATCGCTGACCTTGCGGCCATAGACCGCCATTTCGGCCTCGGTCAGGCGCGGCTTGGTGGTCAGAGGGGCCGAACGCAGGCCCTGGATCGAACGCGCGGTCTCGCCATAGACGATGCAGGGCGCGGCCGCGGCCCGGAAAAAGGCATGCTGTGCCGCGATCCGGTCCTTTTCGCGCTCGATGTCGCCATCGAGAAGCAGGCCCGAGAACCAGCCGCCGCAGACCGCGATCCCGTATTGCGCAAGGGTCGGGCCCAGTTCCTCCATGTTCATCGGAAAGCGCCGGCCGGTCTCCATGCCGGTGAACCCGGCAACCGAGGCCTGGCGCAGGCATTCCTCGAGGCTCACGTCATCCGAGAGTTCCGCGAGGTCGTCGTTCCACCATGCGATGGGGGCGATGCCCAGTCTGGCTTTCATTCGTCACACTCCTGCGCGCTGTCGGGCGCGAATCCCTTGCTGTCCGGTCCGTGCCTTGCGCCCACGCCCGCCCATCTTCTAGATCGGCGCTGTCTGCGCAATGGTGCGCGTGCGCGCCATCGGGTCACGGGGGAAAACTCGCGTGCAGAACGCGATGGGCTTGCGTTTCAGGGGGCACTCGCCCGGCGGGCTGGACGAGGCGATCGCGCGCGCCGGCGCCAGCGGGATCGGCGCCGTCGCGGGCTGAAGGCGGAAATGGCCGGGATCGGCCGCCTGGTCCCGGCCGCGACCGAAGTCCCCTTTGGCAGCGCCGGGCAATCGGGTATGGGCCATGAGGGCGGGCCCGGGGGAATCGCGGATCATGTCGATACCAGACCGGCCCGGATGACGTTTCCGGAGGACTGAATGGCCATCAATCGCTTGCATGACATCTGGCGGCAGGGGCGTCCGGCGCTCAATGGCTGGCTGTCGATCGGCAATTCCTTCACCGCCGAGATCATGGCGGCGCAGGGCTATGACACGCTGACGGTCGATCTTCAGCATGGCGCACTCGACTATTCGGCGGCGCTGCCGATGCTTCAGGCGATGCGCGCCTCGAACGTGGTGCCGATGGTGCGGGTGCCCTGGCGCGAGCCGGGGATCGTCATGAAGGCGCTGGATGCGGGGGCCATGGGCATCATCTGCCCGATGGTGAACAACGCGGCCGAGGCTGCCGAATTCGCCAGTTTCCTGCGCTATCCGCCGCGCGGCCAGCGCAGCTTCGGCCCGACCCGGGCGGCGGTGGCGCTGGGGGGCTATGGCACCGCGATGAACGACGAGGTGATCGGCCTGGCCATGATCGAGACCGCCGAGGCGGTGGCGAACCTTGAGGGGATCATGGCCACGCCGGGGATCGACGGCATCTATATCGGCCCGGCCGACCTGACCATCGGCACGCAGGGCGGCCGGCTTGGCCCCGGATTCGACCGCGAGGAACCCGAGATGATCGCCCTCATCCAGCACATCCTGGCCCGCGCCAAGGCGCACGGGCTGCGCGCCGGGCTGCATTGCGGCACGTCGGAATACGCGGCGCGGGTGGTCGGCTGGGGTTTCGACCTGGTGACGGTCAGCGGCGATACGCGGCTGCTGGCGCAGGCGGCCGAGGCGACGGTGACGCGGTTTCGCGACCTGACCGATGGCGCGCGCGCGACCGGGGGCGCGCAGGAGGGCGGTTACTGATGCCGCATCGGCCGAACGCCGCGAGGCTGCCCCCTTCGGGCCCGGCCCTGCGCAGGCAGGCGCGGGCCACGGGATTCGCCCGCGACCCGATCAAGGAGGATCCGACCCCCTCCGCTGTGCCGCCGACGGGCGCCGGGGGCATGGCGGTGCAGGCGGTGCCGGACATCCGTGACGTCCCTGCGGGAACGCCCGATCCCGCGCCCACCGTCAACCACGAGACACCCCATGTCTGAGAAACCCGTCCTGCGCATCGGCCTCATCGGCTCGGGCTTCATGGGCAAGGCCCATGTCTTCGGCTTTGCCACCGCCGAAAAGGTGTTCGACCTGCCGTTCCGCCTCGAGCTGCACACCCTTGCCGATGTGAGCACCGAGGTGGCGCAGAAGGCGGCGCGCGCCTTCGGCTTTGCCCGGGCGACCGACAACTGGCGTGCCATGGTCGCCGATCCGGACATCGACCTTGTGGACATCACCGCGCCGAACGCGCTGCACCGGGAAATGGCGCTGGCCGCCATCGCCGCGGGCAAGCATGTCTATTGCGAGAAACCCCTTGCCCCCACCCATGCCGAGGCCACGGAAATGGCCGGCGCGGCCGCTGCGGCGGGTGTGGTGACGCAGGTCGGCTTCAACTACCTGTGCAACCCGATGCTGCACCTTGCGCGCGACATGATCGCGGCCGGGGAACTGGGCACGATCACGGGCTACCGCGGCATCCATGCCGAGGATTACATGATCGACCCGCTCTCGCCCTTCACCTTCCGCCACGATCCCGCCGGCGGCGGCGCGCTGGGCGACATCGGCTCGCATGCGCTGGCCACGGCGGAATTCCTGCTTGGCCCGATTGCGCGGGTGATGGGCGATTGCGTCACCGTGGTGGGCGAACGCCCTGACGGCCGCGGCGGGCTGCGGCGGATCGAGGTGGACGACATTTCGCGCGCATTCCTGCGGTTCGAGAACGGCGCCACCGGCAGCATCGAGGCAAGCTGGATGGCCACCGGCCGCAAGATGCAGCATGATTTCGAGGTCTATGGCAGCAGGGGCGCGCTTCTTTTCACGCAGGAGCGGTTCAACGAACTGCATTTCTACGCGACCGCCGACCGCGCCGGCCTGCGCGGGTTCCGCCGGATCGAGGCCGCCCCCGACCACGCGCCCTATGGCCTGTTCTGCGTGGCGCCGGGGCATCAGATCGGCTTCAACGACCTGAAGGCGATCGAGGTCGCGGGCTATATGGACGCGATCGCGGGCCGCAGCGCCGAACCCTTCGGCTTTGCCGCCGGGGCGCGGATCCAGCGGCTGATCGAGGCGATCAAGGCATCCTCGGCCAGCGCGGCCTGGGTCGCCACCCCGGCCGCCTGACGCCGCGTCCCGCCGGCAGGGACCTGCGACAGGGAAATGCGGCGGATCAGGCCCGGTTCGTCCCGGTGCTCTCAGGAATAGAGCGCCGGGCGCACCGGCAGGAGGCGCGCATGACAGGCCCCCATCACCCCCGCTCCGATCACGCCTATGGCGATGGTCATTCCCGTTCCTCCCGAACCTTGCGCAGGGCCGAACCTGCCACGAACAGGGCAGACCGGCGAGGGCCCCTGTGATCGTCCGGGATGGCACAATGGCCTGATCCCGCCCGAACGCCGGTTCGGCCGCCCCCGCCTCAGAGCGCCCTGGACAGAAGATGACGCGCCATCGCCGCGCCCATCTCGGCCGAGATCGTGTCGTAAAGCCCGCCGAAGGCCAGGAACAGCGCCCGGTTGAGGGCCTGCCCCGCCGGGGTCCGGGAAAAGGCCACATAGGACGCCAGATCGGCATCGCTGGCCGGGGCATAGGCCAGCAGCAGGTAGGAGTAAGCCCATTCGGCGGTGGCGGCGCGGATCGCGTCCTCCTGTGCCCAGAGATCGCGCAAAAGGTCGGCTTCGGTCGTGCCGGGCGGCATCGCACCGCCCGCCAGCAGCGCGGACATGAAGGCAAGGTTGGCATTGAGCGCGGCGCCGACATTGGATTCGATCAGGTCGTTCGCCGCGATGAGCCCCTCCACAAGCTCGAGCCGGGACGAGGTTGCGCCCCGCTCACGCACGGCAGTCGCGCGCGCGGCATCGGTCACATCGGGGTCGAGCATCGCCCGGCGCGCGGACACCTCGAGGCGCACGAGGGCGCGGCCCGGCTCGGTCCCGAGAAAGGCCAGCACCGGCGCCAGATCGACCCCGGCAAGCGCGGCCCCGAGGCTTGCACGCAAGGAGGCCTCCATCCGGACCGGGTCGTGGATCGCCGCGACCTCGGCCGTCCAGGTGGCGGGGGCACCCCCGAGCTCGTCCTGCCACAGAGCGGCGCCATGGGCGACACCCTCGTCGCGCAGCACCGGCAGCAGATCGTCGAACCGCAGCGCCGCGATCAGCGCGTCGATCCCCGCCTGCGGCTGCGCCCCGGCAGTCGCTGCGGACAGCAGCAGCAGAAGCGCCGCAAGCGCCGCGCGCAAGAGGCCGCACGGGGGCGCGGACCCGATGACCGGTCCGGCCGTGACGGGGATGCAGACTGGGCGCACCGACTCTCTCCTCGGACCGACCACGGGACCGCCCGGTGATAGCCGCCATCCCCCCGGCTTCCAAGCACCGCCACGCCCCCGATCACCCGCAACCGCGTGTTTTCACCCTTGCACCCGCCCGAGACCCCGACTAAGACCGCCCGCACGGAGAGGTGCCGGAGTGGTCGATCGGGGCGGTCTCGAAAACCGTTGACCCTTCACGGGGTCCGTGGGTTCGAATCCCACCCTCTCCGCCATCACAAATCCCCAGTCCTGTTTGCCATTTCGGTCTCCTGCGCGGGTGGGGTTGCCGGTGTCGTGCCTCGGTGCCTGAGGGCGTGGCAGGGCGGCGGGATGGGGTCTTTGAGGGCGCTGTCCGTGCGGCCCCCATGGCCCCTGCCCCGTCCTCGTCCCGTGCTCGTCCCGCCCTCGCCCCGTCTTCGCCCCTGCCGTTGCGGCGGCGGTCGCGCAATTTCCTGCGGCTTTGCTCTTGAAGCCGGCGCGCCGAGACGATAGCTGAAGGGCGCCGCGGGTGTAGCTCAATGGCAGAGCGAGAGCTTCCCAAGCTCCAGACGAGGGTTCGATTCCCTTCACCCGCTCCACCCCTTCACCTGAGGCGGAACACGACCCGGCGCAAGCGCGAGGGAGACGGCATGGCACATACTGACCGGCATCTGGCCGAGGATCGGCAGGTTTCGCGGCGGCTTGGCGCGCTGGCGGCGCTGTGGCCCTTCGTGCGGCCCTATCGGGCGATTGCCGCAGCCGCGATCGTGGCCCTGGTCCTGACGGCGGGGATCTCGCTCGTGCTGCCCCTGGCGGTGCGGCAGGTGGTCGATTCCTTCGGGGCGGGCGGGGTGGAGCTGCTCGATTCCCATTTCGCGCTGGCGCTGGGGCTGGTGGTGCTTCTCGCGCTCGGGACAGCGGTGCGCTACTATCTTGTCACCCGGCTGGGCGAGCGGGTGGTGGCCGACATCCGCATGGCGATGTTCAACCGCGTGATCGCCATGAGTCCCGCCTTCTTCGAACGGGTCATGACCGGCGAGGTGCTGTCGCGCATCACCACGGACACCACGCTGATCCTGTCGGTGATCGGATCGTCGGTATCGGTGGCGCTGCGCAACGCGCTCATCCTCGTGGGCGGGATGATCCTGCTGGTCGTCACCTCGGCCAAGCTGGCGGGGCTGGTCCTGCTGATCGTGCCGGCGGTGATCGTGCCGATCGTGCTGATGGGGCGCAAGCTGCGGCAACTCTCGCGCGAGAACCAGGACTGGATCGCCAATTCCTCCGGCTCGGCCTCCGAGGCGTTGCTGGCGGCGCAGACGGTGCAGGCCTTCACCCACGAGGACGAAAGCCGCGCCGTGTTCGCGCGGGTGACGGAAAGGAGTTTCGACGTGGCACGGGCGCGCATCGGCGTGCGCGCGGTGATGACCGCCATCGTCATCTTCCTCGTGTTCGCGGGGGTGGTGGGCGTGCTCTGGATCGGCGCGCATGACGTGCGGGCCGGGGCCATGACCATCGGGGCGCTGGTGCAGTTCATCATCTATGCCGTGCTGACCGCGGGCGCGGTGGGGGCGCTGACCGAGATCTGGGGCGAATTGCAGCGCGCGGCCGGTGCGACCGAACGGCTGGTCGAACTGCTCGAGGCGGTGGACAGCGTGACCGATCCCGCGACGCCCCAGCCGGTTCCCGACCTGCGCCGCGCGGCGATCCGGTTCGAGGCGGTCCGCTTTGCCTATCCGGCGCGACCGGAGAGATCCGCTCTCGACGGGATCGACCTCGTGATCGAGCCGGGCGAGACGGTTGCACTTGTCGGGCCTTCGGGGGCCGGTAAGACCACGATGATCCAGCTTCTCTTGCGGTTCTACGATCCGCAGGCGGGGCGCATCACCCTGGACGGCACCGACCTGCGCGATGTCGGACGCGCGGCCCTGCGCCGGCAGCTTGCGCTGGTGCCGCAGGATCCGGCGATCTTTGCCATGAGTGCGCGCGACAACATCCGCTTCGGGCGCCCCGATGCCAGCGACGAAGAGGTGGAGGTCGCGGCCCGGGCGGCGGCGGCGCATGATTTCCTCAAGGCGCTGCCGCAGGGCTATGACACCTTCGTGGGCGAACGGGGGGTCATGCTCTCGGGCGGGCAGAAACAGCGTATCGCCATCGCCCGCGCGATCCTGCGCGACGCGCCGGTGCTGCTGCTCGACGAGGCGACCAGCGCCCTCGATGCCGAAAGCGAACGCGCGGTCCAGGAGGCGGTGAACCGCCTCGCGCTCGGGCGCACCACGATCATCGTCGCGCACCGGCTGGCCACGGTCAAACGCGCCGACCGGATCGTGGTCTTTGACGGCGGGCGCATCGTGGCGCAGGGCCGCCATGACGCGCTGGTGGCCGAAGGCGGGCTTTATGCGCGGCTGGCGCGGCTCCAGTTCACCGAAGGGATCGCCGCCGAATAGCGCCCGGCCGCGCGCGCGCCCCGGGCACCTTTCCCCTTGCCTCTGGCGCCGTTTCGCTGCGTCATGGTTGCGCGGGCGCCCCTGCGCCCTCCAGTCTGCACAGGCACGGTCCGGCCGGACAACGAGACCGCGGGGAGGAACGACATGACCTATGCCAACGCCGCCGACCGCGACGCGATCGAACGCGAATCCCCCTGGGCGGCGCGCGACCTGCCGCGCACGACCTGGGCGCTGCTGTCGGCCACCGAGGCGGCGCATGGCGCGCGCCCGGCCACCTCGTTCCAGCTTTTCTCGGACCCGGAGGCCCCGAAGGAAACGCTGAGCTGGACCGAACTGCGCGGACAGGTGGCGCAGGTGGCGAACATGCTGCGCGCGCTTGGCGTGGGCGAGACGGACGTGGTGGCCTATCTGCTGCCCAACTGCACCGAGGCGATCCTCACCTATGTCGGCGGGCAGGTGGCCGGGATCGTGAACCCGATCAACCCGCTGCTCGACGCCGAACAGATTGCCGGGATCCTGCGTGAGACCGGGGCAAAGGTGCTGGTGACGCTGCGCGCCTTTCCGAAAACCGATGTCGCGCAAAAGGCCGCCGCGGCGGTTGCGCTGGCCCCCTCGGTGACGACCGTGCTCGAGGTCGATCTCCTGCGCTACATGTCCGGGCTCAAGCGGCTGATCGTGCCGCTGATCCGGCCGAAGAACCCGGTGGCGCATCGCGCCCGCGTCCTCGACTTTCACGCCGAACGGGCCCGCCACCCCGCCACCCTCGCCTTCGCCGACAGCGCCGGCGACCGCGTGGCGGCCTGTTTCCACACCGGCGGCACCACCGGCCTGCCCAAGGTGGCGCAGCACCTCTATTCCGGGGTGATCTACAACGGCTGGCTCGGGGCGCGGCTGCTGTTTCGGGAAACCGATGTCATCATGTGCCCGCTGCCGATGTTCCACGTCTTCGCGGCCATCGTCTGCATGGGGGCCTCGCTGGCCTCGGGGGCGCATATCGTCTTTCCCACACCGCAGGGCTATCGCGGCGAAGGGGTGTTCGACAATTTCTGGAAACTGATCGAACGCTACCGCGTCACCTTCCTCATCACCGTGCCCACGGCGATGTCGGCGCTGATGCAGCGCAAGGTCGATGCCGACATCTCGACGATGAAGCTCGGCTTCTCGGGATCGGCGCCGCTGCCTGTGGAACTCTACCGCCGTTTCGAACAGGCGACCGGCGTCACCATCTGCGAGGGCTACGGCCTGACCGAGGCGACCTGCCTTGTCGCGATCAACCCGCCCGACGGGGTCAAGAAGATCGGCTCGATCGGCATCCCCTTTCCCTATACGCGGGTGCGCATCGTCGATCCGGCGACGGGCCAGGACTGTGCCACCGATGTGGTGGGCGAGATCTGCGTCGCCTCCCCGGGGGTCTGGCCGGGGCGGACCTACACCGAAACGGCAAAGAACGCCGACCTCTTCCACCCCGGCCCGGACGGGGCGCCCTTGTGGCTGCGCACCGGCGATCTGGGGCGGATCGACCCCGACGGCTATGTGTGGATCACCGGGCGGGCCAAGGACATCATCATTCGCGGCGGCCACAACATCGACCCCGCCGTGATCGAAGAGGCGCTGGCCGCGCATCCGGCGGTGGCCTTTGCCGGCGCCATCGGTCAGCCCGATGCCCATGCGGGCGAAGTGCCCTGCGCCTATGTCGAACTGGTCGGCGGCGCCACGGCCACGGCAAACGAACTGGTCGATTTCGCCAATGCCCGCGTCACCGAACGCGCGGCGCATCTGAAACATCTGGAAATCCTGCCCGAACTCCCCAAGACCGCCGTGGGCAAGATCTTCAAGCCGGACCTGCGCCGCCTTGCGATCCGGCGGGTCTACAACATCGCGCTGGCCAATGCCGATGTCGCGGCCGAAGTGGCCGAGGTGATCGAGGACAAGAAACGCGGCCTCGTGGCGCGGCTGGCCCGGACCGGCACCGTGACCGACGACGACATCGCCCGCGCACTCGGGGCCTTCACCACGCCCTGGGAATGGGCGGCCTGACAGGCGGGCCCGGTTGCCGGAAACGCTCTTTCCCGCGCCCCGGCCCGTAACCCGCCCGTGACCCGCCCGCGCCCGGCCCGTGAACGCACCGGCAAGGCTCCGCGCGCCCGGCCCCGGCCCGGCCTTGCCGCAGAAGGGCGCCGGATGCTAAGGCCCGGCTCGCGAACCCGCCGGCGATGGACCGGACTCAACCGATCCGCCCGGGCGGGATCCGGCCGGCGCATCCGCCGGCCGCACGGGAAGACCGATCCATGACCGAGCACGACCACAGCCCAGCCGTCACCATCCTCGACGATGCCGCGGCCGCCTCCGAAGAAGCCGCGCGCGTGATCGCCGCCACCTTGCGCGACCGCCCCGACGCGGTCCTCGGCCTTGCGACCGGGGGAACCATGGTCCCGGTCTACGCCAGCCTCGCCCGCATGATCGCCGCGGGGGGGATCGCGCTCGCCCGGGCCCGCAGCTTCAACCTCGACGAATATGTGGGCCTGCCGCCCGATCACCCGCAATCCTACCGCCATTTCATGAACACCCATTTCGCCACGCCCACTGGCATGGATCCGGCGCGCATGGACCTGCCCTCGGGCATCGCCCCCGACCCGCAGGCCGAAGCCGCCCGCTACGAGGCCGCGCTCGCCTCCGGCGGCCCGGTCGATCTTCAGCTTCTCGGACTGGGCGGCAACGGCCACATCGGCTTCAACGAACCGGGCAGCAGCGCCGAAAGCCGCACCCGCGTGGTCACGCTCGATCCGCGCACCGTCAAGGACAACGCCCGCTTCTTCGGCCCCGGCGAAGAGGTGCCGGCCCGCGCCATCACCATGGGGATCGCCTCGATCCTTGCCGCGCGCCGCATCCTTCTGGTCGCGACCGGCCCCGGCAAGGCCGCGGCGGTGCGGGCCATGCTCAGGGGCCCGGTCGGCCCCGACTGCCCCGCCTCGTTCCTGCGGCGCCACCTGGCGGTGACGGTCATCCTCGACCGCGCGGCGGCAGCCGATCTCACGCCCTGACCGCTGCACCCCGGAAACGGCGCCCCCTTCATCTTTGCGGCAAATACCCCGGGGGGAGGCCCGCAGGGCCGGGGGGCAGAGCCCCCCTCCCGCTCGGCCGGGGACAGGGCGCAAGGGCGGGGGGGTCAGAGCCTGCGGAAGGTCAGGTAATGCGGCGCCCGCCCCTCGCGCAGGGCCTTGGCCTCGTAACGGGTCGAGGGCCAGTCGTCCCAGGCCTGTCCCTCGGGATGCGCCACGCGCGCGAACCCGGCCGCCGGCACCTCCTCGAGGGTCTGGCGCACATAGTCGGGAATGTCGGTGGCCACCCGCAATTCGGCCCCCGGCGCCATCACCCGCCAAAGCGGCCCGAGATACTGCGGCGTCACGAAGCGGCGGCGGTGGTGGCGCGCCTTGGGCCAGGGGTCGGGATAGTTGAGGAAAGCCTTCGCGATCCCGCCGTCGGGCAGCACGTCGAACAGGTCGCGCACATCCCCCGGATGCAGCGCGACATTCTCCACCCCGGCCCCGCGGATCCGGCCCAGCAGCATGGCCACGCCGTTGACAAAGGGCTCGGCCCCGATCAGCCCGACCTGCGGGTTGCCCACCGCCATATGCACCAGATGCTCGCCGCCCCCGAACCCGATCTCGAGCCAGACCGGCCGCGCCCCGAACCGCGCCCCGAGGTCGAGGGGAGTCCGTCCGGGGTTCGAGGCGAAATCCACCCCCGCAAGGGTCAGCAGCCCGAGGTCATGCGCCAGCGCCGCCTTCTGGCCGGGGCGCAGCGTCTTGCCATGCACGCGGCCATAGAAATTGCGCCAGGGCGCGCCCGAGGGATGGGCGCGCGGATCGTCGTGATCGGTCATGGTCTCTCCTGTCGTCCCTGGCCCCGGCCCCGCCCCGCCTCAGACTGCGGCGCGCAGCGCATCGGCCAGGTCAGTGCGTTCCCAGGAAAAGCCGCCGTCGGCCTCTGGCGCGCGGCCGAAATGGCCATAGGCGGCGGTGCGGGCATAGATCGGCCGGTTCAGCCCCAGATGCAGGCGGATGCCGCGCGGGGACAGGTCCATGACCTCCGAGAGGGCCCGCTCGACCGCCGCCTCGGGCACCTGCCCGGTGCCGTGCAGATCGGCATAGATCGACAGCGGCTGCGACACGCCGATGGCATAGGAAAGCTGGATGGTGCAGCGATCGGCCAGACCCGCGGCCACCACGTTCTTGGCCAGATAGCGCGCGGCATAGGCGGCCGAACGGTCCACCTTGGTCGGATCCTTGCCCGAAAACGCCCCGCCCCCGTGCGGCGCGGCACCGCCATAGGTATCGACGATGATCTTGCGCCCGGTCAGGCCCGCGTCCCCGTCCGGTCCGCCGATGACAAAGGCCCCCGTGGGGTTCACCCACCATTTCGTCGCCGGCGTGATCCAGTCCTCGGGCAGGACCGCGCGCACATGCGGCTCGACGATGGCGCGGATGTCGGCGCTCGACTGCGCCTCGCTCTCGTGCTGGGTCGAGAGCACGATCGAGGTCACCTCGACCGGCCGCCCCCCCGCATAGCGCAGCGAGATCTGCGATTTCGCATCCGGGCGCAGCAGCGGCTCCTGCCCGGACTTGCGCGCCTCGGCAAGACGGCGCAGCACCGCATGGGCATAGAGGATCGGCGCCGGCATCAGTTCCGGCGTCTCGCGCGTGGCATAGCCGAACATGATGCCCTGATCGCCCGCGCCCTCGTCCTTGCCGTCGCGGGCATCCACGCCCTGGGCGATATGGGCCGACTGTTCGTGCAGCAGGTTGGTGATCTCGACCGTGCGCCAGTGGAACTTGTCCTGTTCATAGCCGATGTCGCGGATCGCTTCGCGCACGATGCCATCCACCTGCTCCTTCATCCGGCCCAGCCGGGCCTTGTCCGAAAGCCCGATTTCGCCGCCGACGATGACGCGGCCGGTGGTGGCAAAGGTCTCGCAGGCCACGCGCGCCTGGGGTTCCTCGGCGAGAAAGGCATCGAGGACCGAATCCGAGATGCGGTCGCACAATTTGTCGGGATGCCCCTCGGACACGGATTCCGAGGTGAAGACATAATCAAGGCGGGACATGGGTGTGCTCCATTGGGTTTCGCCCGTCACGCCAGGAAGCCGTTGTGGCGGGGTTTGCCCGACAGGGTTATTGCGGGCGCCCGCCGGGGTCAATGCGCCTGCGCATCCCGAGGGCGGCCGCAAGGCCCGCAAGGATCGCCGCCACCACCGGCCAGTCGCCGGTGCGCGCATACAGGGGCGGCGCCAGCGCCGGCGGCAGCGCGGCGTCGATGATCCCCGCCTGTCCAAGGGGCAGGCTCTCGATCACCCGGCCCTGCGCGTCGATCATGGCCGAAACCCCGGTATTCGCCGCCCGCACCATCGGCAACCCCTGTTCGATCGCCCTGAGGCGGCCAAGGGCGAAATGCTGATAGGGGCCGACAAGATCGCCGAACCAGGCGTCATTCGTCACCAGCAGCAGGAACCGCGCCCGGCCGGGGGCGGCGCCCACCTCCTGGGCAAAGATCCCCTCGTAGCAGATGAGCGGCATCGCCGGCCCGATCCCCGGCACCTCGATCAGCGCCGGACCGGGGCCGGCGGAATAGCCCCCGCCTTCGGACGCTGCCAGACCATGGATGCCCCAGCGCGCCATGAGATCGCCAAGCGGCACATATTCGCCGAAGGGGACAAGGTGGTGCTTGTCATAGACCGACAGCACCTCTCCCCCCGCGCCGACAAGGGCGAGCGCATTGAAGTAGCGCCCGCCCTCCTCGCGCTGGACGCCAAGGGCAACCGGGGCGCCATCCGCGGCCCCGGCCACCATCGCCAGCACATCGGGCATGGAATCGAGCAGCCACGGCAATGCCGTTTCCGGCCAGACCACCAGATCGGGCCGCCCCGGCCGGGCCGTCAGGTCAAGCAGGCGGCGGGTATAGACCGGGACGGCGGCCGGATCGGTCTTGTCGCGCTGGGGGACATCGGGCTGGACGATCCGCACCCGGGGCGCCGCCGGATCGGGCGCGGGCGCGGGCCCCGGATCGAGGACGGGCATGGCCCCCAGAAGGGCCGCAGGCGGCACGAGGACCAGAACCGCCGCGCGCGCGCCCTGCCGCCATCCGGCGCGCAGGCCCGCCCCCATCACCGCCGCCAGCGCCAGCGTCAGCAAGGTAAGCCCCTGCGCCCCCCAGAGCGCGACAGTCGCGGCCAGCGGGGTGGCGGACCAGACATGGCCGATCATCGCCCAGGGGAATCCGGTCATGACATGGGCGCGCAGCATTTCCGCGCCGGCCCAGCACAGCACCAGGACGAGCGGCCCCGGCAGCCGCGACCGGCGCGCGCCCCAGGACGCCAGGGCAAAGGCCGCCCCCCAGAACAGCGCCAGCCCCCCCGTCATGAACAACAGGCCAAAGGGCGCCATCCAGCCGTCGCGCGCCGGATCGACCATGAAAGGCTGCGTGATCCATTCGAGCGCAAGCAGGAAATGCCCGAAGCCCAGGGCCCAGCCTCGCAGCGCCGCCGCGCCCATGCGCGCGGGCAGGGGCAGCGCGAACACCACCGCCAGCATCGCCAGCGCAAGCCAGGCCATCCCCCAGGGCACCTGCCCCAGCGCGATCATCGCGCCCGCCACGATCCACGCGCCCGGCGCCGCAAGGCGCGCAAGGCGCCCTGCGCCCGGACGCCTCTCAGGCATCGGTCGGCGAACGGTCCGGCGGCGGACGCAGGCGCAGACGGCGCACGCGGCGGCGGTCGGCCTCGATCACTTCGAAGGTATAGCCCTCGGGGTGGGCGACCACTTCGCCCCGCACCGGCACATGACCGGCCAGCAGGAACACCAGCCCGCCCACCGTATCGACATCCTCGGCATCCACGGCCTCGTGCGCGGTCAGGGCATGGCCGATGGCGCGGCACAGATCCTCGAGTTCGGCGCCCGCGTCGATGAGCCAGCTTCCGTCACGGTCGCGGCGGATCGGGGCATCCTCGGCCTCGTCATGTTCGTCGTCGATGGCGCCGACCACGGTTTCGACCAGATCCTCGATCGTCACAAGGCCGTCGGTGCCGCCGTATTCGTCGATCACCAGCGCCATGTGGGTGCGTTCGGCCTGCATCTTGTGCAAGAGCACCCCGGCCCGCATCGACGGCGGCACGAACAGCAGTGGCCGCAGGATCGCGCGCAGGTCGAACCCGGCCCCGCCCGTGCCGGCGAATCCGTAGCGCAGCGCCAGATCCTTGAGGTTCACCAGCCCGAGCGGATGGTCGAGGTTGCCCTCGTAGACCGGGATCCGGGTCAGGCCCGAGGCGCGGAACGCCTCGACCAGCGCGTCAAGGCCGATGGTGACGGGCACGGCCACGATTTCCGCAGTGGGGATCGCCACATCCCCGACCCGCAGCCGGCGCAGGTTGACCAACGAGGGATCGCGCGCCGCGGGCGGAACCGCGGAACCGGCGGCCGGATCGGGGGCGGCAAAGACTTCGCGCAGGCGGGTGAAAAGACCGCGTCCCGATCCTTCGGAAGGGTCGGGTTCGGCAGAATCCTCTGCCTCGCGGGGCGCGGCGCCGCCGGGGGCGGGCGCGTCGGGGGGATGCGACATGGTCTCCTTCCTGCCGGGGATGGGCCCCGGGGATCACTCTTCGCCAAGATATGGGTCGGCGATACCCAGATTGCCAAGCACCCCGGTCTCGATCCCCTCCATGAGCGCGGCATCCGCGTCACGTTCGTGATCGAAGCCCAGAAGATGCAGGATGCCGTGGATGACAAGATGCATGGCGTGGTCGTGCAGGCTGCGCCCGGCGGCGGCGGCCTCGGCGGCGCAGATGTCATGGGCGATGGCGATGTCGCCCAGTTCGCCATCGCCCTGCCCCGCCCGTGGCAGCGCCGGCATGTCCCCCGCCACCGCGGCGCCGCGTTCCTCGGACGGCCAGGACAGGACATTGGTCGGCTGCGGCTTGCCGCGGAAATCGGCGTTCAGTTCGGCGATGCGCGCATCGTTGCAGCCCAGCACCGAGACGCTGAAGGCGCCCGGGTCGATCCCCAGCCGGTCAAAGACCGCGCGTGCCGCGGTTTCGGCCAGCCCCTCAAGGCCGAGTGCCTGCCACCGGTGATCCTCGATCAGGCATTCCACGATCGCCGGCGTTCGGGCGCCGCAATCGGCACCGGCAGGGTCGGGGAGGGCGGGGGAGGTGCTCAATCGACCCGCTCCTCCTCGTCGCGGTCATAGGCCGAGATGATCGCCGCCACGAGCGGGTGGCGCACCACATCCCGCGCGGTGAAGTAGTTGAAGCTGATCGCGTCGATCCCGTTCAGGATGCGTTCGGCATCGGCAAGGCCCGACCTCGTGCCGCGCGGCAGGTCCACCTGCGTGCGGTCGCCGGTGATCACCATGCGGCTGCCCTCGCCCAGACGGGTGAGGAACATCTTCATCTGCATGGTGGTGGCGTTCTGCGCCTCGTCGAGCACGACATAGGCATTGGCCAGCGTCCGCCCGCGCATGAAGGCAAGGGGGGCGATCTCGATCACCTTTTCCTCGAGCATCTTCTGCAACTGCCGCTGCGGCAGGAAATCGTTCAGCGCGTCATAAAGCGGCTGCATGTAGGGATCGACCTTTTCCTTCATGTCGCCGGGCAGGAAACCAAGCCGCTCGCCCGCCTCGACGGCGGGGCGCGACAGGATGATGCGGTCCACATGCCCGCCCAGGAACAGCGACACCCCCACCGCCACCGCCAGATAGGTCTTGCCGGTGCCGGCGGGGCCGATGCCGAAGCACAGTTCGTTGGCGAACAGCGCCCGCACATAGGCCTTTTGCGCGTCGGTGCGCGGTTCGACCAGCTTGCGCCGGGTCTGGATGTCCACCCGGTCGCCGTCGGGGAACATGTCCATCTGCCGTGCCCCCCCCTCGCGCAGGGGCGAGCGCATGCGCAGCGCGCGGTCGATGTCGGCGGGATCCACCGGCCGGCCGGCCACCAGCCGGGCCTGAAGCGCATCAATGACGCGCGCCGCATCCTGCCGCGCCACGGGATCGCCGACCACGGTCAGGCGGTTGCCGCGATGCAGGATGTGCACCTTGAGCCGCTCCTCGAGCAGGGCAAGGTTGCGGTCGTATTCGCCGCACAGAAGCGCCAGAAGCCGATTGTCGGCAAAGTCGATAACCGTTTCGGACGGGGTGGCGATGGTCAAACGCGGCTCCTCGCAGGGGTGTAGCTGCAAGGTGGCAATTCCCGGGGCCCGATGCAAGGCCAAGGCACGGGCCGGCGACAGGGATTGCGCCGCCACGATGGCCAAAGGGCCGCGGATCGCCCCGCGGCCCCTGTCGCTGCCGGCGCTGTGGGCGGCGGCAGCCTCATGTCAGGGCAGGATCAGGCGCACACCGCCTGCCCGGCCTGATTCAGGCGGATGCCGTTCGGGCATTGCTGCGCCAGCGGCCCCACCGGGGCACCGTAGGCCGGGGTCGGCACCCAGTCGGCGATGCCGGCGGTCGGGGTCTCGTAGTCGCGCACCACGGTCCCGGGCGGGTAGAGGTTGTTGCAGATCGGCAGGCCCGACACCCGGTCACGCCGGCGCCCGGCATAGCCCTCGACGCCGTCATCCATGAGCCACGCCTGACAGCCGTCCGGGTCATAGGCCACGGCGGGCATCGTCATGGCCGAGAGCGGGACCGAGTCGATCCCCTGGTCCCAGGGGCGCGCGATCACCGGCAGTTCGCCGTTCGGCCCGACGCCCGGATTGGGGGCAAGGCATCCCGACAGGCCAAGCCCGGCAACAAGAAGAAGCGGAGCGGTCAGAAATTTCGACATGATCATCTCACCACCGATAGCAGACGATTTCGACGCGACGGTTCAACTGCATGTTCGCAGCCGAATCGTTCGGGGCGATCGGGCGCAACTCGCCAAAGCCGATGACCCGCTCGACCACCACGCCCGCCTCGCGCGCGACGCGATAGACCGCGGCAGCCCGGCGTTCGGACAGGCCCTGGTTGTATTCGACCGAGGCACGCGAATCCGTGTGCCCGTAGATCGAGTAGGAGAAGGCCCCGGAGGTGCGGAAGAAATCAAGAAGCCGGCGCCGCCCCTCGGCGGTCAGGACATCGCCATCGGTCGGGAACAGCGTGTCGGTATTCTCGA
The DNA here is from genome assembly GCA_020852925.1 of Rubellimicrobium sp. Taxonomy (GTDB): domain Bacteria; phylum Pseudomonadota; class Alphaproteobacteria; order Rhodobacterales; family Rhodobacteraceae; genus JADYZU01. Next base: position 2,160 of record JADYZU010000075.1, on the reverse strand, counting down.
CAAGGCAGGTGTTCACCTGAAGACAGACCGGAAGCCCGGATTCGGGATCGACCCGATCGAGCATGTATCCCTCGATCCCGCCATCGGCATACCAGTACATGCAGCCATCGGGGGCAACCCACACCCCCCAGTCGATCATCGCGGTCGCGCCAGGCAATTGCGCCTGCTGTGCCACTGCCGGAACCATTCCCAGCGTGAGCGCCGTTGCGGCCGCCGCCGCCAAGGCATTGCGAAATTTGCCCATCGCTCTCGTCACCCCCCAAATTCCTGTCTTCACCAGCATGTCCCCACAGGGCAGCCGCGCAATGACATGCCTAGCGAAATCCGTAACGAACACTTCACGCGGATCACGTCGCGTTGCAACACCAAAGTCCGGTTCCGGCCACGTGTTGCAGCCCAAAACCCTATCTGAACGGATATTGTTGCCCGCAGGGAAACCCCCGTGCCGCAATCAGGCCGGCTCGATCAGTTCACCCGCCAGCGAATGCGGTGCCGAGGCGGTGATTCTCACCCGGGCGAAGGTGCCTGACAGGGTGTCGGGCCCGTGCACATGCACCGCATGGAGATGGTCCGACTTGCCCACCCACTGCCCCGGCAGGCGGCCGCGCCTCTCGAACAGCACGCCGACCTCGCGGCCGACCATGGCCTCCTGCGCGGCGCGGGCCTGGGTGTCGATCAGCGCCTGAAGCCGGTAGAGCCGGTCCTCGACCTCGTCGGCCGGCAGTTCGGGCCGGTTGGCCGCCGGGGTGCCGGGGCGTGGCGAATAGCGGAAGGAATAGGCGCTGCCAAAGCCCACGGCGCGGACCAGATCCATGGTCGCGGCGAATTCCTCCTCGGTCTCGCCGGGGAAGCCCACGATGAAGTCGGAGCTGAGCAGGATATCGGGCCGCGCGGCGCGGATGCGCTCGACGAGGCGCAGATAGGCCTCGGCGGTATGCTTGCGGTTCATCGCCTTCAGCACCCGGTCGGACCCGGACTGCACCGGCAGGTGCAGATAGGGCATGAGGCGCTTCTCGTGCCCATGGGCGGCGATCAGCGCATCGTCCATGTCGTTGGGATGGCTCGTGGTGTAGCGGATCCGGTCCAGCCCCTCGAGACGCGCAAGCTGCCCGATGAGGGTGGCCAGCCCGCCCGCGGCGCCGTGCCAGGCGTTCACGTTCTGCCCCAGAAGCGTGATCTCGCGCACCCCGGCGGCGATCAGGGCGCGCGCCTCGTCGAGGATGCGGTCGGCGGGCCGGCTCACCTCGGCGCCGCGGGTATAGGGCACGACGCAGAAGGCGCAGAACTTGTCGCAACCCTCCTGCACGGTCAGAAAGGCCGTGGGCCCGCGCCGCCCGCGCGGACGGGCGCCCAGAAGATCGAACTTGTCCTCGGCCGGGAAATCGGTGTCGACCACGCGTGCCCCGCCCTCGACCGCGCGGGCCATCTCGGGCAGGCGGAAATAGCTTTGCGGTCCGACCACCAGATCGACCAGCGGCATGCGACGCATGATCTCGTCGCCCTCGGCCTGGGCCACGCAGCCGGCGACGCCGATGCGCAGGCCGGGCTTCGCCTCCTTGAGCGGGCGCAGCCGCCCGAGTTCCGAGAACACCTTTTCGGCCGCCTTCTCGCGGATGTGGCAGGTGTTGAGCAACACCATGTCCGCCTCTTCGGGGCTTTCGGTGGTCTCATAGCCTTCGGCGGCCAGGGTCTCGGCCATGCGTTCGCTGTCATAGACGTTCATCTGGCAGCCGTAGGTCTTGATGAACAGCTTTCTCGATGCGGACATCGGCGTTCCCCCGGAATGTGACGGCGGCTGTGGCGGCGGGATTTTCCCATAGCGGGCCGGGCGGTCACTTGCAATCGCGCGGGCGTTGCCCGAATCTGCCGCGCGAAACAGGCAGGCACCGGGGCGGGCAGATGGCAGGGCGGTTCGACAGCCTCGGGGCATTCCTGCGCGGCGCGGGTCCGGTCCTGGCCCGGGGTCCGGCCGCGCTCATCCTGGCCGAGGATCCGGTCGAGGTCGGATCGACCCTGCGCCACCACCTTGACGTGGGGTTCCGGGCGGTGGTGCTGTTCGCGCCGGCCGATCTGGACCTTTCCGAGGGCGACCGCGCCGCCGCCGCCGATCCGCGCGTCACCACGGTGAACACGCCGACCACCGGCGAGGGCGCGATGCCC
>JADYZU010000074.1 GCA_020852925.1 Rubellimicrobium sp. | reverse complement strand
GTGAGGAGGATCGTGGACAGGTGCCACCCCCTCTCCTCGAGGGCCAGCCGGACCGGCCCGGCCTCGGGGGCGTCGATCAGCGTGACATGGCCGCTGGCCGGGTCCCGCAGGAGCCAGGCGTAATTGTCGGCAAGGCAGGGAACCGCAACGATCTGCGGCCGCATGGCGGGGTCGGTCATGGCCGGTCCTTTCACCCGTGGATTCCGTCGTGCCGCAGGCTAGGATCGCCCGGCGCCGGTTCCAAGCCCCCGGTGCCCGGCGGGGCCGGCCCCGCCTGCCGCAGCGGAAGGGACTTCCATGCATCTCGACGTGCAGGATCTGCGCAATTTCTACTACCGTTCCGCCCTGGGGCGGGCGGCGCAGAAGGTGGTGCGCGACCAGCTTCTGGCCTTCTGGCCCGAGAGCGGGTCGAGGGGGCAGACGGTGGTCGGATTCGGCTTTGCGGTGCCGCTCCTGCGGCCCTATCTGGGGTCCGCGCGCCGCGTGGTCGCGCTCATGCCCGGACCGCAGGGCGTGATGGCCTGGCCGCCGGGGATGCCCAACGTGTCCGTGCTCTGTGACGAGACGCGCTGGCCGCTGCCCACGGGGCTGGTGGACCGGCTGGTGCTGCTGCACGGATTCGAGATGTCGGACGATCCTTCCGCGCTGCTCGAGGAATGCTGGCGCGTGCTGGGCCCCGGCGGGCGGGCGATCCTGATCGTGCCGAACCGCACCGGGGTCTGGGCCCGGTCGGACCGCACCCCCTTCGGTCATGGCCGCCCGTTCACGCCAGGTCAGCTCGAGGCGCAGCTCAAGCGGCACGGGTTCGCCATCGAGAGATCGCTGTCCACCCTGTATCAGCCGCCATCGGTGCGCCCGGTCTGGCGGCGGCTGTCCGCGCTCCTCGAGGCGGCGGGGCGGCACCTGCCGGTGTTCAAGGCCGGCGGCGTTGTCATGGTCGAGGTGTCGAAACAGGTGCTGTCCCCGCGCCGTGGCGATCCGGTCAGCCTGCGCGCGCGCCTGCCGGTCCTGGTCCCGCTGCCGCGCCCCACCGCGCGCGCCCCCGGCGCCGCGCCCGCACGGCAGGCGCACGACCCTGCCCCTTGACAGAACGGAAGGCGCGGGAAACCGTGGGGCATTCATCACGCCCTGAAGGGCCCAGGGGAGCCAGACCATGAAGACCCCGACCATCCGCATCGTCATTGCCGCGATTCTCGACTTCATCCTTGCTTTCGGCCTGTTCGGCTGGATCGTCGCCAGCGTCACCGGCGGCCTGACCGAAGGGGGGTTCAGCCTGTCGGGCTGGCCTGCCGTCCTGGTCTTCGTCCTCATCGCCGCCTATTTCCTTGTCCTGCCGCGGGTGATCGGCGGCACCGTCTTTCAATGGGTGTTCGGCATCGTCGCCTGGAAGCGTCGCAACCGTTCATAGCGCACAGATGCGAACGATAGGTGAACGGGCCTTTCCCGCCGCCGGGTTTGGCGCTAGGGTCCGGCCATGTCAGACGCTGCCCAGATCCCGCTTTCTGCCCGCGCCGCCGCCGTCGCGGCCCGCGCCGCCCCCTGGCTCGAGGGGCTGAACCCCGCCCAGCGCGCGGCGGTCGAGGCCCTGGACGGGCCGGTGCTCGTGCTGGCCGGCGCCGGCACCGGCAAGACCCGCGCGCTGACCGCGCGCATCGCGCATATCCTTGCGTCGGGCCATGCGCGCCCGCACGAGATCCTCGCCGTCACCTTCACCAACAAGGCCGCGCGCGAGATGCGCGAACGCATCGCCCGCAACCTGGGCGAGGTGGTCGAGGGGATGCCCTGGCTGGGCACCTTCCATTCGATCTGCGTGAAGATCCTGCGCCGCCATGCCGAACTGGCCGGGCTGAAGCCCAGCTTCACCATCCTCGACACCGACGACCAGATCCGCCTGATGAAGCAGGTGATCAGCGCCGCCGGCATCGACGAGAAGCGCTGGCCCGCGCGCGGGCTGGCCCAGATCATCGACGGCTGGAAGAACCGCGCGCTGGCGCCCGACCGGCTGCCTGCGGCGGAAACCGGCGCCTTCGACGGGCAGGGCCCTGCGCTCTATGCCGCCTATCAGGCACGGCTGCTGGCGCTGAACGCCGCCGATTTCGGCGATCTGCTGCTGCATGTGGTGACGATCTTCCAGCGCCACGAGGACGTGCTGGCCGATTACCGGCGCCGCTTCCGTCACATCCTTGTCGACGAATATCAGGATACCAACATCGCGCAGTATCTGTGGCTGCGGCTGCTGGCGCAGGGCAGCCGGACCATCTGCTGCGTGGGCGACGACGATCAGTCGATCTATGGCTGGCGCGGCGCCGAAGTGGGCAACATCCTGCGGTTCGAGCAGGATTTCCCCGGCGCGACCGTGATCCGCCTCGAACAGAACTACCGTTCGACCCCGCATATCCTGGCCGCGGCCTCCGGCCTCATCGCCGCCAACGCCGGGCGCCTCGGCAAGACGCTCTGGACCGAACTGGAGGAGGGCGAGAAGGTCCGCCTGATCGGCCACTGGGACGGCGAGGAAGAGGCGCGCTGGATCGGCGAGGAGATCGAGGCCCTCGCCCGCGGCACCCGCGGGCTCGATCCCGTGCCCCTCGACGGGATTGCCGTCCTGGTGCGGGCCGGCCACCAGATGCGCGCCTTCGAGGACCGGTTCCTCACCATCGGCCTCAACTACCGGGTGATCGGCGGCCCGCGTTTCTATGAACGCCAGGAAATCCGCGATGCGATGGCCTATCTGCGCCTGGCCGTCAGCCCCGAGGACGATCTTGCCTTCGAGCGGGTGGTGAACCTGCCGCGCCGGGGGATCGGGGAAAAGGCGCTCCAGACCATCCGCACGCTGGCGCGCGAGCGGGGCACGGGCCTGGTCGGGGGGGCGCGCCACGCGGTCACGGCGCGGCTGATCGGCGGGCGGGGGGGACAGGCGCTCGGGCAGTTTCTCCAGGCGCTCGGGCGCTGGCATGCGGATGTGCTCGAGGGCCGGACCGGGCATGTCGCGCTGGCCGAGACCATCCTCGACGAATCGGGCTATACCGCGATGTGGCAGCAGGACCGCACGCCCGAGGCGCCGGGGCGGCTCGAGAATCTCAAGGAACTGGTGAAGGCGCTGGAATCCTTCGAGAACCTGCAAGGGTTCCTCGAACATGTCGCGCTGATCATGGACAATGACTCCGACGATGGCGGCGCGCGGGTCACGCTCATGACGCTGCATGCGGCCAAGGGCCTCGAATTTCCGGCGGTGTTCCTGCCGGGGTGGGAGGACGGGCTGTTCCCGTCGCAGCGCAGCATGGACGAAAGCGGGCTGAGGGGCCTCGAGGAGGAAAGGCGCCTGGCCTATGTCGGCATCACCCGGGCGGAACGGCTGTGCACCATCTCGTTCGCGGGCAACCGCAGGGTCTACGGCCAGTGGCAATCGGCGCTGCCTTCGCGCTTCATCGACGAACTGCCGGCCGCCCATGTCGAGGTGCTGACGCCGCCGGGGCTGTATGGCGGCGGGGCGGGCGCGGCGGGCATGGGGGCGACAGGGGCGCCGGGCTCCGCCTTCGAGGACCGCGTGGCGCGCGCCGATGTCTACAATTCGCCCGGCTGGCGCCGCCTCCAGACCCGGGCCGCCGCCCCGGCCGCGGTTCCCGCGCGCAGGGGCGGGGATGGCCGCCAGCCCGGATTTGCCATCGACGACAGGGTGTTCCACAGCAAGTTCGGCTACGGGACGGTGATCGCCTCGGAGGGGGACCGGCTCGATGTCGATTTCGACAAGGCCGGCGCGAAGAAGGTGTTGGCGTCCTTCCTGACAGCCGCGCCGGGGCCAGACGACATCCCGTTCTGAGCGTGCCGGAAGGCGGCGGGGGGGCGCTGCCCCCCCGGGCCCTGCGGGCCTCCCCCCCGGGGTATTTCAGGCAAAGATGAAGGGGGCCCCATTCATCTTTGCAAAAATACCCCCGCCGGAGGCACGCTCGAGGCGGCGCGTCAGCGCCGGCGAGACAGGAGGAATGCGCGGCGCAGCCGCGCTCCGCTTGCGAGGCGGACGACCGGCCCGCGGGTTTCCAGCGCGAGTGTGGCCAGCCCGGCGACCAGCCCCCAGAAGGCCGCGCCGATGCCGAAGGCCACCAGGCCCGAGGCGGTCACGGCCAGGGTGACGACGGCGGCGAATCTGGCCTCGGGCCGGGCGAGGGCAGTGCCGAGCGCGCCGGTCACCGGGCCGAGGAGGGCGATTCCCACGATCGCCGCGACCAGGCCCGGGGGCAGGGCGGCCAGAAGCGCGATCACCATCGGCCCCGACAGGCCCAGGGCGATCCACACCACGCCATAGGCGAGGCCCACCTGCCAGCGGCGCGTCCGGTCGGGGTGGACGTCGTCGCCCAGGCAGATCGCCGCGGTGATCGCGGCCATGTTCACCGTATGCCCGCAAGCCAGCCCCGCGAGTGCCGAGATCGCCCCGGTCGCGGTCAGGGCCGGGCCGACCGGCGGGCTGTATCCGGCGGCGCGCAACGTGGCGAATCCCGGCAGGTTCTGCGAGGCCATGGTGACGAGGTAGAGCGGCAGGCCGAGGCCGATCAGGACCGCGGGCTCGAACGCGGGGCGGATGAAGACCGGCTGCGGCACGGCAAAGGCGCCACCGACCGGGCCGGCGGCGCCGGTGGCGAAGGCCAGCGCGATCGCGACCCCGAGCCCGGCAAGGACGGCATAGGACGGGTTCACCGGGCGCAGGAGCAGGAAGGCGAGCGCCATCGGCACGACCGTGGCCGGGTCGCTGGCCGCGGCCGGGGCGAGGCGCAGCACGAAGGGCAGCAGCACCCCCGCCAGCATTCCCGCGGCGATCCCGTCCGGGATCAGCCCGATCAGCCGGCCCAGCGGACGGATGAGCCCGGTCAGCGCGATCAGCCCGCCCGCCAGGATGAAGGCGCCCGCCGCCTCGTCCATGGCGATGCCGGAGGTGGCGGCGATCAGGGCGGCGCCCGGGGTGGACCAGGCAAGGATCATCGGGGTGCGGGACCAGGTGCTCAGCGCCATGGTGCCCAGGGCCTTGGCCACGCAGACCGCGAGCACCCAGCTTGCGGTCTGGGCCGCGCTGGCGCCCACCGCCTGCGCCGCGGCGAGGACGAGGGCGATGGTCGAGCCGTAGCCGACGAAGGCGGCCACGAGTGCCGCCGAGATCATGGATGCGCGCATGGCCTGTCCGTCCGGTTCCGGCGCAAGGCTTAGGCCCCGGCGGGGGCCGGGTGCAAGGCCGATGCGCCGGTCCGGGCGCCTGTCCGGGCGCGCAAGGACGGGAAACGGGGGGGGGGATATGCGGCGGTGCCCGGGAGGAGGAGAGGCACCGCCGCATGGGATCGCGCGCCGGCGCCGGTCCCGAGGGAGGATCGGGAGGGCCTTGCGCGCTGCAGTCCCCGAGGGAGGAGAACGGGGACTGGTCCGGTTCCGGGCATGAGACCCGGGAGGGGGTTTGCGGCGGCGACAGTCCGGGAGGAGGATGTCGCCGCCGACAGGCGGCCGGTCCGAGGGAGGAGGAAGGACAGGCCGCGGCCGGTCAGCGGTGCCCCAGGGAGGAGGGGGGCGCCGCGCCGGAAGGGATTACTTGCCGTAGGCGGCTTCGGTGGCGATCCGGTGGATGTCGCCGCGGTGGATGCCGAGGTCGTCGAGGTCGCGCGCGCTCAGGTCGCTGAGCTGGTCATAGGTCTCGCGGTAGAGCTGGTAGCGCGCATAGCGGTCAGCGACGAAGGCGCGGAATTCGGCGATCCGGTGAAGGAGCGAGCCACCAGCGGCGCGGACTTCGGAAGCGTGGGCCATGTCATTTCTCTTTCTTCTGCTCTGCTGCGCCGGATCGGCCGGCGCCGTCTGGGCAGGAGATGGACCTTGTGCTGCAAATGCACAATGGTTGACCCGACAATGCTGCCATGCAGCATCTGCATGGGAGAAACGCCCCACCCCTTGCAGGCCGGAGAGGGACCGCAACCGGACCGATGGCCGGCCGGGTGCCGGGGCGCGGCCGGAGGGGCTGCGCCCCGGGGGTGGTGCGGCGCGTTGTCTTGGGGCGCCGCGCCGGGGACCGGCCCCCTTGCGCGGCGGCGCAAAGCAGGGAAACACTGGGCGCGGCCGGGCGGCATCGTGCCCCGGCCGGTGAAAAACCCGAATCGTCCATGCAAGTTCCGGGCCCCGGCGGCCCCGCCGTGGGGGCGGCAATCCATGACCAACCGCGATCAGATCCTGTCCACCCTGGCCCGTGTCCTGCTGCCCGATGGCGGCGATCTTGTCTCGCGCGACATGGTGCGGGCGCTGTCGGTCGAGGGCGGGCAGGTCCGGTTCGTGATCGAGGCCGAGAGCCCCGCGCAGGCGCGCGGGATGGACCAGGTGCGCGCCACGGCCGAGGCGGCGGTCAGGGCGCTGCCGGGGGTCGCCGGCGTCTCGGTCGTGCTGACCGCCCATGCGCCGGCGGCGCGCGGGGGCGCCCCCGGGGCCGCGCCCGCGGGCCAGCCGCCAACCCTGACCATCGGCCGCCATCCCACGCCGCAGGCGGGGCCGGCGCCGGTGCCGGGGGTGCAGCGGATCCTGGCCATCGGATCGGGCAAGGGCGGCGTGGGCAAGTCCACCGTCACCTCGAACCTGGCCGTGGCCCTCGCGCGGGAGGGGCGGCGGGTCGGGCTGCTGGATGCCGATATCCACGGGCCGTCACAGCCGCGCATGATGGGGGTGTCGAAACGCCCCGCCTCGCCCGATGGCAAGACGATCATCCCGCTGCGCGCGCATGGCGTCACCATGATGTCGATCGGCCTCATGGTCGATCCCGACAAGGCGGTGGTCTGGCGCGGGCCCATGCTCATGGGGGCGCTCCAGCAGATGCTGGGACAGGTGGAATGGGGGCCGCTTGACGTGCTGCTGGTGGACCTGCCGCCGGGCACCGGGGATGTGCAGTTGTCGCTGTGCCAGAAGACCGACCTGACCGGGGCGATCATCGTCTCGACCCCGCAGGATGTGGCGCTGATCGACGCGCGCAAGGCGATCGACATGTTCAACACGCTCAAGACCCCGGTCATCGGCCTGATCGAGAACATGTCGCTGTTCATCTGCCCCAACTGCGGCCACGAGAGCCATATCTTCGGCCATGGCGGGGTCGCGGCCGAGGCGGCGGCGCTGGGGGTGCCGCTGCTGGGCACGCTGCCCATCGACCTCGAGACCCGGCTGGCCGGCGATGCGGGCACGCCGGTGGCGGCGGGCGAGGGGCCGATGGCCGCGGCCTGGCGGCAGATCGCGCGCGGGCTGATCGCGGGCGGCATGGCCTGAGCGCGGCGCCCACCTGACCTGCGGACGGGGCGACGCCCGTCCCGGCGCGCGGCCGGGGCGGGCGTCGTCACGATTCGGCGCGGCGAATCCCCGGGGGCCGATTCCGTCACGCAAGGGTGATTCCCCGTGATTCGCGGCTGTGCCATGATGTGTTCATGGTCCGGTCCGGGGCCAGGGCGGCTTGACTGGGGGTTTCGTGCAACACCGCGCCGGGGCCACGGGAATTTCCGGGATTTTCCGGGAACCGCCGCGCAACGCTATATCTGGTGGCCGATGGCCGGATGACCCCTAGTTGAGGTCGCGTCCGGGGCTGTCCGGGGTGGGTTGCCGGGCTCGTTCCCGGGAATCACCCACCGTTTCCCAGTTGATCCCGCAAAATCCCGTTGCCACCCGGCCCGACCCATGCCAATCCTACCTCACCGGCGAACGAAGGGCAGACCAGAACAAGGGACCGGACGACAAGGATCCCGAACCGAAATCGGCAGTTTCATACAGGCACCCCCTCACGACCCGGCCCGTTTCCGACCCCAAGCGGAAACGGCCCAACAGACCAGGATCCGGCGCGCGGGCAGCAGACATCCCCCCAGGTGGCGCGCGCAGTCGGAAACGCCCGGAGACGGGCTGAGGGCGGCGGATCGAGCGTGGCAGCACTCGATCCGCCGTTTTCCGTCAAGGGCATCCACGCAATCCGGGGGGGCGAAAGGGCAACCCCGTGCTTCTGGGCTTCACGGGCGAATATCAGCAGAAGGTGGACGGCAAGGGCCGCATGTCCATTCCTGCCGAATTCCGCCGCGTGCTCGAGGCGGGGGATCCGGCCGCGCGGGACGGCGGCGCCCTGCCGGCGCTCTATCTGCAATACGGCCCGCATCTGAAGGGCCGCCTGATGGTGCAGACCGTCGATACCTTCAACGGCATCATGAACGCGATCATGGCGATCCGCCCGCGCACCGCCGAAGAGGCGGAAAAGCGGCGTCTGGCGCAGGTGGCGATCCTGGGCAATGCGCTGCGCCTCGAGGTGGACCGCGACGGCCGCACCGTCCTGCCGCAGCGCCAGCGCGAGAAGCTGGGCCTGAGCGAGGGCGAGGTGGTGTTCCTGGGTCTGGGCGACAATTTCGAGATCTGGCCCGCCGCCACCTACGAGTCCCAGGTCGCCGCCCCGGCCGAGGCGCTGCTCGAGGAGATGGGCGCGGCCTTCGACCCGATGACCGCCATCTATGCGCTGTCGGACTAGACCATGACGCGGGACCGGGGCACGGACGATCCGCATATTCCCGTCCTGATCGGCCCGCTGATCGCGGCGGTGGCGCCGGTGCACGGCCACTGGCTTGACGGCACGTTCGGGGCGGGGGGCTATGCCCGCGCGCTGCTCGGGGCCGGGGCCGAACGGGTGACGGCGATCGACCGCGACCCCACGGCACTTGCGCTGGCCGCGCCCTGGGCGGGCGATTACGGCGACCGGCTGCATCTGGTCGAGGGGCGGTTCTCCGATCTCGACACGCTTGCGCAGGGGCCGCTTGACGGCGTGGTGCTGGATCTCGGGGTCTCGTCGATGCAACTCGACCAGGCCGAGCGCGGGTTCTCGTTCCAGAAGGACGGCCCGCTCGACATGCGCATGAGCGGCGCGGGCCCGACCGCGGCCGATCTCGTCAACACCATGGACGAGGCCGAACTGGCCGACCTTCTCTATCTCTACGGCGAGGAGCACGCCGCGCGCCGCATCGCCCGCGCCATCGTCGCCGCGCGCCCCCTTACGCGCACGCTGCAACTGGCCTCGGTGGTGAAATCGGTGCTGCCGCGCCAGAAACCCGGCCAGAGCCACCCGGCCACCCGCACCTTCCAGGCGATCCGCATCGCCGTGAACGACGAATACGGCGAACTGCTGGCCGGGCTCATGGCGGCGGAACGCGCGCTGCGGCCGGGGGGGCTGCTGGCGGTGGTGACCTTCCACTCGGTCGAGGACCGGATCGTGAAGCGCTTCATGGCCACGCGCGCGGGCGAGGCCGGGCGCGGCAGCCGCCACGGCCCCGACCTTGCCGAACCCGATCCGACCTTCGAGGTGATCCTGCGCAAGCAGGGCGCGGACGAGGACGAACTGGCCGCCAACCCGCGCGCCCGGTCGGCGCGGCTGCGGGTGGCGCGGCGCACCGCGGCCGCCCCGCGCGGGGTCGATGCGGTGGCGCTGGGCGTGCCGCTGCTGAAGGGGGACCACCGATGAGAAGCCTGCTCTATCTCATGGCCGGGCTTGGCTTTCTCGGGCTGGGGTTCTGGGCCTATCAGGAAAACTACGCCACCCAGACCTCGCTGCGCGAGGTGCGCGACCTCAACAACCGGATCGGCGCGGCGCATGCGCGGCTGAACATGCTCGAGGCCGAATGGGCCTATCTGAACCGGCCGGACCGGCTGCGCGAACTGGTGAATCTCAACTACACGCGGCTCATGCTCGTGCCGATGATGCCCGAGAGTTTCGATCTGCTGGCCCGCGTGCCGATGGCGCCCGAGGATTATGTCCCGCTGCTCGACGCGACGCAGGTCTCGTCCGACATGGCCCCGCCCGAAGGGGAGGAGCCGCTGTGATCCGCACGCCCCTGCGTCCGCTCGCACGGATCCTGCGCGCCCGCGACCTGGGCGAGAACCCCGACCTGATCGAGGCCGAGAACCGCCGCCGCCGCCACGAGGAGGCGCGCGACCGTGCCCGCGCGCGCGCCGAATTCCGGCTGGTGCTGCTCGGGCTGGCCTTCGTGCTGGGATTCGCGGCGATCGGCGGGCAGATGGCCGTCCTTGCCGCCAGCGAACCGGTCGAGCCCACGGCCGAATCGACCGGCAGCCCGATCGTGAACCAGCGCGCCGACATCACCGACCGCGCGGGGCGCATCCTGGCCACCAATTTCGAGACCCACGCCCTCTATGCCCAGCCGCGCCAGATGGTGAACCCCGAACGCGCGGCCACCGAACTGGCGCGCATCTTTCCCGAACTCGACCGCGACCGCCTGTTGCGCGACTTCACCGGCGGGCGCAGCTTTCTGTGGATCCGCCGCCAGATCAGCCCCGAACAGATGCAGGCCGTGCACGACATCGGCGAACCGGGGCTGCTGTTCGGCCCGCGCGAGATGCGCCTTTACCCCAACGGGCCGGTGGCCGCGCATGTGCTGGGCGGCTACGGCTATGGCCGCGAGGGGGTCTCGAGCGCCGAGGTGATCGGCACCGCCGGGGTCGAGCGGTTCTTTGACGCGCGCCTGCGCGATCCGGCCACGGCCGCCGGACCGCTGGCGCTCTCGCTCGACCTGACGGTGCAGGCGACGATGGAGGAGGTGCTCGACGGCGGCATGAACATCATGAACGCCCGCGGCGCCGCCGGCATCATCATGGACGTGCACACGGGCGAGATCGTCGCCATGGCGTCGCTGCCGGATTTCGACCCGAACAGCCGGCCCTCGCCGCTGGTGTCCGGGGAGCCGTCGGACAGCCCGCTCTTCAATCGGGCGTTGCAGGGGGTCTATGAACTCGGCTCGGTGTTCAAGATCTTTGCCGTGGCGCAAGCGCTCGAACTCGGGCTGGTCAATCCCGCGACGGTGATCGACACGCGCGGGCCGCTGACCTGGGGGCGGTTCCGCATCACCGACAGCCACCACATGCCGCCCTCGCTGAGCGTGGCCGAGGTGATCGCCGAATCGTCGAACGTGGGCACCGCGCGCATCGCGCAGATGATCGGGCCGGAACGCCAGCGCGATTTCCTGGCCCGGCTCGGCCTGACCGCGCCCACCGCCGTCGAGATGGTCGAGGCCCCGACCGGCGCGCCGATCGTGCAGCGCAACTGGTCGGAACTGACCATGCTGACCGTTGCCTACGGGCACGGGATCTCGGTCTCGTCGCTGCATCTGGCGGCGGCCTATGCCTCGCTCGTGAACGGGGGGACGCGGGTCGTGCCGACGCTGCTGCGGCAGGAGGCGCCGCCGCAGGGCGAACGCGTGGTGTCCGAGGCGGTGTCGGCGCAGGTGCGCGACATGCTGCGCCTGGTCGTCACCGACGGCACCGCAAGCTTTGCCGACATCGACAGCTACACCATCGGCGGCAAGACCGGCACCGCCGAGAAGCCCGGCCGCGGCGGCTATCAGTCGGACCGCAACATCACCACCTTCGCCGGGTTCTTTCCGGTCGAGGCGCCGCGCTATGTCGTGGTGGTCACCCTTGACGAACCGGTCGAGACCTCCGGCCCCGAACCGCGCCGCACCGCCGGCTGGACCGTGGTGCCGGTGGCGGCCGAACTGGTGCGCCGGGTCGGGCCGCTTCTGGGGCTGCGGCCGCAGGGCGCCGGTTGAAGCCGGGGGCCCGGATGGTGTAACGCCCGTCCAGTCATTGAAGGAACATGCAATGGGCGAGGGGCGGGGCCCGGACGGGGGCCCGGATGGGGGCCCGGATGGGGGCCCGGATGGGGGCGATGCCGGCGGACCGGCGCGCACGGCGGCCGATCTGGGGCTGGCGGCGGGGCCGGGCGCGGCCGGGGTGCGGATCGCCGGGCTGAGTGCCGACAGCCGCGAGATGCGGCCGGGAATGCTGTTCGCGGCGCTGCCGGGGGTGCAGGGCCATGGCGCCGCCCATGCCGGTGCGGCGCTTGCGGCCGGGGCGGCGGTGATCCTGACCGATGCCGCGGGCGCGCGCCTTGCGGCGCCGGCGCTGGCGGCGGCGGGCCGGGCCGTGCCGGTGATCCTGGCCGAGGACGCGCGCGCGGCCTTTGCCCGCGCCTGCGCGCTGTGGTTCGGGCCGCAGCCGGCCTGCATGGTCGCGGTGACGGGAACGAACGGCAAGACCTCGGTCGCGACCTTCACCCGCATGATCTGGGAGGCGCTGGGCCTCGACGCGATCAACCTCGGCACGACCGGGGTCGAGGGCGCGATGAGCGCGCCGCTCCACCATACCACCCCCGATCCGGCCACGCTCCAGCGCCTGCTGGCCGAGGCGGCGCGCGCGGGCGTGACCCATGGGGCGATGGAGGCCTCGTCGCACGGGCTTGACCAGCGGCGGCTGGACGGGGTGACGATCGCGGCGGCGGGGTTCACCAACCTCACGCAGGACCATCTGGACTACCACGCCGACATGGACGCCTATTTCGCGGCCAAGATGGGGCTGTTCGACCGGATCCTGCCCGAGGACGGGGTGGCGGTGGTCAATCTGGACGATCCGCGCGGCCCCGAGGTGGCGGCGCGTGCCGCCGGGCGCGGGATCGAGGTGATCGGCACCGGCCGCGCCGCGGCGGCGCGGTTGCGGCTGGGCGGGCAGCGCTTCGATCCGACCGGGCAGGAGATGCTGTTTTCCTGGCAGGGCGAGGCGCATCAGGTGCGCCTGCCGCTGGTGGGCGGGTTTCAGGCCGCGAATGTGCTGGTGGCGGCGGGCCTGGCCATCGGTGCGGGCGAGGACGCGCGCGAGGTGTTCCGGGCGCTGCCGCAGTTGCGCACGGTGCGCGGGCGGATGCATCTGGCGGCGGTGCGGGCGAACGGGGCGGCGGTCTATGTCGATTATGCCCATACGCCCGACGCGGTGGCGACCGCGCTGGGCGCGATCCGGCCGCATGTGATGGGCCGCATCGTCGCCGTGATCGGCGCGGGCGGCGACCGCGACCGCGGGAAGCGGCCCCTGATGGGGGCGGCGGCGGCCCGGGCGGCCGATGCGGTGATCGTCACCGACGACAACCCCCGCTCCGAGGATCCGGCGGCGATCCGGGCGGCGGTGCTGGCCGGCGTCGCGGGCGCGCGCGCCGTGGCGACCGAGATCGGCGACCGCGCCGAGGCGATCCTGCGCGGGGTGGCGGCGCTTGGCCCCGGCGACGCGCTGGTGATCTGCGGCAAGGGGCACGAGACCGGGCAGGTCGTCGGCCAGACCGTCTATCCGTTCGACGATGCCGAACAGGCCTCGATCGCGGTGGCCGCCCTCGAGGCGCGGGCATGAGCGGCCGGCGGGAACGCCCGGCCCCGTCCTGCGCCTCCGGCGGGGGTATTTGGGGCAAAGATGAAGGGGCAGGCCGGCCGGTCCTGCCGGGGGGTGGGGCATGAGCGTACTGTGGACCGCGGACGGGGCGGCGGCGGCCACGGGCGGGCGGGCGCTGGGCGACTGGGCCGCGCGCGGCGTGTCGATCGACACGCGCCCCCTCGTGCCGGGCGATCTGTTCGTGGCGCTGGCGGCCGTGCGCGACGGGCATGATTTCGTGGCCGAGGCGCTGGCGCGCGGGGCGGCGGCGGCGCTGGTGGCGCGCCGGCCCGAGGGGGTGGCGCCCGATGCGCCGCTGCTCGTGGTGGCGGATGTGCAGCGCGCGCTCGAGGATCTGGGGCGCGCGGGGCGGGCGCGGGCGCGGGCGCGGGTGGTGGCGGTCACCGGATCGGCGGGCAAGACCTCGGCCAAGGAGATGCTGCGCGCCGCGCTCGGGGCGCAGGGCCGGGTCCATGCCGCCGAGGCGAGCTACAACAACCATTGGGGCGTGCCGCTCACGCTGGCGCGGTTGCCGCAGGAGGCGGATTTCGCGGTGATCGAGATCGGCATGAGCCATCCGGGCGAGATCGCGCCGCTGGCGCGCCTGGCCCGGCCGCATGTCGCGCTGGTCACCACGGTGGCGCCCGCGCATCTGGCGGCATTCGCCGATCTGGGCGGCCTGGAAGGGATCGCGCGCGAGAAGGGGACCATCTGCACCGGGCTGGAGCCGGGCGGGGTGGCGGTGCTGAACGGCGATCTGCCGCAATCGCCGATCCTGTTCGCGGCCGCGCGCGCGGCGGCGGCGCGGGCCATCGGCTTTGGCGCCGGGGCCGGCAACGATTTCCGGCTGGGCGACTGGCGCATGGCCCAGGGCGCGAGCGTGGCCACGGCCGAGGCGGCGGACGGACCCTTTCTGGTGAAGGTCGCGGCCGAGGGGCGGCATTTCCTGATGAACGCGCTGGGCGTGCTGGCCTGTGTCGAGGCGCTGGGCGCCGACCGGGCGCGCGCGCTCATCGCGCTGGCGGACTGGGCGCCGCCGGGCGGGCGCGGGCGGCGCGAGCGGGTGGTGATCGACCCGGTGATCGAGGGGATGACCGTCGATCTGATCGACGACGCCTTCAACGCCAATCCCGCCTCGCTGTCGGCGGCGCTGGCGGTGCTGGCGGCGTCGAGCCCGGCGAATGGCGTGGGCCATACCGCGCGCGGCCGGCGCATCGCCATCCTGGGCGACATGCTGGAACTGGGCCCCGACGAGGCCCCGCTGCACCGGGCGGTGGCCGCGGATCCGTCGATCGCGGCGGTGGACCTTGTGCATTGCGTGGGGCCGCGCATGGCGCATCTGTGGGCGGCGCTGCCCGAGGGGCGGCGCGGGCGTCAGGTCGGGCGGGCCGAGGATCTGCTGCCCGGCATCGGGCGGATCGTCGATGCCGGCGATGTGGTGATGGTGAAGGGATCGAAGGGCAGCCGGGTGTCGATCCTTGTCGAGGCGATCCGGCGACTGGGACAGCGCGGCGCCGGTGCCGATGTCGGGGCCGGCGCTCCGGCGGGTGAGGGGTAGAATGCTTTACTGGCTGAGCACTTTGGGAACCGACGGCGGGATATTCAATCTTTTCCGCTACATCACCTTTCGCGCGGGGGGCGCGTTCCTGACCGCGCTGGTGTTCGGCTTCATCTTCGGGCGGCCGCTCATCGACGTGCTCAGGCGCAAGCAGGGCAAGGGCCAGCCGATCCGTTCCGACGGGCCCGAGGGGCATTTCGTCAAGGCCGGCACGCCGACCATGGGCGGGCTGCTCATCATCTCGGCGCTGACGGTGGCGACGCTGCTGTGGGCGCGGCTCGACAATCCGTTCGTGTGGATGGTGCTGCTGGTGACGCTGGCCTTTGCCGTCATCGGCTTTGCCGACGATTATGCCAAGGTCTCGCGCCAGACGAGCGCCGGGGTTTCGGGCCGGATCCGCATCCTGGCGGGGGTGGCGGTGGCGGTGCTGGCCTCGTGGTGGGCGATGCAGAACCATCCGGCGGGCCTTGCCGGGGCGCTGGCGTTGCCGGTGTTCAAGGATCTGCTCATCCATCTGGGCTGGTTCTTTGTCCCCTTCGCGGTGCTGGTGATCCTGGGCGCGGCCAATGCGGTGAACCTGACCGACGGGCTTGACGGGCTGGCGGTCATGCCGGTGATGATCGCGGCGGGCACCTTCGGGGTCATCTCCTATGTCGTGGGATCGACCGCGATCGCCACCGATCTGGGGGTCCATGCCGTGCCCGGCACGGCCGAGATCCTGGTGTTCTGCGCCGCGCTCATCGGCGGGGGGATGGGGTTCCTGTGGTATAATGCGCCCCCGGCGGCGGTGTTCATGGGGGACACCGGCAGCCTTGCGCTGGGCGGCGCGCTGGGCGCGGTGGCGGTGGCGATCAAGCACGAGATCGTGCTGGCCATCGTCGGCGGGCTCTTCGTGGTCGAGGCGCTCTCGGTCATCATCCAGGTGGCCTATTTCAAGCGCACCGGGCGGCGGGTGTTCCTCATGGCGCCGATCCATCACCATTTCGAGAAGAAGGGCTGGTCCGAACCGCAGATCGTCATCCGGTTCTGGATCGTGGCGATGGTGCTGGCCATGATCGGTCTGGCCACGCTCAAGGTGCGCTAGGGCAGGGCACGGGCGGGGCAGGGGCCAAGGCGGGGCACGGGTCAAGGCGGGGCAGGAGGGCGGCGATGATCGTGGCGCATGGGGTCGAGGGGCAGAAGGTCGCGGTGCTGGGCTGGGGGCGCTCGGGCCGGGCGGCGGCGCTGTCGCTGCGGGCGGGGGGGGCAGAGCCCCTCGTGTGGGACGATGCCGCCCCCGCCCGCGCCCAGGCCGAGGCCGAAGGCTTCGAGACCCGCGACTTCGCGCGCGAGCGCGGCCTTGACGGGGTGGCCATTCTCATCACCTCGCCGGGGATCGCGCATCTCTATCCGCGTCCGCATCCGGCCATTGCCGCGGCGCTGGCGCAGGGGGTGCCGGTCGACAACGACATCGGCCTGTTCTTCCGCTCCTACGCCACCGATGCATGGCACCGCTTCGACAATCGCCCGCGGGTGGTGGTGGTCACCGGCTCGAACGGCAAGTCGACGACGAGCGCGCTCATCCATCATGTGCTGGTCGCGGCGGGCCGGCCAAGCCAGCTTGCCGGCAACATCGGGCGCGGGGTGCTCGACCTTGATCCGGCGCGCGACGGCGAGGTGACGGTGCTGGAACTGTCGTCCTACCAGACCGAACTGGCGCGCGCGCTGACCCCCGACATCGCGGTGTTCACCAACCTGTCGCCCGATCACCTTGACCGTCACGGCGGGCGCGGCGGCTATTTCGCGGCCAAGGCGCGGCTTTTCGCGCAGGGCGGACCCGACTGGGCGGTGATCGGCGTCGATGAGGAGGAGGGGCGCTTTCTGGCCAATCAGATGGCCGAGGGGCCGGCGGATGACCGGGTGATCCGCATTTCGGTCAGCGGGCGGCTCGAGGGGTTCGGCTGGTCGGTGGTGGCGCGCAAGGGCCATCTTGCCGAATGGCGGCGCGGCCGGCAGGTGGCGAGCGTGGACCTGCGCGCGATCCCCGGGCTGCCGGGCGCGCACAACCACCAGAACGCCTGCGCCGCCTGGGCGGTGGCGCGCACGCTCGGGCTGGGTCCAAGGACGATCGAGGCCGCCCTGACCAGTTATCCGGGCCTGCCGCACCGCTCGCAGCGGGTGGCCGAGAAGGACGGCGTCACCTTCGTGAACGATTCCAAGGCGACCAACGTCGATTCCGCCGCCCGCGCGCTGGCCGCCTTCCCCCGCATCCGCTGGATCTGCGGCGGGCTCGAGAAGGAGGGCGGGCTGGCCGGCCTGATCCCGCATCTGGGGTCGGTGGCCAAGGCCTATGTCATCGGCCGCGAGGCCGGGCATTTCGCCATGCAACTGCCGGGGATCGAGGCCGAGATCTGCACCACCATGGCCCGCGCCGTCGAACGCGCCATGGCCGAGGCGGAACCGGGCGATGTCGTCCTTCTGGCCCCGGCCGCGGCCAGTTTCGACCAGTACGACAATTTCGAACGCCGGGGCGAGGATTTCACCGCCGAGGTGCGCGCGCGCCTGTGACCCGGGGCGGCCCGGCTCAGCGCCCGGCGATCGCCCGCGCCGCCGCATGGGCCGAGGCCCAGGCCCACTGGAAATTGTAGCCGCCCAGCCAGCCCGTCACATCGACGCATTCACCGATGAAATACAGCCCCGGCACGCCCTGCGCCGCCATGCTGCGCGAGGACAGGTCGCGCGTATCCACCCCGCCCAGCGTCACTTCGGCGGTGCGATAGCCCTCGGTCCCGGTCGGCCTGAGGCGGAAATCATGGAGCGCGCGGGCGATGTCCTCGAACCGGCGGTCGGGGATCGTGCCCAGCGCATCGCCAAGGTCCAGGTCCGGATCCGGCGCCAGATGCCGGGCCAGATGCCGGGCCAGATGCTGGACAAGGCGCTGGGGCAGGATGTCGGCCAGCAGGGTGGCGGCGCTGCGGCGCGGGGCAAGGGCGCGCGCGTCGCGCAGATGCGCCCGCAGATCCCGCCCCGGCGCCAGATCGACGGCGATCTCCTCGCCCTCGCGCCAGTAGCTCGAGATCTGGAGCATGGCCGGACCGGACAGCCCGCGATGGGTGAACAGCATCGCCTCGTCGAACTGCGCCCGCCCGCCCCGCACCCGCACCCGCACCGGCAGCGACACGCCCGCCAGCGCGGCAAAGGGATTGTCCGAGAAGGTGAAGGGCACCAGCGCCGGGCGCAGCGCCGTCACGCGCAGCCCGAACTGCCGCGCCAGGTCGTGGCCAAGCCCGGTCGCGCCCATCCGGGGGATCGACCTGCCCCCGGTCGCCACCACAAGGACCGGCGCGCGGATCACCCCGCCTTCGGTCGCCACCGCAAAGGCGGTGCCGTCGTGGCGGCAGCCGGTGATCCGCGTGCCCAGCCGCAATTCCGCGCCCGCGCGGCGCGCCCGCTCCACCAGCATCGTCACGATCTGCCCGGCGCGTCCGTCACAGAACAACTGCCCCGCCGCCTTTTCGTGCCAGGCGATGCCCGCCCCCTCGACCAGCGCCAGAAAATCATGCGGCGTGAACCCGGCCAGCGCGGACTTGTGGAAATGCCGGTTCTCCGACAGGAAATTCTCCGGCCCGGTGCGCAGGTTCGTGAAGTTGCACCGTCCCCCGCCCGAAATGCGGATCTTCTCTCCCGGGGCATCGGCATGGTCGATCACCACCGCGCCCGCACCGATCCCGCCGGCGCAAAACAGCCCGGCCGCCCCGGCGCCAAGGATGATCGCGCGTGCCTCCATCGCGCCTGACTGCCCGCAAAGCGCGCGCCGGGCAAGACGCCCGGGACGCAAAAACCGCCCGACCGCGGCCCCGGCGCCCGCAAAGACGCTGGCGCAGGGGACACATCCGGTCTATCCTGCCCCCAGACCCGGCAAACGGGCGAACCCGAGGCAGATGGCGGTCTTCCGATGACGGAAATGGTCTACCGGTCGGCGCCGGCACAGGCAGGAGAGCCGGTTCTCCCGCGGTGGTGGCGGACGATCGACAGATGGACGATGGCGTGCATCCTGATCCTGTTCGCGGTCGGGCTGCTGCTGGGGCTTGCCGCCTCGCCGCCCCTGGCCGCGCGCAACGGTCTGGCGCCCTTTCACTATGTCGAGAGGCAGGCCGCATTCGGCGGGCTGGCGATGATCGCCATGGTGGCGATGTCGATGCTCTCGCCGCGGGCGGTGCGCAGGCTCGGGGTGCTGGGCTTTGGCGCGGCTTTCGTCGCGCTCGCGCTCCTGCCCGGCTTCGGCACCGATTTCGGCAAGGGCGCGGTGCGGTGGTTCTCGCTTGGCTTCACCAGTTTCCAGCCCTCGGAATTCCTCAAGCCCGGTTTCATCATCATTTCGGCCTGGCTCATGGCTGCCGGACAGGAGATCGACGGCCCGCCCGGCAGGCTGTGGTCCTTCGGACTCATGGTGCTGATCCTGGGGATGCTGGTGATGCAGCCCGATTTCGGGCAGGCGGCGCTGATCCTGTTCACCTGGGGCGTGCTCTATTTCGTGGCCGGGGCGCCGATGACGCTGCTTCTGGTCATTGCCGGCCTCGTCGCCTTCGGCGGCACGCTGGCCTATGAATCGTCGGAGCATTTCGCCCGCCGCATCGACGGCTTCCTTGCCGCCGATGTCGATCCGCGCACCCAGATCGGCTATGCCACCAACGCGATCCAGGAGGGCGGGTTCTTTGGCGTGGGCGTCGGCGAGGGCGAGGTGAAATGGTCGCTGCCGGATGCGCATACCGATTTCATCATCGCCGTCGCGGCCGAGGAATACGGCCTCGTCCTCGTCCTCGTCATCCTCGCGCTCTATGCCACGATCGTGGTGCGCTCGCTCTTCCGGCTGATCCGCGAACGCGATCCCTTCACGCGGCTGGCGGGCACGGGCCTTGCCTGTGCCTTCGGGGTGCAGGCGATGATCAACATGGGCGTGGCGGTGCGCCTCCTGCCGGCCAAGGGCATGACCCTCCCGTTCGTGAGCTATGGCGGCTCCTCGATCATCGCC
Source organism: Rubellimicrobium sp. (assembly GCA_020852925.1). Lineage (GTDB taxonomy): Bacteria > Pseudomonadota > Alphaproteobacteria > Rhodobacterales > Rhodobacteraceae > JADYZU01. The sequence continues at coordinate 11,619 of JADYZU010000074.1, read as the reverse complement.
GCGGGGATCGCGGTGGGGATGCTGCTTGCCCTCACCCGGTCGCGCCCGCAAGGCGAGATCGGCGACATCCTCATCCGCCGGGGCCGCTGATGGAGACGGGCAGCCCCCTTGTCCTCATCGCCGCGGGCGGCACCGGCGGGCACATGTTCCCGGCGCAGGCCCTGGCCGAAGAGATGCTCGCCCGGGGCTGGCGGGTGAAACTCTCGACCGATCCGCGCGGCGCGCGCTATGCCGGCGGCTTTCCCCGGTCGGTGAAGGTCGAGGTGACCGACAGCGCGACCTTCGCCCGCGGCGGGCTGCTGGCCCGGGCGCTGGTGCCGTTGCGCATCCTGGCCGGCGTGGTGACGGCGGTGGCGCGGATGCGGCGCGACCGGCCGGCGGTGGTGGCGGGTTTCGGCGGCTATCCGGCGATCCCGGCCATGGTCGCTGCCTGGCTGACCGGGCGGCCGCGGATGATCCACGAACAGAACGGCGTGCTGGGCCGGGTGAACCGCATCTTCGCCCCGCGCGTGCAGCGCGTGGCCTGCGGCATCCGCCCCGATGGCCTGCCGGCGGGGGTCGCGGCGATCCATACCGGCAATCCGGTGCGCGCCGCCGTGCGCGGCCTTGCCGGCAGCCCCTACACCCCCCCCGGCCCGCCCGGGGGCGACCAGCCGCTCGCGCTTCTGGTGATCGGCGGCAGCCAGGGCGCGCGCATCCTCTCGGACGTGGTGCCCGAGGCGATCCTCGCCCTGCCCGCCGACCTGCGGCCGCGGCTGCGCCTGTCGCAGCAGGTGCGCGAAGAGGATCTCGCCCGCGTCTCGGCCCGCTATGACGGGGCCGGGGTCCGTGCCGACCTGCGCACCTTCTTCACCGACCTGCCCGAACGCATGGCCGAGGCGCATCTCGTCATCTCGCGCGCGGGGGCCTCGTCGCTGGCCGACATCGCCGCGATCGGCCGGCCGGCGATCCTTGTCCCCTATGCCGCCGCGACCGCCAACCATCAGGCCGCGAACGCCCGCGCCCTGGCCGCCGCCGGCGCGGCGCTGGTGATCGAAGAGGCCGGCCTCACCCCCGAGACCCTGGCCGCCGCGATCGGCGGCATCCTTGCCGATCCCGGCCGCGCCGCCGCCATGGCCGCCGCCGCCCGCGCCGAGGGCCGCCCCGAGGCCGCGCGCGATCTGGCCGCCATGGTCGAATCCCTCGCCCCGCCCGCTGCAAGGCCCGGGGTGACCCCGATGGACGGAAGACCCGGATGAACGCCAGCACAAAACTTCCCCTCGATGTCGGCCCGATCCATTTCATCGGCATCGGCGGCATCGGCATGTCCGGCATCGCCGAAGTCCTGCTGACCCAGGGCTACCGGGTGCAGGGCTCAGACCTCAAGGCGACGCGGATCACCGACCGCCTCGCCGCGCTGGGCGCGCGCATCCACGAAGGCCATGCCGCCGCCAATCTCGCGGGGGCCGCGGTGGTGGTCATCTCCTCGGCGGTGAAACCCGGCAACCCCGAACTCGACGAGGCGCGGCGCCTGAAGCTGCCGGTGGTGCGCCGGGCCGAGATGCTGGCCGAACTGATGCGGCTGAAATCCAACATCGCCATCGCCGGCACCCATGGCAAGACCACGACCACGACCATGGTCGCCACGCTCCTCGATGCGGGGGGCCTCGATCCCACGGTGGTGAACGGCGGCATCATCCACCGCTTCGGCTCGAACGCGCGGCTGGGGCAGGGCGAATGGATGGTGGTCGAGGCCGACGAAAGCGACGGCACCTTCAACCGCCTGCCCGCCACCATCGCCATCGTCACCAACATCGACCCCGAGCACATGGAGCACTGGGGCTCGATCGAGAACCTGCGCCGCGGCTTTCTCGATTTCGTCTCGAACATCCCCTTCTACGGGCTGGCGATCTGCTGCACCGACCACCCCGAGGTCAGCGCCCTCGTCGGCCGCGTCACCGACCGGCGCGTGGTCACCTTCGGCTTCAACGCCCAGGCCGACGTGCGCGCGGTGAACCTGCACTTCACGCGCGGGATCGCCCGGTTCGACGTGCTCTTCCAGGACGAGGGCCGCCGCATCGACGGCATGACCCTGCCGATGCCGGGCGATCACAATGTCTCGAACGCGCTCGCCGCCATCGCGGTCGCGCGCCATCTGGGCCTGTCGGGCGACGGGATCCGCGCGGCGCTCGCCGCCTTCGCCGGCGTGAACCGCCGCTTCACCCGCGTGGGCGAGGTGGACGGCATCACCGTCATCGACGACTACGGCCACCACCCGGTCGAGATCGCTGCCGTCCTCAGGGCCGCGCGCCAGGCCGTGGCCGAAACCGCGGGCGCCCGCGTCATCGCCATCCACCAGCCGCACCGCTACACCCGCCTGCACAGCCTGTTCCAGGATTTCTGCACCTGTTTCAACGAGGCCGACACCGTCGCCATCGCCGAAGTCTATGCCGCCGGCGAACCGCCGATCGACGGCGCCGACCGCGATCACCTCGTCGCCGGTCTCATCGCCCATGGCCATCGCGACGCGGTCGCGGTCGCGGGCGAATCCGACGTGGCCCGCCTTGTCCACGAACGCGCCCGCCCGGGCGATATCGTCGTCTGCCTCGGCGCCGGCACGGTCAGCGCCTGGGCCCATGCCCTTCCCTCCCGGCTCAAGGATCTGCGCCACCTCTGATCCCCTTCATCTTTGTCCAAATACCCCGGGGGTCCGGGGGCAGCGCCCCCGGCGGGCGCGGCAAGCGACCCCGCCACAGGACCGTCACCGGGGCTGCCACCTCGGGTCATGCCAGAAACGGGGCCGAAGCCCCGCCGGCCCGACCGGAAAGGAACCCCCTCATGAGCCTTGCCTTCATCCTCTACTGCCTGTGGATCGCCGCCGCCGCGGCCATCCCCCTCGCCCCGGCCGCGCGCCGCCCGGTGCTGCGCTTCGCCGTGCTGTGCGGCGGGCTGGTGCCGGTGGCGCTGGCAGCGCTGACCGTGGGGCTGGTCCCGGCGGCACTGGCGCTGTGCGGGGTGGTCGCGCTGTTCCCGGCGCCGGTCGCGGCGCTGGTCCAGGCCGGCCTTGCCGCCTTGCGCGTCCGGATCCGGCAAATTCGCGCCGCCCGCCACGCCTAGGGCCCCCGGCCCTTGCCCGTCCGGCCCGGTCCCGCTAGGGCGGCGCCAACCTGCTGACCCATGAGGTATCCCCTGGCCCGCCCCGAGGACATCGCCCCGCGCGGCACGCTCACCCGCGACCGCCCGCTTGCGGATCTCACCTGGCTGCGCGTCGGCGGCCCGGCCGACTGGCTGTTCCAGCCCGCGGACGAGGACGACCTTGCCGCCTTCCTTGCCGCGCTCGACGCGGATGTGCCGGTCATGGCGATGGGGGTCGGCTCGAACCTGATCGTGCGCGACGGCGGCATCCCCGGCGTGGTGGTGCGCCTTGGCCGCGGCTTCAACGGCATCGAGCCGGGCGCGGGGGTGCTGAGCGCCGGCGCCGCCGCGCTCGATGCCCATGTCGCGCGCCGCGCGGCCGAGGCCGGGCAGGACCTGGCGTTCCTGCGCACCATCCCCGGCACGATCGGCGGCGCCGTGGCCATGAACGCGGGCTGCTATGGCAGCTATACCGCCGATCACCTGCAATCGGTGCGCCTTGTCCTGCGCGACGGCAGCCGCGTCACCCTGCCGGCCGCGGCGCTGAATCTGCGCTACCGCGCCTCGGACCTGCCGGCGGGCGCCATCGTCACCGGCGCGACCTTTGCCCCGCCCGCCGGCGATCCCGCCGTCCTTCTGGCGCGCATGCAGGCCCAGCTTGCCCGCCGCGACGAGACCCAGCCGGTGCGCGACCGCACCGCCGGCTCGACCTTCCGCAATCCGTCGGGCCAGTCCTCGACCGGCCGGCCGGGCGACAGCCACGAGCTCAAGGCCTGGAAGCTGATCGACGACGCCGGGCTGCGCGGCGCGCGGCGCGGCGGGGCGGTCATGAACGAGAAGCACCCGAATTTCCTGACCAACGCCGGCGGCGCCACCGCGGCCGATCTCGAATCGCTGGGCGAGGAAGTGCGGAAAAGGGTTTACGATTCCGCCGGCATCACGCTAGAATGGGAGATAGCGCGCGTGGGCTTGCCCGCGCGCTGAACGGGCAGGCCGATCCGGGCAAACCGGACGGCAACAAGAGGGCCGACAACGGCCCCGATGGGGCGAATGGGCATGACGGGCAGCAATTCCCGCAAGGTCGCCGTGCTGATGGGCGGCCGTTCGGCCGAACGCGAGGTCTCGCTGTCGTCGGGCCGGGCCTGCGCCGCCGCCCTGCGCAACCAGGGCCTTGACGTGACCGAAATCGACGCCGGCCCCGATCTCGTGCAGGACCTGCGCGCCGCCGGCCCCGATGTCGCCTTCAACGCGCTGCATGGCCGCTGGGGCGAGGACGGCTGCGTGCAGGGCATCCTCGAATGGCTCTCGATCCCCTATACCCATTCGGGCGTCCTGGCCTCGGCGCTGGCCATGGACAAGGAACGCACCAAGGCGGTCTACCGCGCCCATGGCCTGCCGGTGGCGGCAAGCCTCGTGGTCGAGGCCCGCGATCTGGCCCTGCGCCACCCGATGGCGCCGCCCTATGTGGTCAAGCCGGTGAACGAGGGATCCTCGGTCGGGGTGCGCATCGTGCGCGACGGCGCCAATGCCCCGGCCCTGTCCCCGGACAGCCCGGCACGCCTGATGGTCGAGGCCTATGTGCCGGGCCGCGAACTGACGGTCGCGGTGATGGGGGACCGGGCGCTGACCGTCACCGACATCGTCACCGGCGGCTGGTATGACTATGACGCGAAATACGTTCCCGGCGGATCGCGCCATGTGGTGCCGGCGCGGATCGCGGCCGGGGTGTTCGACGCCTGTCTGGCCCATGCGCTGGCCGCGCATCGCGCGCTGGGCTGTCGCGGCCTGTCGCGCACCGATTTCCGCTGGGACGAATCGCGCGGCCTGGCCGGTCTGGTCCTGCTCGAGACCAACACCCAGCCCGGCATGACCGCGACTTCGCTTGCGCCCGAACAGGCGGCGCATTGCGGCATCGCGTTCCCGGATCTGTGCCGCTGGCTGGTGGAGGATGCGTCATGCGGGCGCTAGGGCTGCGGCTCGTGCGGGTCGAGGATCAGGTCCGCCGCGATCCCGCGCCCTCGCGCTGGCACTACCGCTGGCAGCGCCTGATGCTGACCCCGTCCTTCCGGATCGCGCTGCGCCTCGGCCTGCCGGTGGCGGCGGTGGCGGCGGTGGCGGCGATCTGGTTCGCGCAGGAGGGCAACCGCGCCATGCTGGCCCGCCACTGGCAGGAGTTGCGCGCCACCGTGCAGCAGCGCCCCGAGTTCCAGGTCACCGGGATGCAGGTCAGCGGCGCCTCGCCGGCGCTGGTGGCGGCGGTGACGGCGGCGCTGCGGGTGGGGTTTCCGGTGTCGTCCTGGGATCTCGATCTGGGCGCGATGCAGGACACGGTCGCGGCGCTGTCGGCGGTGCGCGACGTGCGCGTGGGCGTGGGGGCGAACGGCATCCTCGAGGTGGTGATCGCCGAGCGCCGCCCGGTCGCGCTGTGGCGCCACGGCGAGGCCTTGCGCCTCATCGACGAGGACGGGGTGATGACCGGCATGATCGAGAGCCGGTCCGACCGCGCCGACCTGCCGCTCATCGCCGGGGACGGGGCGCGCGGCCATATCGACGAGGCGCTTGCGCTGTTCGCGGCGGCGGCGCCGATCGCGTCGCGGCTGCGCGGCCTCGTGCGGATGGGCGAGCGGCGCTGGGACATGATCCTGGATCGCGACCAGCGCATCCTGCTGCCCGAGAACGCGCCGGTGCCCGCGCTCGAACGGGTGCTGGCCTGGCAGGCGGCGGAACAGATCCTCGATCGCGACGTGGTGGCGGTGGACATGCGCGATGCCGGGCGGCCGACGCTGCGGCTGTCGCCGACGGCAATGACGATCCTGACGAACACCCGCCAGACGGGCGGCGGACTCTAGGGCAGGGACAGGGCAGGGGCAGGGGCAGGGGCAGGGCAGGAACATGCGGCAGCTTTACGAAAGCCAGCGCGCGATGCGCAACATGCGCCGGGCGGCGATGCAGCGGGGTGTGGTGGCGGTGCTCGATGTCGGCACCTCCAAGATTTCCTGCCTCGTGCTGCGGTTCGACGGGCCGGAGCGGCTGCGCTCGGCCGACGGGGTCGGGCCGATGGCCGGGCAGTCGATGTTCCGCGTGATCGGCGCGTCCAGCACACGCTCGCGCGGGATGCGCCTGGGCGAGGTGGACGCCATGGCCGAAACCGAACGCGCGATCCGCACCGCGGTGCAGGCGGCGCAGAAGATGGCCAACCTGCGGGTCGATCATGTGATCGCCTGCCTCTCGGGCGCGCGGCCGCGTTCCTACGGCCTTGACGGCCAGATCGAGCTGCACGGCGGCATCGTCGCCGAATCCGATCTGGGCCGCGTCCTGGCCGCCTGCGAGATGCCCGACTACGGCCACGACCGCGAGGTGCTGCACGCGCAGCCGGTGAACTTCTCGCTCGATCACCGTTCGGGCCTTGCCGATCCGCGCGGGCAGGTGGGCAACCGCCTTGCGGCGGACCTGCACCTGCTCACCGTCGATGCCGCCCCGATCGAGGCGCTGCTCTACTGCATCAAGCGGTGCGATCTCGAACTGGCCGGGCTGGCCTCTTCGGCCTATGTCGCCGGCATGGCGAGCCTGGTCGAGGACGAACAGGAACTGGGCGCGGCCTGCATCGACATGGGCGGCGGATCGACCGGGATCTCGGTCTTCATGCGGCGCCACATGATCTATGCCGATTCCGTGCGCATGGGCGGCGAACATGTGACCCGCGACATCGCCATGGGCCTGCATGTGCCGGAAACCGTGGCCGAACGCATCAAGACCATCAACGGCGGCGTGTATGCCACCGGCCGCGACGACCGCGAGATGATCGAACTGGGCGGCAATTCCGGCGACTGGGAAAAGGACAGCCGCAAGGCCAGCCGCTCGGAACTCATCGGCATCATGCGCCCGCGCGTCGAGGAAATCCTCGAGGAGGTGCGCGCCCGGCTCGATGCCGCGGGTTTCGATCAGATGCCGTCGCAATCGGTGGTGCTGACCGGCGGCGGCAGCCAGATCCCCGGCATCGACGGGCTGGCCGCGCGCATCCTGGGCCAGCAGGTGCGCCTTGGCCGTCCGCTGCGGGTGCAGGGCCTGCCCGCCGCCGTCTCGGGGCCGGATTCCGCCGCGGCGGTGGGGCTGGCGCGGTTCGCGGCCGGGCCGCAGGACGAATGCTGGGACTTCGAGATTCCGGCCGAACGCGCCGGGGCGCGATCGCTGCGACGGGCGGTGAAATGGTTCAAGAACAACTGGTGATCCGCAATATCTTGCCCATTCGCCGAAATACGGCGGAGATGCGTGGCATTTCGGCCCATATTTTGTGGCAGCGGGGTGTTTTGCGCGTGACGGGACCGGCGGGGACCGGTATTGTCGATGCAATCGACGGAATTGACGCCCGATGCCGGGGCGGATGACGGCAGCTTGACCACGGCGCAACAGACAGGCGGACCAAGAGCGATGGCACTGAACCTTTCCCTCCCGGGGCAGGACGATCTCAAGCCCAGGATCACCGTTTTCGGCGTCGGCGGGGCCGGCGGCAACGCGGTCAACAACATGATCGAAAAGGCGCTCGACGGGGTCGAGTTCGTGGTCGCCAACACCGATGCGCAGGCCCTGTCGCAAAGCCGGGCGCCATCGCGCATCCAGCTTGGGGTGAAGGTCACCGAGGGACTGGGCGCCGGCGCGCGCCCCACCGTCGGCGCCGCCGCGGCCGAGGAATCGATCCAGTCGATCGTCGATAACCTGGCCGGCGCGCACATGTGCTTCATCACCGCCGGCATGGGCGGCGGCACCGGCACCGGCGCCGCCCCGATCATCGCGCAGGCCGCGCGCGAACTGGGCGTGCTGACCGTGGGCGTGGTGACCAAGCCCTTCCAGTTCGAGGGCGCCAAGCGGATGCGCCAGGCCGAGGAAGGGGTCGAGGCGCTCCAGAAGGTCGTCGATACCCTCATCATCATCCCGAACCAGAACCTGTTCCGGCTGGCCAACGAACGCACCACCTTCTCCGAGGCCTTCGCCCTGGCCGACGACGTGCTCTATCAGGGCGTGAAGGGCGTGACCGACCTCATGGTGCGGCCGGGGCTGATCAACCTCGACTTCGCCGACGTGCGCGCGGTGATGGACGAGATGGGCAAGGCCATGATGGGCACGGGCGAAGCCTCGGGCGAGAACCGCGCCGTCGAGGCCGCCGAAAAGGCCATCGCCAACCCGCTGCTCGACGAGATCAGCCTTGAAGGCGCCAAGGGCGTGCTCATCAACATCACCGGGGGCCACGATCTCACGCTGTTCGAACTGGACGAGGCCGCGAACAAGATCCGCGAGAAGGTCGATCCCGAGGCCAACATCATCGTCGGCTCCACCCTCGATCCCGACATGGAGGGGATGATGCGCGTCTCGGTCGTGGCGACCGGGATCGACGCCGTGGCGCGCTCCGAAGAAGTGCCGGTGCCCCGCCGTCAGCTGGCGCAGCCGCTGCGCGACCGGGTCAGCGCCGAGATGCAGCATCAGCCGGCCGCCGCCCGCATGGCGCCCGCCGGCGCGCTGCGCCCCGCCCCGCGTCCGGCCCAGCCCGCGCCGCAGCCGCCGGTGCAACAGCCGGTGCCGCAGGCCCCGGCCGCCATGGCCGCGCCGCGCGCGCCCTTGCCGCCCGCCCCGCCGGCCCCGGTCGCGCCGCAGACCGCGGCCCATGACCGCAGCCTGTTCGATGACCCGATCTTTGCCGAATCCGCGCAGGATGACGGCATGGGCGATGACTATGTCGAGGCCGGCGAACTGCCGCCTCCGGCCTATCGCCCGCGCCCCGACCACGCGCCGCAGCAGCGCGCCGAACCGCGGGCTGAATCCTTTGCCGCCCCGCGCCCCGCCGCCGGCACCCCCAGCGCCGAGGCCCTTGCCCGCCTCCAGAACGCCGTGCGCCGCGCCCCCGAAGGGGCGCGCGCCCCGGTGGCCGAACCGCGCGGCGCGCGCCCGGCCGATGGGGAACGCGGGGGGCGTTTCGGGCTCAATTCGCTCATCAACCGCATGACCGGCGGCGGCGCCCCCGATCAGCCCGCCCCCCGCGCGCAGCCCGCGCAACAGCCCTGGCAGGACGAGGATGCGGCGGACCAGGACCACGACCGGATCGAGATCCCGGCCTTCCTGCGCCGCCAGGCGAACTGACCCGCCCGGGGCAACACGCCGGAACGGGGGCGCGCGGGGATCGTCCCGCGCGCCCTTTCCCTTTGGAAAATGGCGGTTTTCCGCCGTCATGACGCGCTGTTACAGGCGGTTGCAATCCGTGTGTTGCCGCCCGCCGCTTTCGGTCCTACCTCAGGCGAAACGATGCGGAAGGCGCGGCATGCAGACGACCCTTGCAGGAGATGTCCGGTTCGACGGCCGCGGCCTTCATGGCGGGCAGGCGGCGACGGCGCTTCTGCGACCGGCGCCGGCGGGGCAGGGCATCGTCTTTTGCCGGACCGATCTGCCGGGACGGCCGCTGATCCCGGCGCGCTGGGATCATGTCGAACAGACCGCCCTCAACACCCGCATCCGCGCCGGGGGCGGGGCCAGCGTCTCGACGATCGAACATCTGATGGCGGCGCTGGCGGCCTGCGGCTGCCACAATGCCACGGTCGAGATCGACGGCCCCGAAGTGCCGATCCTCGACGGCAGCGCGCTGCCCTTTGTCGAGGGGATCCTTGCGGCGGGGCTGCGGGTTCTGGCCGCGCCGCTCATGGCGATCGACCTGCTCGAGACCGTGACCGTCACGCATGAAGGGGCCAGGGCCAGCCTCGCGCCCGCGCCGCATGCGTCGATGGAGTTCATCATCGACTTTGCCGATGCCGCGATCGGGCATCAGGAACTGTCGCTCGGGCTGGGGGGCGACGTGGTCCTGCGCGAACTGGCGGACTGCCGCACCTTCTGCCGGCTCGACGATGTCGAGGCGATGCGGGCGAAGGGACTCGCGCTGGGCGGCACCTTCGAGAACGCGGTGGTGGTCGATGGCGCGCATATCCTCAGCCCCGGCGGCCTGCGCCGCCCCGACGAGGCGGTGCGCCACAAGATGCTGGATGCCTGCGGCGATCTGGCCACCGCCGGCCGGCCGATCCTGGGCCATTACCGCGGGCAGCGCGCGGGGCATGCGCTGACCAACCGGTTGTTGCGGGCGGTGTTCGCGCGCCCGCAGTCGTGGCGGCTGGCGCGGGTCACACCCGCGATGGCGGCGTGCCTGCCGGGCGGACGTATGCCGCGCATCCCGCCCCTGCGCCGCGCCGCCTGACCCCCGCCCGCCCCGCGCGGCGTGGCTTTGCCCGATTGCCCGGACAGGGACCAAAAGGCATTTTGCCCCCCGGCAAATCATGCTAGACGGGCCGGGCAGCAGCAGGGAACGGGCCGCCGGAAGGCCCGGACAAGGACAGGACAAGGGGGCCGGCGTGGCGGGAACGGGCAAGCGCAGACGGGCAGCACTGGCTGCGGTCGTGCTGTCGCTGGGTTTGGCGGCCTGCGGCGGCGGCGGCGGGAACATCCCGCTTGCTGCCGAAAGCATGAGCGCCGACGAGATCTACCAGCACGGCGAATACGAACTGTCGCGCAACCGCCCCGACGATGCCGCCACCTATTTCGCCGAGATCGAACGCCTTTACCCCTATTCCGACTGGGCCAAGCGCGGCCTTGTCATGGCGGCCTATGCCTATCACCGCGACCGCGACTACGACAACGCCCGCGCCGCCGCGCAGCGCTATCTCGACTTCTACCCGACTTCGGCCGATGCCGCCTGGGCGCAGTATCTGCTGGCGCTGTCCTATTACGACCAGATCGACGAGATCGGCCGCGATCAGGGCCTGACCTTTCAGGCGCTCCAGGCGCTGCGCCGCCTGATCGAGACTTATCCCGACAGCGAATATACCCAGGACGCGATCCTGAAATTCGACCTCGCCTTCGACCGGCTGGCCGGCAAGGAAATGGAGATCGGGCGCTACTACCTGCGCCGTGGCCATTTCACCGCCGCGATCAACCGTTTCCGCATCGTCGTCGCCGATTTCCAGACCACCAGCCACACGCCCGAGGCGCTCTATCGCCTGATCGAGGCCTATCTGTCGCTGGGCCTGACCGACGAGGCGCAGGCCGCCGGGGCGATCCTGGGCCACAACTACCAGTCCACCGACTGGTATCGCGACGGCTACACGCTCCTGACCGGGCAGGGCCTGCGGCCCCAGGCCGAGGGCGACAACTGGCTTGCGCAGATCTATCGCCAGATGGTGCAGGGACAGTGGCTGTGACCGCGGGGCCCTGCGCAGGCGCCGGGGCGGACGCGGCCGGCCCGGCCTGAGATCCGGTGCGACATGCTGCGCCAGCTCGAGATCCGCGACCTTCTGCTCATCGACCACCTGACCCTCGATTTCCGGCCCGGACTCAATGTCCTGACCGGAGAGACCGGGGCCGGCAAGTCGATCCTGCTTGACGCGCTCGGCTTCGTGCTGGGCTGGCGCGGGCGGGCCGATCTGGTGCGCGCGGGCGCGGCGCAGGGCGAGGTGACGGCGGTCTTCGACCTGGGCC
>JADYZU010000073.1 GCA_020852925.1 Rubellimicrobium sp. | reverse complement strand
CCTGCGGGCCTCCCCCCCGGGGTATTTGGACAAAGATGAAGGGGGCCCCATTCATCTTTGCCCCAAATACCCCCGCCGGAGGCAAACCGAGGGATTGCGCAGGCAATCCCGAGAGGAAAGGAAGGCGCGCGCGACCAGCGCGCGCTCCGCAAGGTCACGGGAAGGTCACGGGCCAGGGGATCGTGATCGCGGGTCTGGTGTCCTCAGGGCCGCTGCGCGCCGTTCACGCACAGGGTCACCGCATAAAGCGAGGTGGTTCCGGTCATGTAGAGCCGGTTGCGCCGCGCCCCTCCGAAGCACAGGTTCGAGACCGTTTCGGGCACCTTCACCTTGCCGATGAGCTGTCCTGCGGTGTCGAAGCAATGCACCCCGTCGAAGGCCGAGGACCACAGCCGCCCGGCATCGTCGACGCGGATGCCGTCGGGCAGGCCCGAGTCGATCAGGCAGAATTCCTCCCCGCCCGAGAGCCGCCCCTGCGCGCCCACGCGGAAGGTGCGCACATGCGGCGGGAAATCCGGATCGTGGCTGCGGGCGCTGTCGGCGACATAGAGCGTGCCCTCGTCGGGCGCGAAGGCGAGGCCGTTGGGCTGGGTGAAGTCGTCGCACATGCTCTCGAGCGCGCCTGTGGCGGGGTCGATGCGAAAGACGTTCCGGGCGTCCTGCTCGATCTCGCCGCGCACGCCCTCGTAATCGGACATGGAGCCATAGGTCGGGTCGGTGAACCAGATGGCGCCGTCCGCGCTCACCACCACATCGTTGGGCGCGTTCAGGCGCCGGCCGCGGTAGCTGTCGGCCAGCACGGTGATCGTGCCGTCCCATTCGGTGCGCGTCACGCTGCGGGTGCCGTGCTGGCAACTGACCAGCCGGCCCTGCCGGTCGCGGGTATGGCCGTTGGCGAACCGGGACGGGGCACGGAACACGCTGATGCTGCCCAGGCCGTCCGATCCCACCGGATCGGGGCTGAATCGCAGGATGCGGTCGTTCGGGATGTCGCTGAAGAGCAGGCAGTTCATGTCCGCGAACCAGACCGGCCCCTCGGTCCAGCGCGCCCCGCTCCAGAGCCGGTCGACGCGGGCGCTGGCCACGTGCAGGTCGCGAAAGGCGCTGTCGTACTGTTCGAAATCCATGCTGTTCCCCTAGATCCTGCCGCGCCGCCCCGAGGCGACGAGGATGACCGCGATGATGATGAGCCCGGTCAGGATCAGCCGCGCGCCAGCCTGCCAGCCATAGGTGTTGAGCATGGTCACGACCAGATACATGAAGAGCGAGGCCCCCCAGATCCCCGGCACGTTGCCGTCGCCCCCGGCCACGGCGGTGCCGCCGATCACCACGACCGCAATCGACATGAGCAGGTATTCCTGCCCCATGTTGAGCGCCGCCCCCCCCGAGAACGAGGCCAGGACAAAGCCCGCGAGGGCCGCCAGCACGGCGCAGAGCACATAGGTGGCCAGGCGCACGCCATCGACCGGGATTCCGGCCATGCGGGCGGCGGGCTGGCTCTGGCCGATGGCGGCGATCCAGCGGCCGTAGACCGTGCGGTTCAGCAGCAGCCAGGCCAGGACCGACAGCCCCAGCGTCACCCAGGCGACATTGGGGATGCCCAGGGTCAGGCCGGTGCTGAACCCGGCCAGGGCCGGGGGCGGCTTGATGCGGATGCCGCGGTTGGTGGCGATGGCGGCCGACTGGACGACAAAGGACATGGCCAGCGTGGCGATGATCGGCGGGATGCGCAGCGCCTTGATCAGGGCATAGTTCGCCCCCCCGATCGCCCCCCCGATGAGCAGGGCCACCGCAAGGCCGGGCAGGATCAGGCCGTTGCCCTCGTTCATGAACTTGAGGGCGACCGTCGCGGCCAGGGTCATGGTGGCGGGCACCGCCAGGTCGATGTTGCCCGCGCCCAGCGTGATGACGAACATCTGCCCGATGCCGACGATGATGGCGAAGGCGCCGAAGGTCAGCGCCGCCTGCGCGAGGCCGATGCTCGAGGCGCCGGCGGTGGCCAGCACGGTCACCGCGAACACCAGGGCCGCGGCGACGAAGGACCAGATCCAGGGACGGCGCATCGGGGTCATCGCGATCTCTCCAGGCGCCCGAGGGCAAGCCGCAGCGCCAGCACCGCGATCAGGATCAGGCCCTGCGCCCCGATCTGCCAGTCCGGCGGAACGTTGAGGAAGGTCAGGAACGACCCCGCGAGCAGGAGCGTGAGCGCCCCCGTGACCGCGCCGATGGCGCTGACGCGGCCGCCCATGAATTCGGCCCCGCCAAGGATGGCGCCGGCGATGGACAGCAGGGTGTAGCGCGTGGCGATATTGGCATCGCCCGAGGTCATGAGCCCGGTCAGACTGATCCCCGAGGCGACCGCGAACACCGCCGCCGTCGCATAGGCCAGCGCCCGCGCCCGCAGCACCGACCAGCCCGCGCGCGCGACCGAGCGTTCGTTGCCGCCCACCCCGCGCATCAGCACGCCCGGCGTCGCGCGCATGATGAAGAGATGCGCGGCGATGGCCACCACGACCGAGGACAGGATCCCGAACGGCACCAGCGGCGGCCGCCACCCGGTCAGCGCCGCGACCCAGCCCGGCGCCGTCCCCCCCGGCGCGGGCAGGATCAGCACCGCGAACCCGCCCCAGACAAAGGACATGCCCAGCGTCACCACGATGGCCGGCAGCCCGCGCCAGGCGATGACCGCGCCCAGCCCCGCATAGGCCGCGACCGAGGCCACGAGGATGAGCCAGCCCAGCGCCGGGGACTCGACCAGGAAGGTGGCGGTGACGCAGGTGACGAAACTCACATAGGCGCCCAGCGACAGGTCGAGGTCATTCACCGAAAGGATCACCATCTGCGCCAGCGTGGCCAGCGCGATCGGCAGCGCCAGCTTGAACAGCAGGTGCAGCCCGGTATAGCCCATCGCGTTCGGGCGCAGCCAGAACACCGCCGCCAGCAGCAGCGCCAGCGCCGCCATCGGCAGGGCAAGGCGCAGGGTCTCGGCCGGGAATTTCATGCTGCCCCCGCAAAGCTGGCGGCGAGGACGGCGGATTCGGTGATCCCCTCGCCCCCCAGTTCGGCGACGATCGCCCCCTCGCGGAACACGAAGACCCGGTCGCACAGGGTGATCTCGTCCATCTCGGTGGAATACCAGACGAAGGTGCGGCCGGCATCGGCCTCGGCGCGGATCATGGCATAGACCTCGTGCTTGGTGCCGATGTCCACGCCGCGCATCGGATCGTCCATGAGCACGATCGGCGCCCGTGACGACAGCGCGCGCGCGAACAGCACCTTCTGCTGGTTGCCGCCCGACAGCGACAGGATCGGCAGGCCCATGTCGGGGGTGCGGATGCCGATGCGGGCCTTCCATTCGCGGCCAAGCGCGGCCTCGGCGGCGCGGTCGATCCAGCCGCGCCGCGCCAGATCCGGCAGGCTGCCCACGCTCATGTTGCGCAGGATCGACCACAGGTCGAAGGTGCCGTTCACGCGCCGGTCTCCGGCGACGAAGGCCACCGAGGGGGCGCGCGCCGGCCACCAGGACGGGGTCCGCAGATCGTGGAGCGCGTGCAGCATCCGTGTCTGCCCGTGCCCGGCCAGCCCGGCCAGGCCCACGACCTCGCCCTTGCGCACCGACAGGTCGCGTCCGCCGCGCGGGCCTGCGGGCAGCGACAGCACCACCGGGCCCGCCGCCGCGTCGCGCCGGGCCTGCGGCACGCCGGCGGTGGCCGATCCCATCGCCTCGACCAGCGAGGCGTGGTCAAAGGCGGCGGCCGGCCGTTCGGCGACGATGCGGCCGTCCTTCATCACCACGATCCGCGTCGCGCTGCGCAGGATCTCGCCCAGGATATGGGTGATGAGGACCACGGATCCGCCCGCGTCCACAAAGCGGCGCACATGCGCCAGAAGCTGTTCCGCCAGCCCCGCATCGAGCGAGGAGGTCGGCTCGTCGAGGATGACAAGGCGCGGCGCGATCCCGGCGTTGGCAAAGGCCATGGCGATCTCGACCATCTGCCGCTCGGCGATGGACAGCGTGCCGACCTGCATCCCCGGCTCGATCCGGTGGCCGGGAAACACCGCGTCAAGGGCGCGGCGCACCACCTCGCCCGCGCGCCTGCGCCAGCCGGGGCCCGACAGGCTGCGGTGCATGAGGCGGGCATTCTCGGCCACGGTCAGGTTCGGGCACAGCGACAGTTCCTGAAACACGCAGCGCAGCCCCGCGCCGCGCGCCGGGCCGATGCCCCAGGGCCCCTCGCGGCCATCGGCGGCCACCGCCCCCTCGCGCAGCGCCAGCCCGCCGTTCAGGACATTCACCAGCGTGGACTTGCCCGCGCCGTTGTGGCCGACAAGGCCCAGGCATTCCCCCGGCGCGATCCCGAGCGTCACGCCATCGAGCGCGACCACCTCGCCAAAGCGGACCCGGGCATCGCGCACGCCGATCAGGGCGGGCACGGTGGCGGCGACAGCAGCAGCAGCGGCGGCGGCGGCAGCGGGGGGCATGGGGCGCATCTCCTCGGGCGGGAACCAGATGATGGGGCCGCCGCACCGGGAGGTTGCGGCGGCCCCGGCCCGGCGGCCCGCCGTCACGGGCGGGCAACCGGATCCGCTGCCGGCTCAGCCCCCGGCGGCCGCTTCGATCGCGGCGATGGCGTCTTCCTGCGAATATTCGACATTCGCCACCCCGCCCGCCGGGGTGTTGGCCAGATCGGCGTCAAGGCTGTCCTGCGACACCTCGAGGAAGGGCACCACCAGATCCCTGGGCACTTCGCGCCCGTCGAGGATCTGCTGCGCCACCCAGAACGCCAGGGTCGAGACCCCCGGCGCGATCGACACCGACATGGTCTCGTAGCCGGTCGCGTCGCGCTGCGCGGCCCACCAGGCCAGCTCGTCCTGACGGTTGCCCATGACGATGATCGGCATGTCGCGCCCGGCCGCGGCAAAGGCCTGCGCCGCGCCGTAACCGTCGCCGCCCTGCGTCACCACGCCGACGATCTCGGGCAGCGACGGCAGGATGCCCGCCACCGCGCGCTGCGCCACGTCCTGCGCCCAGTCGCCATGCACCGATCCGACGATGGTGAACTGCGGGAACTGTTCCACCCCGGCATGGATGCCGCCGCTGATCCCGTCATCGACCGACACCCCGGCAAGGCCCCGGATCTCGAGAAGGTTGCCGCCCTCGGGCAGGCGCCCGGCCAGGTATTCCACCTGCATCCGGCCCATCTCGTGGAAATCCACCTCGATGCGCCAGGCGCAGGGTTCGGTCACGATCCCGTCGAACGAGACGACGATGATCCCGGCATCGCAGGCCTCCTTGACCGCGCCGTTCAGCGCGGTGGGCGAGGCGGCATTCACCACGATGGCGTCATAGCCCTCGAGGATCATGTTCTGGATCTGCGCCGCCTGTTCGGTCGCCTGGTTCTCGGCGGTGGTAAAGGCGGGGGCGGCGGCGACGATGCCGGCGGCCACGGCCGGCCCGGTCACGGTTTCCCAGCTTGTCAGCATGGCCTGCCGCCAGGAATTGCCGGCATAGTTGTTCGACAGCGCGATGCGCGCCGCCGAAGTGTCGGCCTGCACGCCGGCGGCCGAGGCGGCAATCAGCACCGAACCGGCGAGAATGGTCTTGATCTGCATCTGTCTTCCTCCCAAGAAGCGGCGCCCGCCGCGCAAGATGCCCGCCGCCCGGAACGGCCCGGGGCCTGCGGTGTTGGTCGTGGCGGCAGGATGGACCGGAGCGGGCCGCCCCCGCCAGACGGTTTGCGGCAGTCCGTTTGCGGGTTTGCGCATCCCCGCCTGCGCGATCGCGCAGCCCCGGGGCGGGGCGCCCCCTTTACCCCGCCGGGCGGCGCGGCGCAGACTGAGGCGGACCGGGGCCCTCCGGCCCCGCTGAAGGAGGCAGCGACATGCCCGTGGAACGGCCGGCCACGCTGGCGCCGGCGGCGCGTCTCAACCAGCTTTTCCGCATCTCGCGCCTGCTGGCGGGCAAGGTCGATTTCGGCTCGGCCATCCGCGCGGTCAGCGACGAGATCGCGCTCATCGTGCCGCATGACCATCTCGATGTCTGCATCATGGGCGACGACGGCCTGCTGCATACCGCCTACGAATCCGGGATCGACACGGTCTGGGGCCGGATGGAGGCCGCCCCCGTCGCCGCAAGTCCGATCCGCCCGATCCTGACGGGCGAGGTCGATCACCTCCTGTCGCGCGACGCCTGCGCCGACCCGCTCTATGACCCGCACAACCCGGTGCACCGCCCGGTCTGGGACCACGGGCTGCGGGCGCGCGTCAACGTGCCGCTGCGGGTGCATGGCCGGATCATCGGCGCGCTGTCGGTCTCTTCGCACGAACCGGGGCGCTATGGCCCCGAGGAAGTGCGCAACCTGCGCTATGTCGCGGAACTGCTCTCGCCCTATTTCCACGCGCTCAGGGCGGCCGAACAGGCCCGGCTCTCGGCCGTGACCGAGGCCGAGGCCCGTGCCCGCGAAGAGGGGCTGCGCCAGGGCGCGCTGCGCCTGACCGAGGCGCTTGAGCAGGAGCGCCAGCGCATCGGCATGGACCTGCACGACCAGACGCTGGCCGATCTCACCCGCATCGCCCGCGGTCTTGACCGGCTGCGCGCGGCGGGGGGTCCGGTCGATCCGGCCGCGCTTGGCACGCTGGCGCAGGGCCTGCACGAGGCGATGGCGGCGCTGCGCCAGATCATCGAGGCGGCCAAGCCCTCGGTGCTGCATCTGTTCGGCCTGGCCCATGCGCTCGAGAACCATCTCGACCGGGCGATCCGCGATTCCGGCCTGCCGATCCGCGGGACGTTGTGCGACCGTACCGACGGCGCGCTCGATGCGCTTGACCCGGCGGTGGCGGTGGCGGTGCTGCGCATCCTTCAGGAGGCGGTGAACAACGCGGTCCACCATTCGGGGGCCACGGAACTGCGCATCGACCTGACGCTGGCGCGCGGGCTGATCGTGCTGTCGGTCGAGGATGACGGCGCGGGCCTGCCGCAGGGCGGGCGCCGGCGCGGCAACGGCATCGACAACATGCGCACGCGCGCGCGGCTGATCGCGGCGCGGTTCTGGATCGGGGCGGGCGCGGGCGGGCGCGGCACGAGGGTGCGGCTGTCGCTGGCCCGTCCCGGTCCGCCGCCAGAGGCCGGCACGCGCCTGCGCAAGGACGCAGGCAGGAGGGCCGGCGCATGAAGGTGCTCATCGTCGAGGACGACCCGCTGCATCGGGCCTATCTGCACGAATCGGTCGCGGCGGCGCTGCCCGAATGCGTGGCGGTGATCGAGGCCGCCTCGGGCGAGGAGGGCGAACGCCTCGCGCGCGAGAATCCGGCGGCGCATGTGGTGATGGATCTCCAGATGGCACCGCGCAACGGCATCGAGGCGGCGCGCACCATCTGGCGCGAGCGGCCGGCCACGCGCATCCTGTTCTGGTCGAACTACGCCGACGAGGCCTATGTCCGCGGCGTCGCCCGCATCGTGCCGGACGGGGCGGCTTATGGCTATGTCCTGAAATCGGCCTCGGACGAACGGCTGCGCCTGGCGCTGCGGTCGATCTTCGTCGAGAACCAGTGCGTCGTCGACCGCGAGGTGCGCGGCACGCAGGCGCTGTCCTTCGGCCGGCGCGGCGGCTTTACCGAAGGGGAATACGACATCCTGCTCGACGTGGCGCTGGGCCTGACCGACCGCGCCATCGCCGAACGGCGCGGCATGTCGCTCAGATCGGTGCAGAACCGGCTTCAGCAGATCTACGACACGCTCGACGTGCATGACCAGGGCGCCGGCGGCCGGTTCAACCTGCGCGCCCGCGCCGTCACCACGGCCTTCCTGCGCAAGCTGCTCAACCACGGCGCGCTGGAAAAGGCCGAGGCCGAGCTTGACCGCTGGCTTGCGGGGCGCAAGGGCTGAGCGCGGGGCGCAGGAGGCGCCGGGGGGGGCGGCATGGAAAGCAGGCTGGACGGCATGGCGGTGATCGTCACCGGCGCGGCGCATGGCATCGGGGCGGCCACGGCGCGGCTGGCGGCCCGGTCGGGGGTCGGGGCGCTTCTGCTGACCGACCGCGACGGGGCGGCGCTCGGGCGGCTGGCGCAGGAACTGGCGCAGGAACTGGCCTCCGCGGTGGCGCTGGCCACGCATGTGGACGATCTCGAGGACGGGGCGGCGCCCGCGCGGGTGACCGGCGCGGCGCAGGCGGCCTTCGGGCGGATCGACGGGCTGGTGAATTCGGCCGGCCACACCTACCGCATGGGCCTTGCGGATGCGACGCTGGCGGGCTGGGACAGGATGCAGGCCCTCAACGCCCGCGCGCCCTTCTTCCTCATGCAGGGCGCGGTCGCCGACATGCGCGCGCGCGGCGCACCGGGCGCCATCGTCAACATCCAGTCGATGCATGCCCATGTCGGCCTGCCCGATCTGGCGGTCTATGCCGCCAGCAAGGCCGCGCTTCAGGTGCTGACCCGCAACACCGCCAATGCCCTGCGCGCCACGGGCATCCGGGTGAACGGGCTGAACCTTGGCTGGGTGCTGACCGAATCGGAGATGCGGATGCAGGCCGAAACCCTGGGCCGCGGCCCCGGATGGGTGGCGGAAAGCGCGGCGCTTCTGCCGCTTGGCCGGCTCATCACCCCCGAAGAGGTGGCCCGGCAGGTGGTGCATCTGCTGTCCCCGGCCTCGGCGCCGATGACCGGGGTCTCGATCGACTTTGACCAGAACGTGTTTGGCGGGCAGGGCTGACCCTCTGCCGCCCCGCCCCCCGACCCGCGACATCGCGCCTGTCCGCCCCCGGCGCGAAAGGCCCTTGCCCATAGCGCGGGCAGGGGCCATTCTCGGGCGAGTCCGGGGGCTGACATGGCAGTTGCATACGATTTCAACGGTCGGAACGTGCTGGTCGTGGGGGCCAGCCGGGGCGGGATCGGCGCCGCCATCGCCCGCGCATTCCAGGACGCCGGGGCCGAGGTCGCCATCACCGGCGCCGAGGATGCGCCCGCCGAGGCGGACCGCGGCCGTTTCGCCTATCACCGCCTCGACGTGCGCGACCAGGACGCGATCGCCGCGCTGGCGGCGGGGATGCCGCGCCTTGACGTGCTGGTGAACGGCGCCGCCATCACCCGGCGCGGCGAGGAGATGGAGGCCGGGTTCTTTGCGACCGTGCTCGACATCAACCTGACCGGCAGCCTGCGCATGGCGCTGGCTTTTCGCGGGCATCTGGCCGCGGCCCAAGGCAGCCTCATCAACATCGCCTCGATGTATGCGACCTTCGGCAGCCCGCAGAACCCGGCCTATGGCGCCTCCAAGGCCGGGGTGCAGCAGTTGACGAAATCGCTGGCCATCGCCTGGGCCGGCGACGGCATCCGCGTGAACGCGATCGCGCCCGGCTTCATCGTCACCGAACAGTCGGCGCGCTCGCGCCAGAACCCCGACCATGTGCGCCGGGTCAGCGAACGCACGCCGCTGGCGCGCTGGGGAATGCCCGACGATCTGGCCGGGCCGGTCCTGTTCCTGGCCTCGCCCATGGCGGCATTCATCACCGGCGCCACGATCCCGGTGGACGGCGGCTATTCGATCGTGTGAGATGATTGCGCTAACGCACAGGGGGAAGGGCATGGTCAGGGCGGCAGTCATCGGCACCGGGTTCATCGGCACGGTCCATCTGGGCGCGCTCAGGCGCCTCGGGGTGGAGATCGCGGGCGTGCTGGGATCGACGGGCGCGCGCGGGGCCGAACGGGCGGCGGCGCTGGGGGTGGGGCGGGCCTATGCCTCGCTGGACGATCTGCTGGCGGATGCGTCGGTCGATGTGGTGCATGTCACCTCGCCGAACCACGCGCATTACCCGCAGGTCATGGCGATCCTGGCCGCGGGCAAGCATGTGATCTGCGAAAAGCCGCTTGCCCTGACCGCCGCGCAATCGCGCGAGATGGTGGCCGCGGCCGATGCCTCGGGGCGGGTGGCGGCGGTGTGCCACAACATCCGCTTCTATCCGCTGAACCAGCAGGCGCGCGGCATGGTCGCGGCCGGCGATCTGGGCGAGATCCGCCTTGTCACCGGGCATTATCACCAGGACTGGCTGGCGCTGCGCGGCGACTGGAACTGGCGGCTCGAGACCGAGGCGGGGGGCGATCTGCGCTCGGTGGGGGATATCGGCACGCATTGGGCCGACCTCACCTCGTTCATCACCGGGGCGCGGCCGGTGGCGGTCATGGCGGAACTGGCCACCTTCATCCCCGAACGCGACCGCCCCACCGGCCCGGTCGAGACCTTCGGCACCACGCAGGGCACGACCGAGGCGCGCAGGATCGTCACCGACGACGCGGCCATGATCCTGCTGCGCTACGCCAACGGCGCGCGCGGGGCCTTCACCACCTCGCAGGTCAGTTTCGGGCGCAAGAACTCGCTCAGGTGGGAGATCGCGGGCGCGCGTTCCGCCGCCGCCTGGGACAGCGAACATCCCGACCATCTCTGGATCGGCGCCCGCGGCGAGGCGAACCGCATCCTCCAGCGCGATCCGGGCCTGATGAACGCGACCGGCGCCGCCGCCGCCGCGCTGCCCGGCGGCCATGTCGAGGGCTTTGCCGACAGTTTCCATGCCTTCTTCCGCGCGGTCTACGCCGATATCGCCCGGGGCGGGCGCAGCGCGGGGGCGACCTGGGCCACCTTCGGCGACGGCCACCACGAGATGCTGTTTTGCGAGGCGGTGGCGCAGTCGGCCGGCACGGGCGCCTGGCAGGAGATTCCCGCGGCCTGAGGGGCACGCGGACTGGACAGGAGACGGACATGAAACTCGGCATCCTCACCGCGCCCTTCCCCGACACCCCGCTGGACGAGGTGGCCCGCTGGGCCGCCGGCGCCGGGTTCGAGACGCTCGAGATCGCCTGCTGGCCGCAGGGCGGCGGCGAGGCGCGCCGCTATGCCGGCACCAGCCATGTCGCCGTGGACGGCCTGACCCGCGACCGCGCGCAGGAGATCGCCGGCCGTGTGGCGCAGCACGGCCTGTCGATCGCGGCGCTGGGCTACTACCCGAACCCGCTGCACCCCGACGCCGCCCACCGCGCCGAGGTGATCGCGCATCTGAAGAAGGTGATCACCGCCGCCGGCCTCATGGGGGTGGGGGTGGTGAACACCTTTGTCGGCGGCGACCGCGCCCTGACCCAGGACGAGAACTGGACCCGCGCGCAGGCGATCTTTCCCGACATCCTGCGCCACGCGGCCGACAGCGGCGTGCGCCTCGCCTTCGAGAACTGCCCGATGATCTTTTCGCGCGACGAATGGCCGGGCGGGCACAACATCGCCTACAACCCCGCGATCTGGCGCCGCATCCTTGCGGAATGGCCGGGCGTGGGGATGAATTTCGACCCCTCGCATCTGGTGCTCCAGATGATCGACATGGGCCGGTTCATCGCCGAATTCGGCGGCCATTTCGCCCATGTCCACGCCAAGGATCTGATGATCGACCGCGACGGCCTTTATGAACGCGGGATCCTCTCGGCCGGAATGGGCTGGCAGGTGCCGCGGATGCCGGGACTGGGGGATGTCGACTGGGCGCTGTTCTTTTCGGCGCTCTATCGCGCGGGCTATGACGGCCCCGTGGTGATCGAGCACGAGGACCGCGTGTTCGAAGGCACGGACGACAAGGTGAAACGCGGCTTCGCCCTTGCGCGCGACGTGCTGCGGCCGTTCGTGAAGTAGCCGGACTTTCGACAGCATTCGTCACAGGGGAGGACATCACATGACGAAACTGACCCGGACCGCAGCGGTTGCGGCCCTTCTGGCCGCGACCGGCGGCATGGCGATGGCCGATGGCTATACCATCGGCATCTCCAACACCGTGCAGGGCAACGGCTGGCGCGAGGAAATGGTCTGCGCAATGAAGGCGCAGGCCCTTGCCTCGGGCGCGGTCGAGAGCCTGAACATCGCCCACCGCAACACCGATGCCGCAGGCCAGCTCGAGGACATCCGCAACCTGATCCAGGCGGGCGTGGATGCGATCGTGGTGAACCCGGCCTCGGCCGATGCGATCAACGCCGCCCTGGCCGAGGCCGCCGCCGCCGGCATCGTCGTCGTCGCCGTGGACCAGGCCGTGAGCGAACCCAGCGCCTGGAACATCTCGAACGACCAGGAGGATTACGCCTATCTCGGCGCGAAATGGCTGTTCGAGCAGATGGGCGGCGAAGGCGCGGTGGTCTACATGCGCGGCGCCGCCGGTGCCGGTGCCGACAACGACCGCGACGCGGGCTTCCGCCGGGCGATGGCCGAATATCCGGGCATCAGCATCGCGCAGGAGGTGTTCACCGGCTGGCAGCAGGACCAGGGCAAGCAGCAGATCCTCGACATCATCGCCTCGGGCATCCCGTTCCAGGGCATCTGGACCTCGGGGATCGACAACGTGATCGTCGATGCGCTGGTGGAATCCGAAGTTGACCTCGTGCCGGTCGTGGGCGCGGACAACGCGGGCTTCGTCGGGCAACTCGCTTCGGTCGAGGGTCTTGTCGGCGCGGCGGTGTCGAACCCCGGCTCGATCGGCGGGGCGGGCATGGCGCTCGCGCTTCAGATCCTGGGCGGGCAGAGCCCCGCCGAACACACCGTCCACGTCACCCCGGTGCTGTGGGACAACGTGAGCGACGAAGGCCGCGCCGCCATCGCCACCGCGCAGAACCCGAACCTTGATCCGGAATGGCCGGTCTCGGTCGAGATCCCGGGCTGGACCACTTACACGATGGATCAGGTCATCGCCTGCAAGGGCCCCGGCGAATAAGCCCGCCCCGGCCCCCGGCGCGGCCTGCGCCGGGGGCCTTTCCTGTCCGGAGTTTCCGCCCGCCATGACCGCCGCCCGCGACGACGACCCGATCCTTGTTGCCCGGGGGGTGACGAAATCCTTTGGCGCGGTGCAGGCGCTGAAGGACGCGCGGCTGACGCTGGCCCGGGGCGAGATCGTGGCCCTGCTGGGGGCGAACGGCGCCGGCAAATCGACGCTGGTCAAGATCCTCACCGGCGCGCTGACCCATGACGGCGGGGACATCCGCATCCGGGGGCAGGCCGCACGCATGGCCTCGCCGGGGGCGGCGCGGCGGGCGGGGCTGATCCCGGTCTATCAGGAACCGGCGCTGATCCCGGACCTCGACGTGGGCCAGAACCTGCGCCTCGGGGGCACGCCGGTGGAACCGTTCCTGCGCCGGGTGGCCGAACTGGGCGTGCCGGACCTGCGCCTTGACGACATGATCCGAGACCTGCCGCTGGCCAGCCTGCGCATCCTCGACATCGCCCGCGCGCTTGCCTCGCAGCCGGATGTGCTGCTGCTGGACGAGGTGACGGCGGCGCTGCCCACCGATCTGGTCGAACGGGTGCTGCGCGTGATCCGCGCCGAGGCCGATGCCGGCCGCGCCGTCATCTACATCTCGCACCGCTTTTCCGAGATCGCCGAGATCTGCGACCGCGCCACGGTGCTGCGCGACGGGGTGACCGTGGGCGATCTGCCGATCGTGCCGGGGGTCGAGGAGGAAATCGTCGAACTCATGCTGGGCGAAAGGCTTGAACGCGCCGCCATGGTCGCCGCCACCGCCGCCGAAGACACTACCGCACCCGCCGCCGCCGCGCGGCCGCGTGGGCCGGTGCGGCTGTCGGCGCGCGGGCTGACCCTGGGGCGCAGGGTCACCGACCTCAGCTTCGATCTGCACGCGGGCGAGGTGCTGGGCGTGGTCGGTCTCGAAGGGCAGGGGCAGGACGAACTGTTCGAGATGCTGGCCGGGTTCCGCCGCCCCGATGCCGGCACCATCGCCGTCGCCGGGCAGCAGATGCGGTTCCGCGATCCGGCCGATGCCATCGCCGCCGGCGTGACCCTGGTTCCCGGCAACCGCGCCGATGCGCTGGCCATGGTGCGTTCGGTGCGCGAGAACATCGCGCTGCCCGCGCTGACGCGGCTGCGCAACTGGGGCCCGATCCCGATGCGCGCCGAGTCGGCGCGGGTCGCCGCCGCGGTCGAACGGCTTCAGATCGACACCCGCGCCATGGGCGAGGTGCGCCGCCTGTCGGGGGGCAACCAGCAGAAGGTGACGATCGGCCGCTGGGTGGCGCATGGGGTTGAAACCCTGCTCCTGTTCGATCCGACGCGCGGCATCGACGTGCGCACCAAGCGCCAGATCTATCAATTGTGCCGCGACCTTGCCGCGGGGGGGGCGGCCGTGCTCTATTACACGTCGGAACTGGCCGAAGTGCCGCAGGCCTGCGACCGCACCATCGTCATCTTCGGCGGCCGCCTCGTGGACGAGATCCCGGCGGCGCGGGCCGATGAACAGACGCTGCTGCGCGCGGCCTATGGCCTGACCGCGCGCGACGGCGCGCGCCGGGTGCCGGCATGAGGCGCGCGGTCCTGCGCCATGGCTGGGTGCTCGGGCTTGCGCTGCTGCTCGGGGTGCTTCTGGTGGCGACCAAGGTGATCCAGCCCGGTTTCGGCCTCTCCGGCCTCGAGAGCCTGTCGCGCGCGGTCCTGCCCTTTGCCTTTGCCACCGCGGCCATGGCCATCGTCGTCATCGCCGGCGGCATCGACCTGTCGGTGGCCAGCATGATGGCCGTGGCCGGGGTCACTTCGGCCAGCCTCATGGCCATCTGGGGCCCCGAGGGGACCGTGCCCGCGGTGCTGGCGGTGCTGGTGGCGGGGGCGGCCATGGGCGCGCTGAACGGCGCCGCCATCGTCCTGAGCCGCGTGCCCGACATCGTGGTGACCCTGGCCATGATGTATGTCTGGGAGGGCGTGGCGCTTCTGATCCTCAACGGGCCGGGCGGCACGGCCACGCCCTGGCTGCGCGAGATGGTGCTGGGCTTCGTGCCGCTGCCGGGCCTGACCTGGCTGCCCAGGGCGCTGGTCGTGCTGGCGGCCTGTGTCGTGCTGGTGTGGCTGCCGGTGCGCCGCTCGCGCCTCGGGCTGGCGATCCAGGCCATCGGTTCCGACCGCACCGCCGCCTTCCGTTCGGGCGTGGCGGTGGGGCCGGTGCGGATCCTGGCCTATACGGTCGCCGGCGTGTTCTGCGCCCTGGGCGGGATCTCGCTCACGCTGTCGACCGGGGTGGGGGAACCGATCCCCGGTCCCTATCTCATGGCCTCGGTGGCGGCGGTGGTGCTGGGGGGGGTCGCGCTCACCGGGGGGGTGGGCGGCATCCTCGGGCCGATCATCGCGGTGTTCATCCTGCGGCTGCTGCGGCTCGATCTCACGCTGCTGTCGGTCGATCCGAACGCCACCGCCATCATCGAGGGCACGATCATGGTCGTGGTGGTGATGATCGGCGGCCTTGTCGCGCTGAGGGGGAAACGGGCATGACCACATCCGCCAACGCCGCCACCCCCGCGCCGCTGCGCCGCCTGGGCCAGTTCCTGCGCGACACGCCGATCGTGGCGCTGCTGGTGCTGCTGGCGCTGCTGGTCGGCCTTCTGGAGGCGATGTCGCCGGGGATCGTGAACCCGCGCTGGATCGGCAACACGGTCAAGTTCGCGATCCCGCTGGCCATGCTGGCCGCGAGCCAGACCCTCACCATGTATACCGGCGGCATCGACCTGTCGGCCGCCGCGGTGGCGACGATCACCGGATTCGTCATGGCCACCCTGGTGCCGCATCTGGGGCAATGGCCCGCCCTCCTCATCGCCATGGGCCCGGCGGTGCTGGTCGGGCTGCTGAACGGGCTGGGCACCGGGGTGTTCCGGGTGCATCCGCTGATCATGACGCTGGGATCGGGCCTGATCGGCATCGGCTGCCTTCAGGTCTATCAGCGCTATACCATCGCCACCGGATCCGAGGTGGCGCCGCTCCTCGAATGGCTGGGCACGAAGCGCACCGGCCCGGTTCCCAACGCGGTGCTGGTGTTCGTGCCCTTCGCCGCCTTCGTCTTCTTCCTCGAACGGCGCACGGGATTCGGCCGGCTGCTCTATGCCATGGGCGCGAACGAACGCGCGGCGCGGCTGTCGGGGCTGAGGCCCTGGCAACTCCACTTCGCGCTCTATGTCCTGTCGGCGCTGATCGCCGGGCTGACCGGGCTGCTTTATGCCGGGATCATCCGCACCACCTCGCTGTCGCTGGCCGAACCGCTGCTGCTGCCGTCGGTGGCGGCGGCGGTGATCGGCGGCACCTCGATCTTCGGCGGGCGCGGTTCCTATTCCGGGACCATCGCCGGCGCGCTGATCCTGACGGTGCTCGGCACGCTGCTCACGCTCATGCAGGTGCCCGAGGGCGCGCGGCGCATCGTCTTCGGCGGCATCATCCTGGCCGTCACCGCCCTCTATGTGAGGCTGACCGCCAACGGACCGGAGGGCGAGAGATGACGCGATTTCGCGTGGTGGGCATCAGTTTCGACCACATGCACATGGGCGATCTGCTGCGGCAGGTCCACGACCACCCCGAAGCCGCGATCGCCGGCATCTTCGATCCGGATCCCGCGCGCATGGCGGGCGCGGCCGCGGCCTTCTCGATCCCGCCCGAACGGGTGTTCACCGATCTCGACGCCTGCCTCGCGGAGCGGCCCGATCTGGCCATCCTGTGCTCGACCACCGCCGACCACGCCCGCCTGACCGAGGCGATCGCGGCCAGAGGCATCAATGTCCTAGTCGAAAAGCCCTTTGCCGCCTCGCTGGCCGACGCCGACCGCATGATCGCCGCCTGCGCCGCCGCCGGGGTGCGCCTTGCCGTGAACTGGCCGCTGGCCTGGTATCCCACGCACAACATGGCCCGCCGCCTGATCGTGGAGGGCATGATCGGCGAGGTCTGCGAGATCCACTTCCACGACGGCAACCGCGGCCCGCTGTGGCATCTGGCCGACAAGGTCGCGGTGACGCGCGACGAGGTCGAGCGGCAGAAGCCCGGCTCCTGGTGGTATCGCGCCGCCGCGGGCGGGGGGGCGCTCCTCGATTATCTCGGCTATGGCGCCACCCTGGGCACCTGGTTCATGGGGGGCGAGGCGCCGACCCATGTCACCTCCACCACCTGGGGGGCGCCCGGCCTCGAGGTGGACGAGCAATCGGTGACGGTGCTGCGCTATGCGCGCGGCCTTTCGGTGATGCAGACCCGCTGGGGCACCTTCACCGACCCCTGGGTGACACAGCCGCAGCCGCGCTGCGGCTTTGTCATCACCGGCACCGAGGGCACGATCGCCTCCTGGGACTATGACGACCATGTGACGGTGCAGACCCGCGCCCGCCCCGAGGCCCATGCCGTGCCCGCCCCGCCCCTAGCCGCGCCGGACCGTGGCGCGGTCGAACATGTGCTGCATGCCTTCGCCGGCGGGGGGGCGCTGCACGGGCCGCTCGATCCGGCCATCGCCCGCACCGGGCAGCGCATCGTCGATACCGCCGCCGCTTCGGCCAGGGCCGGGCGCGAACTGCCGCTGGTGGGCTGAGATGGGCAACCGCGACAACTTCGCGCTCGACAAGGGCGCCCCCCCCCGAGACCGGGGCCCCCGACCTGCCCTACCGCCCCCCGGTGCCGAAGGGGCGCCACAGGATCGCACTCATCGGCGCGATCGAGACCGGGGACGAACCGGCGAACGGCGCGCGCGGCAATCTCGTGTCGCTGGCCACCTGCCTGGCCGCGATCGAGGCCGCCCGCACCGGCACGGCCCAGGTGCCCGGACAGGTGCGCGCGCGCCCCGATCCGCATCCCGCCCCGCGCCCGCCTGCCGTCAGCGGGTGATCTGCACCGTCTGGACGAGGGCGCCGCTCGAGCGGTCGAAGATGAGGATGCGGTCGTCATCGGTGACGATGGCGAACCAGTCCGCGCCCTGGGTAAAGGCGGTGGCCCGCGCCCCGTCGGGCAGGGCCACGCCCTCGGGCAGGATCTGCGGCTCGACCGACAGCCGGACGATCAGCGTGACGATGAGCGCGAGGAACCCCGCGATCATTACCACCGCAAGCGCCAGCACAAGCCGCTTGAGGAACCGCGCCTGAGGTGGCAGGGGGAGGTCGTCTTCGGGAGGGGTCATGGAACGTCTCGTCACCTTCACCATCGGCGCCGATCCGCCGCCGCGCCTTGATAGGGCGCTGGCGCGCGACGTGCCAGAGAGCGCGGAACTCTCGCGCTCGCGCCTTGCCCGGCTGATCGGGGCGGGGGCGGTGTGCGTGAACGGCGCGCCGCAGACCGATCTGCGCGCCGCCGTGGCCGAAGGCGACGCGATCGAGATCGCGCTCGCCGCCCCGCAGGACAGCCCTATCGCGCCCGAGGCCATCCCGCTCGTGATCCTGCACGAGGACGACGACCTGATCGTGGTGGACAAGCCCGCCGGCATGGTGGTCCACCCCGCCCCCGGCAGCCCGGCCGGCACCCTCGTGAACGCCCTGATCGCGCATTGCGGGCCCGGCCTGTCGGGGGTCGGGGGCGAACGGCGCCCCGGCATCGTCCACCGCATCGACAAGGATACATCGGGCCTGCTGGTCGTG
Source organism: Rubellimicrobium sp. (assembly GCA_020852925.1). Classification (GTDB taxonomy): domain Bacteria; phylum Pseudomonadota; class Alphaproteobacteria; order Rhodobacterales; family Rhodobacteraceae; genus JADYZU01. Next base: position 111,354 of record JADYZU010000073.1, on the reverse strand, counting down.
GCCAAGACCGACCGCGCCCACCACGCCCTTGCCGCGCAATTCGCCGCCCACAGCGCCGAACGCCATTATGTCGCGCTCTGCCACGGCCTGCCCTCGGCCGCCGACCCGCGCCTTGGCGGAATCGCCGGGGTCGCGTTCGAGCCGGGCGGCGTGATCCGCATCAGCGGAAACCTCGCGCGCCACCCGCACGACCGACAGCGCCAGAGCGTGGTGCGCAGCGGCGGCCGCCATGCGGTGACGCGCCTGCGGGTGGTCGAAGGTTTCGCCGACCAGGCCGCGCTCATCGACTGCTGGCTCGAGACCGGGCGCACCCATCAGATCCGCGTCCATCTCGCCCATGCGGGACACGGGCTTCTCGGCGATCCGGTCTATGGCGGCAAGCGCCGGCTCTCGGCGCGCGCGCTCGGCGCGCCCGCGGCCGAAGCCGCCGCCGCCTTCCCGCGCCAGGCGCTCCATGCGGCGACACTCGGCTTCACCCATCCCGTGACCGGCGCGCCCCTGTCCTTCAGCGCGCCCCTGCCCCCGGACATGGAGGCGCTGATCCAGGCCCTGCGCGCGGGCAGCGGGGGGCTCCGCCCCCGTCCCTTCGGGACTCCCCCGGGGTATTTGGGGCAAAGATGAAGAGGCTCATTCATCTTTGGAAAAATACCCCGGAGGGGTGAGGCGCGTCAGCGCCGAGGGGAGGCAGCGCCTCCCCTCTCTGTCTTCTGCGGACGGCGGCCTTTTCAGCCGGCGGGGCGCATGCTAGGGCGGCGCCGCGAATTGACGGGCGCCGCAAGCCGCGCGCGCCCCGGAACGGAGTGACCCATGACCATCCAGCGTACGCTTTCCATCATCAAGCCCGATGCGACCCGGCGCAACCTTACCGGCAGGATCAACGCCAAGTTCGAGGATGCGGGCCTGCGCATCGTCGCGCAGAAGCGCCTCCATCTGAGCCTCGCGCAGGCCCAGGCCTTCTACGCCGTCCACAAGGACCGGCCCTTCTTTGCCGAACTCACCGAATTCATGGCCTCGGCCCCGGTCGTGGTGCAGGTGCTCGAGGGCGAGGACGCCATCGCCAGGAACCGTGCGGTGATGGGGGCGACCAATCCGGCCAATGCCGATGCGGGCACCATCCGCAAGGAATTCGCGCTGTCGGTCGGCGAGAATTCGGTCCACGGCTCGGATGCGCCCGACACCGCGGCCCAGGAAATCGCCTTCTTCTTCTCGGGGCTCGAACTGGTCGGCTGAGGCCGGCGCGTCCCGCCCTGCTGCCGCGCCGCGTTCCCTGCCGGGGGCGCGGCGTTGTCGTCAGCGCGGGCCGATCTCGCCCGAGAGGGCGGCGCCCAGCACGGCCACGCGGATCGCCGAGGCGAGGCCCACATCGCCGCGCCCGGCGTCGATCCTCGAGGCGAGCGCGTTCAGCCCGAGGCCGCGCGCCGTGGCCAGGTCGCGGAAGGCGGTCCAGAATTCCGCCTCGAGCGAGACCGAAGTGCGGTGGCCGCGCAGCGTGAGCGAGCGTTTCGCCGGCCGCCCCGCGGGCAGGGGGGCGGGGGCGGGCGCGGCGGCGGTGGTCATTCCTCGAACCGGTGCTGGTCGAGATGGCGGCGCGCCTTTTCGGCGCGCGCCGCCTCGAGCAGGCGTTCGGCCTTGGTGCGGCCGGATTTCAGCGCATTGGCATCGGCCTGCGCCTTTTTCTCGGCGCGGGCGCGTTCCTTGCGGAATTGGTTGAGGTTGACGGGTGTCCCGCTCATCCCTTCGGTCCGATCATGTCCTCGGGGCGCACGATGCGGTCGAAGGTCTCGCCATCGACAAAGCCCAGCGCGATCGCCTCTTCGCGCAATGTGGTGCCGTTCCGGTGCGCGGTCTTGGCCACCCTGGTCGCGTTGTCATAGCCGATGGTCGGCGCCAGCGCCGTCACCAGCATGAGCGATTCCCGCATCAGCCGCCCGATCCGCGCCGTGTTGGCCTGTGTGCCGACCACCATGTTGTCGGTGAAGGATGTGGCCGCGTCGCCCAGAAGCTGCATGCTCTGGAGCACGTTGTAGGACATCATCGGATTGTAGACGTTCAGTTCGAAATGCCCCTGCGAGCCGGCGAAACCCACCGCCGCGTCGTTGCCCATGACATGGGCGCAGACCATGGTCAGGGCCTCGGCCTGGGTCGGGTTCACCTTGCCCGGCATGATCGAGGAGCCGGGTTCGTTTTCCGGCAGGATCAGTTCGCCCAGGCCCGACCGCGGGCCGGACCCGAGCAGGCGCAGGTCGTTGGCGATCTTGAACAGGCTGGCCGCGACGGTCCGGAGCGCGCCCGAGAACATCACCATCGCGTCATGGGCGGCCAGGGCCTCGAACTTGTTCGGGGCGGTGACGAAGGGCAGGCCGGTGATGCGGGCGATTTCCGCGGCCACGCGCCGATCGAATCCCACCCGGGTATTCAGGCCGGTCCCCACCGCGGTGCCGCCCTGCGCCAGTTCGTGGATGTCGCCCAGCGCGGCGCGCACCCGGGCAATGCCCTTTTCGACCTGCGTGGCATAGCCCGAGAATTCCTGCCCGAGCGTGAGCGGCGTCGCGTCCTGGGTATGGGTGCGGCCGATCTTGATGATGTCCCGGAATTCCCCGGCCTTGGCCACAAGCGCGCGGTGCAGTTTGTCGAGGCCGGGGATCAGCAGATCCCGCGCATGCATGGCGATGGCCACATGCATCGCGGTCGGGAACGTGTCGTTCGACGATTGCCCCATGTTCACATGGTCGTTCGGATGCACCGGCTTTTTCGAGCCCATCACCCCGCCCAGCATCTCGATGGCGCGGTTCGAGATCACCTCGTTGGCGTTCATGTTCGACTGCGTGCCCGATCCGGTCTGCCAGACCACCAGCGGGAAATTGTCGTCGAAGCGGCCGTCGATCACCTCTTGCGCGGCGGCGGCGATCGCCTCTCCCAGCACCGGGTCAAGATCGCCCTGCGCCATGTTCACCCGGGCACAGGCCTGTTTGATGACGCCAAGCGCGCGGATGATCGGCACCGGTTGCCGTTCCCAGCCGATCGGAAAGTTGATGATCGAACGCTGGGTCTGTGCCCCCCAATACCTGTCGGCGGGAACCTCGAGCGGCCCGAAGCTGTCGGTTTCGGTGCGGGTGGCGGTCATGATGGTCCTCCGGTATGCGGTTGCATGCCGTTTAGCGGCAGCGCGCGCAGGGGGCAACCGTGCCGCGCCGGCGGGGGCGCCCGCGGATGCGGGCAGCCCCTACTTGCGGAACTTGTCGAGGCTGACCACCTCGGCCGGGGCGCGGGCGGGGCGGGCCTCGGGTTCGGCCATTTCCGACATCGGCGCCTCGTCGTCGTCGCCGTCGTCGTCGTCTTCGCCGCCCTGGGTTTCAAAGCGCAGGCCGAATTCCACCGACGGATCGACGAAGGTCTTGATCGCGTCATAGGGGATATAGAGCGGCTCGGGGTTGTCGCCGAAATTCAGGGTGACGGCGAATCCCTCGTCATCGACCAGCAGATTGGCGAACCAGTGCTGAAGCACGATGGTCATCTCGGTCGGATAGCGGTCCGAGAGCCAGTCGGCCATCTCGACATCGGGGTGGGTCGTGTCGAAGGTGATGAAGAAATGGTGCTGGCCGGGCAGGCCGCCTTCGGCCACGCCGGCAAGCACCTCCTGGATGAGGCCGCGCATCGCCCGATGCATCAGGTTGCCGTAGTCGATGCTGCGCGTCACGTTGCGCCCTCCCCAAGATGCGACGCCCACAGCATAGGCTATTCGCGGGCAGGGGGAAGGCCGCTTGCGCGGGATGGCCGCGATCAGCCGGCCGTCCCGATCCGCACCAGCCCGCCGTGGCCGCCGGCCAGCGGCCCGTGTTCCTCGGACACCGGGCGCACCATCGCCTCGAGGAGGACCGGCACCGGGGTCCAGTAGGACACATACCAGCCCTGGTCGACCTCGAGGATGAGCACCCGGTCGCCCGCGGCGTCATAGGCCCCGATGGGCGAGATATGCGGCCCGTCCCAGTCGCCGGTCACCACGCCCTGGTTGAAGTAGACCAGAAGCGCGTCCGCGGCCGTTTCCTCGTTCGCGGCGAGGCGGGCGCGCAGATCGGCCAGGGTGGCCTCGTCGGTGCCCCCGGGCTGCCAGGCGGTGACGGCGGCGCCGGTCAGGCCGGCGGCGCGGGCGGCCTCGGCGGTGAAGGATTCAAGCTGCGCGAAGGTCACGCCGTCGCCGTCCTGCGCCGACAGCGCGGCCCATTCGGCGTTGCCGGTCAGATCGAGCAGATCCTCCTGAGTCATCACCGTCTGCGACGCCCATTGCGGCAACCCCCGCAGCCCGTTCAGCGCCGCGGTGACCGAGGCGATCGAGCAGGCCGAATCGGTGAACTGCGGCTTGGTGAAGGGCTGGATCGCCCAGAAATCCGGGGCGGGATGGGTGGCAAGCCAGGCGTGATCGTCGGTCAGGCTGACCGCGTTCGGGCCAAGCTTGGCGTAATCGTCCGCCTCCTGCGCGCCCGCGGTCAGCGGCAGCGCGGCAAGGATCAGGGCAAGGGCGGCTGGGGTCTGGCGCATGGGTCGCTCTCCGTCTGGAACCGCGACAAGGCTAGACCGCAAGCGGCCGCCGGGGCAAGCGCGCTGAAATCTTCGACAGAAAGCGGGGAAGGTGCAGGATTCTGTTGCCAGGCTCCTGCGGGCCCCGCCTGACGCGGCTAAGCGTCAGGACTTGGGTTCGGCAGACCCGGACTGCTTACGCAGCCAGAGCCATCGCCGGAGCACGGTTGTCGTTGGCAACTATGCAGTTTGCACCGATAACGGTGGTAGCTCACCGGGACAAAGCAACACCTTTAGACGTTCGTCGATCCTGTTTCGGCCCCGTCCTCCCCCAACGAGGGTGTCTGGTGGAGCCGCCGGGTACCGCCCCCGGGTCCGATCCGGTTATTGCGTGCGCGTTTATGCCCATAGTCCCCCGAGAGAGACAGCCCAGATGTAGGACGCCCGGCGCCCGGCTTCAAGGGAAACCGTGCGGGGGGCGGCGGAATGAAAAGGGGGCGGCCGGGATCGCCCCGCCCGCCCCCCCGTGTGGTCTGGCCCCCGTGTGGTCTGGCCCCCGCGCGGTCCGGCCCTGACGGATCAGAAGCCCGCCTTGATCAGCTCGAACTCTTCGGCCAGCCGCTCGCGCAGCGCCTGCGACATCGGCAACTGCGCGGCCACCGGCGCGTCGATATGGCCAAGGCCGGCCAGCTCGAGGTCTTCCTCGCTCACCTGCGAGGCCATCGCGGCGGCGTTGGCGCTGCCCCAGCCCTGCTCGACCAGCGGGATGGTCGAGGACGGATCGAGGAAGGCGTTCAGATAGTCATAGGCCAGATCCTCGGATCCGGCGCCGTCCTTCATGTTGACAAGGCCGCACAGCCAGACCGACGATCCTTCGGCCGCCTCGCGCTGGAACGCGACCGGCACGCCCTCGGCGCGCAGGGTCGGGTAGGTCTCGTTCCAGGCCCAGGCGACGAGGATTTCGCCCGTGGACATGAGCTGCGCCAGTTCGGCCGGGTCGGTCCAGTAGGTGCGCAGGTTCGGATGCACCTGCCGCAGCCAGGCGGCGGCGGCGTCGATCTGTTCGTCGGTGGCGGCGGCGATGTCGGTCACGCCGGTGGCCAGGAAGGCCAGCGCCCAGGTGTCATCGACGTTGTAGGGCACGGTGATGCGCCCGGCATAGGCCGGGTTGGTGAACACCTGAAGCGAGGCCACATCCTCGGCCGGAACCTCGTCGGGGTTGTAGATGATCGCGGTCGAACCCCAGTCGGTGGGGATGAAATAGGATTCGCCCATCGAGGTGTCGGTGCCGGTCAGGTTCGTGTCCAGATCGGCCCAGGCGGTGATGCGGCTGGTGTCCCAGGGCTCGATGATGCCGGCCTCGGTCCATTTGGTCACCGAACCGGCGCAGATATGGGTCACGTCGGCGCGAAAGCCCGAGGTCACCTTCTGGAACGCCTCGTCCTCGTCCCCGAAGAACGAGAAGGTCGGGCTGGTCCCGTGGGCGGCGGTATAGGTGGTGTGGAATTCGGGCTGCTCGAACCCTGCATAGTCGAAAACGGTCAGCCCGGCGTCCTGCGCCGATGCCGCGCCCGCGACGAAGGCCAGCGCCGAAGCGCCGGCAAGGAACATGTGCCGCATCTGTCTCTCCCTGGGTGATGTGGTGTGCTGGGAAAATGATAGGAACCCGGCGCGCGCGGCGCAAGCCGGGACGGGCCGGCCCCGGGATGACGGCGCGTCCCCGCCAGCCTGCGCGCCCGGCTTGCGCGCCCGGCTTGCGCATCCGGTTTGCGCGCCCGGCTTGCGCGGCGGCCCGGCTTGATCAAGGATGGGCGAAACCGCCCGACGGGGAACAGGATGCCGACTGCCGCCCGCCTTGCCGCCGCGATCCTGTTCGCGGTCCTTCTGTGGCTTGCGGCCGAACTGGCGCTGCCCGCTTTCCCGCTGGCCGAACAGGCCGAGCCGCGCTGGTTCGCGCCGATCAACGCGGGGGCCGGGCTGATCCTGGGGTGGCGCATCCTGGGCACGCGGTCAGGGGGGCAGAGCTGGGCCGGCGCGGTCGGGCAGGGGCTGACCACGCTGGCGGCGGCGCTCATCGTCGGGCTGTTCCTGTCGGCGGCGGTGCGGATGGTGGAACTGTCCTTGCGCAGGATCTACGACGGCCCGGCCGAGGCGGTGGTGGCGGTCTTTGCGCTCATGGCCGAAATCGGCCGGACCGCGGCGCTGCCGCATGTCCTTGCCCTTCTGGTCGCGGGGGCGGCCGTGGCCGGGATCCTGGCCGAATGGGTGGGGCGCCACTTTCGCTGAACCACGCGCACCGGAAGGGACCGAATGTCGATCTTTCTTTATGGCACGCTGCTTTACCGGCCGCTTTTCGCGCTGATCGCCGGCTCCGGGCAGGAGCGGGCGATCCGCGCGCAGCTTGGTGGCTATCGGGTCGAGGCGGCGCCGGACGGACCCTGGCCCGCGATCGTCGCCGCCCCGGACGGACAGGCCGAGGGCCTGGTGATGGAGGGGCTTTCGCTGGCACAGGAACGCCGGCTTGACGCCTATGAACGGCCCTTCGGCTATGAACGGGTGCCGGTGACGGTGACGGGCGCGGACGGGCAGCCGCGCGCCACCTCGGTCTACCTGCCCCCCGCCGGTCAGGCGGCAAGCGGGCGGCGCTGGTCGCTTGACGCCTGGGCCGAGGCCCATGCCGAAGAGACGCTGCTGGCCGCGGGCGAGGTCGACTGGGGCGCGGCGGATTTCGACGATGCCGACCTGCGCCGCCAGTGGCCGGTGATCCGCGCCCGTGCCGCGACACAGTTGCGCGCCCGCACCGAGGGCGGGGCGGCCCGCCTGCGCCACGCGCCCCTGCCCGGCGACTGGACCCTGCGCGCCGCCGCGCCGATGAGCGGCGGGTTCTTTCGCCTTGCGCCGACGCTGGTCACGCATCGCCGCTTTGACGGCGGCTGGCACCGCGATCTGCCGCGCGAAGTGCTGGTCGGCGCGGATGCGGCGCTGGTGCTGCCCTATGACCCCGCGCGCGACCGCGTGCTTCTGGTCGAACAGTTCCGCGCCGGCCCCGCGCGCCGGGGCGACCCCAATCCCTGGACGCTCGAGCCGGTGGCCGGGATGATCGACGCCGGCGAATCGCCCGGGGACGCCGCCCGCCGCGAGACCGAGGAGGAAGCGGGCCTGACGCTGCGCGGGCTCAGGCCGATGTTTTCGGCCTATGCCTCGCCCGGCAACGCGACCGACCGGTTCTATGCCTGGCTGGGTCTGGCCGACCTGCCCGACGGCCACGCCGCCCACGGCGGCCTTGCCCACGAGGCCGAAGACATCCGCCTGCACGTCCTGCCCTTCGACCGGGCGATGGCGCTGCTCGATTCGGGCGAGGTGACGGCGGTGCCGCTTGTGGCGATGCTTCTGTGGCTGGCGCGCGAACGCGCGGTGGCCGGGCCGCGCGCCCTTGAGTCGCCCCGGACCGCCCCCTAGGAAGGGCGGGAAGCGAAGGAGACCCCCATGACCATGCCGATCAAGGCAGACCTGGCCGCCGCCATCGGCAACACCCCCCTCATCCGCCTGCGCGGCCCTTCCGAGGCCACCGGCTGCACCATCCTCGCCAAGGCCGAGTTCATGAATCCCGGCCAGTCGATCAAGGACCGCGCCGCGCTCTGGATCATCCGCGACGCGGTGGCGCGCGGCGCGCTCGGGCCGGGGGGCACGATCGTCGAGGGCACCGCCGGCAACACCGGGATCGGGCTTGCGCTGGTGGGATCCTCGATGGGATTCCGCACCGTCATCGTCATCCCCGAAACCCAGAGTCAGGAAAAGAAGGACATGCTGCGCCTGGCCGGCGCCACCCTGGTCGAGGTGCCGGCGGTGCCCTATCGCAACCCGGACAATTACGTGCGCTACTCCGGCCGTCTGGCCGCGGCGCTGGCCCGCACCGAACCGGCGGGCGCGGTCTGGGCCAACCAGTTCGACAATCAGGCCAACCGGCAGGCGCATGTCGAATCGACCGGGCCCGAGATCTGGGACCAGACCGGCGGGCGGGTGGACGGATTCATCTGCGCCGTGGGCTCGGGCGGGACGCTGGCCGGGGTCGCGCGCGCGCTTCAGCCCAGGGGCGTGAAGATCGGCCTTGCCGATCCCGAGGGCGCGGCGCTGCATGCCTTCTACACCACCGGGCAGTTCGATGCGCCCGGCTCTTCGGTGACCGAGGGGATCGGGCAGGGCCGCATCACCGGCAACCTCGAAGGGTTCACCCCCGATTTCAGCTACCGCATCCCCGACAGCGAGGCGCTGCCCGTGGTCTTTGACCTGCTCGCGCAGGAGGGGCTGTGCGTGGGCGGATCGTCGGGCATCAATGTGGCCGGCGCGATGCGCATGGCGCGCGAGATGGGGCCGGGCCATACCATCGTCACCGTGCTGGCCGATTACGGCACGCGCTATCAGTCGAAGCTGTTCAACCCGGTCTTCCTGCGCGAACGCGGCCTGCCGGTTCCGGGCTGGCTTGACCGCGCGGCGTCCGAAGTGCCGCGGGTGTTCGAGGGGACATGATCCGCGCGCCTTTCCTGATTCCCGCCCTGCTGGCGGTGCTGGCGGTGCTGGCGCCGGGCAGCGGGCCCGCCTTCGCGCAGGACGACCAGCCGCCCGCGCCGGCCGAAGCCCCGGCCGAATCCGCCGGCGAATCCTCCGAGGACATGGCGCCCGACATCGTCATCGGCGACGTGGACTATGCCGCCTGGCAGCGCACCGCCGAACGCAGCGCCACGATCAGCGAGAACGCCTCGGGATCGACCTTCGCGCTCGAGCGGCTGCGCAACGACCTCGTGCAATGGCGCGACCGGTTCCTGAGCGTGCAGGGCCAGAACGCCGCCCGCATCGCCACGGTGCGTCAGCAACTGGCCGCGCTGGGCGAGGCGCCCGCCGACCCCGCGCTCGAGGATCTGCGCGTGAGCGTGCGGCGCGCGCTCCTCATGGCGGAACTGAACCGCCTGCGCGCGCCCGCCCTGCTGGCCCAGGAGGCCTATGCCCAGTCGAACGGCCTGATCGCGGAAATCGACACGCTCCTGCGGGCGCGGCGCACCGCCTCGATGACCACGCGCGGCGAGTCCCCGCTCAACCCGGCGCAATGGGCGCCGGTTGCCTCGGATCTGGGCCGGCTGGTGTCGAACCTCTGGAAGGAGGCGCGCGTCACCTTCACCTCGGTCTCGCGCCTCGCGGTGCTGACGGCGCATCTGGGGCAGGTGATGTTCTACACGCTGCTGGGTCTGGTGCTGCTGGCACGCGGGCGGCGCTGGATGGGGCAGCTTGCGCATCTGGCACCGGCGCAGGGCTGGCGCGGGGTCGGGGTGTGGTCGCTCGTGCTGTCGCTGGGGCAGATCGTGCTGCCGTTCCTTGGCCTGTCGGCGCTGGTCGAGGCGGTGCAGGTCTCGGGGATGGCCGGGTTCCGCCTGACGCAGGTGATCCGGGAAATCCCGCAGGCGGGGGCGTTCCTCATCGTCGCGCGCTGGCTGGGCGAACGGATGTTCGGGCCCGATGCGCGGGTGCCGCTGGCCACGCTTCTGGACGACGCGCGCCGCCGCCGCGCCTGGCGTCATGCGGTGCTTCTGGGCGCGTTCGGCACTGCGGGGGCGATGATCCTTGCGCTGCTCGCCGCCGGCGAGATCGCGCCCGTCACCGCGACGAGCGCGCTGTTTCCGGTGCAGATACTGCTGTCGGTCGTGCTGTTCCGGCTGGGCCGGGTGGTGCTGTCCGCCCGCCTGCCCGAGGGCGATTCCGCCCTTGCCGACGGCACTGCCGAGGCCACGGTCTTTCAGCGCGGGCTGCTGTCGGTGGTCGGGCGGGCGCTGGTGGCGGTGGCGGTGATCGGGCCGGTGCTGACCGCGCTGGGCTATGGCGCGGCCGGCGAGGCGCTGGTGAACCCGGCGGTGCGCACGCTCGGGCTCATCGGGGTGGTGATGGTGCTTCAGACCTTCGCCTATGACCTGCACGCGCTGGTCACCCGCTCCGAGGACGGCTCGCGCGATGCCCTGCTGCCGGTGATCGTCGCGGTAGTGCTGACGCTGGCGGCGCTGCCGGTGCTGGCGCTGGTCTGGGGGGTGCGCACCGAAGACCTGCGCGAGATCTGGGCCCGCTTCCAGGAGGGTTTCGCCATGGGCGAAACCCGCATTTCACCCACCGATTTCCTGGCCTTCGTGGTGATCTTCGCCATCGGCTTTGCCATGACCCGGCTGTTGCAGGGCGTGCTGCGCACCGCGATCCTGCCCAAGACCCGGCTGGATCCGGGCGGGCGGTCGGCGATCGTCTCGGGGACGGGCTATGTCGGGATCTTCGTCGCGGGGCTGGTGGCGATCACCTCGGTCGGGCTTGATCTGTCGAACCTCGCCATCGTCGCCGGTGCGCTGTCGGTCGGCATCGGTTTCGGCCTTCAGAACATCGTCTCGAACTTCATTTCCGGGATCATCCTGCTGATCGAACGCCCGATCAGCGCCGGCGACTGGATCGAGGTCGGCGGCAAGATGGGCTATGTGCGCGACATCTCGGTGCGCTCGACCCGGATCGAGACCTTCGACCGCACCAATGTCATCGTCCCCAATGCCGACCTGATCTCGGGGCAGGTGACGAACTGGACGCGCGGATCGTCGGTGGGGCGGATCATCGTGCCGGTGTCGGTCATGTTCGGATCCGACATCCCCCGGGTCATGGCCATCCTGCGCGAGATCGCCGAGGGCCATCCGATGGTCCTGCTCAATCCGCCGCCGTCGGTCGTGCTCCAGAACTTCGCGCCCGACCTGCTGAACTTCGAAATCCGCGCCATCGTGCGCGACGTGAACTTCGGGCTGGCGGTGCGGTCCGAGATGAACATCGACATCGCCCGGCGGTTCCATGACGAGGGGATCGAATTCGCGGGCGCGCCGCGACCGAATGCCGGGGCGGGGCGCACCGCCGCCTCGCCCGCGCCGGGCCCGGCCGAAATGCGCGTGACGCTGCTGCGCGAGGGCGCGGAAGGCGCCGGGACTGCCGGGAACCACGGGGCCGGGAACCACGGGGCCGGCGGCGAATGATGCCCGATCCTGCCACGCTCGGGCTGCTCGGGCTGCTGCTGGCTGTGGCCGGCGCGGTCACCGGGATCCTTGCCGGTCTGTTCGGCGTGGGCGGCGGGGCGATCACGGTGCCGCTGCTTTATGCGGTGTTCGGCCTGCTGGCCGTGCCCGAGGAAGTGCGGATGCCGCTGGCGGTGGGCACTTCGCTGGCGATCATCATTCCCACCTCGCTGCAATCGGCGCGCGGGCATTACCTGCGGGGCGTGATGGATACGGGCGTGATCCGCATCTGGGCGCTGCCGGTGCTGGCGGGGGTGCTGGCCGGGGCCGCGATCGCGCGATTCGCGCCCGCGGCGGTGTTCCAGGCGGTCTTTGTCCTTGTGGCCGGGATCAATGCCGTCCGCCTCTTCTCCGGAAGCGACCGCTGGCGCCTCTCGGCCAGCCTCCCGCGCGACGGGGTGTTGCGGGTCTATGGCGTGGTGATCGGGCTGGCCTCGGCGCTCATGGGGATCGGCGGGGGCGCGATCACGAATCTGGTGCTCATGCTGCATGGCCACGACATCCGCCGCTCGGTCGCCACGTCGTCGGCGGTGGGGGTGCTCATCTCCATCCCCGGCGCGCTGGGCTATGTCTGGGCGGGCTGGGGGCGGGCGGGGCTGCCGCCCCTGTCGCTGGGCTTCGTCTCGGCGCTGGCCTTCGCGGTCATCGTGCCCGCCACGGTCCTGACCACGCGCATCGGTGTGCGCCTTGCCCATGCGCTGCCGCGCCGCGCGCTCGAGATCGGATTCGCCTGTTTCCTCACGCTGGTGGCGACGCGCTTTGCGGTGCGGCTGGCGTTCGGCCTCTAGGACGCGGGCGGGGCCGCGCGTTCCCACAGGGCGAATTCCTCGGCCCGCTTCTCGCGCAGGCGCTCCTCGATCCGGGGCGAGAGCGACAGCGCCCGCGCGGGCGAGACATTGAGCCGCGGCAGATCGGGCAGCGGCCCGAGGCGTTCGGCCAGAAAGGCCAGCAGCCGCGCCTGATCCTCGTAGCGGAACAGATGGGTGATGCCGGGGCCGCCCGGCCCGTCCTCGACGAACTTCGCCTGCGATCCCACCTGCGCAAAGGGTTCGGGCCGGCCCTTGCAGTATTCGGCCACGAAATCGTCAAAGCTGAGGGCGCGCGTGGAATTCGCATGACCGGCCAGATCGTCGCGCGCCCGGTAGCGATACCACGACCCCAGCCAGTCCACCGGATGGCGCACCACGGCCAGGGTTTCGGGATCGGCCGCACCGGTCGCGGCCAGATAGGGCGCGATGAAGCGGCGGTAGCGGTAGAGCGGCGTATGCTTGACCGTGGGCGGGTCGCGCAGCACCAGCGCCGCCCGCGGCGCCAGCGCCCCCTCGAGCGCGGTCGTCCCGGTCTTGGGCACCGCGAGGACCACAAGCCGCTCTTTCCAGAACACCAGCATCAATCGCCCCCGGTTGTTGTCAACGGAACCTTAACCAATCCGCGCGCAGAGTGAATCGGCAAGATTGCTCTTGAATTGTTCCCTGTTTGTCCGCATCAGTGGCGAACAACAAGTGAACAAAAACCCCTGATTGCCGCCCTCCGGGGCGTGTGGCACAAGGAAGCGGACGATGGCAGCGGCAGATCTTCTCACCATGATGGACAGAAAGACGGCGGACCGGCAGAAGGCGCTCGAGAGTGCGCTTCAGCAGATCGAGCGGCAGTTCGGCAAGGGCTCGATCATGCGCCTTGGCGCGGGGCAGGCCCTGCCCGAGATCGAGGCGACCTCGACCGGCTCGCTCGGGCTTGATATCGCGCTGGGGATCGGCGGCCTGCCCAAGGGGCGGATCGTGGAAATCTACGGGCCGGAATCCTCGGGCAAGACCACGCTCACGCTGCATGTGGTGGCCGAGGAACAGAAGAAGGGCGGGGTCTGCGCCTTTGTCGATGCGGAACATGCGCTCGATCCGGTCTATGCCAGGAAACTCGGGGTGAACCTCGACGAGCTGCTCATCTCGCAGCCCGATACCGGGGAACAGGCGCTCGAGATCGTGGACACGCTGGTGCGCTCGGGCGCGGTCAGCCTGGTCGTGGTCGATTCGGTGGCGGCGCTCACGCCCAAGTCCGAACTCGAGGGCGACATGGGCGATTCGAGCGTGGGCGTGCATGCGCGCCTCATGAGCCAGGCGATGCGCAAGCTCACCGGTTCCATCTCGCGCTCGAACTGCATGGTGATCTTCATCAACCAGATCCGCATGAAGATCGGGGTGATGTTCGGCAGCCCCGAGACGACGACCGGGGGCAACGCGCTCAAGTTCTATGCCTCGGTGCGCCTGGATATCCGCCGCATCGGCGCGATCAAGGACCGCGAGACGGTGGTGGGCAATACCACGCGGGTGAAGGTGGTGAAGAACAAGGTGGCGCCGCCGTTCCGCGAGGTCGAGTTCGACATCATGTATGGCGAGGGCATCTCCAAGACCGGCGAACTGATCGACCTGGGCGTGAAGGCCGGCGTGGTCGAGAAATCGGGCTCCTGGTTCTCCTATGGCGACGAACGGATCGGCCAGGGGCGCGAGAACGCCAAGCAGTTCCTGCGGGACAATCCAGCCATGGCCAGCGAGATCGAGGACCGCATCCGCGCGAGTCACGGCCTTGATTTCGCCGCGGCGCCCGAGGCGGGCGAGGATGGCGTGACCGAGGATTAGCCCCCGGCCGGGCGGGGAGGGGGGCGCTGCCCCCCCACGGCCCTTGCGGGCCTCCCCCCCGGGGTATTTGCGCAAAGATGAAGGGGCGGGCGCGGCCCTGCATTGACGCTTTACCGGGGCGGGGCGCGGGGCTATGTGATCGCGGCCCGTGACCAGAGGGAAGCGATGACCAGCCTGTCCGATATCCGATCGACCTTTCTCGATTTCTACGCCCGCGCCGGGCACGAGATCGTGGCGTCGTCGCCGCTCGTGCCGCGCAACGACCCCACGCTCATGTTCACCAATTCGGGCATGGTGCAGTTCAAGAACGTCTTCACCGGCATGGAGACGCGGGCGGTGCGGCGCGCGACCACGGCGCAGAAATGCGTGCGCGCGGGCGGCAAGCACAACGACCTCGACAATGTGGGCTATACCGCGCGGCATCATACCTTCTTCGAGATGCTGGGGAATTTCTCGTTCGGGGATTATTTCAAGGACGAGGCGATCCCCTTTGCCTGGGAATTGCTGACGCGGGACTTCGGCCTGAACCGCGACCGGCTTCTGGTCACGGTCTATCACACCGACGACGAGGCGGCGCAGATCTGGAAGAAGGTGGCGGGCCTGACGGATGACCGGATCATCCGCATTCCGACCAACGACAATTTCTGGATGATGGGCCCGACCGGCCCCTGCGGCCCCTGCACCGAGATCTTCTATGACCACGGGCCCGGCATCTGGGGCGGCCCGCCCGGTTCGGCCGAGGAGGACGGCGACCGGTTCATCGAGATCTGGAACCTGGTCTTCATGCAGTTCGAGCAGTTCGAGGACGGCACCCGCCGCGACCTTTCGGCGCGCTCGATCGACACCGGCATGGGGCTGGAGCGGATCGGGGCGCTGCTCCAGGGCAAGCACGACAACTACGACACCGATCTCATGCGCGCCCTGATCGAGGCCAGCGCCCATGCGACCAGCGCCGATCCCGACGGGCCGGGCAAGATCCACCATCGCGTGATCGCGGATCACCTGCGCTCGACCTCGTTCCTGATCGCCGACGGCGTCATGCCCTCGAACGAGGGGCGCGGCTATGTGCTGCGCCGGATCATGCGCCGTGCCATGCGCCATGCGCATATGCTGGGCGCGGCCGATCCGGTGATGCACCGGCTTGTGCCGGCCCTCGTGCGGCAGATGGGGGCGGCCTATCCCGAACTCGTGCGGGCCGAGGCGCTGATCGCCGAGACCTTGCGCCTTGAGGAGACCCGGTTCCGCCAGACGCTCGAGCGGGGCCTGCGCCTGCTGGACGACGAGATGGCGCGCATCCCCGAAGGCGCCGACCTGCCGGGCGAGGCGGCGTTCCGTCTCTATGACACCTATGGCTTCCCGCTTGACCTGACGCAGGACGCGCTGCGCGAACGCGGGCGCGCGGTGGATGTCGCGGGCTTCGATGCGGCGATGACGGCGCAGCGGGCCAAGGCGCGCGCGGCCTGGGCCGGTTCGGGCGAGGCCCAGGATGCGCGCATCTGGTTCGATCTGGCCGAGAGGCACGGCGCGACCGAATTCCTGGGCTATGACACCGAACGCGCCGAGGGGGTGATCCATGCCCTGGTGCAGGGCGGTGCCGAGGCCGGATCGGCCGCGCGCGACGACGAGGTGCTGGTGGTGGTGAACCAGACGCCGTTCTAGGCCGAATCGGGCGGGCAGGTGGGCGATGCGGGCTGGATCCGCACCGATACCGGGCTGATCGCGGTGAGCGACACGCGCCGGGCCGCGGGCCTTGTCGTGCATCACGGGCGCGTGGCCGAGGGTCAGGTGGCGCGCGGACAGCCGGCCAAGTTCGAGGTGGATCACGGGCGGCGCGCGAACATCCGCGCCAACCATTCGGCCACCCACCTGCTGAACGAGGCGCTGCGCCGCGCGCTGGGCGGGCATGTGGCGCAGAAGGGATCGCTGAACGCGCCCGACCGGCTGCGGTTCGACTTTTCGCACAATCACGCGGTGAGCGCGGCCGAACTGGCCGCGGTCGAGGCCGAGGTGAACGCCTTCGTGCGGCAGGATTCGCCGGTCGAGACCCGGATCATGACGCCGGACGATGCGCGCGCGCTGGGGGCGCAGGCCCTGTTTGGCGAGAAATACGGCGACGAGGTGCGCGTGGTCTCGATGGGGCTGAGCGAGGGATCGGGCAAGGGGGCGCAGGGGCGCACCTATTCGATCGAACTGTGCGGCGGCACCCATGTGGCGCGCACGGGCGAGATCGGGGCCTTTGTCATCCTGGGCGATTCCGCCTCGTCGGCCGGCGTGCGGCGGATCGAGGCGCTGACCGGGCAGGCCGCGCTCGATCATCTGCGGGCGCAGGAGGGGCGGCTTGTCGCAGTGGCGGCCGCGCTGAAGGCGCCGCTGGGCGAGGCGGCCGAGCGCGTGCGCGCCCTGGTCGAGGAGCGCCGCGCGCTGGTGGCCGAGGTGGCGCAACTGCGCCGCGACCTTGCGCTGTCGGGCGGCGGGGCGGGCGCGGGCGCGGCCGAACCGGCGGCCGCGATGGTGAACGGCATCGCCTTTCGGGCGCAGGTCCTGTCCGGTGTCTCGGGGCGCGACCTGCCGCAGCTCATCGACACGATGAAGGGGGCGATGGGATCGGGGGCGGTGCTTCTGATCACCGAGGCCGAGGGCAAGGCAGCGGTGGCCGCCGGGGTCACCGCCGATCTGACCGGGCGGCTGTCGGCGGTCGATCTGATCCGCGCCGCGGTCGCGGCCCTTGGCGGCAAGGGCGGCGGCGGGCGGGCCGACATGGCGCAAGGCGGCGCGGCCAGCGCCGGGAATGCCGAGGGCGCGATCGCTGCGGCGCGCGCCGTGATCGAAGGAGTGTGAGAGATGGCCGAGGCCCTGTGGATTGCCCATGTCCTTGTGACCGATGCCGCGCGCTATGGCGACTATGCCAGCCGCGCGACCGCGGCCATCGCCGCGCATGGCGGCGTGTTCATCGCCCGGGGCGGCGCCTATGAACAGCTCGAGGGGCCGGACCGGCCGCGCAATGTCGTGGCCCGGTTCCCGAGTCTTCAGGCCGCGCATGACTGCTACCACAGCGCCGCCTATCAGGAGGCGCTGAGCCATGCCAAGGGCGCGGCCGAGCGTGAACTGGTGATCGTCGAACTGGCCGAGTGAGCGGAGGGGGCATGACGGAGTATGTCGCGCTGCTGCGCGGGCTGAACGGCGGACAGCAGCAGGTTCCGCTGGCCGTGCTGGTCGAAGTGGCCGATGCGCTGGGTTGGGGCGAGGCCGAGACCTTTGCCACATCGGGCAATGTGCTGTTCACGTCGGCGCGCGAGGCCGGGGAACTGGCCGGCGACTACCGCGCCGCGCTGGCGGCGCGCGGGTTCGATCTGCTGGTGTCGGTCTGCACGGCGGCGCAGTTGCGGGCCATGCTGGCCGAATGCCCGTTCACGCCCGCGACCGGCAGCCATGTGCATGGCTATGTCACCTTCGGCATGCCCCGGCTGGATGCGGGCGCGCTGGCGCGGCTGCGGGCGGGGGATGAGGAACTGGTGCTCACGCCGCGGGCGGCCTGGCTGCATGCGCCGGCCGGGCCGGGACGGTCGGCACTGGGGCGCGGGATCGAGGAAGTGCTGGGCATTCCCGCCACCGGGCGCAACCTGAACACCTTGCGCAAGCTTGCGGAACTTCTGGACGCGCGGCCGGGGCGCTGATATGCGGGCGCCATGACGACCCGCGAAACCCTGCGCCTGCGCGCCATCTGCATCACCCGCTGACATCCGTCGCGCGGGCTGTCGTCGTTCCTTCGAAGGATGAAGCCGCCCGCCCGGGGGGTGCGGCCCCGCCCGAGGGACCACATGACCACGATCCGCCTGCGCAACTCGCTGACCCGCAAGGTCGAGGAATTCGTTCCGCTCGATCCTGGCAATCTGCGCATGTATGTCTGCGGCCCCACGGTCTATGACCGGGCGCATCTGGGCAACGCCCGGCCGGTGGTGGTGTTCGATGTGCTGTTCCGGCTGTTGCGCCATGTCTACGGCGCGGATCACGTCACCTATGTGCGCAACTTCACCGACGTGGACGACAAGATCAACGCCGAGGCGCTGCGCCGGCAGCAGGCCGGGGCCGCGGGGAGCCTGGAGGAGTTGATCCGCGCGCGCACCGAGGAGACCATCGCCTGGTATCACGCCGACATGGACGCGCTGGGCGCACTGCGCCCCACGCACGAGCCGCGGGCGACCGAATGGATCGGCGCGATGATCGGCATGATCGAGGGGCTGATTGCCGGGGGCCATGCCTATGTGGCCGAGGGGCATGTGCTGTTCCGGGTGCGCAGCCATGCGCGCTATGGCGCGCTGTCGGGGCGGGATGTCGATGACATGATCGCGGGCGCGCGGGTCGAGGTGGCGCCCTTCAAGGAGGATCCCCTCGACTTCGTGCTGTGGAAGCCTTCGGACGCGGACCTGCCGGGCTGGGACAGCCCCTGGGGGCGCGGGCGGCCGGGCTGGCATATCGAATGCTCGGCCATGAGCCACGCGCTTCTGGGGGCGAGTTTCGACATCCACGGCGGCGGCATCGACCTGCAGTTTCCCCATCACGAGAACGAGATCGCGCAATCCGCCTGCGCCCATCCCGAAGGGCAGTTCGCGCGTTACTGGCTGCACAACGAGATGCTTCTGGTCGAGGGCCGGAAGATGTCCAAGTCGCTGGGCAATTTCTTTACCGTGCGCGACCTGCTGGGACAGGGGGTGCCGGGCGAGGTGATCCGCTTCGTGCTGCTGGGCACGCATTACGGCAAGCCGATGGACTGGACCGAGAGGAAGCGCGACGAGGCCGAGGCGACCCTGCGCCGCTGGCACGGTCTGGTGCGCGGGGTGGAGCCGGGCCGGATCGACCCGCGGGTGGAGGCGGCGCTGGCCGACGACCTGAACACCGCGGGGGCGATCGCGGTGCTGCACGAACTGGCGGCGGCGGGCGCGGGGGCGGCGCTGTCGGCCTCGGCGCGGTTGCTGGGGCTGCTCGAGGAGGGGGCGGACGGCTGGCTGGCGCCGGCGGTCGATCTGGCGCCGCTGGCCGCGCGGCTGGCCGCGCTGCGCGAGGCGGCGATGCGGTCGAAGGATTTCGCGGCGCTCGATGCGCTGAAGGCGGCGCTGGCCGCGGCCGGGGTCGAGGTGCGCATGGCCCGCGACCGGGTGGACCTGGTGCCGGGGCCGGGGTTCGATCCGGCCCGTCTCGGGGGGCTGGAGTGAGGCGGGGCGCTGGAGCGAGGCGGGGCGCCGGTATGAGGCGGGGCGCGGCCCTCGCGCGCGGCGCCCGGGGCGGCCGGCGGGGCGGGGGCTGTCTGCCCCCGCACCCCCGAGGATATTTTGGGACAGATGAAGGGGCGCGCGCGCGATGAAGGAGAGGCTCTTTCTGTACGACACCACGCTGCGCGACGGGCAGCAGACCCAGGGCGTGCAGTTTTCGGCGGCCGAGAAGGCGCAGATCGCGGGCGCGCTCGATGGGCTGGGGGTGGATTACATCGAGGGCGGCTGGCCGGGCGCCAATCCGACCGATTCGGGGTTCTTTGCCTCGGCGCCGGCCACGCGCGCGCGCATGACCGCCTTCGGCATGACCCGGCGGGTGGGGCGGTCGGTCGAAAACGACGATGTGCTCGCGGCGGTGCTGGATGCCGGGACCGGGGCGGTGTGCCTGGTCGGCAAGGCCCATGCCGGCCATGTCGGGACCGCGCTGGGCTGCACGCCGGCCGAGAACCTCGAGGCGATTTCCTCGTCGATGCGGCATGTGGTGGCCAAGGGGCGCGAGGCGCTGTTCGATGCCGAGCATTTCTTCGACGGCTGGAAGGCGGACCGGGGCCACGCCCTTGACTGTCTGCGGGCCGCGCTGGCGGGCGGGGCGCGCTGGGTCGTGCTGTGCGACACCAATGGCGGCACCCTGCCCGAGGAGGTGGGGCGCATCGTCGGCGAGGTGGTGGCCGCGGGGATCCCCGGCGATCGGCTGGGCATCCATTGCCATGACGACACCGGCAATGCCGTGGCCGCATCGCTGGCCGCGATCGCGGCGGGCTGCCGGCAGGTGCAGGGCACGCTGAACGGGCTGGGGGAGCGGTGCGGCAATGCCAGTCTGACCACGCTGATCCCGACGCTGCTGCTGAAGGAGCCCTTCGCCAGCCGTTTCGAGACCGGGGTGAGCCGCGAGGCCCTGGCGGGCCTCCTGCGCACGAGCAGGATGCTTGACGACATCCTGAACCGCGTGCCGCTGCGCAGCGCGCCCTATGTGGGCGCGAGTGCCTTTGCCCACAAGGCCGGGCTGCATGCCAGCGCGATCCTGAAGGATCCGTCCACCTACGAACATGTCCCCCCCGCCGTGGTCGGCAACGAGCGCGTCATCCCGATGTCCAATCAGGCGGGGCTGTCGAACCTGCGGGCGCGGCTGGCCGGGGCGGGGATCGAGACGGGGGCCGGGGATCCGCGGCTGGCCGGGATCCTGCGCGAGGTGAAGGAGCGCGAGGACCGGGGCTATGCCTATGACGGGGCGCAGGCGAGTTTCGAACTGGTGGCGCGGCGCGAACTGGGGCTCATGCCGGTGTTCTTCGAGATCGACCGCTACCGCGTCACCGTCGAGCGGCGGCGCAACGCGCGCGGGCGGATGGTGAGCCTGTCCGAGGCGGTGGTGGTGGTGCAGATCGGGGATGCCAGGGTCATGTCGGTGAGCGATTCGGTCGATGAGGCGGGCGACGACCTTGGGCCGGTGAACGCGCTGTCCAAGGCGCTGGCCAAGGATCTGGGCCCCTATCAGGCTGCCATCGACGAGATGCGGCTGGTCGATTTCAAGGTGCGCATCACCCAGGGCGGCACCGATGCCGTCACGCGCGTCATCATCGACAGCGAGGACGCGCAGGGGCATCGCTGGTCGACGGTGGGGGTGAGCGCGAATATCGTCGATGCGAGTTTCGAGGCGCTCCTCGATGCGATCAACTGGAAACTGGTGCGCGATCTGGGGGCCGCGTGACACCGTCACCCCGCGGGCGTCGCCCCGCGGGGGGTGCGGCGCGCGGTTCGGCGCGCGGTGCGGCGGGGGGCGGCTTGGCCCCGGCACGCGGGCGCGCTATCAGCCGGGCATGAGCCTGACCGAATGCGCGCGCCTTGTCGAGCGGGGCGATCCCGACCGTTTCCACGCCACCATGGCCGCGCCGGTGGCGGCGCGGGCGGTGCTCTGGCCGCTTAATGCCTTCAATCTCGAGGTGGCGCGCATTCCCTGGCTCACGCAGGAGGCGCTCATCGCCGAGATGCGGCTGCAATGGTGGCGCGACGTGATCGCCGGGGCGGCCGAGGGGGCGCCGGCCCCCGCGCATGAAGTGGCGGGGCCGCTGGCGCAACTGGTCGCGGGCGGGACGGTGCCGGTGGCGGCGCTCGATCAGATGGCGGCGGCACGGATCCGCGAGACGCGGCGCGCGCCCTTTGCCGACGAGGACGAATTGCGCGTTCATCTGGACGAGACCGGCGGCGCGCTCCTCTGGGCGGCGGCGGCAGGTCTGGGGGCGGGGCCGGAGCTTGAGGCGGCGGTGCGGCGGGCGGGGCGGGCCGGGGCGCTGGCCAACTGGTTTCTGGCGGTGCCCGAACTCGAGGCGCGCGGGCGCCAGCCGATGGTGGACGGGCGCCCCGAGGCGGTGGCGCGGCTGGCGCGGGGGGCGCTCGAGGAGATGCAGGCGCTGCGCTCCGTGCGCTTCGGCCCGGCCCTGCCGGCGATGCGCAGCCTGTGGCGCGTGCGGTCCGTCCTGTCGCGGGCGGCGCGCGATCCGGCGGCGGTGGCCGGGGGGCGCCTGGGCGGCGGGGATCTGCGGGCGCGCGCGGGCCTGATCTGGAAGGTGGCGACCGGGGGCTGGTAGGGGCGGCGTCTGCCTGCGACTGTCACGCCAATCCCATGCCCCGGCGCGGAAAATCCGGTCCGGGGCGGGCGGGGATTGTCCTTGGCCGGGGCTTGCGGCACGGTCGCGCCATGCTTCGCCCCGTGACCCTGCCGCTGTGGCTGTTCGTGCTGATCGTGCTGTTCGCGGCGGTCACCTTCGCGTCGCATTTCCTGTTCCCCTCGGTGCGCTGGTTCTTTCGCCGGCGGATGGAGCGGGCGGTGGCGCGGCTGAACCTTCGGCTCAAGCGGCCGATCGCGCCGTTCAAGCTTGCCCGGCGGCACGACATGATCGAGCGGCTGGTCTACGATCCCGCCGTGGCCGAGGCCGCCGCCGCGCAGGCCCGCCGCACCGGAGAGCCGGGTTCCGTCGCCTTTCAGCAGGCGCGGCGCTATGCGCGCGAGATCGTGCCGGCGTTCTCGGCCTCGGTCTATTTCGGCTTTGGCGCGCGGGTGTCGCGCTGGCTGTCGCATTCGCTCTACAATGTGCGCATCGGCACCGGGCCGCGCGATCCGCTGGACGACATCCCGCCCGAGGCGGCCGTGGTCTATGTGATGAACCACCGCTCCAACATGGATTATGTCCTGGTCACGCATCTGGTCTCGGGGCAGGCCACGCTGTCCTATGCGGTGGGGGAATGGGCGCATGTCTGGCCGCTGTCGGTGCTGATCCGGGCGATGGGGGCCTATTTCATCCAGCGCGGCGCGCGCGGGCCGCTTTATCGGCGGGTGCTTGAACGCTATGTCCAGATGGCGACGGCCGAAGGCGATGCGCAGGCGGTGTTCCCCGAAGGCGGGCTGAGCCTTGACGGGCGGATCGCGCAGCCCAAGCTGGGGATCCTTGGCTATATCTGCGAGGGCTGGGTGCCCGGCGGGCGCGATGTGGCCTTCGTGCCGGTGGCGCTGAATTATGACCGGGTGATCGAGGACCGCTTTCTCGTCGCGGCCGGTCTGCGGCGCGAGCGGCGCTTTCGTCCGCCCTGGCGCTATATCCTTGGCGCGGCGGTGCGGCATCTGGGGCAGCGCCTGACCGGGCGGTTCCGCCGCCTTGGCACGGCGACTGTCTCGTTCGGGGCGCCGGTGATGCTGTCGGGGCAGATGGCCGGCGGCGGGATCACGCCCGAGGCGCTGGCGCGCCGGCTGATGGCGGGGATCGCGGCGGCGGTGCCGGTGCTGCCGGTGCCGCTGGTGTGCCACCTGCTGCGCACGCGCGGGCCGATGACGCGGGAAGATCTGGTGGCGCAGGTGGCGGAATGCTTTGCTGCGCTGGGCGCGCGCGGCATCTCGGTCCCGCGCCGCAGCGCCGAGGTGGCGGTGGCGGATGCGCTGGGGCTGCTGGGGCGGCGCGGCCTGATCCGCGAGGCAGAGGGCCGCATCACCCCGGACCCGGAGGAATCGGCGCTTCTGGCCTATTACGCGGCCTCGGTCGCGCATCACCTGACCGGCGCAGAGGACGCGCAGGGCGATGCGGACGGCGGCGGGGGGGCGGCCGGCGGGGCCCGCTGATCCCGCCGTGAATCCCGTTGCCCGGAGTGCCCGGACCTGCGTAGGGTGGGGCATCATTACCGGAGGATCCCATGAGAATCGCAATGGCATTGGGCGCGATCGCGCTGGCGGCCGGACTGTCCGGCTGTGTCGAGACCACCGGCAGCTATGTCGGAGACGGCTACAACCGCAACGTCCTGATCGTGAACCAGACCGGCCAGACCATCTGGCGGTTCTACGGGTCGAATTCGGGATCGAACTACTGGGAAGAAGACCTGCTCGGCTCTTCGGTCCTGCCTTCGGGCCAGTCGATCATGGTCGATTTCACCGACGGCAGCGGCTACTGCAACTTCGACTTCAAGTTCGAGTTCCAGAACGGCCAGTCGATCCAGGACTTCGGCATCAACGTGTGCTCGATCGGCACCTACTACGTCCGCTGAGCGTTCCGGGGCAGGGGCGGGGGGCGGCGCCGCCCCCCGTCCCGTCCGGCTAGCCGCGCCCGACCAGCGGCATCCTGGTCGCCATGAGCGTCTGGAACAGGACATTCGCCTCGGGCGGCAGTTCGGCCATGCGCAGCACCGCATCGGCCACCAGCGCCACGTCCATCGTCGGCGGCACCGGCCGCCCCGCCGCCTGTTCGCGCGCGGCCATGGCCGCAACCATCTCGGTGCGGGCGTTGCCGATGTCGATCTGGCCGCAGGCGATGGCGAAGGCCCGTCCGTCAAGGGCAAGCTGCCGTGTCAGGCCGGTGATCGCGTGTTTCGTCATGGTATAGGTCACCGCGCCCTCGCGCGGGACATGGGCGCTGACGGAGCCGTTGTTGATGATCCGCCCGCCCTGCGGATCCTGCCGGCGCATGATGCCGAAGGCGGCGCGCGCGCACAGGAACATGCCGGTCTGGTTCACCGCCACCGCGCGGTCCCAGTCCTCGATCGCGACTTCGTCGATCATGGCGGGGGTGGTGAAGATGCCCGCGTTGTTGAACAGCACGTCAAGGCGCCCGGTTTCGGCGATGAAGGCGTCGAAGGCGTGGCGCACCTCGTCGGGCTGGGTCACGTCGCAGGGGATCGGCATGGCATTGCGCCCGGTCGCCAGATCGACCAGCAGCGCGCCCCGCCGCGCGATGAGCCCGACCCGCCAGCCCGCGTCAAGGAACCGTTCCGCCACGGCCCGCCCGATCCCGGCCGATGCGCCGGTCACGATGATCGTCCTCATTCCATTCCCCCCGTCAGATCCAGAATCCCCGGCGCCGCGCCCAGATCCCCGATGCCGAGCGGCGCCGAAGGCCGCGCCAGCGCCGGGCGCACCACCCAGCGCAATTCCCGTTCGGCCCGCGTGATCGCCACATAGGCCAGCCGTTTCCACAGGGGCTGGCCGGCCTCGATCCGGCCCATGCGCGCGGCCACCATGATGTCGGGAGCATAGACCTGCACCCGTTCCCATTGCGATCCCTGCGCCTTGTGGATCGTCACCGCGGCGCCGTGCAGGAACACCGCGCCCATGCGCGCGGCATAGGGCATGAAGGGTTCCTCCTCGCCCTCGCTCTCGATCTTGACGATGCTGGCGGCGCTGACCTGCGGTTCGGGGGCGCCGAACACATGCAGCCGGGAAAACCCCTCGCGCTTGCCGGGGCCGAGGTAGACCACCTGCGCCCCCTTGATCAGGCCCCGCGCCTCGAGGTCGAGGCGTTTCTTGCGGTGCTTGAGCGGCAGTTCGATCCCGTCGCAGATCAGCGGCTCTCCGGGCAGAAGCGCGCCTTCGGGGGCGCCATGAGCGGTGCGGAACGCCTGGATGAGGCGGATGCGCGTCACGTTGCGCCACACCAGCACCGGCGAGCGCGCCATGAGATCGGATTCCACCCGCTGCGCCACGATCACGCGCGGATCGCGCGATGCGGCCTCGTGCACCATGTCCTCGAACCCGGCGAAATCGAGGTCCGGGTCGGCCAGGGCATGGGCCAGGTCGAGGATCGGGTTGTCGGCCTCCTGCCGGTGAACGCGGTGCAGGATGTGGCGATCCGCCTCGGGCAGGCTGTCGAACACCATGCCGCCGCTGCCCTGCACCGGCGGCAGTTGCGCCGGATCGCCGAACAGCACCAGCGCCGGGAAGATCTCGCGCAAATCCGCGAACTGCCGTTCGTCGAGCATCGAGCTTTCGTCCACCAGCCCGATGTCGAGCGGCGATTCGCGCCGTTTCCAGCCGGTGATGAAATCCGACCCCCGCAACCCCGCCGCCGCCAGCGCCGCCGGGATCGAGCCATGGGTGCGGAAGGCCGCCATCGCCCGGTCGAGTTGCAATTCGCTCAGGACGCCGGATTCCGGCCGCTCTCCCTGCCCCGAGAGCCATTCGGCCACCCTCTCGTAGTCGGGGTCGTAGACCGGGGAATAGAGGATGCGGTGGATGGTGGTGGCCGGCACGCCGCGCGCACGCAGCACGGCCGCGGCCTTGTTCGTGGGGGCAAGGATCGCCGCGCTGCGCCCGTCGCGCCGCCGTCGCCCCTCCCAGTCGCCCGAAACGATGTCCACCCCGGCCTCGGCCAGCGCGCGGGTCAGCGCGGCCAGCAGCATGGTCTTGCCCGAGCCGGCCTTGCCGATCACCGCCGCCACGGCGCCCGGGCCTTCGCCGGGGGGAGCGGTGATGGCGTCCTCGATATCGACCCCGACCCCGTGAAGAAGCGCGGCCAGCGCATCCCAGGCCTCGGCCTGATCGGGAGAAAAGGCGAGGGCGGGGCCATTGCCGGGGCCGTTGCCGGTGATCGGGGCGGGATCGGACACCGCAGTCAGCCCCGTCGGATCGGCGCAGGGGGGGCGGCGGGGCAGGGGGAAGGTCGCATCGTTGTCTCCGCCATGGGCAGAGCCTGCCTAGCCGATCCGGGCGCCGGTGATAAGCCTTTGCCGCCCTTCAGCGCGGATGGGCGTGGCCGATGCCGCATTCGGCGCTGCAATCGACGCTGCATTCGGGGCCGCGATCGCGGGCGGGGGGCCTGTCGTGGCGGGCGGCCTCTTCGGCCGCCACCGTCGCCGCCTCGTCAAGGGCGACGGCCAGCCGGTCCATCCCGTTGAGCGCGGCAAAGCGGCGCAGGTCGTCGATGACGCCGATGATCCAGTCCCTGCCCATGGCCTGATTCCTTCCGCCTGCACCCACCCGACACAACCCATGGTAGCACGGCGCCGCCACCGCGAAAGCCCGCCTGTCCGTCCGGACAGGATCCCCCGGCCGATCAGCGGCGGATCGCCTGCGCCGCCGCCGAGGCCGCCCAACCCGCCACCGCCGCCAGCACCAGCGACAGCAGGCCATAAAGGAACGGCCCCTGCCGCGAGAGGTTGAAGAGCCAGCGTTCAAGGCCGACTTTCTCGACCGTGATCGTGGCATCGAGGCGGTCAACCAGTTCCCCCTCGCGGGTGAGGAAGATGCGGGCGTGATAGGTGCCCTCGATCAGGTTCGAGGGCAGGTCGAACGAGGCGCGAAACAGCGTTTCCTGCTCAAGCTCGACCGCCCCCTCCTGCACGCGGTAGACGCCCTGCGCGGTGCGGATGCGGATGAGGGCATCGACGAAATCGCCCGCGTTCTCGATGTCATGGCCCAGCGAACGGATCGCGCGCGGGATGGTGACGGACTGGCGCAGATCCTCGGTCTCGGTCAGGATGTCCCGGAGCGGGCCGGTGGTGGCGATGGCGTAGAACGAAGGCGCGGCGCTGACCCGGATCCAGTCGCGGTTCACCCACAGGCCCAGGATGCGCTCTTTCTCGCGCACGGTGACGGGGGTGAGCGGGCCGGAGACCGTCACGATCACCTCGAGGGGCGGGCCCGCGGGCGCGGGGGCGTCGCGCTTGACCGCGCCGAACACCAGAAGGTCCGAGCCGTCGAAGGTGGTGGTGATCGCCACGTTGTCGGCGGACAGGCCAAGGACGATTTCCTCGGCCGGGGCGGCGCCGGGCAGGAGGGCAGCGAGGGCGGTCAGGGCGGCCATGGCCGTCAGGGCAAGACGCGCCGCATGGGCAAGACGCGCCGCAAGGGCCGCGCCCCCCCTCACAGCGGTGCCCCCTGTTCGAGCGAGAACAGTTCGGACGGCCGCAGCACCAGCCCGGCCGCGATCTGAAGGCAGACCGCCAGCACCAGCAGCGCCAGCAGGATGCGCAACTGTTCCGCCCTGAGCCGCGCACCCAGCACCGCGCCCACCTGCGCCCCGACCACCCCGCCCAGGATCAGAAGCAGCGCCAGCACCATGTCCACCGTCATGTTGGTCGTGGCATGGAGCATGGTCGTATAGGCGGTGGTGAAGATGATCTGGAACAGCGAGGTGCCGATCACCACCCTTGTCGGTATCCCGAGCAGGTAGATCATCGCCGGCACCATGATGAAGCCGCCGCCAACCCCCATGATCGCCGAGAGCACGCCGACCAGGAACCCGACCCCGAGCGGCGGAAACACCGAGCTGTAGAGGCCCGACACCCGGAACCGCATCCGCAGCGGCAGGTTCTGCACCCAGCCATGCCGCCGCCGCCGTGGCGCGGCCCCGGCGCGGGCGCGGCTGAGGGCGCGCAGCGATTCCGCCAGCATGAGCGCGCCGGTGATGCCCAGAAGCCCAACATAGCACAGTTCGACCAGCAGATCGACCTGCCCCCACCGCTTCATCGCGTTGAAAAGCCCCACCCCGACCGTCGATCCGGCCAGCCCCCCCGCCCGCAGGATCGCCCCCATCCGGTAATCGACGCTGCGCCGCTTCACATGCACCAGCAGCGCCGAAACCGAGGTGGCGACGATCTGGTTGGCCGAAGTGGCCACCGCCACCGGCGGCGGGATACCGATCAGGAACAGAAGCGGCGTGATCAGGAATCCGCCGCCCACCCCGAACATGCCCGACAGCACCCCCACCAGCCCGCCGATCCCCAGAAGGAGAAAGGCGTTCACCGAGATTTCGGCGATGGGCAGGTAGATCTGCATCGGCGGCGCTCCGGTCAGGAGGCGGGAAGGGGCGTGATCCGACTGAATCACGCCCCGGCGTTCCGGTCCATCCTCATGAGCGACGAGTCGCGCGCAAGCCCCTTCGTGTTGCGGCGCCGATCACCTTTCCTTCACATAGGGCTCGCCCCCGGCCCGGGGCGGGATCGCCTTGCCGACGAAACCGGCCAGGATGACCACGGTCAGGATGAAGGGCAGGGCATTGTAGAACTGCGACGGCAGCGCCACGCCGATCAGGTCGTTCACGGCGCGGGTCTGGGTCTCGAGCGCCTGGAGGAACCCGAACAGCAGACAGGCCACCAGCGCGTTCCAGGGCTTCCATTTGGCAAAGATCAGCGCCGCCAGCGCCAGATAGCCCCGGTCGGCGGTCATGTTCTTGATGAAACTGGCCTGGATCGCGGTCGACAGATAGGCCCCGGCGATACCGCAGAGGATCCCGGCGATCCCCAGCGCGATCCACCGCAGCCGCACCACCGAGACGCCGGCGGTATCGACGGCGGCCGGGTTCTCGCCCACGGCGCGCAGGCGCAGGCCGAACCGCGTCCGGTAAAGCAGCCACCACGTCGCCGGCACAAGCAGCAGCGTGAAAGGCACGATCACGGTATGGCCGGACAGCAGTTCCGACCAGATCTGCATGAGCGGATCGGCCTGCCGGATCTCGGGGATCCGGGTCAGCGCGCCGGGCAGGACGATGGTGGGGAACCGTGCGTCCTCGGGCAGGCCGGGGGTGCGCCCGCCCTGGCCGAAGATCGCGTTCGAGACGAGGACGGTCAGACCGGCCGCCAGAAAGTTGATCGCCACCCCGGAGATGAGCTGATTGCCGCGGAAGGTGATCGCGGCAAGGCCATGCAGCACCGACATCGCCACCGAGGACACGATCGCCCCCAAGAGGCCCAGCCAGACCGATCCCGTCAGATAGGCCACCGTCGCCGCGACGAAGGCCGCGATCAGCATCTTGCCCTCGAGCCCGATGTCGAACACGCCGGAGCGTTCGGAAAAGAGCCCGGCCAGGCAGGCCAGCAGCAGCGGCGTGGACAGGCGCAGCGTGGAATCGAGCAGGAGGATGAAGGTCAGGAAATCCACGATGTCACCCCTTCCATGCCGGGTTCTGGCCCGGGTTCTGGCCCGGGCTCTGGGCCGCGGACCTGTCGCGCAGCGACCGGAACAGCCGCACCAGCGGCGCGCGCACCATTTCGTCAAGGGCGCCGGTGAACATGATGACCAGCGCCTGAATCACGATCACCAGTTCGACCGGGATCGAGGTGGTCTGGTTCTGGCTGAGGATCTGCCCCCCCTGCGTCAGCGCCCCGAAAAGCAGCGCCGCAAGGATCACGCCCAGCGGATGGTTGCGCCCCATGAGCGCCACCGCGATGCCGATGAAACCCGCCCCCTCGACCGCGCCGACGACCAGACGCTCGGCTTCGCCCATGACCTTGTTGATGGCCAGAAGCCCCGCCAGCCCGCCCGAGGCCAGCATGACGATCATGGTGATGCGAAAGGCGTTGATGCCGGCGTAGCGCGCCGCCGATTCGGAATGGCCGAAGGCGCGCAGTTCATAGCCCAGGCGCGTGCGCCAGATCAGCACCCAGACCAGGAACGCCGCCAGGATCGCCAGCAGCAGCGCGATGTTCGCGGGCGCCGTGGTCGAGAACGGGATGCCCAGCGGGCGCAGCATGTCGGCCAGGCTCGGCAGATGCGTGGAATCGGGGAAACGGGCGGTGGCCGGGTCCATCGAGCCCTTGAGGTTGATGATGTTGACCAGCAGGTAGTTCAGGAGCGCGGCGGCGATGGCGTTGAACATGATCGTCGTGATGACGATATGGCTGCCGCGCCGCACCTGAAGATAGGCCGGAATCGCCGCCCAGGCCGCGCCGAAGGCAAAGGCCGCAAGGATCGCGGCCACAAGCGCCAGGCTCCAGTGCGGCCAGGGGAGGTAGAGGCACACCAGCGCCACCCCCAGGCCGCCCAGACCGGCCTGCCCCTCGGCGCCGATGTTGAAGAGCCGCGCGTGAAACGCGATCGAGACCGCAAGCCCGGTGAAGATGAAGTTGGTCGCGTAGTAAAGGGTATAGCCGAAGTTGTTCGAGGTGCCGAAGGCGCCCGCCACCATGATGCGCAGCGCCGTCACCGGGTTCTGCCCGATCGCGGCGATGACCGCCCCCGACAGGATCATGGCCAGCACGATCGAGATGAGCGGGATCAGGATCACGTCCGCCCAGTTGGGTAGCCTGTTCATCACGCGGCCTCCCCGCTGACGCCCGCCATGAGCAGGCCGAGTTCCCCGGCATTGGTCCGCGCCGGATCGCGTTCGCCCATGATGCGCCCGTCGAACATCACCGCGATGCGGTCGGACAGCGACATGATCTCGTCAAGTTCGACCGACACCAGCAGGATCGCCTTGCCCGCGTCGCGCAGCGCGACGATCTGGCGGTGGATGAATTCGATCGCGCCGATATCGACCCCGCGCGTGGGCTGCCCGACCAGAAGCACCTCGGGGCCGCGTTCGATCTCGCGGGCGACCACGATCTTCTGCTGGTTGCCGCCCGAAAAGGACTTGGCCTTCAGTTCCGGGTCGGGCGGGCGCACGTCAAAGCGTTCCATCTTGCCGGCGGTGTCGCGGCGCATGGCGGCATTGTCCATGAGAAGGGCGTTCTTCTGGTATTCCGGCGCGTGGTGATAGCCGAAGACGGCGTTTTCCCAGGCGGCGAATTCAAGGATGAGGCCCTCGGCGTGGCGGTCCTCGGGGACATGGCCGATCCCGGCCGCGCGCCGGGTGCGGCCGTCGGCGCCATGCCCGGTCAGGGGCAGCGGCCGGCCCTTCAGGCGCACCTCGCCCGTGGCGGGCATCATGCCGCCCAGCACCTCGAGCAGTTCCGACTGCCCGTTGCCGGCCACGCCGGCGATGCCCAGGATCTCGCCCGCGCGCAGGTCGAGGTCGATGCCGCGCAGCCGTTCGACCCCGCCGCGATCGACGACCCGCAGGCCGCGCACCTCGAGCACGGTCGCGCCGGGGGTGGCGGGGGCCTTGTCCACCTGCAACAGCACCTTGCGCCCGACCATGAGTTCGGCCAGTTCCGGCGGCGATGTCTCGGCCGTGCGCACCGTCGCCACCATCTGCCCGCGGCGCATCACGCTCACCTCGTCGGTGATCTCCATGATCTCGCGCAGCTTGTGGGTGATGAGGATGATCGTCTTGCCCTGTTCCTTGAGGTGGCGCAGGATCCGGAACAGGTGGTCGGCCTCGGCCGGGGTGAGCACGCCCGTGGGTTCGTCAAGGATGAGGATGTCGGCCTTGCGGTAGAGCGCCTTCAGGATCTCGACCCGCTGCTGCATGCCCACGCCGATCTCCTCGATCAGGGCGTCGGGATCGACCTGGAGTTCGTAATCCGCGGCGAGCCGCACCAGTTCCGCCCGCGCCCGCGCCAGCGAAGGGCGCAGGAGGGCGCCGCTCTCGGCGCCCAGCACCACGTTCTCGAGGACGGTGAAATTCTCGACCAGCTTGAAATGCTGGAACACCATGCCGATGCCGGCGGCGATGGCGGCCTGGCTGTCATGGATCTCGGTCAGGCGCCCGTTCACATGGATCTCGCCCGCGTCGGCCCGGTAGAAGCCGTAGAGGATCGACATGAGCGTGGACTTGCCCGCGCCATTCTCGCCGATGATGCCGTGGATCGTGCCGGGCATGACCCGGATGGAGATGTCCTTGTTGGCCTGGACGGGGCCGAAGGCCTTGGAGACGCCTTTCAGTTCGATCGCCGGAGCGGTCATCGCGGTCCCTGTTCTGTCTGTCATTGCCGAAAGGGGCCGGCGCTGGTGGCCGGCCCCCCGGAATTGTCGCTGTCGCGTCGATCAGAACTGGATCGCGGGGCAGGATTCGTCGGTGTAGTAGTCATGCACCGACACGTCGCCCGCCACGATCGAGGCGGCGGCGGCATCGACGGCGGCCTTCATCTCGTCCGAGATGAGCGCGGCATTGTATTCGTCAAGCGCGTATCCCACGCCCTCGTTGGCGATGCCCATGGTGTGCAGGCCGGTTTCCATGCCGGGGCCCGCGCTCATCGCGTCGAACACGGCATTGTCCACGCGCTTGAGCATCGAGGTCAGGACCGAACCGGGGTGCAGGTAGTTCTGGTTCGCGTCCACGCCGATCGAATAGATGCCCTGATCGGCCGCGGTCTGAAGCACGCCCACGCCGGTGGCGCCGGCCGCGGCATAGACCACGTCGGCCCCTTGCGAGATCTGCGCCAGCGTCAGTTCCGACCCCTTCACCGGGTCGTTCCAGGCCGACGGCGTGGATCCGGTGAAGTTCGCGATGATCGTGGCATCGGGGTTCGCCGCCAGCACGCCCTCGGCATAGCCGCAGCCGAAGCGGCGGATCAGCGGGATGTCCATGCCGCCGACAAAGCCCACGACCCCGGTTTCCGAGGTCATGCCGGCGATCATGCCGACAAGGTAGGATCCTTCGTGTTCGTCGAACATGATCGAGCGGACGTTGGGTTCGTCCACCTGGGAATCGATGATGACGAAGGTGGTGTCGGGATATTCCGGCGCGATCGCGGCCAGCGGGGTCGCGTTCATGAAGCCCGCCATGATGATCGGGTTGTAGCCCTCGTCGGCAAAGCGGCGGATCGCCTGTTCGCGCTGGGCATCGGATTGCAGTTCGACCGAGGCATAGGTGCCGCCGGTCTCGGCGGCCCAGCGCTCGGCGCCGTTGTAGGAGGATTCGTTGAAGGATTTGTCGAACTTGCCGCCAAGATCGAAGATGAGGGCCGGGTCGGCCAATGCCGCGCCGGACATCAGCGCCAGCGTCGCCGTGGCGCCGAGGAAGGTTCTGGTGAAGGTCATGGATATCTCCCGATCGCATGTCTTTGGGGGGCGGGCGCGCCCGTCCCCGGGCAGAGCCGGTCGTGGACCGGATCGCCGGAGAATAAGGCAGCGCAACCAGAGGCGGTCAACAGGAATCTTGCGTCACCGCGGGGCGGCGGGGTCTGCCGCAGGGTCAAGATCGCGGCGCAGCACCAGCGCATCGGTCGGCCGCCCCTGCGCGTGCAGGTAATAGCCGCGCCGCCGCCCGCAGGGCCGGTAGCCCGCCCCGAGATAGAGCGCGATCGCGGGCGCGTTCACCTCGTCCACCTCGAGAAAGGCCATGCGCGCGCCCAGGGCGCGGGCGCGGCTCTCGAACCGGGCCAGGGCGCGGCGCGCCCGCCCCTCGCGGCGCAGGTCGGGGCGGGTGGCCAGGGTCAGGATCTCGGCCTCGTCAAGGGTGACGCGCCCGAGGACGAAACAGGCCGCGTCCCCCGCCAGCACCGCCCCCGGCGCGGCGAGGGCGGCGGCGATGGCATCCTCGCTCCAGCGGGATTCGGGGGCAAAGGCCGCGGCATGGGTGGCGGCCAGCGCGCGGGCCAGCGCGGCCGCGCTCATCCGGGGATGATCCGCGGCGGCGGGTCGCGCGGCGGGGCCGCGTCGGCCGCGCGCAGATAGACGGGCGCGGGCCGCGCCGGGGCCGATCCCATCCGCTCGCGCGCGATCAGGGCGATGGCCTTGGCCAGCGGATGGAGCGGATCGGCCACCCGCGCGCCCAGTCGCGGCCCGACCACCGCGGCCATGTCCCCGACAAGCACCGCTCCGGCCCCGACCGGCAGCGGCCCGTCGGCCGGCAGCAGGTGCGGCGGGCCGGACGGCACCCCATCGGCAAGGGCCTGCACCTGCACCATGCCGCGCCGCGCGTCCTGCACCACGGTGCATTCCCCCAGCCCCAGTGCCAGCGCCTCGGGCGTGCTGACCCCCACCGCCGGAATCCCCAGCGCCAGCGCCAGCCCCCGCGCCGCCGCGATGGCGATGCGCGTGCCGGTGAAATTGCCGGGCCCGGTGCCCACGCCGATGGCCACCAGATCGCGCCAGCCGATCCCGCCTTCGGCCAGCATCTCTTCAAGCAGCGGCAGCAGGCGTTCGGCCTGTCCGGTGCCCATGACCTCGATCCGGGTCAGGCAGTGGTCCCCGCGCAGCAAGGCGGCTGCGCAATGCGCGGCCGATGTGTCAAAGGCCAGGACGGGCTGCATCCGGGGCGCGCGCGCGCGTGGGTGGGGGGCGGGGATCAGGCGGCGACCGCGCGCACCTCGATCACCTCGGGGATGAAATGGCGCAGCAGGTTCTCGATCCCCATCTTGAGCGTGAGGGTCGAGGACGGGCAGCCCGCGCAGGAGCCCTTCATGTTCAGATAGACCACGCCACGGTCAAAGCCGTGAAAGGTGATGTCGCCGCCGTCCTGCGCCACGGCCGGGCGCACGCGGGTATCGAGCAGCTCCTTGATCTGGCGGACGATTCCGGCATTGGCGCCGTCATCGGTGACGGCATGGGCCGCCTCGGCCTCGCCCTCGATGGCGGGGTCGCCGGACTGGAAATGCTCCATGACCGCGCCCAGGATCGCGGGTTTCAGATGGTCCCATTCGACGCCGGCAACCCGGGTGACGGTGACGAAATCGGCGCCAAGGAACACGCCCGCGACCCGGCCCGTGGCAAAGATGCGCCGCGCCAGCGGCGAATGCGCCGCGCTGTCGGCATCGGGAAAATCGGCGGTGCCCGCGCCCATGACCGGTTGGCCGGGCAGGAATTTCAGCGTGGCCGGGTTGGGGGTCGATTCGGTCTGGATGAACATGGCGGCGCCTTTTCACGGGGCTGGGGGGCCAGGCAGATATGCGCCCGGGGCGGGGGCAAGTCAAGGTTTGGAACGATTCCAGATTGCCCGGTCAGCCGTGCCGCCTCAGCCTGACCCGGTCAGCCCGGCGCGGCCGGCCAGTTGCGCGCGGCCAGATCGGCAAAGGCGAACAGGTCGAGGGCGACATGCGCCGCGATCCCCGCGCCCAGCGCCCCGGTCCGCAGCCGCAGCGCCATCCACACCGCCCCCATGACCCCCGCCCCGAGCAGCAGGCCGGCAGGTCCGCCCGTGACCGTGATCCCCCGCGCCGCCAGCGGTGCCAGATGCCACAGCGTGAACAGCGCCCAGGCGACCACCACCCCCTCGCGGTCGGGGGCGGGCAGCAGGGCGCCGCGCCAGAACAGTTCCTCAAGCGTGCCGTTCACCAGCGCGAACACCGCCACCGCGAAAAGAGCGGCCCCCGGCATGGCCGATCCGCCCAGCGCGTCCATCGCCCCCCAGGCCACCGCCACCACCGGCACGAAGGCGGCCAGGGCCAGCGCGCGGGGCGGGCGCACATGCCGCAGCAGCTCCGGACGCAGCAGGCGCCCCTGCGCCTGCGGATCGCCCGCCCACAGGATCAGCGCGCCAAGGACGATCCAGTAGACCGCCAGCGCCGCCGCATGGCCCGCCAGCGGCGCCACCACCCCGGTCAGCAGATGGAACACCCCCGCCAGGGCGGGAATCGCCCCGAGCATGACCAGGCCAAGCCGCCAGTCCATCAGGTGATCGCCTCGAGGCGTTCCTTGCTCATGTCGCCGGGCACGATGGTGATGGGGCAGGGCAGCGACCCCGATTGCCGCGTCAGTTCGGTCACCAGCGGCCCCGGCCCCTTGCGGTCGGTGCCGGCGCCCAGGACAAGGATGCCGATTTCCGCATCGTCGCGGATCTGGCCCAGGATCTGCGGCACCTGTTCGCCCTCGCGGATGACAAGTTCGGGTGTGACCCCGTGCTTGTCGCGCATCCATTTGGCGAAGACCTCGAAATGTACGGTGATGCGCTCGCGCGCCTCCTCGCGCATCACCTCGCCCACGCCGGCCCAGTGATCGAATTCGGCGGGACTGATGACGGCAAGGATCTGCACCGCGCCGCCGGTCCTGCCCGCGCGCATCGCGGCAAAGCGCATCGCGTTCAGGCATTCGCGGCTGTCGTCGAGCACCACGAGGAACTTGCGCATGGACATTCCCTTTCGGCCAGGCGGGATCATGAACGAAGGGCGGGGCGGCAGGCAAGAGCGCGTTCGCGCGCCGCCCATCCGTGCCCCATCCGTCCCCTGTCCGTCGCCGGTTGCCGCCCTCAGGACCGGATCAGGCCCACGATCTCGTAGGTGCGCGCCAGGATCGGTGCGGCGATTTCACGCGCGCGCTCGGCCCCCCGCGCCAGGATGCGGTCGATCTCGGCCGGGTCGGCCATGAGACGTGCCATCTCGCCGCTGATCGGGGCGAGTTTCTCGACCGCGAGATCGGCCAGCGCCGGCTTGAACGTGCCCCAGCCCGCACCGGGATAGCGCGCCAGCACCTCGGCCGGGGTGATGTCGGCCAGCGCCGCGTAGATGTCGACAAGGTTCCGCGCCTCGGGCCGGCCCGCCAGCCCCTCGACCGTGTCGGGCAGCGGTTCGGCATCGGTGCGCGCCTTGCGGAACTTCCGGGCGATCGTGTCGGCATCATCGGTCATGTTGATGCGCTCCATGTCCGATTCGCCCGATTTCGACATCTTCTTCGTGCCGTCGCGCAGGTTCATCACCCGCATGGCCGGCCCCTCGATCACGGGGATGGTCTCGGGGAAGAAATCGACCTTGAAGTCATGGTTGAACTTCTGCGCGATGTCGCGGGTCAGCTCGACATGCTGCTTCTGGTCCTCGCCCACCGGCACATGCGTGGCATGATAGAGCAGGATGTCCGCCGCCATGAGCGAGGGATAGGCATAAAGGCCCAGGCTCACGTTCTCGGCGTTGGTGCCGGCCTT
This sequence comes from Rubellimicrobium sp., assembly GCA_020852925.1. Taxonomy (GTDB): domain Bacteria; phylum Pseudomonadota; class Alphaproteobacteria; order Rhodobacterales; family Rhodobacteraceae; genus JADYZU01. The sequence continues at coordinate 74,158 of JADYZU010000073.1, read as the reverse complement.
TTCCTTGAACTGGGTCATGCGGTTCATCCAGCCCACCCGCGCGACGCAGTTGAAGATCCAGCCCAGCTCGGTGTGCTGGCTCACCTGGGCCTGGTTGAAGAGGATCGAGCGTTCCGGGTCGATCCCGGCGGCGATGAAGCCCGCGGCCACCTCGCGCGTGGCATGGGCCAGTTCGGCCGGATCCTGCCAGACGGTGATCGCATGCAGATCGACCACGCAATAGACACAGTCGAAGGCGCCGCCCTGCATGGCGACGAACCGCTTGATCGCGCCCAGGTAGTTCCCGAGGGTCAGCCCCCCCGACGGCTTGATGCCGGAAAAGACACGGGGGGTGAACTTTGGTGCGGACATGGGCGGGCCTTCTGGAAATCGGGGCAATCGGGGCTTAGCCATGGGCCAATGGCGCGTCAAGAAAGCAACCGACATGCGTGAACCGGTCCTGCCCGTCAATCCGATCACCCCGGTCGTGGTGATCCTGGCCCTGGCCATGGCCGGGATCGAGGCGTTGCTCTCGGCGGCCGAAGCCGGGCTGATCGGCGGGGCCGGCGGGATCGGCTGGCGGCTGCGGGCGGTGCAGGACTGGGGGTTCTCGCCCGTGGTCTGGGATCAGGTGGTGGCGCTGGGCAACCATTCGGGCGCCATGCTGCGCCGCTTCGTGGGCTACGGGTTCATCCACGGCGGGGTGACACATGCGCTGTTCGCCATCGCGATGCTGCTGGCGCTGGGCAAGGTGGTGGGCGAGGTCTTTGCCCCCTGGGCGGTGCTGGCGGTGTTCCTGGCCGGGCTGGTGGCCGGGGCGGTGGCGTTCGGCCTGGTCGCGGGCGGGGGCGGGGTGCTGATCGGGGCCTATCCGGGGGTCTATGCGCTGATCGGGGCGCTGAGCTGGCTGATGTTCGCGCGCATCGGGCAGCAAGGCGGCAACCGGCTGCAGGCGTTCCGGCTCATCGGGTTCCTGCTGCTGCTTCAGTTCCTGTTCGCGGCTCTGTCGCCCTTGATCGGCGGCGGGATCGACCTGACCTTCGTCGCCGAACTGGCGGGGTTCGGGGCCGGCTTCGCGCTGTCGGTCGTGGTGTCGCCGGGCGGCTTCGCGGCCTTGCGTGCGCGGTTGCGTGAACGGCGCGGCTGAGCGAACGGCGCGGCTGAGCGAACGGTGCGGCTGCGCGGGCTTCAGCCGCGTTTCCGGCGCAGGATCCGGCCGATGTCGCCCGGCCGGAACGCGCCCAGCGCCGCCCCGGCCGCGAAATAGACCGCCGCCCCGATCCCGACCAGCAGCGCAAGCGCGCCATAGCGCATCCCCGCCTGATCGAGCCATCCGCCAAGGCCCAGCGCCAGCGCCCAGAGCACCGCGCCCATGATCGCCGCGGCCAGCGCGATGCGCCACAGGCGCGCCCTGAGGCGGGCGTCGATGCGCGCCGCCTCGCCCATCCTGCGCGAGCCGCGCCACAGCAGCGCCGCCATCGCCCAGGCCGAGAGCGTGGTCCCCCAGGCCGCCGCCGACCAGCCGACCACGGCGCCAAGGCCCAGCGCGATCGCCACGTTCAGCCCCATCGAGACCAGCGCATAGCGAAACGGGCTGCGCGTGTCCTCGCGCGCGTAGAAGAGGGGCTGAAGCACCTTGTGCAGCATGAAGGCCGGCAGGCCCGCTCCGTAGATCGCCAGCGCGAGCGCGGTCGCCTCGGCATCGGCCGCGCCGAAGGCGCCGCGCCCGTAGAGGACCGACACCAGCGGATGCGCGATCACCACCAGCGCCACCGCCGCCGGCAGCGTGAGCAGGAGCGCGAATTCCGCCGCCCGGTTCAGCGCCTCGCGCCCGCCCGGCGAATCCCCCGCGCCCAGCCTGCGCGCCAGTTCCGGCAGCAGCACCGTCCCCACCGCGATCCCCACCACGCCCAGCGGCAGTTGATAGAGCCGGTCGGCATAGACCAGCCAGGACACCGCGCCCTCGGTATAGCTGGCGATCTGGCGCCCGACGATCATGTTGATCTGCACGATCCCGCCCGACAGCACCACCGGCCCGGCGATGACCAGAAGGCGCTTCACCTCGGGCGTGAGGCGCGGCCGGGCGATGGCCGGGGCCAGGCCCAGCCGCGCCGCCGCCACCCAGGTAAAGCCCAGTTGCACGATCCCCGTCACCGGCGTGGTCCAGGCCAGGGTCAGGCCCATGTTCCACCCGGCCCGGTCGGCCAGCAGCATCGCGCCGATGAACATGAGGTTCATCAGCACCGGCACCATGCCCGCCTCGGTGAATTGGCCGTGGCTGTTGAGGATCCCCGACAGCAGCGCCACGAGCGAGATGAACAGGATATAGACAAAGGTGATGCGCCCGTAATCCACGGCAAGGTCGAACCGTGCGTCGCCGGCAAAGCCGCTGGCCATCGCCCAGACCAGCCAGGGCATGAGCAGCGTGCCCAGAAGCGAGAACAGCACCAGCACCGTCCCCAGCCCCGCAAGCGCGTCGCGCGCGAAGGTGGCCGGATCCTCGCCCGAATCGATGCGCCGCGCATATAGCGGCACGAAGGCCATGTTGAACGCGCCTTCGGCAAAGAAGCGGCGGAACATGTTGGGCAGGGCGAAGGCCACGTTGAAGGCGTCGGCCATCGCCCCTGTGCCCAGATAGCCCGCGATCATCACGTCGCGCACGAACCCCGCCCCGCGGCTGAGCAGCGTCCACAGCCCCACGGTGACGGCGCCGCGGATCAGGCGGATCGGTCTGGCCACGGCTCTCGTCTCTCCTATGCCCTCGCCCGCGCGGCCCCAGCCTCGATCGCCGCGCGCAGCCGCGCCTCGAGCCGGGTCTGCCGGTTGCCGGGCTGGATCTTCAGCCCGAATCGGTCCTTGACATAGAACGTATCCACCGCCTGTTCGCCATAGGTCGCAATCACCGCACTGGCGATGGAGACATTGCTTTCGGACATGGTCCGCGTGAGGTCATGCAGCAGCGCCGGACGGTCGCGGGTGTCCACCTCGATGATCGTGTAGATGTCGGACCCTTCGTTGTCGAAGGTGATCGAGGTCGGCACGCGAAACGCCTGTTCGCGCTTCTTCAGGCGGTCGCGCGGCACCAGCGCCTCGGCCGCGGTGGCCCGCCCCTCGAGCACGGCGCGGATCCGCCCCTCGAGCCGCGACAGCCGCGCCTCCTCGTAGGGGTGCCCCTCGCCGTCCTGCACCCAGAAGATCGCGGTCGCCCAGCCGTCGCGCGACGTATAGGTGCGCGCATCGACGATATTCGCCCCCACCATGGCCAGGGCGCCGGTCATGCGCGCGAACAGGCCCGGCCGGTCAGCCATCACGATGCAGGCCCGCGTGGCATCGCGCGCCGGGTCGGGGCTGATGTCGAGGCGGATGGAATCGGGCGCGATCCCGCGCAGCAGCCGGGCAAAGACCAGATGCGCCGCCGTGGGCAGGCCCTGCCAGTAGGGGCCGTGGTGGCGCTGGGTCTCAAGGCGCAGCTCGGCGGCGGACCAGTCGGCCAGCGCCTCGCGCAGGGCACGGCGGGCCTCGGTCTCGCGCAGTTCGCGGCTGTCCCCGGGGCGCCCGGCGATCGCCTCGGACGCGGACTGCCACAGCGCCCGCATCAGCATCGCCTTCCAGTTGTTCCAGGTGCCGGGCCCCACGCCGGATATGTCGCAGACCGTGAGCACGGTGAGCAGGTCGAGCCGCTCCTGCGTGCCCACCGCCTTGACGAAATCGCGCACCGTGCGCGGATCGGCGATGTCGCGCTTCTGCGCCGTGTCGGACATGAGCAGGTGGTGGCGCACCAGCCATTCGACGGTCTCGGCCTCGCGCCGGCTCAGGCCGAAGCGCGGGGCCAGGCGGCGGGCGATCTGCGCGCCGATCACCGAATGGTCCTCGGGGCGGCCCTTGCCGCAGTCATGCAGCAGCAGCGCCAGATAGAGCACCCGCCGGTTCACCCCGCGCGCCAGGATCTGCGACGACAGCGGCAGATCCTCGACCAGTTCGCCGCGCTCGATCCGGGCAAGGTGGCTGATCGCCTGGATCGTGTGTTCGTCCACCGTGTAATGGTGATACATGTTGAACTGCATCATCGCCACGATGGCCCCGAATTCCGGGATGAAGGCGCCAAGGACGCCCAGTTCGTTCATGTTGCGCAGCACCCTCTCGGGGTTGCCGTGGCGCAGCAGCATGTCGAGAAACAGGCGGTTGGCCTCGGGGCTGGCGCGCAGCGTGTCGTCGATGCGCGCCAGATTGGCCGCAACCAGCCGCATCGCATCGGGATGCAGCAGCGTGCCGGTGCGCATCCCCTCTCCGAAGACGCCGATCATGGCCAAAGGATCGGCAAAGAAGGCGGCCTCGTCGGCGATGCACAGCCGGTTGCGGCGGATCGCATAGGGCGGGCGCGCCCGCCTGCGGCGCGGCATGAGCCGCATGAGCAGCGGCGCGCGCTTGGTATGTTCCTCCTCGAGCTGGGTGAGGACGATGCGGGTCAGTTCGCCCACCCGCGTGGCGTGGCGGAAATAGTCGTGCATGAACCGCTCGACCCCGCGCCGCCCGCCGCCGTCCTCATAGCCCATGCGCCGGGCCACCTCGATCTGCATGTCGAAGCCAAGCTGATCGGCCGCCCGCCCGGCGATCAGGTGCAGATGGCAGCGCACCGCCCAGAGGAATTCGCCCGCCGCGGCAAAGGTCTGCCATTCCTCGAACGACAGCACCCCGCGTTCGACAAGATCGCGGGCGCTGTCCACGCCATAGACGTATTTCACGATCCAGAACAGCGATTGCAGGTCGCGCAGCCCGCCCTTGCCCTCTTTCACGTTCGGCTCGACCACATAGCGCTGCCCGCCCTGACGGCGGTGGCGTTCGTCGCGCTCGGCCAGCTTGGCCTCGACGAAGGCGGCGGCGCTGGTGGCGAACAGGTCGCGCCGCAGCCGTTCGTGCAGCGTCGCGCTCAGCGCGGCGTCGCCCGCGATATGGCGCATCTCCAGCAGGCTGGTGCGGATGGTCATGTCGTCCTGCGCGTGGCGCAGGCAATCATCAAGGTCGCGCGTGGCATGGCCGACCTTCAGCCGCAGATCCCACAGGACATAGAGCACGGATTCGACCAGGCTCTCGGCCCAGGGGGTGAGGCGCCAGGAGGTGAGGAACAGCAGGTCCACATCGGAAAAGGCCGCCATCTCGCCCCGGCCAAAGCCGCCGACCGCGATCACCGCCAGCCGCTCGGCCCCGGTCGGATTGGCCAGCGGCGCAAAGTGGCGGCGCACCGCATCGAGCGTGGCACAGAGCAGACAGTCGGTCAGCCAGGCCTGCGCATGGATCACCGGGCCGGATGCGCGCGGATGCGCGGCAAGGGTCGCGGCGATGGCCGCGCGCCCGCGGGCCTGCGCCGGGGCCAGCACCTCGACCACCGCGCGGCGCCTTGCGATCTCGTCGCGCGGGACGGACAGCGCAAGTTCGAGCGCGGCAGTGACCGCGGCCCCGTCCCAGATCGCATCGGGCGGACCGGGCAGATCGGGCGGAGGCGGCGGACAGGGCGCCGGCGCCCCCCGGTCAGGGGCGCCGCGCGATTCGCCTGCGGGTGTGTCTGTCAGGATCCGGCCCCGCCAAAGGCGCGCGGCGCCGGATCGAGGACCACCACCTGCCCGCCGCGCACCTCGGCCACGGCAAGGCCGCGTTCGTTCGTGCCGTCCGGCAGCAGCCGGAAGATGCCCGACGTGCCCTGGAACCCCTGCGCCTGCGTGAGCGCGCTGCGCCCCAGCGCCTGCGAATCGCCGCGCGCCACCAGCGCGCCGATGGCGGCGATCCCGTCATAGGCGAGGCTGGCCAGCGGATGCGGCGCGCTGCCATAGGCGGCCGTGTAGCGGGCCTCGAACTGGGCGGACATCTGCTGATCGGGCAAAGCGAACAGCCCGCCCTGAAGCCCCGGCAGCGTCAGCGCCTGCGGCACCGCATTCCAGCGCGTCAGGCCCAGATAGCGCACGGCATCGGGGCCAAGCCCGGCCTCGGGCAGGGCGGTGGCAAGGATCGGCAGATCCGCGTTCACGCCCGCGGTCATGAACACCGCCCCGGCATTGCCCGAACGCGCCGCGGCGGCGATGCGCGGCGCGGCGCCCAGAATGCCCGATTGCGACATCGGATAGCCCTGGATCCCGGCCACGGTGCCGCCGTTGGTGCGCACCGCGGCGGCGATGGCATTGCTGCCGATCTGGCCCTGGAGGTCGTCGCCATGCACGACAAGATAGTTGTTCACCCCGTTGCGCAGCCCGTAGCGCACCAGCCGGTCGGCGGTGTTGCGGAAGGTCTGGCCCAGGACAAAGACATTGCCCCCGGCGATGGTCGGGTTGTTGGAGAACGCAAGGAGGTTGACCCCGGAAGGCGCGACCGCGACCCCGGCGGCATTGGCCTCTTCGGCGTAAAGCGGCCCCAGGATGATCCCCGCGCCGTCCGCCACCGCCTGCACCGCCACCTGCGCCGCCCGCGCCGGATCGCCGGCGGTGGCATAGACGCGCAGGTCGATCCCGGCGCCGCCCAGATCGGCCACGGCAAGGCGCGCGGCATTCTCGAGATTGGCGGCGATGAGCTCGTCGCTCGAATTGCCGGAACCGGCCGGCACCAGAAGGGCGACCTTCACCGCACTGCCGGGCCGCACCGGCGGCGCCTCGCCGATGGTGCCGGGCATGGGCGCGCAGGCGGCCAGAAACGCAAGGCCCGCCGCGGCGAGGGTGCGCACAAGGGTCGCACGGCGCGAAAATGTCTTGGCGAACATGAAGGATCCTTCCTCGAAACCGGCCAGCGCGAACCACACACCGCGCCCCGGTCGCGGCTGGTGCGCGCCGGCACGGGACTTCATACTGGTGGCATCATATTGAACGGGCCCTGCGGGTCTAGGGAGGAATCGTCGGATGACATGGGAGAAGCGGGCTCTTGCCCCCGGTCTCTATCTCGTGGCGACGCCGATCGGCAATGCCCGCGACATCACCTTGCGCGCGCTCGACATCCTCGCCAGTGCCGATCTCCTCGCGGCCGAGGATACCCGCAGCCTGCGCCGCCTGATGGAGATCCACGGCATCCCCCTGGGCGGGCGGGCGGTGGTGGCGATTCACGACCATTCGGGCGCCGCCGCCGATGCGCGGATCGTGGCCGCCATCGCCGCAGGCCGCGCCGTCGCCTACGCGAGCGAGGCCGGAACCCCGGTGCTGGCCGATCCGGGCTTCACCCTTGCCCGGGCCGCGATCGGCGCGGACCTGCCCGTCACCGCCGCACCGGGGCCGTCGTCGCTGCTGGCGGCGCTGTGCGTGGCGGGGATGCCCGCAGAGCGATTCGCCTTCATCGGCTTCCTGCCCGCGGCGCCGTCCGAAAGGCGCCGCGCGATCGCAGGATTGCGCGACCTCGACATGCCGATGTTCTTTCTCGAATCCCCCAGACGAATCGCGGCGACGTTAGGGGAAATGAAGGAAATGATGGGCGAAGATCGCCCGGCAGTGATGTGCAGGGAACTGACCAAGCGATTCGAGGAGGTGAGACGCGGAACCCTGGGCAGCCTCGCGCTGGAACTCGACGGTACGGAGGTGAAGGGCGAGGTGGTGCTCGTGGTCGGGCGCGGCAGCGCGCCCGCGGCGGCTGAGGATGACATCCGCACCGCCCTGGGCGAGGCGATGCAGACCATGCGCCTCAAGGATGCGGCAACCGCAGTGGCGGGTGCACTGGGCCTGCCGCGGCGGCAGGTCTACCAGATCGCACTCGGGATGGAGGACAAGGAATGATGCAGGCAGGTGTGGCGGCCGGGCGCGGGAACGAATGGCGCAGGATGACCGGGACGATGGCGCAGGCATCAGGCGTCGCCGCCGAAGAGATCGTCGCCATGCGCTATGAACGCGAGGGCAAGCCGGTGGTCCGCCGGCGCTGGCGCGGGCAGGGCGGAGAGATCGACATCATCGCCCGCGACGGCGGTTCGGTCGTCTTTGTCGAGGTGAAGAAGGCGCGCAGTTTCGACGAGGCGGCCTGGCGCCTCGGTCCGCGCCAGATCGGGCGGATCTGCGATGCCGCCTCCGAATATCTTGCGCATGAACCGCGCGGCCAGGACACCGACATGCGCTTCGATCTGGCGCTGGTCGACGGGCGGGGCGCGGTCCGGGTGATCGAGAACGCCTTCATGGCGGCCTGACCCGCCATTGCACCCCGTGGCCGGACGGGCCAAACAGGGCGGGTCGAACGGAGGATTGCCATGGGGCTCAGGGTTGCCATCCAGATGGACCCGATCGCGGGGATCGACATCGACGCCGATTCGTCCTTCCGCATCGCGCTCGAAGCGCAGGAGCGCGGGCATGCGCTGTTCTACTACCTGCCCGACGCCCTCGCCTTCGAGGAGGGGCGGGTGACCGCGCGCGGCTGGCCGCTGACGCTGCGCCGGGTGAAGGGGGACCATTTCACGCTGGGCGCGCAGCAGGTGGTCGACCTGGCGGATTTCGACGTGGTCTGGCTGCGCCAGGATCCGCCCTTCGACATGCATTACATCACCACGACCCATCTGCTCGACATGATCCACCCCTCGACCCTGGTGGTGAACGACCCGTTCTGGGTGCGCAACAGCCCCGAGAAGCTTCTTGTGCTGCGGTTCCCCGATCTCACGCCGCCCACTGCCATCGCCCGCGACCTGGCCACATTGCGCGCCTTTCGCGAACGTCACGGCGATGTGATCATCAAGCCGCTCTACGGCAACGGCGGGGCGGGGGTGTTCAAGCTCGCCCATGGCGATTCGAACCTGTCCTCGCTATTCGAACTCTTCACCGGCTTCACGCGCGAGCCGTTGATCGTGCAGAAATTCCTGCCGCAGGTGGCCCTGGGCGACAAGCGGGTGATCCTTGTCGACGGCGAGGCGGTGGGCGCGATCAACCGGGTGCCGCAACCCGGCGAGACGCGTTCGAACATGCATGTCGGCGGCCGCCCCGAGAAGATCGCGCTCAGCGACCGCGACCGCGAGATCTGCGCGCGCATCGGTCCGGTCCTGCGTGAAAAGGGGCTGATCTTCGTCGGAATCGACGTGATCGGCGACTGGCTCACCGAGATCAACGTCACCTCGCCCACCGGCATCCAGGAGCTCGAGCGGTTCGACGGCACCAATGCCGCCCTCCTCATCTGGGAGGCGATCGAGCGGCGCCGGGGCGCCTGAGCGATGTCGTGGCGGATGGCGCTGGCCGTCCGTCTGGCGCGTCTGTTCGTGCGCCCGGTCTTGGCGCGGGTCGCGCCCACCGCCCGTGCGCGGCGGCTGGTCGAGCGGCTGGCCCCGCATCTGCACCTTGCACCGCGGCATCTGCGCCATCTCGTGCGGCACCGGGGCGGGGTGGAACTGCACTGGATCGGGGTCGGCGCTGCCGCGCCGCGCCGCGTCATCCTGCATTTCCACGGCGGCGCCTTTGTCGCGGGCTCGCCGCGTACCCATGCGGCCATGCTCGGCCGGCTGTCGCGGCTTGCGCGGGTCGAGGTCTGCGCGCCCCGCTACCCGCTGGCGCCCGAAGCGCGCTTTCCCGCCGCACCCGAGGCGGCACTTGCGGCCTGGGACGCGCTGATCGCGCTGGGCTACCGGCCGGGGGATATCGTCCTGTCGGGCGATTCGGCCGGGGGAAACCTGGCGGCCGGCCTGCTGGCGCGCGTGCTTGCGCGGGACGAGCGTCCGGCCGCGATGGTCCTGCTGTCGCCCTGGGCCGATCTCACCTTGCAAGGCGCAGCGCTGCGCCACGCGGCCGGCGCCGATCCGGTCGTCCCCGAGGCGCGCATCGCGGAAATCGCCGCGCTCTATCTGGCCGGCGCCGACCCGGGGGATCCGCGCGCCTCGCCGGTGCGAGCGCAGTTCCGCGACCCGCCGCCGGTGCTGATCCAGGCCGGGGCGCAAGAGGTGCTCTCGGCCGATTCGCGGCGCCTGGCCGATCGTCTGCGCGCCGCGGGGGGCGAGGTCGTTTGCGAGTTGTGGCCCGGTTGCCCGCATGTCTGGCACCTTGGAGACGGCTGGTTCCCCGAGGCGCGGGCGGCGCTTCGGGGCGTGGCGGCCTTCATTCAGACCTCCTTCGAGAAGGCGAGCCTGTAGGACAGTGCCTCGGCCACATGCGGGCGGTGCACATCCGCGCTGTCGTCCAGATCGGCGATGGTGCGCGCGACCCGCAACACGCGGTGGTAACCACGCGCCGACAGCCCCATCCGTTCGGCCGCCCGCGCCAGCAGCGCGCGCCCCTCGGCATCGGGCGCGGCGACCTCGTCGAGAAGCCGCCCCTCGGCATCGGCGTTCGAGCGTGCGCGTTCATGCCCGGCGTAGCGCCCCCCCTGGCGCGCGCGGGCGGCGGCGACCCGGACGGCGATCACGGCCGAACTGTCGCCCGAGGCCGGCAGGTCAAGATCGGCGGGCGTGACCGCGGGCACCTCGATGCGCAGGTCGAACCGGTCCATGAGCGGGCCCGAGATGCGGCCAAGGTAGTCCTCGCCGCAGGCGGGCGCGCGCGAACAGGCGCGGGCGGCATCGGCAAGATGGCCGCAGCGGCAGGGATTGGCGGCCGCGACCAGCAGGAACCGGCAGGGATAGCGCACATGGGCATTGGCGCGCGCGACCACGACCTCGCCGGTCTCGACCGGCTGACGCAGGGTCTCGAGCACGGGGCGGGGAAATTCGGGAAATTCGTCCATGAAGAGCACGCCGTTATGGGCAAGGCTGACCTCGCCCGGCCCGGCCCGCCGCCCGCCCCCGACGATGGCCGCCATCGAGGCGGTGTGATGAGGCTCGCGAAAGGGGCGGGTGCGGCTGATCCCGCCCTCGTCCAGAAGACCGGCCAGCGAATGGATCATCGAGGTCTCGAGCGCCTCGATGGGCGACAGCGGCGGCAGGATCCCGGGCAGGCGCGCAGCCAGCATGCTCTTGCCGGAACCGGGGGGGCCGACCATCATCAGGTGGTGCCGGCCGGCGGCCGCGATCTCGAGCGCGCGCTTGGCCCGTTCCTGGCCACGGACATCGCGCAGATCGCGCGGCGTGGCGGTGGTGACGACCTCTCCGGGTTCGGCCGGGGCAATGGTCTGTGCGCCGGTGTAGTGGCGGATCACCGCAGGCAGCGAATCGGCACCGATCACCTCGGCCGCGCCAACCCAGGCCGCCTCGGCGCCGCTGGCGCGGGGGCAAAGCAGCATCCGGTGCTCCTCGGCCGCGGCCATGGCCGCCGGAAGCGCCCCCGTCACCGGCACGAGCCGCCCCCCGAGCGCGAGTTCGCCCAGCGCGACGGTGCGCTCCACCTCGTCATGGGGCAGGATGTCGAGCGCGGCCAGCAGCGCAAGCGCGATCGGCAGATCGAAATGCGATCCCTCCTTCGGCAGGTCCGCGGGCGAGAGGTTGACCGAGATGCGCTTTGACGGCAACGCGATCGCCATGCCCGACAGCGCGGCCCGCACCCGTTCGCGGGCCTCGCTGACCGCCTTGTCGGGCAGGCCGACGATGGCGAAGGCCGGCATGCCCGGTGAGATGGCGCATTGCACCTCGACCAGGCGGGCCTCCACCCCCTCGAAGGCGACGGTATAGGTGATCGCTGTCATTTCCCGCCCGGACCGCCCGCTTGCCTCCGGGATCAGGGTTAGGGCGTTCTGGTTGACGAAGTGTTAACGCAAGCCCGGCTCAGGGGGCCTGGTTCACCGCGCCAAGCCCCCAGCCCCCCGGCCCGAGCGTGATCGTGCTCAGCGACAGCGGCTCGATCCGGCGGCCCATGACGCGGGTGATGCCCTCGCCGGTCGCCTGCTGGATCAGGGCAAGGATCACGCCGAAATGCGCGACCACGATCAGGTCGTCACGCCCCGGGGCCAGTTCGGCCACGGCCCCCGTCACCCGCGCGCGCAGCGCCTGCCAGCCTTCGCCGCCGGGGGGCGCGACCTTTTCGGGATCGGTCCAGAAGGCGCGCGACAGATCGGGATCGCGGGCGGCAACTTCGGCATGGGTCAGGCCCTCCCAGGCCCCGAAATGCATCTCGCGCAGGGCCGGCGCATGCGGCAGGCGCGGACGGGAGCCGGCAAGGGCATCGGCGGTGGCGACGGCGCGCGTCAGGTCCGAGGACACAACGGCCGCCTGTGGCAGGCGCGCGCCAAGGCGCGCCAGCGCACCGTGGTCGGAAAGGTCGGCCGGGATGTCGCTCCAGCCGGCGAGGGTGCGCGCATGGGTCGGCCCGTGCCGCACCAGCCACAGCCGCGTCACGGCAGGGCTCCCTTGAGGACAAGGGGCAGCCCCGCGATCACCGTCACGACCAGGCCGGCCCGCCCGGCAAGGCGCCGGTTGAACCCGCCCTGAACCGTACGGAACCGCCGCGCGAGCGCATTGTCCGGCACGATCCCGGCCCCCACCTCGTTCGAGACCACGACGACCGGGCCGGCCGCGGCCGCGAGTGCGGGCCAGAGAGCGGCTTCGGCGGCGGCGATGTCGATATCCGCCAGCAGCAGGTTGGTCAGCCACAATGTCGCGCAATCGACAAGCGCGGCCTCGCCCGGGCGGATCCTGGCCAGCGCCCGGGGAAGGTCGCGGGGCTCCTCGATGTCGCGCCAGCCCCGGCCCGCGCGTCCGGCACGGTGCAGGGCAACCTTGGCCGCCATCTCGGCGTCGCGGATTTCGGCGGTGGCGACATGGACCGGCCCGAGGCCGGAGCCCAGCACCAGCCCTTCGGCAAAGTCGGACTTGCCCGAGGCGGCGCCGCCGATGACAAGGCTGAGATGGGGAAGGGCGGTCATGGCACGTCCCTAACGCGCGGCGGCGGATTGGGCCAGTGGTCAAGGCAAATTCGCGAATTTGCCTTGGGCTGACGGCAAATTCGCGAATTTGCCGGTTCGGGCGCCGGCCGGGCGATTGCCCTTGGCCGCGCCGCGCCCTACCCTGCGCCAAAGGAGGGCGCCATGCTTGCGGGCCGTCACGTTCTCATCATCATCGGCGGCGGGATCGCGGCCTACAAGGTGCTCGACCTCATCCGCCGCCTGCGCGAACGCGGGGTGCGTGTGACGCCGGTGCTGACCCGCGCGGGCGCGCGCTTTGTCACGCCGCTGTCGGTTTCCGCGCTGTGCGGCGTGGCGGTGCAGGAGGATCTGTTCGATCTGACCGCCGAGGCCGAGATGGGGCATATCGAACTGTCGCGTGCGGCCGATCTCGTGGTCGTGGCTCCGGCGACGGCCGATCTGATGGGCAGGATGGCCGCGGGCCTTGCGGACGATCTCGCCTCGACGCTGCTGCTGGCCACGGACAAGCGGGTGCTGGTCGCGCCGGCCATGAATGTGCGCATGTGGACCCATGCGGCGACGCGGCGCAACGTGGCGCAACTGGCCGCTGACGGGATCCTGTTCGCGGGCCCGGACGAGGGCGCCATGGCCTGCGGCGAATTCGGGCCCGGCCGGATGGCCGAGCCGATGGCGATCCTTGCCGCGATCGAGCGGGCGCTGGGGGCGGGGCCGCTGGCCGGGCGGCATGTCGTCGTCACCTCGGGGCCCACGCACGAACCGATCGACCCGGTGCGCTATATCGCCAACCGCTCGTCCGGGGCGCAGGGAACGGCGATCGCGGCGGCGTTGCGCGACCTGGGCGCGCGGGTGTCCGTCGTCACCGGTCCGGCCGCGGTGGCGCCGCCCGCCGGGGTCGATGTCATCCGGGTCGAGACCGCGCGCGAGATGCTGGATGCGGTCGTGGCGGCGCTGCCGGCCGATGCCGCGGTGATGGCGGCGGCGGTGGCCGACTGGCGCGTGGCCAATGCCGCGGGCGAGAAGATGAAGAAATCCGCGGGGCGGCTGCCCGCGCTCGACCTGACCGAAAACCCGGATATCCTGGCCACGGTGGCAAGGCCGGGGGCCGGGCGGCCCGCGCTGGTCGTGGGTTTCGCCGCCGAGACCAGCGATGTTCTGACGCATGCGCGCGCGAAACTGGCGCGCAAGGGCTGTGACTGGATCGTGGCCAACGATGTCTCGCCTGCGACCGGCATCATGGGCGGGGCCGAGAATGCCGTGACCATCCTCACCGCTTCGGGCGAGGAGGCATGGCCGCGTCTGCCCAAGGACGAGGTGGCGCGCCGTCTGGCGTTGCGCATCGCGGCGGCGCTCGAGCGGAAATCCGACCGGAAACCTGACCAGGAAGCGGAGTGAGCGGATGCAGGGCCACCCCCATGCGATCGAGATGCGCATCCTTGATCCGCGCCTGCACGACTGGGGCCTGCCGCGCCATCAGAGCGAACTGGCCGCCGCCTGGGATCTGCATGCCTGCCTGAAGGAGCCGCTGACCGTCGCGCCGGGGGATCCGGCGGTGCTGGTGCCGGCGGGGTTCGCGCTTCTGATGGGGCAGTCGGGGATGGCGGCGCTGATCCTGCCGCGATCGGGCCTGGGTCATCGCAAGGGGCTGGTGCTTGGCAATGCCGTGGGCCTCATCGACGCGGATTACATGGCCGAGATCATGATTTCCGTCTGGAATCGCAGCGCGCCCGGCGCCGCGCCGGTGACGATCCTGCCCGGCGACCGCATCGCCCAGATGATGTTCGTTCCGGTGCTGCGCCCGGTGGTGAACATCGTCGAGGATTTCACCCGCGACACCGCGCGCGGCGCGGGCGGGTTCGGATCGACCGGAACCGGGGCATGAGCGGGCCGGCGCTGGCGGTTCTGGCCGGGGCGCTGGCGCTGGTGGTCCTGTATGGCTGGGGCCTGCGGCGGCTCAGGGCGCGGGCGCGGGCGCGCGGCGTACCGGTTCCCGTCGCCGCCCCCCGGCATCCGCCACAGCCCCCGGGCACGTTTCGCGAGGCCGAACTGGCGCGCTATTCGCGCCACATGATCCTGCGCGAGATCGGCGGGCCGGGGCAGCGGGCGCTGCGCCGGGCGCGGGTGCTGGTGGTGGGGGCGGGGGGGCTTGGGGCGCCCGCGCTGCTCTATCTGGCGGCGGCCGGGGTCGGGCGGATCGGGGTGCTTGACGACGATGTGGTGGAAGAGAGCAACCTCCAGCGGCAGGTGATCCATGCCGCCGCGTCGGTCGGCACGAAAAAGACCGCCTCGGCCGCGGCGGCGCTGCGGGCGCTCAACCCGCATGTTGACATTATCGAACATGACACCCGCCTTGATGCCGGGAATGCTGCGCAACTCTTGCAGGAATACGATCTGGTGCTGGACGGAACCGACAGTTTCGCCACGCGCCAGATCGTGAATGCGGCGGCGGTGGCGCGGGGGATTCCCGTGGTGGGCGGCATGCTCTCGCAATGGGAGGGGCAGCTTTCGGTCTGGGATCCGGCCGGGGGCGCGCCCTGTCTGGCCTGCCTGTTCCCCGAGGCGCCGGCGCCGGGCCTTGCCCCGTCCTGCGCCGAGGCCGGGGTGCTGGGCCCGCTGCCCGGCGTCATCGGCACGATGATGGCGGCCGAGGCGGTGAAGATCGTCACCGGCGCGGGCACGCCGCTGCGTGGCCGCCTGCTCATCTGGGACGCGCTCGAGGCGCAGGCGCGCGTCATCCGCATCTGGCGCAGCCCCGATTGCCCCGTGTGCAGCAAGGGCTGATCAGCCGCGCCCTTGCCAAGCGGACGGCGCGCGGCATACTCGGGCCGACACCTGCCGACACCTGCCGACACCTGAAAAAACCAGCCAACACCGGGGAGAATGTGATGCACCGACTGATCCTTGCCGCCGCCGCGACGCTGGCCGCCGCTGCCGTCCAGGCCGAGGGCCTGCCCGATCTGGGCGGGCGCGAGATCGTGGTCGTGACCGAGAACGCCTATCCGCCGCTTCAGTTCCTCGATTCGTCCGGCACTGCCGTGGGCTGGGAATACGACGCCATGGCCGAGATCGCCACGCGCCTGAACCTGCGCGTGACCTACGCCAATTCGAGCTGGGATGCGATGATCCCGGCGGTGTCCCAAGGCCAGTACGACATGGGCATGACCGGCATCACCATCCGCGAGGATCGCCGGGAAATGGTCGATTTCTCGACCTCCTACATGACCAGCCAGATGCTCATGCTGGTGCGCGGCGACGAGGACCGCTTTGACGATGCCGCCTCGTTCGCTGCCGATGCCGATCTGCTGATGGCGGCGCAGCCGGGCACGACGCCCTTCTATGTCGGGGTCTACGAGGTTCTCGACGGGGACGAGGCCAATCCCCGCATCAAGCTTTACGAAACCTTCGGCGCCACGGTCGAGGCGCTGCGTGCGGGCGATGTGGACATGATCCTGACCGACGGCACCGCCGGGCAGGGCTATGTCGATGCCTCGGGCGGCGCGCTCAGGATCGTGGGAGAGCCGCTCGGCACCGAGGATTTCGGCTTCATCTTCCCGAAGGGGTCGGACCTGGTGGCGCCGATCGACGCGGCGATCGAATCGATGCGCGCCGACGGCACGCTCGAGGCGCTGAACGTGCGCTGGTTCCTCGATTACAAGATGGGCGAATGACGGCCGCGCCACTGTCGGGGGCCGCCGGTCCCCGATGATCCCGCAACCGGCGCCGCGACGGGAATTTCCCCTCTGGCTCGTCATCATCGCGGTGACGGGCCTGTGGCTGTTCGGCGAAGTGGTCTCGAGCGCGCTTTACGCCGATATCCTGGCCACGCTGGCCAAGGGGATCGGCATCACGGTGATGGTGACGCTGGTCGCCTATGCCTCGGCCTGCGTGCTTGGCCTCGGGCTGGCGCTGGCGCAACTGTCGCGGTTCTACCTGCTGCGGCAGATGGCGCGGCTCTATGTCGAGGTGATGCGCGGCATCCCGATCATCGTGCTGCTGCTCTATGTCGCCTTCGTCCTCGCCCCGGCGCTGGTGGATCTGTGGAACCGCATCGGCGGGCCGTTCGGCCTTGCCGAGGTCAGGGGCCGCGACTTTCCGCAGATCTGGCGCGCGGCGATCGCGCTCACGCTCGCCTATGCGTCCTTTCTGGCCGAAGTGTTTCGCGCCGGGCTGACCGCCGTGCCGCAAGGCCAGATCGAGGCGGCCACCGCGCTGGGCCTGAACCGCTGGCAGCGGTTCCGCCTGGTGGTGTTCCCGCAGGCGCTGCGCATGATCCTGCCGCCCCTTGGCAATGACTTTGTGGCCATGGTCAAGGATTCCTCGCTGGTCTCGGTGCTGGGCGTCACCGACATCACCCAGTTGGGCAAGGTGCTTGCCGCCGGGAATTTCCGCTATTTCGAGACCTACAACGTCGTGGCCCTGATCTATCTGACCATGACCATCGGCCTGTCGCTCCTGCTGCGCGCGCTCGAGATGCGGTTGCGGCGACGGCAGGGCTAGGTCTGGCCCTTCGCCCGCCAGGGCGCTAGCGAGGGGCCTGCATCCATGTCCCCCCCCGCCCATCCCCACGTCGCCTCCGGAGAGACCCATGAACCCGCTTCTTGCCCCCTGGACCACCGCCTTCGGCATCGCCCCCTTCGCGCAGGTGACGGATGACGACTGGCGCCCGGCGGTGGAGGCGGCGCTGGTGCAGGCGCGGGCGAATCTGCGCGCCATCGCCACCAATGCCGAGCCGCCCGATTTCGCCAATACCATCGCCGCGCTCGAGACCGCGACCGCGGATCTCGACCGGATCATGGCCGCCTTCGACGCGGTGGCGGGGGCCGACACCAATCCCGTGCGCGAGGCGCTTGAACGCGATTTCGCGCCGCTGCTGGCGGATTTCGCCTCGGAAATCACCTCGGACCGGGCGCTGTTCGCGCGGATCGAGGCGCTGTGGCAGGGGCGCGATGCCCTTGCTCTCGGCCCCGAGGAGGCGCGGGTGCTGCTGCTCACGCGGCGGCGGTTCGTGCGCGGGGGCGCGCTGCTCGAGGGCCGGGCGCGCGAACGGCTGACTGCGGTGATGGCGCGGCTTGCCGAACTTGGCACCCGGTTCTCGCAGAACGTGCTGGCCGACGAGCGCGACTGGTTCCTGCCGCTGACCGGAGACGACATGGCGGGCCTGCCCGATTTCGTCACCGCCGCGCTGACCCGCGCGGGCGAGGGGCGCGGCGGGCCGGGGGTGACGCTGGCGCGGTCGGTGATCGTGCCCTTCCTGCAATTCTCGCCCCGGCGCGACCTGCGCGCGCGGGCCCATGCCGCCTGGATCGCGCGCGGCGCGAACGGCGGCGCCACCGACAACCGGGCCATCGCCGCCGAGATGCTGGCGCTGCGCGAGGAGCGCGCGCGCCTGCTGGGCCATGACGATTTCGCGTCCTTCAAGCTCGAGCCCGAGATGGCCGGGAATGCCGCGGCGGTGCGCGACCTTCTCATGCAGGTCTGGGCCCCGGCCCGCGCCGCGGCCGAACGCGACGGCGCGGCCCTGACCGCCCTGCTGCATGCGGACGGGCACAGCGGCCCGCTCGAACCCTGGGACTGGCACCATTATGCCGAACGCCGGCGCCGGGAACTGCACGACATCGACGAGGCGGTGGTGAAACCCTTCCTCACGCTCGAACGCATGATCGCGGCGATGTTCTGGACCGCGGGCCGGCTGTTCCGCCTCGAGTTCGCCGAGGTGGCGGTGCCGCTTTACCACCCCGACGCCCGCGCCTTCGAGGTGACGCGCGACAGGCGGCACGTGGCGCTGTTCGTGGGCGACTGGTTCAACCGCCCGTCCAAGCATTCGGGCGCCTGGTGCACCCATCTGCGCGCCCAGTCGAAAAGCGCGGGCGAGGTGACGCCGATCGTCCTCAACGTCTGCAACTTCGCCCCGCCGCCCAGGGGGGAACCGGCGCTGCTGTCCTGGGACGATGCGCGCACGCTGTTCCACGAATTCGGCCATGCGCTGCACCAGATGCTGTCGGACGTGACCTACGAGAGCGTGTCGGGCACATCGGTCGCGCGCGATTTCGTCGAATTGCCCAGCCAGCTTTACGAACACTGGCTCGAGGTGCCCGAACTTCTGGATACCTTCGCCACCCATGCCGTCACCGGACAGCCGATGCCCGCCGACCTGCGCGACCGGCTGATCGGGGCGGCGCGGCATGACATGGGGTTCCAGACCGTGGAATATCTGGCCTCGGCGCTGGTCGATCTGGCCTTTCACGAAGGGCCCGCCCCCGCCGATCCGATGCAGCGCCAGGCCGAGGTGCTGGCCGGGCTGGGCCTGCCGCGGGCGATCCCGATGCGCCACGCCACGCCGCATTTCGCCCATGTCTTTGCCGGCGACGGCTATTCCTGCGGCTATTACAGCTACATGTGGGCCGAGGTGATGGACGCCGACGCCTTTGACGCCTTCCGCGAGGCGGGCGATCCGTTCGACCCGGCGCTGGCGCAGGGCCTTGAGGCGCATATCCTGTCGCGCGGCGGGTCCGGGGATGCGGCCGAACTCTATACCCGGTTCCGCGGGCGGATGCCGGGGGTCGGGGCGCTGCTGCGCGGGCGCGGACTGCTGGAGGAGGGCGGGGCAGGGGGCTGAGCCCGGCCCAGATTCTCGGCCCCGGTTCAGTCGAGGACTTCGCCCGGCGCCACGCCCCAGAGCGCGGATTTCGGCGACCAGCCGCGATAGCCGCCGGCGTTGATGCGGCACCAGTCGGGGGTGCATTCCTCGATCCGGGCGATCACGCCGGCCTCGATCAGCGCATTCACCGGCGCGTTTTCGTCGGCGCGGGCATAGAGCGGGGCCATGTCGCGATCGACAATGACGGTACGGTTGCCCGAGAGCAGCGAATAATGCACCCAGCCGCCCAGGCCCTCGCGGTCGACGACGCGCCGCCAGTTGCCGTATTCGGCGGTGATCATCAGCGGCATGTGCGCGCGGGTGAACACCCAGTCGATCCGGTGCGACAGCGACGGGCCGCGCCGCACATTCGCGTCATCGGTCTTGAGCGAGACATAACGCGGCAGCGGCAGGTTGGTTTCCGGCCCGGTGGTGGCCTCGGCCGGGGCGGCCAGCGCGGCGGCGTCGGGCATGAGCGGCTCGGGCGGGGCGAGCGGGGTCGCGGGGCGCAGCGCGCCGGCAATCACGCCGGCCAGGGCTTCGGCCTCGGCATCGGCGGACGCGGTTTCCGCCGTTTCAGCCGCGGCGGCGACGGAATCGGGCCGCGCCAGCGGGCGCAGCGCGGTTTCGGCCGGTAGCGCGGTTGCGCCGGCCATCAGCCCCAGAATCAGGATCAGCGCCGCAGCGCCCGTCCGTGTCATGATCCCGCCCGTTTCCCGCAGGGGGTTCTTGTGCCCCGCCTTTGCGACTGTCACCTTGCCAGTGCGGGGGCGCCCGCGGAAGGGCGGAAAGGAATCGCCATGGCCGACCGGGGTCTGAGTGTTGTCGTCACGCGACGGTTGCCCGCGCCGGTCGAGGCCAGGATGCGCGAATTGTTCGCGACCACGACCCGCGAAGGGGACGCGCCGATGACCCGTGACGAACTGGCGCAGGCGATGCGGCAGGCCCGCGTCCTTGTGCCGTCGCTGGGCGACCGGATCGACACCGCGCTCATCGAACAGGCGGGGCCCGAGCTTGGCCTGATCGCCAATTACGGCGCGGGAGTCGATCACATCGCGCTCGAGGCGGCACGCGCGCGCGGCATCGCCGTGACCAACACCCCCGGCGTCATGACCGGGGACACAGCCGACATGGCGCTTGCCCTCATCCTTGCGGTGACGCGGCGGATCCCCGAGGGGCTGGCCATCATGCAGTCCGGGGGCTGGACCGGCTGGGATCCGAACGCGCTGCTGGGCGGGCGGATCGCGGGGCGGCAACTGGGCATCCTCGGCATGGGGCGGATCGGGCAGGCGGTGGCGCAGCGGGCGCGGGCCTTCGGCATGGGCATCCACTATCACAACCGCCGCAGGCTGCATCCCGATATCGAGGCCGCCCATGGCGCGACCTGGTGGGAAAGCCTGGACCAGATGGTGGCGCGCATCGACGTGCTGTCGATCAACTGCCCGCACACGCCCGCGACCTATCACCTGATGAACGCACGCCGGCTCCTGCTCATGAAGGCGGGGGCGGTGATCGTGAACACTTCGCGCGGCGAGGTGGTGGACGAGAACGCGCTGACCCGGATGCTGCGCGAGGGGCGGATCGCGGGGGCGGGCCTTGATGTCTATGAACGCGGCGCCGCGATCAATCCGCGCCTGCGCGAGCTGGCCAATGTCGTGCTGCTGCCGCATATGGGATCGGCCACGCTCGAGGGGCGCATCGAGATGGGCGAGCGCGTGATCATCAACATCCGCACCTTCGAGGACGGACACCGCCCGCCCGATCTGGTGCTGCCGGGGATGTAGGCGCCGCGCGCCTCAGCCGCGGGCGAGGAGCACGTCGATTTCCGCGCGCGCCGGCATCGAGGGGGCGGTGCCGGGGCGCGTGACCGAAATCGCCGCGGTCGCCGCGCCAAAGCGTACCGCCGCCACCGGATCCGCCCCTTCGGCCAGCGCGCAGGCCAGCGCGCCGTTGAAGGCATCGCCCGCGCCCGTCGTCTCGACCACGGGGCCGGCGTTCAGGGCCGGCACATGCACCGCCGCGCCGCCGTCGCACCAGAGCGCGCCCTTCTCGCCCAGCGTGATGATCGCCGAACGCGCGCCCTGCGCGATCAGGGCGCGGGCGGCGGCCTCGGCCTCGGCCACCGAAGTGACGGGCAGGCCGGTCAGGGCCTCGGCCTCGCTTTCGTTCGGGGTGACGATGTCGCACAGCGCCAGCATCCCCGCGGGCAGGGTGGCGGCGGGGGCGGGGTTGAGGATTGTCGTCACCCCGGCCGCGCGCGCGATCCCGAGGGCGTGCATCGCCGCGTCGAGCGGCTGCTCAAGCTGGGTGACAAAGACCGCGGCCGACCGGATCAGCGCCGCATTCGCCTCGATGTCGGCGACCGAGATGCGCGCCGCCGCCCCCGGCGAGATGATGATCGCATTGTTGCCGGTCGCGTGCTCGATGAAGATATAGGCCGCGCCGGTATAGCTGTCGGGATCGTCGGTGATGACCGGGGTGACGCCCGCCCGCGCCCAGGTCGCGCGCGCCATGGCGGCGAAATCGTCCACCCCGAGGCGCGAGAGGAAATGCACGTCCGCCCCCGCCATCGCCGCCGCCACCGCCTGATTCGATCCCTTGCCCCCCGGCCCGAGGGCAAAGCTGCGGCCAAGGATGGTCTCGCCCATCTTCGGCTGGCGGTCGGCGCGATAGGCGGTGTCGGCGACAAAGACGCCAAGGATGACGACGGGGCGGGGCATGGTCTCTCCTGTGGGCAGGGGGAATCAGGCTTCGGGCGGGATCACGCCCTTGCGCAGGATGAAGCAGCCGTAGAAGCGCCGCTCGCCGGTCTGGATCACGGCATAGGCGGTGCGGGCGCGGTCGTAGAAATCGAACCGCTCGATCGAGACCATGGGGCGCGGGCGGCCCTCGGCCGCGTCGATGGCGCGCTGCACCTCGGCCTGCACGGGGGGGATGGTGCCGGGGTCGCCCACGATCTCCATGCGGGCGGCGAAATCGTCGACAAAGGTATCGAGCGGCAGCACCGACAGCACGGCCTTCATCGCCTCGGCGGCGGTGAGGTTGTCCATGCGCAGCAGATCGCCGTGCACGGTGGCGCGCGCGACCGAATCCGAGGGGAAATTGGTGTCCGCGATCACGAGCGTGTCGCCATGCCCCATCGCGCGCAGCACATAGAGCACCTCGGCATTCAGCCGGTTGTCGATTCCCTTGAGCATGTCCCCTCCTCAGATGCGGTTGCCGGTGGCGGCGTCGAACAGATGCACAAGGCCCGGCATCGGGGCCAGCGTGATCTGCTGGCCGGGCGCGAAATCGGCGCGCTCGCGGGTGACGGCGACGATGTCGCGCCCGCCGGCGCGCGCGATCAGGTGGATTTCGGCGCCGGTGGGTTCGACCACCGCGATCTGCGCCGCGACTCCGCCGGTGCCGAGGGTCAGGTGTTCGGGGCGCACGCCCCAGGTGACGCGCCGCCCCTCGTCCGCGCGCAGCCCGCCCAGGGGCAGGCGCAGCCCGCCGTCCACCACCACCTCGGATCCCTGCACCGTGCCCTCGATCAGGTTCATCGACGGGCTGCCGATGAAGCCCGCGACAAAGACATTGGCTGGCCGGTCATAGAGTTCGAGCGGCGCCCCCATCTGCGCGATGTGGCCGCCGTTCATCACCACGATGCGGTCGGCCATGGTCATGGCCTCGATCTGGTCGTGGGTGACATAGACGGTCGTCACCTTCAGGCGCTGGTGCAGTTCGCGGATTTCCGAGCGCATCTGCACCCGCAGCTTGGCATCGAGGTTCGAGAGCGGCTCGTCGAACAGGAACACCTGCGGATCGCGCACGATGGCGCGGCCCATGGCGACACGCTGACGCTGCCCGCCCGAGAGTTCGCGCGGATAGCGCGCCAGATAGGGCGTGAGGCCAAGGATCTGCGCCGCGTGGTTCACGCGCTTCTCGATCTCGGGGCGGGCCATGCCGGCCATCTTCAGCGCGAATCCCATGTTCGCGCCCACGGTCTTGTGCGGGTAAAGCGCGTAGTTCTGGAACACCATGGCGATGTCGCGCTGGCTGGGCGGCAGGTTGTTCACCACCCTCGATCCGATGGTGATGGTGCCCGAAGTCACCCCCTCGAGGCCCGCGATCATGCGCAGGAGCGTCGACTTGCCGCAGCCCGAGGGCCCGACGAGGACGACGAACTGCCCGTCGGCGATGTCGATATCGAGTCCGTGCAGAACCTCGACCGTCCCGTAGGACTTGCGCAGGCTGCCGATCTTCACCTCTGCCATGGTGTCTTGTCTCCCGGTTTGACGGATTTCCTAGCGCAGCCCCGGCGGGCTGTCTACCGATCCGCGTCGCTGACATGTCAGCGCTTGACTCGGACGGGGCGAGTGACGAAGGTTTCTCCTGTCCGGCACCACCGGCAGCGCCCCGCACCCGCCCGGATTGTCCCGGCGTGGCCGTGGACGGGGCTTGCGCGATGGTCCGCATGCAAAGCGGGAGGAAGACCTATGAGAGTAGAGACCTACAACGCCATCGTGCGCGCCGGGCTGACCCGGCGGCGGCTGATGCAATCGGCCGCGGCGATGGGCGGCATGGCGGCCCTGGGCGGCATCCTGCCCGGCGCGGCGGCGGCGCAGGAAGGCGATCTGCGCGCCCAGATCCTGGCCATTCCCGGCGTGGGCATGGGCAGCCCCACCGACGCCGACTGGCAGAAGGTGGGCGAACTGTGCCTCGGTTCGACCAGGGCCAATGTGGCCGAGGGCGAGTTCGCGGGTGTCGAGCTGACCTTCATGGGGCTCAACAACCAGAACCTGCACAACTTCCTGTTCCGCGGCTTCCTCAAGCCCTGGGAGACCTACACCGGCGCCAAGATCAACTGGATCGACCTGGCGCAGGCCGACTACAACGCCCGCCTCCAGCAGTCGATCGCCACCGGCACCGTGGATTTCGACATCATGGAAATGGGCGCCCCCTTCGAGGGTGACACCGCCGGGCGCGGCCTTCTCGACGAGATGCCGGACTGGGTGAAGGAGGTGATCGACCTCGACGATCTCGTGGGCTACCTGAAGGCGCCCGTGGGCACCTGGGACGGCAAGACCTACCGCGTGAGCATCGACGGCGACTGCCACACCTTCGCCTACCGCAAGGACTATTTCACCGACGAGGGCCTTGCCGCCGCCACCGGCTATGCCGAGGTGCCCGACACCTGGGAGGCGATCGGCGACTGGACCAAGAAGATCAAGGGCCAGACCGACCCGCTCACCGGGCTGCCTGCCTACGGCTATCTCGACCCGCTGAAGTATCAGTGGGGCGGCTTCGGCTTCTACTTCCTTGCCGACCGCGCCTCCTCCTATGCCAAGCATCCCGACAGCCGGGCCTGGCTCTTCGAGCCGGACACGATGAAGCCGATGGTGAACAACCCGGCCTGGGTGCAGGCGATCCAGGACGTGTTCGATCTGGTCGCGGCCGATGCCTATCCGCCCGATCAGGTGAACGCAGACCCGAACGCCACCGCCTTCGCGCAGTTCCTCGCGGGGACGGGCGGCGCGCTCAACTGGTGGGGCGACGTGGGCTCGAACGCGCGCACCTCGGACAGTTCGGTGGTGGGCGACGTGGCGGGCTTCGGCATCAACCCCGGCGCGACCAGGGTCTACAACTGGACCACCGCCGAATGGGAAGAGCCCGCGGGCGGCAAGAACTTCGCCCCGTTCATGGCCTATATCGGCTGGGGCGTCTATGTCACCAGCAACGTCTCGGGCGACGAGAAGAAGCGCAAGGCCGCCTGGTCGGCTGCCGCGCATCTGGGCGGCAAGGACATCGCGCTGTGGATGTCGGCCTATCCCTCGGGCTTCCAGCCCTACCGCAACTCGCAGTTCAACTACGACGAATGGGAAGCGGCGGGTTACGACCGGGCCTTCATCGAGGACTATCTCGGCTCGAACCTCGACAGCTACAACCACCCGAACGCCTCGATCGAGCCGCGGATCCCGGGGATCTTCCAGTATTACTCGATCCTCGAGGACGAAATCGTGAAGGGCATCGCCGGGCAGTACGGCTCGGCGCAGGAGACCGCCGACGCGATCGCCGCCGCCTGGGAGAACATCACCGACCAGATCGGCCGCGACAGCCAGATCGCGCTCTACAAGGCCAGCCTCGGCATGTGAGCCGACGCCCCGCACAGGACGGAGGGCGCCCGCACCGCCGGGCGCCCTTCGCATCCCCGCCGCCCCGGAAAGGGCCGCCCCGGCAACGGGGGCGCACCACCGGGACGGACCTTTCCACAGCGCCGCGACACCGCTAGCATGGCAGCATGAGCACAGAAGCCAACCTCCTCCATGTCGTCACGAGTGACGATCTCTCGGCCGGCCGCGTGCGCCTGGGCCGCTTCATGATCCTGGGATCGACGGCGATCCTGGGGCTGGTCGCGCTCTTGCAGGCGCTGGATGTCGCCGGGGTGGTCGATCTGGGTTTCGGCAACTGGCGGCCGACGCTCTATGCCTATTGCCTCTGGGCGGTGCTGTTCTGCATCGGACAGGTCGTGACCCTGGGCGAACAGGGCAAGCGGCGGCTCTTCATCCTGCCGGCGGTGCTGTTCGTGGTCTCGCTCACGGTGTTTCCGCTGCTGTTCGGGATCCTGATCGCCTTTTCGGACTGGAACCTGTCCTCGCCCGACGGGCGGCATTTCAACGGCACCGCCAATCTCGTGAAGATGTGGAACGATCCGTTCTACTGGAACGCGCTGGGCAACATGGTGCGCTATGCGGCGGCGATCGTGGTCGAATATGCCATCGCCTTCGGCCTTGCGCTGCTGCTCTCGGCGCAGATCCGGGCGCGCAAGTTCTTTCGCGTGGCCTTCCTGTTGCCGCTCATGCTCTCGCCGGTGGCGGTCAGCTGGATGATCGGCAAGTCGATGCTCGAGCCGCGCTTCGGCCCGATCGCCCGGGTCATGCGCGACATCGGGATCGACAGCCCGTCGTTCTTTTCCTCGCCGGAAACCGCGCGGCTGATGATCATGATGATGGACGCCTGGACCTACATTCCCTTCATGATGATCATGCTGCTGGCCGGACTTCAGGCCATCCCGCGCGAAGTGCAGGAGGCCGCCCGCGTCGACGGCGCCTCGGGGTGGCGCGGATTCTGGGAAGTGACCTTTCCCCTGATGCTGCCGGTGTCGGTGACGGCAGTGCTGATCCGCCTGATCTTCAAGCTGAAACTGGCCGATATCGTCATCACCGTCACCTCGGGCGGCCCGGGCGGCGCCACCGATACCGTCACCTCCTTCATCTATCGCGAGTATCGGGACCGCTCGAACGTGGGCTATGGCACGATGCTGGCCATCGTCTATCTGGTGCTGATCGTCATCGTCATGACGGTCCTGATGAAACTGTCCGAACGCTGGCAAAGACCGCAGACCTGAGTGGCCATGACCGATCTCACCCATTCCGCACAGATCTTCCACGATTCGCCCGTCGACGGCGCCAGCCGCGCCAAGTGGTGGACAAGCCGCGTGCTGATCTACGGGCTTCTGGTGGTCTGGGCCTTCATCTGCCTGTTCCCGATCTACTGGACGGTGACCACCAGCTTCAAGATGGCGCCGAACGTCATGCAGGGGCACATGATCCCCTGGGCGGATTACCAGCCCGCCTGGCTCGGCTGGCGCGCCCTCGGGCTGTCGCCCGACACGATCGGCGAGATGTCGACACCGCGGGCCGAGTTCTTCAAGCGCTTCATGAATTCGACCGTGGTTGCGCTCTCGGCCTCGGCGCTCGCGGTCATCCTCGGGTCGATGGCGGCCTATGGCCTGTCGCGGTTCTCCTACCGCTTCGGTTTCATGAAGAATTCGGACATCTCGTTCTTCTTTCTCAGCCAGTTGATCCTGCCGCCGGTCGTTCTCGCGCTGCCGTTCCTGGTGCTCTATCGCGAAGTGGCGCTGCTCGATACGCGGATCGGGCTGATCCTGCTCTATACGCTCACGGTGCTGCCGATCGTCATCTGGATCATGCGCGACCAGTTCGCCTCGATCCCGACCGACCTCGAGGAGGCAGCGATGGTGGACGGGCTGTCGGTCTGGGGGGCGTTCCTCACGATCATCCTGCCGATAGCGCTGCCCGGCATGGTGGCGGCCTTCATCCTGAGCCTGGTGCTCACCTGGAACGAGTATTTCTTTGCCTCGCTCCTGACATCGACCCATGCCAATACCCTGCCGGTCATGGTGGCATCGCAGACCGGAAGCCAGGGCGTGAACTGGTGGTCGATGGCGGCGCTCTCGTTCGCGGCGATCCTGCCGCTGATCGTCATCGGCGTGGTTCTCGAGCGGTTCATCATCAAGGGCATGGCGGCTGGCGCCGTGAAGTGACCGGAAATTCCCGAATTTCCGGTTATCCTGAAAATTCTCGAATTTTCAGGATCCGGCCAGTCCGATCGACCGGCGCAGGTGGTCGAGGATGATCGCAACCCCCGCCTCGCCCGCAGCGGCACTCGCCTCGTGCGCATCCGCGACATACCAGGGCCCCTCGCCGTCAAGCGCGCCCATGTCCACCGTTTCGGGGGCGAGGGCCAGCATCAGCCCGGTCTCGCCCTTGCCGGCGTGATCGAACGGATAGGGCGCGCCGGGCGGCAGGAGCGGGTGGATCGAGATCCAGTTGAACGGATTTTCGCCGCCGGCAAAATCGCTGTAGTAATCGGCGCTTTCCGGCGCCCCCCACCAGCCCTTGCCGCGAGTTTCCTCGAGATGGGCAAAGACCGCGTTCCTCGCGGCGAGCCGGAAGGCCAGGTCGGTCGGCATGCCCTGGAGGAAGTTTTCGGTCTGGTGGTGGATGATGCCGTGGATGTTGCGGATCCCGGCGACCAGCAGCGCGGCGAACAGCGCCTGGGCCATGGGCAGGATCGTTTCGGAGGGGACATGGTAGGTGCCCATCGTCGCGGGCCCGGCGACGGCATGGCTGGCCGTACCCCAGGCGAAGGGGGGCAGCACCACCACCTCGTCGCCGAGGCGCGCCACCGCTTCGGTCACGGCGAGCAGGTCCATGCCCACGGGCAGATGTTCGCCGTGGTATTCCTGCACGCCGATCGGCAGGACAAAGGGCACGGACGCGGCGACGGCCGCGCGGATCTGCGCCGGGCGCATGCGTTCGAACTGCATCAGAGCCTCTCCATCAGGTCGCGGTTGCGGGCATGAAGTTCGCGGTAGATCGGGTAGAGCCGGTCGTATTCGGGCACATGGCGCGGGGTGATCACCCGGTCGGCGGGGTTCCAGCGGTCGATGTCGGCGCGGGTGACGGCGCCCACCGACAGCGCGGCCAGGAAGGCATCGCCGTAGGAGGCGCCGAAGGTGACGCGCCGCACCTCCTGCGGCAGGCCGGTCAGATCGGAGGTGGCCTGCGCCCAGGCCGGGTTGCCGACGCCACCGCCCACGGCCAGCACGCGTGCGGGCGGGACACCGGCCTCGGCGTAGGTTTCGGTGATGTGGCGCGTGGCCATGGCGATGCCCTCGCAGGTGGCGCGGAACATCTCGGCGCGGCCATGGGCGAGGGTGAGGCCGAAATAGACGCCCTTCGCGGTCGGATCGTGCAGCGGCGTGCGTTCGCCCGAGAAATAGGGCAGGCAGATGAGGCCGCGCGCGCCGGGGGGGACGGACTGGGCCTCCTGCGCGAGGGTGGCGAAGGCCGCCGTGCGGTCCATGTCGGGCAGCGTCAGTTCACGGAACCACTGGGTGAGGGTGCCCGAGGTCGAGAGCCCGGCCATGACCGCGTGTTCGCCGGCAAAGAGCCAGGGTGCCTGCCACAGGCGGCCGTCGCGGATGCGGGACCGGGTCATCTCGATGATGAAGACGGTCGAGCCATACATGAGCATCATGTCGCCCTCGTGGCGCAGGCCGACCGAGATCGCCTCGGAGGCGGCATCGATCGTGCCGCAGGTGACGGGGGTGCCGGGGGCAAGACCGGTCTCGGCGGCGGCGGCGGGGGTGACGTGGCCCGCGATCTGGGTGGACCAGAGCAGGCGGGGCAGGTGGTCGCGGGTGCAGATGTCGGCGAGATCGAGGCACCAGTCCTGGCGGTCGATGTCGTAGAGCGGGGCGAAGTTGCAGGCGGTGTAGTGGTCGATCACCCATTCGCCGGTGAGCCGCCAGGTGAGCCAGGTGGTCGAGGTGCCGACATGCGCGGTCCTGGCCCAGAGATCGGGGCGGTTGCGGCGCAGCCAGAGGATCTTGGGCCCGACCATCTGCGAGGTGAGGGCATTGCCGCAGCGCGCCTCGACCACATCCTGGCCGATGGCCGCGTGGAGGTCGGCGATCTCGGTGCCGGCGCGGGTGTCGACGCCGTAGAGGATGCCGTTCATCAGCGGGCGGAAGTCACGGTCGACGGGCAGCATGCAGGGGCCGATGGCCGAGGTGGCGACGGCGGCGATGCTGGCGGGGTCGATCCCGGTCCGGGCGAGGAGGTCGCGGGTGACATGGACGAAATCGCCCCACCAGTCCTCGTCGGCGCGGTGTTCGGCGCGGCCGGGGCCGGGCACGATCATGTCATGCGCGCGACGGGCCCGGGCGAGGATGCGGCCGGTTTCGTCGGTGATGACGGCCTTCGATTCGAAGGTGCCGATGTCGACGCCGAGGAAATGGGCCATGGGTCGGATCCTTTGGCTGGCGTTGGCCGGGGGGCGCTGCCCCCCGCCCCTGCGGGGCTCCCCCCGGGATATTTGGGGACAGATGAAATCAGGGGTCGCGCAGGAGGGGGAAGGCAGGGTCGATGCGGGCGAGAGCGGCGGTCAGCAGATCGGCGAGGGCTTCGAGATCGGCGGTGTCGCAGGATTCGAGCGCCGAATGCGAATGGCGCATGGGAAAGCCCGCGTCGATCACGGCCACGCCTTCGCCCACGAGCTGGACATGGGCGTTGTCGGTGAGCACGCCGACCATGGCCGAGCGCTGCAGCGGTAGGCCAAGGGCGGCGGCGGTGTCCTCGATGAGGCGGACCATGGCGGGGTGGGGAATGGTGCCGTTCAGCGTGCCGCGGCCGTGGAAGTTGTAAAGCGAGATGCCCGGCCCGCCGCCCATCGCGATCTCGCCATGCGCGGCCATGTCGGGGCTGTCGGTGGCCAGCAGGATGTCGAGCTGGATCGCGCAATCGGGGCGCAGGCGCTGGGCCGCGACCTGGGCGCCGCGCAGGTTGAATTCCTCCTGCACGGTGAAGACCACATGCACGGTCGGGCCGCCTGTGCGGGTGGCAAGGCGGCGCGCCACCTCGATCGCCACGGCGCAGCCGGCGCGGTCGTCGATGCTGGTGCCGGCGATGCGGGTGCCGGCGAGTTCGAGCACCTGCGGGCGCAGCACCACCGGGGTGCCGATGCGGATGCCGGCGGCCAGGACCGCGGCCTTCGATCCGTGGCCGGTGTCGATGCGGATCTCGGGCGTGGGCAGGACGCGGTATTTCTCGTCCGGTCCGGTGGCGTGATGGGCCTTGTTCATGATGAGGCCCGGCACGTCGCCCGCCTCGGTGCACAGCACCACCGCTTGTGCGGCCAGCGCGCGCTCCGACACGCCGCCCATGCGTTCGACCCGGATGAGGCCGTCGTCCTCGATCTTGCGCACGAAGAAGCCGAGCTGGTCCATATGGGTGAAGAGCATGACCGAAGGCGCGGCCGGATCGCCCGGGAAGCTGGCGGTCAGGTTGCCCATGCGGTCGGCCGTGGCGGCGATGCCCGCAGCGGCGAGGCGGTCGCGGATGGCGCGGGCCACGCGGGTTTCGTGCCCGGAAAGGCCGGGGATCAGCATGAGGTCGATCAGATCCCGGCGGATGGCGGTCATGTTCCGTGTCCCTTCGTCGTTTGCCCGGCCTGCCGCTGCTGGCGGCACGGTCGCGGCGGGTGGCCCTTGCGCAGGTCCGAGTCGCGCTGGCATGTTAGACATCGGGAGGTGCGACATGCAATTGAGGACGAGACACTGGGACCGTCACGGCAAGGGCGGGCTGACCTTCACCGAACTGGGGTTCGGCTCGGCGCCGATGGCCAATCTCTATCGCGCGGTCGGCGAGGACGAGGCGCAGGGCGCGATGGCGGCGGCCTGGGCCGGCGGGGTGCGCCATTTCGACACCGCGCCGCTTTACGGGCTGGGCCTGGCCGAGACCCGGCTGAACCGGTTCCTGCGGGATCGGGCGCGCGGCGACTATGTGCTGTCGTCCAAGGTCGGGCGGCTCCTGCGGCCCTGCGCGCCCGAAGCGCGCACCGGGATCGGCAAGTTCTTTGACGTGCCGAACCGGGTCGAAGTCTATGACTACACCCATGACGGGGTGCTGCGGTCGTTCGAGCACAGCCTGGAGCGGCTGGGGGTGGACCGCATCGACGTGCTTTATGCGCATGACCTTGACGTGGTGAACCACGGCTCGTGGCCGGCCGCGCTGGGCAAGCTGGCCGAGTTCATGCATGGCGGCTATCGCGCGCTGCTGCGGCTGCGCGACGAGGGGGTGATCGCGGGCTTTGGCGCCGGGATCAACGAATGGGAAGTGGCGGCCTGGCTGCTCGAGCGGGGGGATTTCGACCTTTTCCTGCTGGCGGGGCGCTATACGCTGCTCGAGCAGGAGGCGCTGCACGGCTTCATGGAGCCGGCGGCGGCGCGCGGGGTCGGGGTGGTGATCGGCGGGCCCTACAATTCGGGCATCCTGGCCACGGGCGCGCGCGAGGGGGCGTTCTACAACTACGTGCCCGCGCCGCCGGCGATCATGGCGCGGGTGGCGCGCATCGAGGCGGTCTGCGCGCGTCACGCGGTGGCGATGGTCGATGCCGCCTTCCAGTTCCCGCTGCGGCACCGGGCCGTCGTCTCGGTCATCCCCGGCGGCAGCAACGCGGCCGAGGTCGCGGCCAACCTGCGCGCGGCGCAGGCGGTCATCCCTGACGATTTCTGGGCCGAGATGAAGGCCGAGGGGCTGATCGCCGCCGAAGCGCCGGTCTGAGAAGCGCCGGTCTGAGATGCCTCAGAAGGCGCGCACCCGGTCGGGGGTGATGGCGGCGCGGCCCTCGGGCGGGGTGGCGACATGCAGCGCGGCGGCGCTGGTGGCAAAGGCGCAGGCCGCGCGCAGATCGGCGCCGCCGTCAAGGGCAGCGGCCAGGGCGCCGATGCAGGCATCGCCCGCGCCATGGGTCGATTGCACCGTGACCGGGCGCGCGGGCAGATGGATGGTGCCGGCATCGTCATGGAGCACGAGGCCGTCGCCCCCCAGCGTGACGATCACCTGCCGTGGCCCCTGGGCCGCAAGGGCCGGCGCGGCGCGGCGCGGATCCTCCGCCCCCCCGTGCCCGAGCAGCTGCGCCGCCTCGACCCGGTTCACCACGAGAAGGTCGATGAGCGGCAGCAGGGCGGGATCGGGGGCGCGCGCGGGGGCGGCGTTCACGATCACCCGCGCCCCGGCGGCGCGGGCGCGGGTGGCGGCCCTCAGGTTGGCCGCGGCCGGAATCTCGTTTTGCAGGAGAAGGTGCGTGGCATCGCCGGGCAGGGCGATCCGCCCGTCATGGGTCAGGTTCGCGCCCGAGACGATCACCGCGCCGTAGCTGCCCTGCGCATCGACGATGGCCACGCTCATCCCCGAAGGGCCGGGCACCGCGACCACCTGCCCGCGTCCCACGCCCGCGGCATCGAGCGCGGCCAGCAGCGGGGCCGCGAAATCGTCGTTGCCGACGCGGCCCGCCATCTCGGAGCGCGCGCCCATCCGCGCCGCCGCCACCGCCTGATTGCCGCCCTTGCCGCCAAAGACCCGGGTCAGGGCGCTACCGGTCACGGTCTCGTCGGGGGCGGGCAGGTGCGGGGCCGTCACCACGAGGTCGAGATGGAGCGCGCCGCAGACGATCACGCTCATCGGTAGAGCGCCCCGGCCACCAGATGCAGCGCCGCCGCCGCATCCTGCCGTGCGATCGCGGCGGCCAGACCGGCGCTGCCGCGCAGCCGCCCGGCCGCGGCGCGCAGGCGTTCGCACATGGCGACATTGGCCGCGGCCTCGGCCACCGGATCAAGGCCGCCGTGGTCGGGGAAGGTGTCGAAATAGATCGCCCCCCCATAGCCCTGCCGGTCGAGTTCGAGGAACAGTTCCACCGTCTGCACCGGATGCACCGATCCCACCATGAGGCCGTCGTCGCGCTTGCCGTAGCCGTCGTTCAGATGCACCCCCAGAAGCCGCGACTGCCGCGCGATCAGCGCCGCCGCATGGGCCGGGATCTCGTCCGCGAACAGCACATGGCAGAAATCGAGCGCGACGCCCAGATTGGCCCGCCCCGCCTCGCGCACCGCCAGCAGCGTGGTGGCGGCATCGGGCAGCAGGGCATGGGCGCGCGGCTCGTTCGGCTTGTATTCGATGGCGATGTCGACGCCGGGCGCGTGGTCGCAGACCTGCTGCAAGGCGGCGATCGTGTCTGCCCACAGGCGCCCGTGGTCGCCCTGAAAGGAATAATCGACCCCGTCCTGCCCCATCCACAGCGTCATCACCCCGCCGCCCATCGCAGCCAGCGCATCCAGCCCGGCCTTCGTCATGTCAATGGCCTTCTGCCGCAGCGCCCGGTCGGGGTTGGTGAAGGCGCCCAGGCGGAACCCCGGATCGCTGTAATAGCGCATCGCCACGCCATTGAGCCCGATCCCCGCATCCGCCAGCATCCGCGCAAGGCGTTCGGGGCTCTCGCCCGCGAAATGGTCGGGGTAGTTCAGGTCGGCCGCGTCGATCCCCGGCACCGATCCCGCGCGCGCGATCAGCGCATCCGTGCCGGCGCCGGGTGGCAGGCCGTGGCGAAAGGCATTGAGCCTTGCGGCATAGCGCGGGCGGGTGTCGATCATGGCGGCCTCAGGAAAAGAGTTCCGGCCGTTCATGCGCCAATGGCTCGAGCCTGCCAAGCAGCTTTCGCAGATGCAGGCGGGTGGCCTCGCGCGCGGCCTCGGGGTCATGGGCCGCCAGCGCGGCCAGGATGGCGCGATGTTCCTCGATGGTCCGGCCAATGCGCCCCGGCTCCGGCAACAGCAGCCGTCGCGCCCGGTTCACATGCAGCCAGGCGGTGTGACTGAGGGCCACCAGCCGGCGAAATCCGGTGACTGTCAGGATCCGCTCGTGAAAGGCCGCGTCGGCCTCGTGAAAGGCGGCAT
Source organism: Rubellimicrobium sp. (assembly GCA_020852925.1). Classification (GTDB taxonomy): domain Bacteria; phylum Pseudomonadota; class Alphaproteobacteria; order Rhodobacterales; family Rhodobacteraceae; genus JADYZU01. The sequence continues at coordinate 39,749 of JADYZU010000073.1, read as the reverse complement.
GATCGCCGCGCGCCAGACATTCCTCCTGAAGCGCAAGGATGCGCGCCAGATCGGCCAGATCGGCCTCGGTGGCGGTGCTGGCCACCAGTTCGACCGCGGCCAGTTCCAGCGCCTCGCGCAGAAAGGCGCCCTCGCGCACCTCTTCCATCGACAGCCGCGCCACAAAGCTGCCCGCCTGCGGCACCACATCGACAAGCCCCTCTGCCGCCAGCCGCGCCAGCGCCTCGGACACCGGGCTGCGCGAGACGCCGAGAATGGCGCAGATCTCGCCCTTCTTCAGCATCTCGCCGGGGCGGCAGGTCAGATCGAGGATGGATTGCTTGAGGCTCTGGTAGACACGCTGCGACAGCGTGCCGCGAAATTCCGCAAGCGGCGCAAGGTGCGGGCCGGTTGCGCCCGCTCCCGTCCGGCCGCGCCGCGCCGGCCTTGCCGGTTCGGCGGACCCTTGCGGATCTGGCGTGTCCTTCGCTATCATGCTGACATGTTAGCTGGGGGTGCCCCGCTGTCAACCCGCCCCCGCCCCCCGCGCTGCCCGAAGGATACGCCCCATGACCGCCCCGCGCTTCATCCGCCTCGATCCGTCCGACAACGTGATCATCGCCCTGGCCGACCTGCCCGCCGGCGAACAGGCCGAGGGCATCACCCTCGGCGCCCCGGTGCCGCGCGGCCACAAGATCGCGACGCGCCCGCTCGCGCCGGGCGAACGGGTGATCCGCTACGGCCAGACCATCGGCGTGGCCACCCGCGCCATCGCCCCGGGCGCGCATGTCCATTCGCACAACCTCGGCATGGGCGATCACGACACCGACTATGCCTTCGCCTCCGAGGCGCGGCCGCTCGACCTGCCGGTGTCGGACCGCAGCTTCATGGGCTTCCACCGCGGCGACGGGCAGGTGGGGACGCGCAACTACCTCGGCATCCTCACCTCGGTGAACTGCTCGGGCTCGGTCGCGCGCTTCATCGCCGAGGCGGTCGAGAAGGCGGGCTGGCTTGACGGATTTCCCAATATCGACGGCGTGGTGCCGATCGCGCATGGCGCGGGCTGCGGCATGTCGAACCGCGACGAGAATTATCTCACGCTCCGGCGCACCATCCGCGGCTATGCCCGCAACCCGAATTTCGGCGGCATCCTCCTCGTCGGGCTCGGCTGCGAGGTGATGCAGGTGCCCGACATCGTGCAGGACGGCGCGCTGCGCGGCGACGGCCTGTTCGGCACCCTGACCATCCAGGACGAGGGCGGCACGCGCCGCACCGTCGAACGCGGCGTGGCCGCGCTGCGCGAGATGGCCCCGGCCGTGAACCGCATCGCCCGCGCGCCCGCGCCGCTTGCGCATCTGACGGTCGGGCTGCAATGCGGCGGATCGGACGGCTATTCCGGCATCACCGCGAACCCCGCGCTGGGTCATGCCAGCGACCTGCTCGTGGCCCATGGCGGCACCACCATCCTGTCCGAAACGCCCGAGATCTACGGCGCCGAACACCTGCTGACCCGCCGCGCCGTCACCCGCGCGGTGGGCGAGAAGATCGTCGAGCGCATCCGCTGGTGGGAGGATTACACCGCCCGCCGCGACGCCGAGATGGACAACAACCCCTCGCCCGGCAACAAGCGCGGCGGCCTCACCACCATCCTCGAAAAATCGCTCGGCGCCGTGGCCAAGGGCGGCACCGCGCCCCTGACCCAGGTCTATCGCTACGGCGAACCCGTGACCGAACGCGGCTTCGTCTACATGGACAGCCCCGGCTACGACCCGGTCTCGGTCACGGGACAGATCGCCTCGGGCGCGAATCTCATCTGCTTCACCACCGGGCGCGGCTCGGTCTCGGGCTACAAGCCGGTTCCCTGCGTGAAACTCGCCACCAACACCGAAATGCACGACCGCATGGCCGATGACATGGACATCAACTGCGGCGACATCGTCTCGGCCGGCGTCCCGCTCCGGGACAAGGGCCGCGAGATCTTCGAGACCTGGATCCGCGTGGCCTCGGGCGAGGCCACGAAATCCGAAGCCCTGGGCTTCGGCGGCGCCGAATTCGTCCCCTGGGGCATCGGCGCGGTCATGTGATCCCGCGCTTCCCCTTCATCTTTGCCCAAATACCCCGGGGGGGTGAGGGGGGGCAGCGCCCCCCCTCCCTTCGTCACAGCGCCGCGCGGATCCGATGCCCGGGCGCAAAGGTCAGGTCCACCCGGGTCACCGGCACCTCCCCGTCCCAGGTATGGCGCCGCGCCGCCACCAGCGCCGTCTCGGGCGCGCAGCCGAACAGCCCGGCCAGATCCCCCGCCTGCCGCGCCGCCAGCTGATAGTCGCCATGGGTGAAGGGCGCATGGCCCACCAGCCATTCGTTGGCGCTGATCTCGGCCAGATCGGCCAGGGCGATCCCCGGCACCGCGCCCAGGTTCACCCAGCGGTCCTCATGCGCATGGACCGCGCCATCGGCCAGATGCAGCGTCACCAGATGCAGATGCGGCCCCGCGCCCGGCGCGAATTCCACCGGCGCCGTGCCCTCCTCGCGCAGGATCACGCGGTGGGCATAGCGTCGGCCCTGCGCCGCGATCTCGGCGCCGATCAGCGGCACCGCCATGATCGCCCGGCGCACCGGGTTCACCGCCACATGGCTGCCCGCGCGGCGGCGCCGCTCGATCAGGCCGGATTCGGCCAGCGATTGCAGCGCCCGGTTCACCGTCGCCCGCGCCACGCCGAATTCCGCCGCCAGATCCGCCTCGTTCGGAAGCCGCGATCCCGGCGGCCAGATCCGCGACTGGATCCGGCGCAGCGCCTCGGCCTCGATGTCCTGCCAGCCGGTCAGAGCGCCCCCCGCAACCCCGCGACCGCGCGGGCGTAGCGCGCCGTGATCGCCGCCTGCGCGCGGTGCCGCCCGCCCGTCACCAGATGCCGCCCGGCGGACCAGACCTCGGCCACCATGCGCTGCCCGCCGGCAAAGACGAAGCAATCGAGGATCGCGTCCTCCTCCACGCCCGCCAGATCGACATGCCCCATGTCGAGCGCCAGAAGATCGGCCCAGGCCCCCGCCCGGATCGCGCCGCTGTCGCGCCCCGCCGCCTGCGCGCCGCCGGCCAGCGCCGCCGCGAACAGGCGCCGCCCGGTCGATTCCCCCTCGTCCGCCAGCGCCGCCCGCACCCGGTCGCGCAGGCGCTGCGAATGGTCGAGCTGGCGCAGCTCTTCGGCCAGGGAGATGCGCAGGTTGCTGTCCGATCCCACCCCGATCCGGCCGCCCGCGCCCAGGTAGCGCACCCCGTCGAAGATGCCGTCGCCCAGATTGGCCTCGGTGATCGGGCAGAGCCCCGCCACCGCGCCCGACCGCGCCAGCGCAAGGGTCTCGTGCTCCTGCACCTGCGTCACATGGATCAGGCACCAGCGCCCCGGATCCGCGACATGGTCGAGGAACCATTCGACCGGCCGCGCGCCCAGGGCCGCGCGCACCTCGTCCACCTCGGCCTGCTGTTCGGCCAGATGCATGTGCAGCGGCCCCGGCAGCGCGGCGATCCAGCCCGGCGCATCGGGCGCGACTGCGCGCAGCGAATGCGGCGCGGCGCCCAGCACCCGGTCCGCCGGCAGCGCCGCCAGCGCGCGCGCGGATCCCTCGTGCAGGCGCAGATAGCCGTCCCGGCCGGTGCCGAACCGCACCTGCCCCGGCCCCAGCGCGCGCCCGTCGCAGCCGCCAAAGCGGTAATGCACCGGCAGCAGGGTCAGGCCGATGCCGCTGTCGCCCGCGGCGGCGGCGATGCGGGCGGCCATTTCCGCGACATCGTCATAGTCCCCGCCGTCCGGGCGGTGGTGCAGGTAATGGAACTCGACATTGCAGGCATAGCCCGCCTCGAGCATCTCCATCTGCACGAAGGCGGCGATCGCCTGCACCTGATCGGGATCGAGCCGGTCGAGAAAGCGATACATCAGGCGCCGCCAGGTCCAGAAGGAATCCTGCGCCCCGGTCCCGCGCCGTTCGGTCAGCCCGGCCATCGCCCGCTGGAAGGCATGCGAATGCAGGTTCGCAGGCGCAGGCAGCAGGCAGCCGACCCGCAGCGCCTCGGCGGCGGGCGTGGCCCCGCTGTCGGCCTCGACCCGGGCAATCCGCCCGTCGGCGCCGATCCCGACCGTGACATCCCGTGCCCAGCCTGTGGGCAGGAGCGCCCGTTCCGCCCGGATGTGATGCATCGCGATCCTCTTGACGCAGGAATATGTCTAGACATAATAGCGCCAATCTCCGCCGGTGCAAGCGAGTCGTCCATGATCATCACGAATGCCCGCATCTGGTCCGGCCCCGGCGCGGGGATCGTGACCGGTTCCGTCGCCGTCATCGACGGCCTCATCGCCCCCGACAGCGCCACCGACAGCGCCGACGGGGGCGAGATCGACGCCGGCGGGCGCCTGCTCACCCCGGCGCTGATCGACTGCCACACCCATCTGGTCCATGGCGGCCACCGCGCCGGGGAATGGGCGCTGCGGATGGCGGGGGCGGATTACGCGGAAATCGCCCGCGCCGGGGGCGGCATCGTCTCGACCGTCACGGCGACCCGCGCCGCGGACGAGGCGGCCCTGCTGGCGCTGGCGCTGCCGCGCCTTGACCGGCTGATCGCCGACGGGGTGGGCACGGTCGAGATCAAGTCGGGCTACGGCCTCGAACCCGAATCCGAATTGCGCATGCTGCGCGTGGCCCGCCGCCTGGCGCAGATGCGGCCGGTGACGGTCAGGACCAGCTACCTTGCCGCCCATGCCGTGCCCGCCGAATACCGGGGCCGCGCCGACGCCTATCTTGACGAGGTGGTGCTGCCCACGCTGGCGCGCGCCCATGCCGAGGGGCTGGTCGATGCGGTTGACGGCTTCTGCGAGGGGATCGCCTTTTCGCCCGCCCAGATCGACCGCCTGTTCACGGCGGCGCGCGCCCTTGGCCTGCCGGTGAAACTCCATGCCGAACAGCTTTCGCATCTGGGGGGCACGCAGCTTGCGGCGCGGCACGGGGCGCTGTCGGCCGACCACCTCGAATATGCCGACGCTGAGGATGCCCGCGCCATGGCCGCGGCGGGCACGGTGGCGGTGCTCCTGCCCGGCGCCTTCTATGCGCTGCGCGAACGGCAGGCGCCCCCGGTCGCGGCGCTGCGCGCGCATCGCGTGCCGATGGCGGTGGCCACCGACCTGAACCCCGGCACCTCGCCGGTGCATTCGCTGCTTCTGGCCATGAACATGGCCTGCACCCTGTTCCACCTCACCCCGGACGAGGCCATGGCCGGCGCCACCACCCATGCCGCCCGTGCGCTGGGCCTGCACGACCGCGGCCGCATCGCGCCGGGCCTGCGCGCCGACCTTGCCCTCTGGGACGCCGAGGATCCGGCCCATCTGATCTATCGTCTGGGGCTTGCGCCCCTTCATTCGCGCTTCATCGGAGGACACCCGTGCTGACCCTCATTCCCGGACAGGCCGGGCTGGCCGATCTTGAACGCCTCTGGCGCGAGGGGCTGCCCGCGCGCCTTGACCCGGCCGCGCGCGTCGCCGTCGATGCCAGCGCCGCCCGCATCGCCGCCGCAGCGGCGGGCTCGGTTGCCGTCTATGGCGTCAACACCGGTTTCGGCAAGCTGGCCAGTGTGAAGATCGCCGCCGGGGACACGGCCAGGCTTCAGGAAAACCTGATCCTGTCGCATTGCTGCGGCGTGGGCGAGCCGCTTGACGATGCCACGGTGCGGCTGATGATGGCGCTGAAGCTTCTGTCCCTCGGGCGGGGGGCCTCGGGCACCCGCTGGGAGGTGGTGGCGCTGATCGAGGGGATGCTTGCCCGGGACGTGACCCCGGTGATCCCGTCGCAGGGGTCGGTCGGCGCCTCGGGCGATCTGGCGCCGCTGGCGCATATGGCGGCGGTCATGCTGGGCCGGGGCGAGGCCCGCCACGACGGCCGCATCCTGCCCGGCGCCGAGGCGCTGCGCGCCGCCGGCCTTGTCCCGGTGGTCCTTGGCCCGAAAGAGGGGCTTGCCCTCATCAACGGCACCCAGTTCTCGACCGCCTGCGCCCTGGCCGGCCTGTGGGAGGCGCAGGCGCTGGCCGACAGCGCCATCGTCACCTCCTGCCTCTCGACCGATGCGATCATGGGCTCGACCGCGCCGCTCAATCCGGCGATCCACGACCTGCGCGGCCATCCCGGCCAGATCCGCGTGGCCGCGCGGATGCGCGAGCTCATGGCCGGGTCGGCCATCCGCGAAAGCCACCGCGAGGGGGACAGCCGCGTGCAGGATCCCTATTGCATCCGCTGCCAGCCGCAGGTGACGGGCGCGGCGATCGACCTTCTCGACATGGCGGCGCGCACGCTCGGGATCGAGGCGAACGCCGTCACCGACAATCCGCTGGTGCTCGAGGAGGCGATCGTCTCGGGCGGGAACTTCCACGCCGAGCCCGTGGCCTTCGCCGCCGACATGATCGCGCTGGCGCTGGCCGAGATCGGCGCCATCGCCCAGAGGCGCGTGGCCCTCATGGTCGATCCCACGCTCTCGTTCGACCTGCCGCCCTTCCTGACGCCGGAACCGGGGCTGAACTCGGGCCTGATGATCGCCGAGGTGACGACCGCCGCCCTGATGAGCGAGAACAAGCACCTCGCCCATCCCTGTTCCACCGATTCCACCCCCACCAGCGCCAATCAGGAGGACCATGTCAGCATGGCCGCCCATGGCGCGCGCCGGCTGCGGCGGATGAACGCGAATCTCGCGGTGATCCTGGGGGTCGAGGCGCTCTGTGCCGCGCAGGGGGTCGAATTCCGCGCCCCCCTGGCCACCTCGCCCGCGCTCATGCGCGTCATTGCCCGGCTGCGCGCCGACATCCCGACCCTGAAGGAGGATCGCTACATGGCCCCCGACCTTGCCGCCGCGGCGGCGCTTGTCACATCGCGCGCCCTGATCGAGGCCGCGCGATGACCCCGGTCGAGGTGATCCGCGGCGACGGGCCGGTGATCCTGGGGATGCCGCATGTCGGCACCCATGTGCCGCCCGGGGTGTTCGGGGCGCTGAACGCGCGCGGCCGCGAACTGGCCGATACCGACTGGCATGTCGAGCGGCTCTATGACGGGCTGCTGCCCGGGGCCACGGTGGTGCGCGCGACCTTCCACCGCTATTTGATCGACGCGAACCGCGGCCCCGACGACGCCAGCCTCTATCCCGGGCAGAACACCACCGGGCTGGTGCCGCTGACCGATTTCGACGGTCACCCGATCTGGAACAGCCCGCCCTCGCCGGCCGAGGTCGAGGCGCGGCTGGCCGCCTTTCACGCGCCCTATCACGCCGCCCTCAAGGCCGAGATCGACCGCGTGCGCGCCCGCCATGGTATCGCCATCCTGTGGGACTGCCACTCGATCCGGTCGGTCATCCCGTTCCTGTTTCCGGGCGTGCTGCCCGACATCAACATCGGCACCAATCTGGGCGTGACCTGCGATGCGCGCCTTGAGGCGGCGGTGCTGGATGTGGCGGCGGCCTCGGGCATGACCCATGTGCTGAACGGCCGCTTCAAGGGCGGCTGGACCACCCGCCACTACGGCCGCCCCGGCGACGGGGTGCATGCGATCCAGATGGAGGTCGCGCAATCGGCCTATCTGGTGGCCGAAGCCCCGCCCTGGACCTATGGCGGCCCGCGCTGCGAGGCGCTGCGCGGCCGCCTGTCCGCGATGCTGAACGTGATCGACGCGCTTGCGCAAGAGCTGAAGGTGACGAAATGACCAACCCCCGCCACAATGCCCGCACGGTCCTGCCTGCCACCGGCAGCCAGCGCACGGCGAAAACCTGGCAGACCGAGGCCGCGCTGCGGATGCTGATGAACAACCTGCATCCCGACGTGGCCGAGAATCCGCACGAACTCGTCGTCTATGGCGGGATCGGCCGCGCCGCCCGCACCTGGGACGATTTCGACCGCATCGTCGAGTCGCTGCGCGCCCTCGAGGCGGACGAGACCCTGCTCGTCCAGTCGGGCAAGCCGGTGGGCATCTTCCGCACCCATGCCGACGCGCCGCGCGTGCTCATCGCCAATTCGAACCTCGTGCCGCACTGGGCCACCTGGGCGCATTTCAACGAACTCGATCGCAAGGGCCTGATGATGTATGGCCAGATGACCGCCGGGTCCTGGATCTACATCGGCAGCCAGGGGATCGTGCAGGGCACCTACGAGACCTTCGCCGAGGCCGGCCGCCAGCATTACGGCGGCGACCTGAAGGGCAGGTGGATCCTGACCGGCGGCCTGGGCGGCATGGGGGGGGCGCAGCCGCTTGCCGCGGTGATGGCCGGGGCCTCGTGCCTCGCGGTCGAGGTGGACGAGACCCGGATCGACTTCCGCCTGCGCACGCGCTACCTCGACGCCAAGGCACGGACCCTCGACGAGGCGCTCGCGCTCATCGCGCAGTGGACCGCGCGGGGCGAGGCGAAGTCGGTGGGCCTGCTGGGCAATGCCGCCGAGATCTTTCCCGAACTCCTCGCGCGGATGCAGGCCGGGGGCGCGCGTCCCGACATCGTCACCGACCAGACTTCGGCCCACGATCCGGTGCATGGCTATTGCCCGGCGGGCTGGAGCGTGGCCGAATGGCGCGCGGCGCAGGAGTCGGACCCCGCCCGGGTCGAGGCGGCGGCGCGCGCCTCGATGCGCCGGCAGGTCGAGGCGATGGCCGGCTTCTGGGACGCGGGCGTGCCCACGCTCGATTACGGCAACAACATCCGCCAGATGGCGCTGGAGGAGGGGTTCGCCGACGCCTTCGCCTTTCCGGGCTTCGTGCCGGCCTATATCCGCCCGCTGTTCTGCCGCGGCATCGGCCCGTTCCGCTGGGCCGCGCTCTCGGGCGATCCCGAGGACATCCGCAAGACCGACGCGGCGATGAAGCGGCTTTTCCCGGACAACACCCACCTGCACCGCTGGCTCGACATGGCGGCCGAACGGATCGCCTTCCAGGGCCTGCCGGCGCGCATCTGCTGGATCGGGCTGGGCGACCGGCACCGGGCGGGCCTCATGTTCAACGAGATGGTCGCCTCGGGCGAACTCTCGGCGCCGGTGGTCATCGGCCGCGACCACCTAGATTCCGGCTCGGTCGCCAGCCACAACCGCGAGACCGAGGCGATGATGGACGGCTCGGACGCGGTCTCGGACTGGCCGCTGCTGAACGCGCTGCTCAACACCGCCTCGGGCGCGACCTGGGTGTCGCTGCACCATGGCGGAGGGGTGGGGATGGGGTTCTCGCAGCACGCGGGCGTGGTGATCGTCGCCGACGGCACCCCGGAGGCGGCACGCCGGCTCGAGCGGGTGCTGTGGAACGACCCCGCCACCGGCGTCATGCGCCACGCCGATGCGGGCTATGCGATCGCCCGGGACTGCGCGCGCGAGCACGGGCTGCGCCTGCCCGCGATCCCGGGCACCTGAACGCGCGCCCGGCCCGGGCGCCGGGGGGCTGTCTGCCCCCCGGACCCCCCGAGGGTATTTTCGCAAAGATGAAGGGGGCCCCTTCATCTGTCCTCAAATATCCCGGGGGTGAGCCGCGTCAGCGGCGAGGGGGCAGCGCCCCCTGCCCGGCCCGCAGGGCCGCCACCGCCTCCCAGTGCGAAAGGAACACGCGGCCCGACAGCGCCCCGAGGAAGGACGAGCGTTCGAGCCGGTCCATCACCGGGCCCTTCACCTCGGACAGGTGCAGCGTGATCCCCATGGTCTTGAGCCGCGCGTTGATGGCCTCGAGGCTGTCGAGCGCGCTCATGTCAATCTCGTTCACCGCCGAGCAGAGCAGCACCACATGGCGCACCGCCGGATCACCGGTGACGCGCTCGAGGATGTAGTCCTCGAGGAAGCGGGCATTGGCGAAATAGAGGCTTTCGTCCACGCGCAGGCTGACGAGATGCGGCGCGGTCTCGACCTTGTGGCGCAGGATGTTGCGGAAGTGCTGGGTGCCCGGCACGATTCCCACTTCGGCCACATGCGGGCGCGAGGTCTTCCACAGGTGGAGCAGGACCGAGAGGCCCACGCCGGCCGAGACCCCGGCCTCGACACCGGCACCGAGCGTGACGAGGATCGTGGCCGCGACCGCGGCGAAATCGGCGCGCGAATAGTTCCAGGCGCGTCTGAGGATCGAGAGGTCCACGAGCGAGAGCACCGCGACGATGATCGTGGCCGCGAGCGTGGCCTTGGGCAGGTAGTGGATATGGGGCGTGAAGAAGAGCGCGGCGACCGCCAGCCCGAGCGCGGTGAAGGCGCCGGCGGCGGGGGTGGCGGCGCCGGCGTCGAAGTTCACCACCGAGCGCGCGAAGCCGCCGGTCACCGGAAAGCCCCCGGTGAAGGCCGCGCCGAGATTGGCGGCGCCGAGGCCGATCAGTTCCTGGTCGGGACGGATGCGTTCACGCTTTTTCGCGGCGAGGGTCTGGGCGACCGAGACGCTCTCGACAAAGCCGATGATCGAGATGAGGAGCGCGGGCACCGCGAGGTCGCGGATCAGCGCGGGATCGAAGGACGGCAGGGTGAAGGGCGGCAGCGCCGCCGGCACGGGGCCCACCACCGCGACCCCGGCCGCATCGAGGCCGAAGCCCCAGGCCAGCAGCGTGGTCGCCACCACGGCCAGCACCGGGCCCGCGCGCGTGATCACGTCCGAGAGCCGCGGCCCGAGGCCGAGGCGGCGCAGCGCGGGCTTCATCCCCTTGCGCACCCAGTAGAGAAAGCCGGTCGCCGCCGCGCCGATCGCCAGCGTCATCGGGCTGAGCCCGGGCAGCCCCGAGACCAGCGAACCGAGCAGTGCCACCAGCGTGTCCCCCTCGGTCCGGATGCCGAGGATCAGGCCGAACTGGCTGGTGGCGATGAGGATGCCCGAGGCGGTGATGAAGCCCGCGATCACCGGATGCGACAGGAAATTGGCGATGAAGCCCAGCCGGAACAGGCCCAGCGCCAGCAGCATCGCCCCGGACATTCCGGCCAGGGTCAGCGCGGCCACCGCATAGCCCGCCGTGCCCGCGGCCGCGACATTGCCCACCGCCGCCGCGGTCATGAGCGAGACCACCGCCACCGGCCCGACCGCAAGCGCGTTCGATGTGCCGAACAGCGCATAGAGCATGATCGGCACGATCGAGGCATAGAGCCCCGCCTCGGGCGGCATCCCGGCCAGAAGCGCATAGGCCAGCGACTGCGGGATCAGCATGATGGTGACGATGAGCGCGGCCATGAGATCGGCGCCCAGGGTGGCGCGCGAATAGCGGCGCCCCCAATCGAGGATCGGGAGATGGCGGGAAAGCATTGTCTGTTCCGGATGGGGGCGGGGGCGCCGGGACGGCGCCCCCCGGTCTGGGTTCGGGTTCGGGTTCAGATTCAGGCGAGGGCGAGGGCGCGGGCGTAGAGCGTGCTCGACCGCGCGCCCGAGCGGCAGTAGAGGAACACCGGGCCCTCGGTCTGGGCCAGCACGCGGGCCAGTTCCTCGGCCTGGCCGGGATGGGGGCCCTCACCCCCGAAGGGGATGTGATGCGCGGTCATCCCGGCGGCCCGCGCCGCCGCGGCCACTTCGGCGAACGGGGGCTGGCCCGGCCCGTGTTCGTCGTCGGGGCGGTTGCAGACCAGGGCGCGGAACCCTGCCGCCGCCACCGCGGCGATGTCGTCCGGGCCGATCTGCCCGGAAACCGACACGCGCGCGTCCAGTTGCCTCATGTCCATGCGTCGGATCCTTCCTGACTGTCAGAGCGCGTTCACGGGAACCTTGAGCATCGGGCGCCCGGCCCTGTCGGTGGGCACCTCGCCCGCGCGCATGTTCACCTGCAGCGAGGGGATGATCAACCGCGGCATGGCAAGGGTCGCGTCGCGGGCCTCGCGCATCTCGACAAAGCGGTCGCGGCTGGCGCCTTCGCCCACATGGATGTTGTGGGCCTTCTCGGCGCCGACGGTGGTTTCCCACTGGATGTCGCGGCCGCCGGGGCCGTAGTCGTGGCACATGAAGAGGCGCATGTCGTCGGGCAGCGTCAGCACGCGCTGGATGCTGTCATAAAGCGTGCCGGCATCGCCGCCGGGAAAATCCGCGCGCGCCGATCCGCCGTCGGGCATGAAGAGCGTGTCGCCCACGAAGGCGGCGTTGCCGACGACATGGGTCATGCAGGCCGGGGTGTGGCCCGGCGTATGCATGGCCACCACCTTCATCGCGCCGATCCCGTAGGTGTCGCCGTCCTTGAACAGCGCATCGAACTGCGAGCCGTCGCGCTGGAACTCGGTCCCTTCGTTGAAGACCTTGCCGAAGGTGTCCTGCACGATGCGGATGTTCTCGCCGATGCCGATCCGGCCGCCCAGGTGCTGCTGGATATAGGGCGCGGCCGAGAGGTGGTCGGCGTGGACATGGGTCTCGATCAGCCATTCGAGGCGCAGGCCGCTCTCGCGGATGAAGGCGATGATGCGGTCGGCGCCGTCATGGGTGATGCGCCCGGCGGCATAGTCGATGTCCATCACCGAATCGATCACGGCGCAGGCGTCCGAGGACGGATCCCTGACCACATAGGAAATGGTGTTGGTGGCTTCGTCGAAAAAGCCGGTGACCTCGGGTTCGAGGGTCATGTCGACGGGGATACTGGTCATGGCAATCTCCTGTTTCGCAGGGGGTCAGGCGGTCCGGGCGCGGCCGGTGTCGAGAAGGCGGATCGTCCCGCGTGCAAGGACGATGCCCAGCGCCATCGCCCCGGTGAACCAGAGCACATTGGCGTCGAGGGTCGAGATCACGGGCAGAAGCCCGCCGGGGCAGAAGCCCGAAAGGCCCCAGCCGATGCCGAAGGTCGCGGACCCGAGCACGAGCCGGCGGTCGATCACCCGGCTGGACGGCAGCGAGAAACGCGCCTCGAACAGCGGGGCGGGCCGGGCAAGGACAAGGCGGTAGCCGACGAAGGTCACCACCAGCGCCGTCCCCATCACGAAAAGGAGCGACGGATCCCATGTGCCGGCAAAGTCGAAGAAGTTCAGAACCTTGGCCGGGTTCGACATCCCCGAGAGGATGATGCCGCCGCCAAAGACGAGGCCGACGAGATAGGTTGCGATCAGGCGTCCCATGTCAGGCCCCCAGGATGTGGCGCGTGACAAGGACGGTCAGCGCGGTGAAGGTCATGAAGGTGGCGGTGGCCACGATCGAACGCGGCGACAGGCGGGCCATGCCGCAGACGCCATGCCCCGAGGTGCACCCCGAGCCGAAGGTCACGCCGATGCCGACCAGAAGCCCGCCCAGCACCATTTCGTTGCGGCTGACGGGAACGTCGATCACCGGCATGGCGCCGGTCATGGCAAGCCACAGCAGCGGCGCGCTCATCATCCCGCCCAGCAGCACCAGCCGCCAGTCGAGATCGCGCGCCCCCGACGGGGTCAGCACCCCGGCAAGGATGCCGGTCGCGCCAAAGACGCGGCCGAGCGCCGCCATGAGAAGGACCGAGGCAAGCCCGATGAGGGCGCCACCCGCAGTCGCGGCGAGGGGGGTGAAGGTCGTGATCATCCTGCGGCCACCCCGATCGTCGTGCTGGTCTTCATTGAATGTTCCTTGGTCTGTCCTGGTCTTGGATTCGTGGGGCGGGCCTCCTGCCCGCGCCGGCAACACATAAGGGATCGTTGATATATGTTGCAAGAGGGGATCGGGTTTTTCTGCCCGCACTCCCCCCGCCCCCTCCCGCCACCCGCCCCCTTTCCGCCCGTTCCCGTGCCTGCCGCACCTTGCGCCGCGCCGCCCGGCGGGGGATGGTCGGGCGGATTCCGTCCCTTTCCCGCCCGAGGCCGCGATGACCTTGCCCCGCCTTGCCTTTGCCCCGGCGCCGCCGCCGCTCCTGCCGGTGGCGGGCACCGGCCTGTCCTATCCGGTGCGCCGCATCTTCTGCGTCGGGCGCAACTACGAGGCCCATGCCGCCGAGATGGGCGGCACCGCCGACCGCGAAGCGCCGTGGTTCTTTCTGAAATCGGCGCAGCATCTGCATCCTGCGGGCGCGGATCTGCCCTATCCGCCGGGCACCGCCGATCTTCAGCACGAGGTGGAACTGGTCGTCGCGCTGGGCGAGGGCGGGGTGCCCTGGGGCTGGGCGGTCGGGCTCGACATGACGCGGCGCGATCTTCAGGCCCGCGCCAAGGAGGCGCGGCGCCCCTGGGACGTGGCCAAGGACTATGAGGGCGGCGCGGTGATCGGCCCGATCCTGCGCAATTTCGAGCCTGCGGCACAGGAATTGGCGCTGCGCGTGAACGGGGATCTGCGCCAGCGCGCGCCGCTGTCGGACATGGTGTGGGACGTGGCCGGGATCCTGCGGCATCTGGCGGGGCTCTATGCGCCGGGGCCGGGGGATCTGGTGATGACGGGCACGCCTGCGGGCGTGGGGCCGGTGGGGCGGGGCGATACCCTCGAGGGCACCTGCGCCGGCCTGCCGCCGGTCGTGGTGCGGATCGTCTGACGGGCCGGCCGGCGCCGCTTGCCCGAATCCTGCCGGGCGGCTATGCCCGCCCGGGACAGGCCGGGACAGACCGGGACAGACCGGGGCAGGGGCAGGGCCGGGAGGGTATCGGATGAAACTCCTCGACGTGCAGCATCCGTTCTTCGTGCCGCTCTGGCGGCGCGTGGCGGTGGTGGCGCTGTGCCTGGGCTGGGCGCTGGTCGAATTCCTTCAGGGCAGCGCCTTCTGGGGGATGCTGTTCGGGGCGGTCGGGGTCTATTGCATCCACCAGTTCTTTGTCGCCTTCGATCCGCCGCAGGACCGGGGCGATCCGCCCGCGGGCGGCTGAGGGTGGCGCGTCCCGGCGTCCCGGCGCCCCCGGCAAGACAGGAGCACGCGTCATGATCCACGCCTGGCGTCACCACGAGGGGCGGCTGGTGCCGCTCGGGTCCGGGGCGGACCTTGGCGGCGCGCTCTGGATCGACCTGCTGCGCCCCGAGGACCACGAGGTGGCGGCGCTGGCCGCGCTGGGCGTGGCGGTGCCGACCCTGGGCGAGATGGAGGAGATCGAGATCTCGAACCGCTTCTACCGCGAGCACGGGATCGACTTTCTGACCGTCGCGGTGCCGGGGCGTCAGGCCGACGGGGGGCAGGTGCTCGGGCCGGTGACCTTCATCCTCACGCCGGAACGCCTTGTCACCGTGCGCCACCATTCCCCGCGCGCCATCGAAACCTTTGCCGAACGCGCCGACCGCACGACCTTCGGCTGTGCCGACCACAACCGCACCTATCTGGGCCTGGTCGAAGAGGTGGTGGGCCGGCAGGCCGACATCCTCGAGGGGGTGGGCCGCGAGATCGACCTCGTGTCCGAAAAGGTATTCTCCAAGGGCGCGACCCTGAGCAGCGACAATCTCCAGACGGCGCTGGTGGCGCTGGGCCAGCAGGGCGAAACCATCGCCCGGGTGCGTTTCGCGCTGCTGTCGCTGGGGCGCATGGTCTCGACCTGGGCGATCTGGAACGAGGACGCCCCGATGGCCGCCGGCCTGCGCCCCTATGTCAAGGCGCTGATGCGCGATGTCCAGTCGCTCGAGGTGCACGGGGATTTCCTGGCGGGGCGGCTGACGCTGGTCACCGATACCACGCTGGGCCTTGTGAACCTGGCGCAGAACGCGACGGTGCGAATCGTCTCGGTGGTGGCGACGCTGTTCCTGCCGCCCACGCTCATCGCCTCGATCTACGGGATGAATTTCGCGGTGATGCCGGAATTGCACCTGCCGTTCGGCTATCCGGGGGCGCTGGTGCTGATGGCGGCATCGGCCGCGGGCACCTGGGCCTATTTCCGGCGCCGCGGCTGGCTCTAGCCGCCCTCGCCCCGGGACAGGCGCGCGCTGCGCCCGCCGCGGCGCTGACGCAGGACCAGACCGCGCGCCGCCAGTCCGGCGGAGACCGCGGCGCGGGTGGCGGGGTCCATCGCGCTCCAGCCGGCGATTTCGGCCGCAGTGCGGAAACAGCCGATGCAGATGCCGTGATCGGGATGGATCTGGCAGATCTTCACGCAGGGACTGTCGATTTCGGCCCGCTTCCAGATGCGGTCGCTGTGCTGCTGTTCGGTCATGGCGCGCGGTCGAGATATCCCAGACGGTCGAGGAACCCTTGCAGGATGATCCCGGCGGCGACCGAATCGATCACCTCGGCGCGACGTTTCCGCGACAGATCCGCCTCGATCAGCGCGCGTTCGGCGGCGACGGTGGACAGTCGTTCGTCCCAGAACGCGATTGGCAGTTCGGTGAGCCGTTCGAGATTGCGCGCGAAGGCGCGGGTGGATTGCGCGCGCGGGCCTTCGCTGCCGTCCATGTTCAGGGGCAGGCCAAGCACGATCCCGCCGGCCCCGACCTCCTGGGCAAGGGCCAGGATCGCCTGCGCGTCGGGGGTGAATTTCGTGCGCCGCACCGTGCGCCCCGGCGTCGCCACCCGCCGCATCCGGTCCGAGACCGCAACGCCGATGGTCGCGGTCCCCAGGTCCAGCCCGATCAGCGGCCGCAGCGGCGCAAGGACCGCGTGAAGCGCGGCGGCATCGGCGCAGATCATGGCGCCACCGGGGCCGGGGAAAGGGCCGGGTCAGGGGCCTGGGTCGGGGCAGGGGCGGCGGATGCGGCGGCCTCCTCGATCAGGGTCAGGCCCGGATCGTTGGCAAAGGCCCCGCGCGCTTCGTCGAGGATGGCGCGGGCGCGGTCGGTTTCGCCCAGCACCATGAGCGAACGGATCAGGCGCGCCCATTCCTCGGCGGTGCCGCCGTCGCTGGCCAGCCGGGCGGACAGCCCCTCGACCATGCTGCGGATCGCCTCGGGCGTGACAGCGGCGGGGGCGGAGCCGGCGGGGGCGGAATCGGGCAGGGCATAGTCGATCCCCGCCGCCGCTGCCGCGGACCCGACGACGGCGCGGGCGCGGGTGCCAAACGGGCTGTCCTGCGGCCCCTCGGCCAGCGGGCGCCACAGCGCAAAGGCCAGATCGGGCCGCCCGACCTGGCTCAGAAGATAGCCGCGCAGGAAGATCGCGCCGGGATGGTCGGGCGCGACCTGCCCCAGCCGGTCGATGAGGGCGGCCGCCTCGGCCGATACGGTGCCGCCGGTGGCGAACAGCATCAGTTCCACCTCGGTCACGAGATCGTCGGGCGTGACCGCCTCGCCCGCCGCCGCATTGATCCGCGCACTCAGCCGCGCGGCCTCGGGATAGTTGCGCACGCCGGCCTCGAAGTCGCGCAGCAGCGCCAGTTCGCCGGTCAGGCCGGGGTCCGCGGCGGTTTCCTCGCGCAGGCGGGCGACGGTGGCGGCGATTTCCTCGGGCGGGGTGATCAGGTTCGCGGCGATGGCATCGGCCACGAGGGCCTCGGCCTCGGCCTGGGCGGGCAGGGTGGCCAGACGTTCGGCCGCCTGCGCCATGCGCCCGCCCAGCGGCAGGTCGGGATAGCCCGGCTGCCCCAGATAGAGATACCCCCCCAGCGCGCCGCCCACCACCAGCAGCGCCCCGAACCCGGCGATGGCGCGGCCCGCGGCGGCAGGCGCCGCGCCGTCCGCCCCGCCGTCCACCCCGCCGTCCGCCCCGCCGGTCCCCCCGGCCCGCCCGGCGCGGTCGGCGGCCAGGATGCGCCGCGAGATTTCGGTGCGCAGGCGCGCGGCCTCGGCCTCGTCGATGGTGCCGCGCGCCAGATCCCCCCCGATCGCGGCCAACTGATCGCGGTAGATCGCCAGATCGGATCCGGGGCGCGGCGCCGCCGGCGCCTTTCCTTCCGTGGCGCTGTCCCCGTTCCCCTCGGTGCCCGGCTGCGGCGCGGCCGGCCGCTGGCGGATCAGGGGCCCGAGCAGCATGGCGGCAACCCCCAGCGCGATCAGCGTCGCCGCGATCCAGAACAGCATCCTCGCCCCCTTTCAGAACCGGAACCGGCAGAGCGGCCCCGGCCTCTCTAGGCGCAGGCGGGCCGGGGCGAAAGGGGGCAGGCCCGCGCGCCCCGCGCCCCCCGCTCCCGCCCGCGTGAGGGGCGCGTCCGCCAGCGCGTTCCCCAGCGCGTCCCCTCGCGCGTCGCCCCGCGCGTCCCGATGTCGCATTCCGCTGCGACATGCCGCTGATGATCGCCTTTCCCTTTCGCCTCCGGTCCAGTTACATGCGCAAGGAATCGACCGTCCCCGGCAGGAGAGTCGCGCGACCATGAAACGCTATTCGGTCTTTGCCGTCGCCCGAGAGGGGCTGCGCCACCATCTGGGATGGGAGCGCGCCTGGCGCAGCCCGGCCCCGCAAAAGCGCTATGACACGATCATCGTCGGCGCCGGCGGCCACGGCCTTGCCACGGCCTATTATCTGGGCCGCAACCACGGCATCCGCAATGTCGCCATCATCGAGAAGGGCTGGCTGGGCGGCGGCAACACCGGGCGCAACACGACGATCATCCGCTCGAACTATCTTCAGGATCCGTCGGCGGCGATCTACGAGAAGGCCCGCTCGCTTTACGAGACGCTGAGCCAGGAACTGAACTACAACGTGATGTTCAGTCCGCGCGGCCTTCTGATGCTGGCCCAGACCCAGCACGAGATCCGCGGCTACAAGCGCACGGCGCAGGCGAACGCGCTTCAGGGGGTCGCGACCGAATGGATCGAACCCGCGCGGGTGAAGGAACTCGTGCCGATCATCAACATCGGCGGGCCGCGCTATCCGGTGCTGGGCGCGCTCTATCAGGCGCGCGGCGGCACCGCGCGCCATGACGCGGTGGCCTGGGGCTATGCGCGGGCATGCTCGGACATGGGCATGGACATCATCCAGAACTGCGAGGTGACGGGCGTCACCCAGGCCAACGGCCGCGTGACCGGGGTGCAGACCACGAAGGGCGACATCGGCTGTGACCGGCTGGGCCTTGTCGTGGCGGGGCATTCGGGGGTGCTGGCCAACATGGCGGGCTTCCGCCTGCCGATCGAATCGATCGCGCTTCAGGCGCTGGTGAGCGAACCGATCAAGCCCTGCCTCGACGTGGTGGTGATGGCCAACACGGTGCACGGCTACATCAGCCAGTCCGACAAGGGCGAGATGGTGATCGGCGGCGGCACCGACGGGTTCAACAACTACACGCAGCGCGGCTCCTTCCACCATGTCGAGGAAACCGTGCGCGCGCTGTGCGAGACCTTCCCGATGGTGTCGCGGCTGCGGATGCTGCGGCAATGGGGCGGGATCGTCGACATGACCGGCGACCGTTCGCCCCTCATCTCCAGGACGCCGCTGGGCGGGTGCTTCATCAACTGCGGCTGGGGCACCGGCGGCTTCAAGGCGATCCCCGGATCGGGCTGGGCCATGGCCGAGCTGATGGCCAAGGGCGAACCGGGTCCGCTGGCCGAGGCGTTCAACATGTGGCGCTTCCGCGAGGGGCAGTTCATCGACGAAAGCGTCGCCGCGGGCGTTGCGCACTGAGCGCGCGCGCCGGAGGGCAAGAAGGGATGCACGGATGCTGATACTCACCTGTCCCCATTGCGGCGTCACCGCCGAGGAAACCGAGCTTGCCCCCGGCGGCGAGGCGCATCTGAAGCGCTTCGGCCCCGGGTCGAGCGACGCGGAATTCGAGGGCTACCTCTTTGCCCGCGAGAACCCCAGGGGCGTGCATTTCGAACGCTGGCGCCATGCCTACGGCTGCGGCAAGTGGTTCATCGCCGCGCGCTGCACAGCCACGCTTCAGGTATTCGGCACCTACACGTCGCAGGTCGCCGCCCCGCCGCAACAGGTCCGCGACGCCATCACCGCGGCCCGGCCCGGCTGGCGCTGGAGGGAATTCGCATGAGCACGCGCCTTGCACAGGGCGGCCGGCTGATCGACCGCAGCCGCCAGATCTCGTTCAGCTTCGACGGCAAGAGCTATCGCGGCTATGCGGGCGACACGCTCGCCTCGGCGCTGATGGCCGGCGGGCAGATGGTGATGGGCCGGTCGTTCAAGTATCACCGCCCGCGCGGCGCCGTGGCCTATGGCATGGAAGAGCCGAACGCCCTCGTGAATCTGGGCGAGGGCGCCCGGTTCGAGCCGAACACCCGCGCCACCACGCAGGAAATCTTTGACGGCCTCACCGCCGAGAGCCAGAACCGCTGGCCCAGCCTTGAATGGGACATCGGCGCGGTGAACAGCCTGTTCGCGCGTTTCCTGCCGGCGGGCTTCTACTACAAGATGTTCATCCATCCGCGCCCGTTCTGGAAACATGTGTTCGAGCCGGTCATCCGCCACTCGGCCGGGCTGGGCCGGCCGCCGCGCGAACGCGACGGCGACAGCTATGAACATCTGCACGCCCATGTCGATGTGCTGATCGTCGGCGGCGGGATTTCCGGGCTGGCGGCGGCACTGGCCGCCGGGCAAAGCGGGCAGCGCGTCCTGCTGGTCGAGGCGTCGCCCCACTGGGGCGGGCGTGCCGTCGTGGACGGGGCCGAGATCGACGGCATGGCCGCGGCCGACTGGGTTGACGCCGCGCTGGTCCGGCTGCGGGGCATGGCCAATGTGCGCCTGCGCGAACGGGCGATGGCGGCCGGGGTCTATGACCACGGGCAGGTCATGGTCCATGAACGCCTGACCGACCATCTGGCGCAGAAGGACGGGCCGCGCCAGCGGCTGTGGCGCATCCGCGCGCGCCGCGTCATCGCCGCCACCGGCGCGATCGAGCGGCCGCTGTCCTTCAGCGGCAACGACATTCCCGGCGTCATGCTGGCCTCGGCCATGCGCGACTATCTGGTGAACCACGCGGTCAGCCCGGGCGACCGCACCGTGGTGGTGACGAACAACGACGACGCCTATCGCACCGCGCTGGCGTTGCGGCAGGCGGGGCTGATCGTGCCGGCGATCCTGGATGCGCGGCCGGTCGCCGATGGCGAATTGCCGAACCGCGCCCGCGCCGCCGGCATCCGGGTCGAGACCGGGCGCGCGGTGATCCGCGTGAAGGGCCGCATGCATGTCACCGGGGTCGAGACCGGGCTGCACGCGGGCGAGGGATCGGTCCTCGAGGAGATCGCCTGCGATGCGGTCGCCATGTCGGGCGGTTGGTCGCCGGTCGTGCATCTGTGGTCGCATTGCGGCGGCAAGCTTCTGTGGGACGAGGGGCAGGCGATGTTCCGCCCCGATCCCGCGCGCCCGCCCACCGGGGCGGACGGACAGGGCTTTGTGCGCTGCGCCGGATCCGCGAACGGGATCCTGGCGGGGGGCGCCGGTCTGGCCGATGCCGTGGCCGCCGCGGCCGAGGCCACCGGCACCGCGTCCGGCCCCGTGCCGGTCCTGCACGATGCCGATGAATCGCCGCTGCTGCCGGTCTGGCTCATGCCGCAGGGTGCGGGCGTGAAGCTGCGCAGCAAGATGTGGCTCGACTATCAGAACGACGTGAAGGTGTCCGACCTCCAGCTTGCCGCGCGCGAGGGCTATGAAAGCGTCGAACACGCCAAGCGCTATACCACGCTGGGCATGGCGACGGATCAGGGCAAGCTGTCGAACATCAACGGGCTGGCGGTGCTGTCGGGGGCGCTCGATGCGCCGATCCCGCAGGTGGGCACCACCACCTTCCGCCCGCCCTATGTGCCTTTCACCTTCGGCGCCATCGCCGGGGCCGCGCGCGGGCCGCTGTTCCAGCCGCTGCGCAAGACCCCGGTCGATGACTGGCACGCAGCCCAGGGGGCCGAGTTCGAGCCGGTCGGCCAGTGGCGCCGCCCCTATGCCTATCCGCGCCTTGGCGAGACGGTGAAGGACGCCGTGAACCGCGAGGTGCTGAACGTGCGGCGCAATGTGGGCGTGCTCGACGCCTCGACCCTGGGCAAGATCATCGTCAAGGGGCCGGACGCGGGCCGGTTCCTCGACATGCTCTATACCAACATGATGTCGAACCTTGCCGTGGGCAAATGCCGCTACGGCCTCATGTGCAGCGAGCAGGGCTTCCTGATCGACGACGGCGTGGTTGCGCGCCTCGACGAGGATACCTGGCTTTGCCACACCACCACCGGCGGCGCCGACCGGATCCACGGGCATATGGAGGACTGGCTTCAGTGCGAGTGGTGGGACTGGAAGGTTCATACCGCCAATGTCACCGAACAATGGGGCCAGATCGCCGTGGTCGGGCCGAGCGCGCGCAAGGTGCTCGAGAAACTGGGCGGCATGGATGTGTCGAAGGCGGTCCTGCCCTTCATGCAATGGGCCGAGGGCAGCCTGGGCGGCTTTCCGGTGCGGGTGTTCCGCATCTCGTTCTCGGGGGAACTGTCCTACGAGATCGCGGTGCCGGCGGGGCAGACGCGGGCGCTGTGGGATGCGATCGTGGCCGCGGGCGCGGAATTCGGGATGCAGCCCTACGGCACCGAATGCCTGCACGTCCTGCGCGCCGAGAAGGGCTTCATCATGATCGGGGACGAGACCGACGGCACGGTGATCCCGCAGGACCTGAACCTTGGCTGGGCCATCTCGAAGAAGAAGGCCGATTTCATCGGCAAGCGCGGGCAGGAACGCTCGCACATGGTCGATCCGCTGCGCTGGCGTCTGGTCGGGCTCGAGACCGAGGATGGCTCGGTCCTGCCCGAGGGGGCCTATGCGGTGGCGCCGGGGGTGAATCCGAACGGCCAGCGCAACGTGCAGGGCCGCGTCACCTCGACCTATTTCTCGCCCACGCTGGGGCGCGGGATCGCGATGGGCCTGGTCGAGCGCGGACCCGAACGGATGGGCGAGACCATCGAGTTCGGCGCCGGCGAGGGCGCGGTGCGCGCGCGCATCTGCGATGCGGTGTTCTATGACAAGGCGGGGGAGAGGCAGGATGTCTGAGCCGGTTTCCGCACTTTCGGGGCGCGCGGCCCAGGGCGGCGTGACGGTCCGCGACATGGGCCTTCAGGGCATGGTGACGCTGCGGGGCGATCTGGCCGATCCGGGCCTGGGCGCCGTTGTGGCCGAGGTGACGGGCGCGGCCCTGCCGGGTGTGCGCGGCATCACCCTGTCCGAGCGGGGGGCGGTGGCGTGGATGTCGCCCGATGAACTGCTGCTGCTGGTGCCGCATGATCAGGCGAGGCAGGCGGTGGCGCGGATCGGCGCGGCGCTGGCGGGCAGCCATCACCTTGCGGTCGATGTCTCGGACGCGCGGGCGCTGATCGCGGTCGAAGGCCCCCATGCGCGCGAGGTCATGGCCCGCGTCACCCCGGCCGACCTGCACCCGGCCAGCCTTGGCGCCGGCGAAATCCGCCGCTCGCGCGTGGGGCAGGTGGCCGGCGCCTTCTGGTGCGAGGACGACGCGACCTTCCGCGTGATCTGCTTCCGCTCGGTCGCGGATTATGTCTTCGGCCTTCTGGCGGAATCGGCCAGGGGCGGGGCGATCGGGCTTTACTGACCCCCCGCCCGCGCCGCCGCCCCGAGTTCGAGCGCGCGCGGCGGCGGCACCTGAAGCGAGAGCGCGAGGGCAAGGTCGGCCTTGGCCCCGGCATGGTCGCCCATGCGCAGCCGATAGTCGCGGCGGGCCATGATCTGTGTGCCGTTGCGTGGCGTCACCCGCACCGCGCGGTCCAGGAATTCGCCCTCGCGCAGCGGGTCGCCCAGCGCCCCGGCGGCCTGCGCCGCGGCGTTGAACACGATCGGCAGCAGCAGGCCGCGCCCGATGGCGGCCTCAAGGTCGGCCAGCGCGCCCTCGGGGTTGCGCCCGCGCAGCCGGGCGATGCCGCGCCAGGCCAGATGTCCGGCGGAATTGGCGGCAAGTTCGGCCGCGTTTTCGGCGGTCTCGCGGTAAAGGGCGTGGTCGCGCGCGATCAGCGCGGCATGGGACAGCCGTTGCGCCACCATCGCATCGCGCGGCGCGGCCTGCGCCAGCGCCCTGAGTTCGCTCAGCGCCCCCTCGAGCGCCGCCGCGCCGTGGCGGTGGATGGCATAGATCGCGGCCAGCGACCGGGCATCGGCCCCGTGCCGGTCCGGGTCCACCCGCGCCATGCGCCGGTCCCAGGCGGCGTGACGCGGATGCCGGGCCAGGCCGCCGGGCGGGATGTGCCGCAAGAGCGGCGCCCAGTCCCAGGACAGCGCCAGGATGTTCGCATCCTCGATCCGCCCGCGCCGGTCGGCCGGAACCGTGGCGGCAAGCCTGCGAAACGCCGGGATCTCGGTCAGGGGTCCGGCGCTGCCCGCAGGCAGGGCCGCCGCCGCCGGCGACAGCATGAGCGCATTGCCGCGCCGCAGGATGCCCAGCCGGTAGAACAGCCCCGCCACCCGCGCCACCAGCGGCAGGTCGGCCCAGTCGGGCAGCGCCATGACGATCAGGGCCGCCGCCCGTGCCTTGCGTCCCTGCGCCGCCAGCCCCAGCGCCGCAAAGGCGCGCAGCCGCGCCAGATCGGACCCGTGATGCGGCGGGTTGCGTTCCACCAACTGCGACAGGGCGATGACCGCCTGCTCGTCCCCGAGACGCATGAGCAGCTCGCCCGCCAGCCACCACAGGAACGACAACTGCGCCCCCGCCCCGATGGCCGACTGCACCAGATCCGCGGCCTCGCGCAGGGCGGCCGGGTTTGCGCCGTGGGCCTGCGCGCGGCGCACGACATGGACCAGCGATTGCCCGACCTTGCCCCGGCTCTCGGCCAGGGCGGCGGGCATGTCGCCTTGCAGCCGCGCGACCAGCGCGCCATAGGCCCGGTCCACCTCGGCGGGCGACAGATCGCGGGTCACGTCGATCAACCGGCCGCGCCCCAGCGTGGCGGCGGTGCCGGAAAAGGCGCTGCCCGGCGGGGCGACGATCCGGTGGCATTGCGCCATCGCATACATCTCGAGCAGGTCGCGCTGCCCCGCGGTGATCCCGGTGGCCGCCACCAGATCGCTCCCGCGCAGCGCGGCGGGAAAGCGGGCGACGAACCTTTCGACCGCGCCCGGATCGTCCGAGAACAGCACCGGCCTTTCACCGCCCGCGCAGGAGCGGGCGATGTGGGTCTCGAACACCTCGTCGATGATGAACTTGGTGGGCCAGGGCCGCTGGATCACCCGCGGGTTCGAGACGATGTCGCCGCGGCGGATGTGATAGGCCACCGCCTGATCGCCCAGCGCGGCGCGGATCGCCGCCATCGGCGGGCCCAGCGCGGCGGCGAACGGCAGCCGGGCCCAGATCGCGCCGGCCTCATCGGCCACGGCGGCGGGATCCTCGCCGGCCAGGACGATCAGGCCGATGGCGCGCTCGACCAGCAGGTTCTCTCCGCCGGCCAGCCGGGCGCGCATGGCATCGGCCTCGACACGCCCGTCAAGCAGGCCCAGCCGCTCGCCCAGGCCCTCGTAGGCGGGGCGGTCGATGAAATGGCGGGCGATGAAGGCCGGGTCGAACAGTTCGGCCGGGTCGTTGAAGACCGCGCCGTGATCCTCGGTCTCGTGCCAGTGCACGATCAGTTCCGCCCCGAGCACCCGCGCCAGCCGCATCGCATTCACCAGCGAGGTGAGCCGCCCGCCCAGCCGGTCGTTGCGGAACGAGACGATGCGGCCCGCCGTTGCCCCCGCCGCCCCCACCCGGTCCCCCGACCCGTCGTCGTCCGCCTGCATCCGCCCCTCCTGCCGCCCGCCCGTGCCCTGACGGTTTATTGTCGGGTCGCGCTGTGCAAAACCCATGGCACCGGGGTGCCATCATCATGCCCGATTGCGGGTATCGAAAGGGCAACAGCGCGGATCGGAAAAGGGCTGATTGATGCGGGACAACATCGAACGGATTTCCGCCGAGGCGGCGATGCAGCGCGCGCGCAGGAATGACCTGCGCCGCTATCCCGCGCCCGACCGCGACGCCGAACGGCTCTATCCGCTGGCCTCGCCGGAGGTCAGGCCCGGCTTCACCATCGCCCGCAGCGACACGGTCTATGCCATCGGCTCGTGCTTTGCCCGCAATGTGGAAAAGGCCCTTGCCGAGGCGGGGCTGCGCGTGCTCAGCCGCGAGTTCGACCTGGGCGAGATCGGCGCCTCGCTCGAGGACGGGGCCAATTTCTTCAACAAGTATTCGATCCATTCCGTCGTGAACGAACTGCGCTGGGCGTTCGAGCGCGCCACTTTCCCCGGTGCCGCGCTGCTGTATCCGCTGGGCGGGAACCGTCATGTCGATGCGCAACTGGGGATGGCGCGGCTCGATTTCGATATCGACACGATCCTCGCCTTCCGCCACCGCTATCTCGATGCGCTGGCGCAGGTGCGCGAGGCCGACGTGATCGTGCTCACGCTGGGCTATGTCGAGACCTGGTTCGACCGGCACCTTGGCCTCTACCTCAACGTGGCGCCGCCGCAGCAGGCGATCAAGGCCGATCCGGAACGGTTCGAGTTCCGCGTGCTCTCCTACCGCGACGTGCTGGCCGGGCTCGAGGAGCTGCACGCGCTGCTGGTGCGCCACCGCACGAAGCCGCTGAAGATGCTGGTGACGGTCAGCCCGGTGCCGCTGCTGTCGACCTTCCGCGACATGGACGTGCTGGTGGCCAATGCCTATTCCAAATCGGTGCAGCGTGCCGCACTCGACGAATTCGTGCTGGGCCGCGAGGGGGTGGACTATTTCCCGTCCTATGAATTCGTCACCCTGTCCAACCCTGCCGTGGCCTGGAGCAGGGCGGACTTCCGCCATGTGAGTCAGGACGTGATCACGCGGATCATGGAATCGGTCCTGTCGCGCTATGTGCCCGCAGGCGGGGACGATGGCCGGGATGCCGCGGCCGGCGATGGTGGCGGCGATGGCGGCGGGGAAGGGGCCGACAGCGGGGTCGCTGGCGGGTCGGGCGCCCTGGCGCGCGGGGGGCTCCTGTCGACGCTGCGGATGCTGGCGAAACTCGAACGGTTCGAGGACATGCTGACCCGGATCGACGAGAACCGCGCGCTCGCCGACGGGAATCCCGATGCCCTGCTGTTCGAGGCGATGGCGCAGCGCCGCCTCGAGCGGCACGAACTGGCCTATGACGCGCTGCACAAGGCGCGCGACCTTGCGCCCGACCGGGCCGAGATCCTGGAACGGATGATCGTGCAATGCCGGCCGATGCGGCGGCTGCACATGGCGCGGGCGCTGCTGGCCGAACACGAGGCCGCCTTTCCCGACCGGGCCGAGTTCCGCGCCCGCCTTGGCTGGCTGGGGGTGGCGGGTTAAGTTGACTCGCCGATCGGGCTTTCCGGGCTTGACCTTGCCGGCCCGAACCCCTTTCTACAGAGCAGCCTCATCCAGAATCAGGAGACGCCGCCATGGCCTTTTCGCTTCCCGATCTTCCCTATGCCCATGACGCGCTTGCCGCGAAGGGCATGTCGCGCGAGACCCTCGAATACCACCACGACCTGCACCACAAGGCCTATGTCGACAACGGCAACAAGCTGATCGCCGGCACCGAGTGGGAGGGCAAGTCCCTTGAGGACATCATCACCGGCACCTATCAGGCCGGCGCGGTGGCGCAGAACGGGATTTTCAACAACATCAGCCAGTTGTGGAATCACAACCGGTTCTGGGAATGGATGACGCCGGCGGCTTCGTCCATGCCGGGCGCGCTTGAATCGGCGCTGGTCGACAGCTTCGGTTCGGTCCAGAAGTTCCGCGACGATTTCGCCGCCGCCGGGGCCGCGCAGTTCGGTTCGGGCTGGTGCTGGCTGGTGAAGGATGCGGACGGCGCGCTGCGCGTCACCCGGACCGAGAACGGGGTGAACCCGCTGTGCTTTGGCCAGACCGCGTTGCTGGGCCTCGATGTGTGGGAGCATTCCTACTACATCGACTTCCGCAACAAGCGTCCGGCCTATATCACCAACTTCCTCGACAACCTCGTCAACTGGGAGGCGGTGGCCGCCGGGCTCTGACGCCCCGGCCCGGCCGCGCGGCGCCGCTTTGACCCCGCCCGGCCCGGCCGCTATGGTCGGGCCGACCGGCGGCGGGGGGGAACCGTTCATGCGCAATCCATGGGGCTGGCTGGCCGGGGCAGGATCCGCGGCCGCGCTTGTGGTCCTGGCGCTGATCGTCGCGCCCCGCCCCGGCCCGCAGCCCCCCGCGCCGCCTGCGCCCCCCGCTTCCGGCACGCCCGAAATGACGGCCGAGACGCAGGCCGGACCTCTGGCCGGGCCAGAGACGCAGGCCGGGGCGGCGCCCGCCCCGCTGCCAGAGCTGCGCGAGCTGCGGGTCGAGGGGGACGGGCTTGCCGTCATCGCCGGCAGTTCCGCCCCGCACGAGGTGGTGGCGATCCAGCTTGACGGGGCCGAGATCGCGCGCGAGACCGCCGGCCCCGACGGCCAGTTCGCGGCGATCCTCATGCTGCCGCCGGGCAGCACCCCCCAAAGCCTGACCCTGCTGGCCGATCCCGAAGGCGCGGCGCGCGCCTCGCTCCAGACCATGCTGATCGCGCCCGTCGCGGCGCCCGTGACGCCCGAACCTGCGGCGCCCGAACCTGAGGCGCCCGAATCCGTAACGCCCGAATCCGTAACGCCCGAACCTGCGGCCCTCGACGCTGTCGCCGCGCCTGCGCCCGAGGGGGCGGGGGGCGACGAACCGGCGGTGCTTGCGCTTCCTGAGCCGGCGCCCGAGCCCGGGATGACCGGCGCGCCGGCTGCCGCCCCCACCCCGGAGGCGGCAGCCGGGGCGGCGCCCGAACCGCAACCCGGACCCGCCGCGACGGCAACCGCGACCATCCCCGCGCCCGATCCTGCACCCGATCCTCTGGCCGATGCCCCGCCGCCCGAGGCCGGGGTCGCTTCGGGTGCGGCGCCCCCGGTTCCCGATCCGCCGGGCGCGGCGCCGCTGGCGCCCGCGCCGGACGGGGCCGGGCCGGTGGCCCCCGCGCCCGCCCCCGCGCCCCCCGCCGTCCCCGAGGTTCCCTCCATGGCCCCCGCCCTTGCGCCCGGGCCGGACACCACGGACAGCGGGGCGCCGCCCGCGGTGCTGGCGCTCGATGCCGGGGGGGTGCGCCTGCTGGCGCCCGCGCCCGAACCGGGGGGCGAGGGGGCGGCCCTTGCGGCGGTCGCGCTCGACATCATCGCCTATGACCCCACGGGCGAGGTGACGGTCTCGGGGCGGGCGCCGGCGGGAGCGGGGTTCGTGCGCATCTACCTCGACAATGCGGCGGTGGCGGCGGGGACGGTGCTTGACGGGCGCTGGGACGTGGCGCTGCCCGATGTGGCGCCGGGCACCTACACGCTGCGCGTGGACCAGCTCGACGCGGCGGGCGCCATGGTCAGCCGTATCGAATCGCCGTTCCTGCGCGAATCGCGTCAGGCCCTTGCCGCCGCGCTGGACCGGGAGGCGACCTCGGCCGCCGGGGTCGCGGTCAGGACGGTGCAGCCGGGGCATTCGCTCTGGCGGATCGCGCGCGAACGCTATGGCCAGGGCATCCTCTATGTCGAGGTGTTCGAGGCCAACCGCGACCGCATCCGCGATCCCGACCTGATCTATCCGGGGCAGGTGTTCCTGCTGCCTGACCTGCCGGGCCCGGCGGCGTCGCCCTAGATCCGGCCCGCCCGCCAACGCGCCGCGCGCGGGTCCATGATCCGCCGCCACAGCGGCGGGAACAGCGCGATCACCGCCATCACCGGCAGCGAATGCGGCAGAAGCGGCGCATCGGGCGGCAGCGTCAGCGCGGGATAGGGCCGGGACGGGTGGGCGTGATGGTCCGAATGGCGCGGCGCATTCAGCATGAGCGCCGAGGACGCCGGATGCGCCGAATTCCACGAATGCCGCATCGCCACAGGTTCGGGCCGGCCATCGGCCCGGACCTCTCGCGCGAGGCCGTAATGCTGGACGTAATCGGCCATGAGGATCTGCATCTGCGCATAGCCTGCCAACAGCAGCAGCCACACCACCCCGCGCCAGCCCCCCAGGCCCGCCGCGCCCGCCACCACCAGCGCCGCGCCCGTCAGATAAAGCACATAGGGATTGCCGATGGCCCCTTGCCCGGTCCATTGCCCGGCTCCTTGCCCGGCCCTCCGGCGGCGGCGGGCGCGTTCGGCCAGGAACCCTTCGCGGAACGATCCCGCCCAGGCGCGCGGCAGGAACCGGTAAAGCCCCTCTCCCGGCCGGGCGGAATTGGGATCCCCGGGCGTGGCGGCGCGGACATGGTGGATCAGCACATGCGCCGAGGCATGATGCCCGAACAGCACCGAGACATAGGCCAGCACCCCCAGCCCGTGCAGGAACCGCCCGCTGCGGTGGATCAGTTCATGCGCATTGGCGTTGCCCACCTGCCCGAGGAACAGCCCCGCCGCGAGGAAGAGCGCGATCCGTTCCCCCCAGTCCAGCCCGTCCCCCGCCAGCGCCCGCACCGTCAGCGCCACCAGCCCGAACTGCCCCAGCGCGAGGACGACCGACAGCGCGTCGGCGGCGGGAAATTCCTCGCCGCGCGAGGTGGGCAGCACGCGGCGCACCAGCGCATCGAGCGTGGCCGTCAGCACCGTCATCCAGCCCAGCGCCAGCCACACGAACGGCGCCCCCATGACCGCGCCCAGCGCGATGAGCGCGACCGGCGTGAGGGTGGCCAGGGAAAACAGGATCATCGGCATGGCTTGCCTCGCCCTTCGGGGTGCCGCATCGTCCGGGCATGAAGCGGGAGGCGGGTGATGATTGCAAGTGCCGCATTGGTCGCGGGCGGCGTGCTGGCGCTGCTTTATTGGCCGTTCACGCCCCAAGGCGCGGCGGGGCCGGGGGCGGCGGCCATCAAGGCGGGGTCGGTGGCGGTGCTGGCGGCGGGGGCGCTGGCGGTGCAGGCGCCCGCGCTTCTGGTGGGGGCGCTCGCGCTTGGGGCGATCGGCGATTTCGCGCTGGCGCGGCCGCGCGGGTTCCTTCCGGGGCTGGTGGCCTTTCTTCTGGGGCATCTGGCCTATGTGCCGCTGCTGGCGATGCAGGAGGGCGCGCGGGGCGCGAACCTGCTGGCGCCGGCGTCGGCCGTGGCGGCGCTGGGGCTGCTCGTCGCGATCATGGTCATGGCGCGGCGGCTCTGGGCGGCGGCGGGTGATCTGCGCCGGCCGGTCATGGCCTATCTCCTGGTGATCGCCCTCATGGGGCTGTCGTCGCTGCTGTTGCCGCTGCCGCATCCGGCGCAGGGGGCGGCGCTGCTGTTCATCCTGTCGGACCTGCTGCTGTCGGTCGAGATGTTCCTGCTGCCCGCCGCCCATCCGGCGCGGGCGCGGCTCAGGGTGCTGGTCTGGCCGCTCTACTGGCTGGCGCAGGCGCTGTTCCTGTGGAGCTTCGCCTTTCCAACCGGGCCGTGACGGGCTAGGTGGGGCGGGTCAGGGCAAGGAGCGCGCATGTCCTTTTTCGGCAAGCTCAGGGATCGGCTGTTCAAGTCCTCGTCACGGCTTGACGAGGGGATCGGCGCCATCGTCGGCGAGGAGGGGACCGCGCCCCCGACCGCGCCCCCGAACGCCGCGCCCGCGCCCGTTTCCGCCGCCGCCCTCTCCGACGATGGCCCGCGCCGCGCGCTTGACGATGCGATGCTCGAGAGCCTCGAGGATCTGCTCATCTCGGCCGACATGGGGGTCGAGACTGCGGCCCGCGTCACCGCCAATCTGGCCGAGGGGCGGCTGGGCCGGCGCCTGTCCGGCCGCGAGGTGAAAGAGGCGCTTGCCGCCGAGATCGCCCGCATCATGGCGCCGGTCTCGCGGCCGCTGCCGCTTTATCCGCAGCGGCCGCAGGTGGTGCTGGTGGTGGGGGTGAACGGATCGGGCAAGACCACGACCATCGGCAAGCTGGCCAGCCAGTTGCGCGCCGCCGGCAAGGGCGTGGTGATCGCCGCCGGCGACACGTTCCGCGCCGCGGCGGTGGACCAGTTGCGCATCTGGGGCGAACGCGCCGGGGTGCCGGTGCTGACCGCGCCCGAGGGCAGCGATCCCGCCTCGCTTGCGCATGACGCGCTGATGCGCGCGCGCGCCGACGGGGCCGACCTGCTGATGATCGACACGGCCGGGCGGCTTCAGAACCGGGCCGACCTGATGGAGGAACTGGCCAAGATCGTGCGCGTCCTGCGCAAGATCGACCCCGGCGCCCCGCACAACACGCTGCTGGTCCTCGATGCGACCACCGGGCAGAACGCGCTGGCGCAGGTCGATATCTTCCGCCGCGTGGCCGATGTCTCGGGCCTTGTCATGACGAAACTCGACGGCACCGCGCGCGGCGGGGTGCTTGTGGCGCTGGCAGACCGGTTCGGCCTGCCGATCCACGCCATCGGGGTGGGCGAACAGATCGACGACCTGGCCCCCTTCGACCCCGAGGATTTCGCCCGCGCCCTCGTCGGGCTTGATGAACGCTGACGCGAAGGTGCAAGGATGAGCGATCCCCGCCCGATCAATCCGCTGCTGAAACAGGCGCTCGAACTGGGGCCGACCATCCTGTTCTTTGTCCTCTACATGTGGATCAAGGACCGGACCTTTTCCCTGGCCGGGC
Organism: Rubellimicrobium sp.; assembly: GCA_020852925.1. Taxonomy (GTDB): domain Bacteria; phylum Pseudomonadota; class Alphaproteobacteria; order Rhodobacterales; family Rhodobacteraceae; genus JADYZU01. The sequence continues at coordinate 7,530 of JADYZU010000073.1, read as the reverse complement.
GCGAGTATTCGGGCTTCATCGTTGCCACGGTGGCGCTCATCCCGGTGCTGCTGGCGGCGATCGCCGCGCTCTGGGCGCTGACGGGGCGGCTGTCGCGCATCCAGATCGTCACCGGGGTCATGGTGGTGTTCTTTGGCGGGCTCACCGCGATCTTCAACGATGCCACCTTCTTCAAGATGAAGACGACGGCGGTCTACGGCCTGTTCGCGGCGCTGCTGGGCCTGGGCCTCTTGCGCGGGCAAAGCTGGCTGCAATGGGTGATGGGCGATCTGCTGCCGATGCGGGCCGAGGGGTGGATGAAACTGACCCGCAGGCTTGCGCTCATGTTCGCGGGGCTGGCGGCGGCCAACGAATTCGTCTGGCGCACCATGGCCGAGGCAACCTGGGTCACGGTCGAGACCTTCGCCTTTCCCGTCGTGCTGTTCCTGTTCCTCTGGGGCCAGATCGTGCTGCTGCAACGCTACCTGATCGAGCCCGAAGGCGACGGCGGCCCCTAACCGCCGTGCACCAGTGACGCGAACAGCCGCGGGTCCAGGCTTTCGTTGTCGAAGGTCGGCCCTTCGGTCAGCACGCTCACCGCGTCGTGGCTGTGCAGGCTTTCCTGATGGCTGGCGATGACGCGGAAATCGCCGATGCGGGGATCGGCGCGCAGCGCCTCGCAGAACAGGCGCACCGCATCCTCGACAAAGACCGGATTGGCGGCGTTCAGTTCGGCAAAGGCCTGTTCGTCCTCGCGCTTGACCATCACCTGCGTCTCGGTCGGGACGGCGCTGCGGGCGATGGCGATCAGATCCTCGAACCACAAGGTGGGCTGACCTGCGGCCAGTTCCACCGAAATCCGCGCCACCGAACGCTGCGAATGCGGCGTGGCCAACTGGCCGCGGAACTGGCGGGCATGTTCCGACAGTTCGAGCGAGCACGGACAGGTCGAGGAATAGACATAGTCGAGATGCACGATCTTCTTCATCGCCCCGCGCCGGTCGACGAGTTCGAGCGCGATGTCGTAATACTGATACCCCTCAAGCCCGGAACGCAGGCTGCGCAGCAGCACCGGAAAGCGGAAACGCATCTGGATGCGGGCGTCGAAGGAATCGAGGTCGGCCTTGTAATCGGCCAGCGCCGCCTCGATCACGTTGAAGGAAAAGGTCTTTTCCGCGTGCCGGTAGAAAGAGCGCATGATGCGCGACATGTTGATGCCCTTCTTGCCGGCATCGAGGCTGACCGTTCCGGTCACGCTGGTCTCAAGGGTGACATCCCCGGCCACGCCCCGCGAATGGAACCGGATCGGCAGGCGGAAGTTCGAGATGCCGACATGCTGGATGCGGGTGCGCGCGCCGCGGATCAGGCTTTCGGGGCCGTTCTGGAGATCGGGCATCGAGGCCAGATAGGCGTCGTCGGCCACGAAATCCTCGGGATAGGCGCGGGCGAGGGCGGGATAGTTCGCCACTTCGCGCCCCGGGATCAGCCGCGACACCAGCGGATCGAGGGCGGCCACCTCTTCGGGGGCGACCCCGCCCACCCAGGCGCGCAGCAGGTCGAGGGCGGCCTCGGCCTCGCGGCGCGAGGGGGGCAGGGAAGGGGATTTGGGCGCGGTGGTGTCCATCTCTGGTCCTTCGGGCAGGGGCTGCGGCCCATCATATGGGGGGCCGGCGCCGGTGTTCCAGAACGGGCCGGGCCGGGCCGGGCGAAAATCCGCAGCGGATCCCCCCGGATCCGCCCCGGTTGCGCCCTCAGACCCGCCCGAGCGCCTGCGTGATGTCGGCCAGCAGGTCGTCCGGCGCCTCGAGCCCGACCGAAAGGCGCACCAGACCGGGCGTGATCCCGAGGCCGCGTTTCTTGTCGTCCGACAGGCGTTGATGCGTGGTCGTTGCCGGATGGGTGACAATCGACTTGGCGTCGCCCAGATTGTTCGAGATCAGCACGATCTCGAGCGCATTCATGAAGCGGAACGCCGCCTCGCGCGAGCCGAGGTCGAAGCTGACGACCGTGCCGCCGGTGCCGCATTGCGCCATGGCAAGGGCATGGCCCGGATCGGATTCGAGCCCCGGATAAAGCACGCGCCCGACCGCCGGCTGCGTCGTCAGCGCGCGGGCGATGGTCAGCGCCCCCGCCGCCTGCGCCCGCACGCGCAGGTCCATCGACTCGAGCCCCTTGAGCATGAGCCAGGCGGTGAAGGGCGACATCGCGCCGCCGGTATTCTTCATGTAGGGCTCGAGCGTGGTCCTGATGAAGGCGCGGCTGCCCAGCACGACCCCGCCCAGGGCCCGGCCCCCGCCATCGACATGCTTGGTCGTCGAATAGACCACCACATCGGCGCCCAGTCCGGCGGCGCGGGAAAAGACCGGGGTGGCAAACACGTTGTCCACGATCACGAGCGCGCCCACGGCATGGGCGATGCGCGCCACGGCCGGCAGGTCGATCACCTCGAGCGTGGGGTTCGAGATCGACTCGAAGAACACGGCGCGCGTGCCCGGCGTCACCGCGCGTTCCCATTGCGCAAGGTCGGTGCCGTCCACCAGTTCGACCGTGACGCCAAAGCGGCCAAGGATGTCCTCGAGGATGTAGAGGCAGGATCCGAACAGCGCCCGCGCCGCCACCACCCGGTCGCCCGCGCGCAGGATCGACATGAGCGCGCCGTTCACCGCCGCCATGCCGCTGGCGGTGGCGAATCCGGCCTCGCATCCCTCGATCGCGGCCATGCGGTCCTCGAACATGCGCACGGTCGGATTGCCGTTGCGGGCGTAGGTGAATTCGTCGTCCCCCGCCTGGACAAAGCGCGCCTCGGCCTGTTCGGCGCTGTCGTAGGTAAAGCCCTGGGTCAGGAAGATCGCCTCGGCGACCTCGCCATACTGGCTGCGCCGGATGCCGGCATGGACGGCGCGCGTGCGCCGGTCGTGTTCCTGGAATGAATCAGCCATGAGGGCCCCCCATCGTGCCGGCAGGGGCAAGCCGGGTTGCCCGCCGCGAATCACGGCGCCGCCGACCGGGGCCGGGCGCCTTGCGCCGCGCTACGCCCGCGCGCGCCAAAGGTCAATGTGCGGGGACGGCGGGCCGCAGCCGGTCAGCCAGCGCATCAAGCATGAGCGCCCCCCAGGCGCCGTTCGCATGCATGACATCGCCGGGCGGCTGCGGCAGGTCCGGCCGCTGCGCCAGCCGGTTCGCGCCCAGCATGAAGCGCGGCGCGGTCAGGATGTGCCGCGCGATGGTGGCCGCGGGCTGCGGCACGAACCCCGCGCCCGCGGCGGCGGCGGCCAGATGCGCGGCCTCGTCAAAGAGCGCCGACAGCGCCGGGGCATCGCCCGCGCGCTGCACCGCCGTCAGGATCCGGGCGCCGCCACCGGGCCGCGACAGCGCCGCGGCGCTGGTGCGCGGCTGGCTCGTGATCCAGAGCGGCAGGTCCGTGCCCGCGCGCAGGTGCCGCGCCAGGCGGATGCCCAGCCGCTGCGACAGCCGCGCCACCAGCGCCGCCCGTGCCGCCGGAAGGGACACCAGCACCGGTGCCATGGTGGCAAGGTCCGCCTCGCGCTCGAGCGAGGGCAGCCCCGGCCAGCGCATCGCGGCCCAGATCGCCTCGGCCGAGGTGAGGCCGACAAGGCAGCCCGCGATCGCGATCGCATCGTGTTCGGCCAGATCCACCCCCTCGCCCCCGCCCAGCCGGCGAAAGGCCTCGGCGGCGGCAGCGGTCGCGGGGATCAGGTGGCCGCCCTCGATCCGGGTCTGCAGGAGCAGGTCGTCATGCGCGCCGACAAGGCGGACGCTCAGCCCCGGCCAGCGGCCCGGATGCGCGCGCCAGCCGTCCGACAGCGCGGCCAGATGCGAATTGCCAAGGACAAGAAGGCGCAGCGTCATCGGGAGAATGCCTGAAGCAGGAGATCCTCGCACACCAGCGCATCGCCGTCTTGCGCGTCCGTGGCGGGGCTGTCCGAAGCGGGCGGGGGGGGGTCCGGACACTCGGGCGCGACGAGGCGCGACAGGCCATGCGCGGCCAGGAAGATGTCCATGACCCGCTCCACCCCCTGCCGCGAGACGGTGCGCAGGTTGGCGTCGAACCAGGGGCCGCCGGATGCGGGCTGCGTGACGAGTTCGAGCGACGGGAAATAATCCGCCCCCGCCACATCGGCCACGAATTCCCCCGCCGCCGCGCGCAGCACCGCCTTGGACCAGGCGGTGGCGGTCAGCACATGCTGGCCCGATGCCGTCGCCGTCAGCGGCACCGGCGAGACGGTGACGATCATCCGCATCCCCGCCCGGAACCGCCCCAGCGCCGCGTGGATCGCGTGCAGGTCGGCCAGCACCTCGGACGTGCGGAAGTTGCGGAACAGGTGGCGCGCGGGATCGAAGGTGCCGGCGACGACGCCGGGGCACAGCGGCAGCACGCGGCCGGTCTGCGCATCCTCCCAGGCCTCGGTCAGGCCGAGGGTGAAGATGAAGACATCGGTGCGCCGCAGCACCTGCGCCACCCGTTCGCGGTGCCAGGCCCGCAAGAGCAGCACCTCGTCGACCGAGCCGAGGCCCTCCGGCTCGACCGTGGGGCGCAGCGCATCGACAAGGCGTCCGTCGGGGCGTTCCCAGACCAGGCGCGGGTCGGGATCGGCGCCCTGGGCGATTTCCTCGAGAAGCTGGCGCATCTGCCGCGCGGTATAGATGTTGCCGTAACGCCCGGAATAAAGGCCGTAACCCCATCGGGCCGCGACATCGGCCGCCATGACGGCGGGGGCCGGTTCGCCGTCAAGGACATGGCAGCCCGCCGCGCGCAGCGCCCGTGCGATATGCTGGGCGAAACAGCTTCCGGCGGTGGCGACGCGGGTTGCGGGGCCGATGGCAAAGCGCGGCGCGACCAGACCGGGAAACCGCCTCCGGTCGGCCCCGGCCACGGCGGTCTTCCAGAAGGCGCGCGGCGGCAGGTCGGCGTAGGGATGGCTCATGGGCGGGCACCGTCGATCATCTGGCCCGCCGGGCGGGATCGCGCACCGGCGGCAGGGGCATCCGACTATGCCAAGGCGCCGGAAATCCGGCGAATCCGTGGCAATCGCGCGCCGTTCCGCCCCGATCTACCAGCAGGACACCAGAACGGCCACCGCCGCCGCCTGCCGGGTCAGCGCCTCGGGCGACTGAAAGGCGATGCGGTCGGTCAGGCCCGGTTCGATCCCGGCGGCGCGCAGCGCGGCGACGATGGCATCGGCATGCAGCGCAAAGGCCACGTCCTGCGGCAGCACACGCCCGCCCCCGGTCCCGTCCCCGCCTCCGTCCCCGCGCGGCAGCAGCATGCCAAGGACGCCGCCGCCATTGTCGAACACCGGCCCGCCGGCATCGCCTTCGCGCATGGTGAGGGTAAGGCGGCTGAGGCGCTCCTCGCCGTCGAGGCCGCGGATGTCGGCCAGCGTCCCGAAGGTCAGGACCGGCTGCACCAGCGCGCCGCCATAGGGATAGCCCGCGACCGCCACCTGCGAGCGCAGGCGCGGGACCGCGGTCTGGAAGGCGGCGACGGCGGCGGGGGCCAGCCGGTCCTGCGGGGTCAGCACGGCAATGCCCAGCGCCTCGTCGCGCAGCGAGACCGTGGCGGGATGGCCGCCGGCGAGGGTGATCTCGCGGCAGTCGGCCACCGCCTCGGACGTGGTGAGGACCGATCCCCGCGCGTCGATGAAAAAGCCCGAGCGGTTCAGTTGCGGCTGACGGATGGCCAGGCCGGAGACGAGGTCGATCGCCTGGTTGTCGTCCGCCGGCGCGATGCCGGGATCGAGGACGCCCGGCAGCGGGCTGAACGAGGCGCGCATTTCCGCCAGAAGCCGGGCCAGGCGCTCCTCGTCTCCGGCCGGCCAGACCAGGGTAAAGCCCTTGATCCGGCCATCGGCGGCCTGGGCATGGGTGAAGGAATGGATGTGCGCGTCCATCCCCTCGATCGTGAATTCCGAATCGGAGCGGCTGCGCGGGCCTTCGGGCGGCACGATCTCGAGGGTCTGCATCACCTCGTAGAGGCCGGCCAGACGGCTGGAATCGCCCTCCTGCGAGATGAGGATGACGCGCGCGGCGCTGCCGTCGGTGGCGTCGTAAAGGGCAAAGGGCGGCTCGTAGCGCGAGAAGGCGACGATTCCGGTGGGCAGCGCCATCTCGATTCCGGCGGCGTCGTCGCGCACCGGATGCAGGCCCAGCCCCTCGAGCACGGCGTTGTAGGCGGCCAGGAGCATGGCCCGTTCGGCGGTGGTCAGCACGCCGGTGGCCTCGCGCCCGGCGGCGCGCTGCCAGGCCTCCATCGCGGCGCGGGTGCCGCGGCCATAGGCGCCGTCGATGGCGCCGGCATAGAACCCGGCCCACTGAAGTGCGATCTGCAGGCCCTCCCGCTCGGCCCGGGTCAGGTTCGCCTCCGAGGCAAGGGCCTCGGCCCGGCTCTCGTCCGGGAGGGCGGGTTCGGGCGCGGCGGCTTCGGGTTCGGGCACAGGTTCGGGCGCGGTTTCGGCTTCGGCGGTTTCGGCTTCGGGCGCGGGGTCCGGTTGCGCGCCCTGCGCCGCGGACATGTCCGGCAGCGGGCGCGCGGTGCGGCCAAGGCCGCTGCCCACGGGCCAGAACTGCTGCCCGTAGGTCGTGCCCGTGGTCACATAGCTGTCCGACGGAATCTCGCGCGAGGCGCGCAACTGCCGCAGCAGGGCCTCGGCATCGGCGGGCAGGTAGGGGCCAAGGGCGACCGCATACCAGCCATTGCCAAGATCGAACCCCGCCACATCGTCCAGCCGCGCGGCATAGGCGCGCGCGCGCTCCTGCGCCTGGGTCAGGGTGGGCTGCGCCTCGACCTGGACCCAGAGCCCGCCCCACTCCTGGGCAAGGGCGGGGCGCGGGGCCGAGAGCGTGGCAAGGGCAAGGACGACAACGGCGGACAGAAGGGCAACAAGGCGGGTCATGACGGATCCGGACAGGTTCGGGCAATTGTTGCAGGTCCATAGGGGAAGGGACGCGCGCCTGCACGGGGAAAACGCCCCGCGCGGGACAAGTTCGCGCCTTCGTGGCCTTTCTGCCCGGCAAAGGGAAGCCCCTTGCCCGCGGCCCCGGCGTTGACCCTGCGCGCCGGGGGCAATATGGAACCCGCGCATCCCCGACAGGAGTCCGCCATGGCCGCGCCGCCGAAGTGCTTTCAGGACATTCTCCTGCGCCTCACGTCCTACTGGGCCGCGCGGGGCTGTGCCGTGCTGCAACCCTATGACATGGAAGTGGGCGCCGGCACCTTCCACCCGGCCACGACGCTGCGCGCGCTGGGCCCGCGGCCCTGGGCTGCGGCCTATGTCCAGCCCTCGCGCCGCCCCACCGACGGCCGCTACGGCGAGAACCCCAACCGCCTCCAGCACTATTACCAGTATCAGGTCATCATCAAGCCTTCGCCCCCCGACCTTCAGGATCTCTATCTGGGCAGCCTGGCCGCCATCGGCATCGACACCGCGCTCCATGACATCCGCTTTGTCGAGGACGACTGGGAGAGCCCGACGCTCGGCGCCTGGGGCCTGGGCTGGGAAGTGTGGTGCGACGGTATGGAGGTGACCCAGT
>JADYZU010000072.1 GCA_020852925.1 Rubellimicrobium sp. | reverse complement strand
GGCGCTGCTGGTGCTGGTGCCGGCCTTCGGCAATCACGGCCTGTGGGCCGCGCTCATGGTGCTGTTCGCGGCGCGTGCCGCCACGCTGGGCCTGAGGTTTCCGGCGCTGGTGCAGCGGCTGGGGGCGTAGGGGGCGCTGCCCCCTCTTGGCCTGCGGCCAATTCACCCCCGGGGTATTTCGGACAAAGATGAAGAGGCTTGACCAGGGATGGGGCCAGGGATGAGGGCGCTGCGCCCGCGCGGGGGCGGTGAAGGTGAAAGGGGGCCCGCGGTCGTGCCGCGGGCCCCCGGATTTTCAGGCGCTGTCTTTCGCGCGCCGGGCCTGTCTCAGCGTTCGCCCTTGAGCGCGGCGCCGAGGATGTCGCCAAGGCTCGCGCCCGAGTCGGAAGAGCCATACTGCTGCACGGCTTCCTGTTCTTCGGCGATCTCGCGGGCCTTGATCGACAGGCCGAGCTTGCGCGCCTTCGAGTCGATCGAGACCACGCGCACGTCGACCTTGTCGCCGGGCTGGAAGCGCTCGGGGCGCTGTTCCTGGCGGTCGCGCGACAGGTCGGAACGGCGGATGAAGGACTTCATCCCCTCGTATTCGACCTCGATGCCGCCGTCCTCGATCTTGGTGACCGCGACGGTGATGACCGAACCGCGCTTCACGCCGCCGATCGCCTCGGCGAACGGGTCGCCTTCCATCGCCTTGATCGAGAGCGAGATGCGCTCTTTCTCGACATCGACCTCGATGACCTTGGCGCGGACCACGTCACCCTTCTTGTAGGAGGCAAGCGCGTCTTCGCCGCGGCCTTCCCAGGTGAGATCCGACAGGTGCACCATGCCGTCGATGTCGCCGGGCAGGCCGACGAACAGGCCGAACTCGGTGATGTTCTTCACCTCGCCCTCGACATTCGCCCCCTCGGGGTGGGTCTCGGCGAAGACTTCCCACGGGTTGCGCATGGTCTGCTTGAGCCCGAGGCTTACCCGGCGCTTGCCCGAATCGATCTCGAGCACCATCACGTCCACTTCCTGCGAGGTGGAGACGATCTTGCCCGGGTGGACGTTCTTCTTGGTCCAGGACATTTCCGAGACGTGGACCAGCCCCTCGACCCCCGGCTCCAGCTCCACGAAGGCGCCGTAGTCGGTGATGTTGGTCACGCGGCCCTTGTGGACCGAGCCGAGCGAATACTTGCGCTCGACCGTGTCCCACGGATCTTCCTGGAGCTGCTTCATGCCCAGGCTGATGCGGTGGGTTTCCTTGTTGATCTTGATGACCTGCACCTTGATCGTCTCGCCGATCGAGAGGATCTCGGACGGGTGGTTCACCCGGCGCCAGGCCATGTCGGTGACGTGGAGGAGGCCGTCGACCCCGCCCAGATCCACGAAGGCGCCGTATTCGGTGATGTTCTTCACCACGCCGTCGACGACCTGGCCCTCGTAGAGGTTGCCGATCACCTCGGCGCGCTGTGCGGCGCGCGATTCCTCGAGGATGGCGCGGCGCGACACGACGATGTTGCCGCGGCGACGGTCCATCTTGAGGATCTGGAACGGCTGCTTGAGGCCCATGAGCGGACCGGCGTCACGCACCGGGCGCACATCGACCTGGCTGCCCGGCAGGAAGGCCACGGCGCCGCCCAGATCGACGGTGAAGCCGCCCTTGACGCGGCCGAAGATCGCGCCTTCGACGCGGTCCTCACGCTCGTAGGCCTTTTCGAGCCGGTCCCAGGCCTCTTCGCGGCGGGCCATTTCGCGGCTGATCACGGCCTCGCCGCGGGCATTCTCGGCCGCGCGCAGATAGACCTCGACCTCGTCGCCGACCTTCACGGACGGCGCTTCGCCGGGGCCCGCGAATTCCTTGAGATCAATGCGGCCTTCCATCTTGTAGCCGACATCGATGATGGCCTGGCCGGCCTCGATGGCCAGCACCTTGCCCTTGACGACACTGCCTTCCTGCGGCGTGTCGATCTCGAAGCTTTCCTTGAGGAGGGCTTCGAATTCCTCCATGGCGTTTGTGGCGCTCATTAAGTCAGTCATCCTTTTCCATCGTCTATCCGGGCCTGGCGGTTGTCTCCGCCGGTCTTGCGGACAGCCGGGTGCGGAAAACAAGAAGGGCCGGTTTCCCGACCCTGCCTCATCCCCTGCCCGCGACTGTGCCCGCCGCTTCGACGAAGGCGCCTTTAGCGCAAGGGGGCGCAAAGGGCAAGGCGCAAGCTGCCGCAGGCCCCGTGCTATCCGGCCCCCAGCCGCGCCCTGACGACCTCGAGCGCGCGGGCAACCGCCTCGTCGATGGCCAGCGTGCTCGTGTCGAGGATCAGCGCATCGAGGGCGGGGCGCAGCGGGGCGTCGGTGCGGCCCATGTCGCGGGCGTCGCGTTCGCGCACTTCGGCGAGCACGGTCTCGAACGGGGTGCCCGCGGGCAGTTCGCGCCAACGCCTTGTGGCGCGGACCTCGGGGCTGGCGGTGATGAAGAGCTTCACCTCGGCCTCGGGACAGATCACCGTGCCGATGTCGCGTCCGTCAAGGACGGCGCCGCCGGGCTGGCGGGCAAAGCGGCGCTGGAAGTCGGCCAGGGCGGCGCGCACCTCGGGGATCGCCGCCCCGCGGCTGGCGGCCTGGCCGGCGGCAAGGCTGCGCAGGTCGCCGCGCGCCAGATCGGCAGGGCCGAGCGCGCGCGCCGCGGCGACCGGATCGCCGCCGATGGCGCCGACCGCGCGGTAGAGAAGCCCGGTGTCGAGATGCGCCAGCCCGAAGCGCGCGGCCAGCGCGCGCGCGATCGTGCCCTTGCCGGCGGCGGCCGGCCCGTCGATCGCCACGGTGAAGGGCGCGCGCGCGCCGGTGCAGCTCACTGGAACCAGCCGCCGTTCACGGCGCGTTCGAACAGCATGATCACGAACAGGCCCGCGACGACCGCCTGCGCGACCCTGCCGCGCCGCGCGCGACGCCGTGCCTGCGCCGCGCGCGTGCCGGCCTCGGCCTCGGCCTTGGCGCGGGCGCGGGCAAGCGCGATCTCGCGCGGGTCGGAAGGGGCCGCGGCCGCAGCGGCGGGCGGCGCGGTGCCTGCGCCGCCGGGCGGGGGCAGGCTTCCGGTTCCGTCGATCATGCGGCATCCCTTGCGATGGCGGCGCCAAGCCCGGTCATCAGCGGCTCGAACACCGGGAAGGAGGTGGCGATGGGGGCGCCATCGTCGATGGTCATCATCTGGTCGGTGGCAAGGCCCATGACAAGGAACGACATCGCGATCCGGTGGTCGAGGCGGATTTCCACCAGCGCGCCGCCGGCGACATTGCCATGGCCGCGGCCATGGACGATCCACCAGTCGTCGCCCTCCTCGACCTCGACCCCGGCGGCGCGCAGGCCGCGCGCCATCGCGTCGATACGGTCGCTTTCCTTCACGCGCAATTCGCGCACGCCGCGCATGACCGTGGCGCCCGAGGCAAAGGCCGCGACCACCGACAGGATCGGGTATTCGTCGATCATGCTGGCGGCACGGGCGGGGGGCACCTCGATGCCGCGCAGGTCGGGGCTGAAGCGGGCGCGCAGGTCGGCCACGGGTTCGCCGCCTTCCTCGCGCAGGTTTTCATAGGTCAGGTCCGCGCCCATCTCGCGCAGGGTGGTGAACAGGCCGGCACGGGTCGGGTTGAGGCCGATGTTCGGCACCAGCACGTCCGACCCTTCGGCGATGAGCGCGGCGCAGACCGGGAAGGCGGCCGACGAGGGATCGCGCGGCACCGAGATGGATTGCGGCCGCAGTTCCGGCCGGCCGGTCAGGCGGATCACCCGGCCTTCGGGCCTGTCCTCGACCTCGACCCGGGCGCCAAAGCCGCGCAGCATCCGCTCGGTGTGGTCGCGGGTGGCCTCGTGTTCGATCACCACGGTTTCGCCGGGGGCGTTCAGTCCGGCCAGAAGCACGGCGGACTTCACCTGAGCCGAGGCGACCGGCAGGGTATAGGAGACGGGTACCGGATCGGCGGCGCCCTCGATCGTCATGGGAAGCCGCCCGCCCCGGCGTCCGTGTGCGCGCGCGCCGAAAAGCGCGAGCGGGTCCGTCACCCGCCCCATCGGCCTGCTGCGCAGGCTGGCGTCGCCGGTGAAGGTGGCGGTGATCGGCGAAGTGGCCATCATCCCCATGATGAGCCGCACCCCGGTGCCGGAATTGCCGCAGTCGATGACATCGGCCGGTTCGGCCAGGCCGCCCACCCCCACGCCATGCACATGCCAGACCCCGTCGGCGTCGCGCTCCACCGTGGCGCCGAAGGCGCGCATCGCGCTGGCGGTATCGAGCACGTCCTGTCCTTCGAGCAGGCCCTCGATCCGGGTCTCGCCCACGGCGAGCGCGCCAAGGATCAGCGCGCGGTGCGAGATCGACTTGTCGCCGGGCACCCGCGCCACGCCCCGGAGGGCGTGCCCGCGGCGCGAGGTCATGCGAAACGGCTGGTGGTGGGCGGACATCGGGCACTCCCTGGGCTGGCGCATGCCTCTTAGCCGCCCGCGCGCGCCGCGTCCACGTCCCCGCATCCACGGCCAGGCCGGCACACCCGGCCGCGGCGGCGGCGCCTCCGGCGGGGGTATTTGGGGCAAAGATGAAGGGGCCCCGTTTCCGTCAGGGGCCGGACGGCAGGTCCATCAGCGCGCGGAAGCGGTCGTCGCGCACATCGACCAGCGGTTCGTTCAGCGTGCGCCCGCCGTCGGCGCAGATCCAGGCCAGGACCGAGGCCGGCACGTCCGGGTGGACCAGATCGGTCTGGGCGATGCGGCTGATCGGGTTGAGGCCGGCGGTGCGGATTTCGCCCTGCATCATCGTGTCGGTGGGCGGGATGCCGCAGAAGACCGCGCGCAGGCCGCGCGGTGCGAGTTCCTTGTCCATCATCAGCGTCATCATCCGCGCCGCGGCCTTGGAGGTGCAATAGGCGGTCCAGCCCTCCATCGGGGTGGTCGCGGCGCCGGTGCCCGCGTTCAGGATCAGGCCCTGCGCCGCGGTGAGCGCGGGCAGGCAGGCGGTGGTGATGCGGTGCAGCCCGATCACGTTCACCTCATGGGCCGCGCGCAGCGAATCGGATGTGAGGTCGGCCAGATGCCCGATGGGCGCGATCAGCCCCGCGTTGTTCACCAGCACATCGAGCCGGCCGCCCGCCGCCCCGACCCGGGCGGCGGCGGCGGCGACCGAGGCGGCATCGGTCACGTCGAGCGGGAAGGAGGTAACCGTCGCCGGCGCCGCGCCATCGGGGGCGCCGTAATAGCCCGCCAGCACGCGCGCGCCCCGGGCAGCCAGCAGCCGCACCAGCGCCGCGCCGATCCCGCGCCCGGCCCCCGTGACAAGGATGGTCCTGCCGGAGAGGTCGGGAACGGGGACGGGGGCGAGGTTGAACATAGTGCTTGACCTGCGATCTGGTTTGCGTCGTTAATTGGTCTGACCAATTCAAGGCTAGGCCGCCGGGGGAGACCTGTCAAAGGGTTTGGCAGCCGCCAGGGGGGAAATGATGACGAAGATCGCGCGGATCGAGCCGATTCCGGTCGCCTATCCGGACCCGAACGATTTCAACACCATCCGTCGCACCGTCCTGGTCCGGGTCGAGACCTCGGACGGCGCGGTGGGCTGGGGCGAATGCATCGCCATGTGGCCCGAAGCCTGCAAGGCGGTGGCCACGATCATCACCGACGGGTTCCTGCCGCTGCTTCTGGGGCGGCTGGCCGAAGATATCGACGGCGCCTGGGAGGCGATGCGCCGGCATGTGTTCTGGTATGGCGAGGGCGGGATCGCCTCGATGGCGATTTCGGGCATCGACATGGCGCTGTGGGATATCCGCGGCAAGGTGGCGGGCAAGCCGCTGCATGAACTGTTCGGCGGGCTGAAGCACGCCAAGCTGCCGGCCAATGCCAGCGCCCATGTGAACAAGAAGGGCGAGGCGGCCTGCGTGGCCGAGGTCGCGGGCTTTTTCGAGGCGGGATTCCGGTCGTGCAAGCTTGGCTTTGCCAAGAAGGGCGAATCGGACATCGGCGGCGACCCGGACCGGGACGTGCATTTCATCGGGGCGCTGCGCGGGGCGCTGGGCGAGGCGGCGGAAATCCTGGTCGATATCGGCAACGGCGTGCGCTGGGATGTCGATACCGCCATCGCCGTGGGCCGCAGGATGCAGGAATACCGGATCGGCTGGTATGAGGAGCCGCTCTATCCGACCGATGATGCGGGCTATCGGCGGCTGCGGGCCGAGACTTCGCTGACCATCGCCTCGGGCGAGCGCGAATTCACCGAAGCGGGCTATCGGCGGCAGATGGAATTCGTGGGCGCGGTCGATGTCTATGGCGTCGATCCCGCGCGGGTCGAGGGGATCACCGGGTTTCGCCGGGTGGATGCGCTGTGCACGAAGCATGGCAAGAAGATCAACGCCCATGCCTGGTCGACCGCGATCACCACGGCGGCGAGCCTGCATCTGTCGCTGGCCTCGCCCAATGCGCTGCTGTTCGAGTTCAAGCCGTTCCCGGTCGTGGTGCAGGACGTGATCGTGGCCGAGAAGATCTGGCACCGCGACGGCTGGGCCTGGCCGCTTGCGGGGCCCGGTCTGGGGATCGAGGTGATCGAGGCCGAGGTGCGGAGGATCGCGGCATGACGACGCGGTTCGGCGTCACCCGGCCGACGGTCGAGGACATCCGCGCGGGCGGGTTCTCGACCCCGTGGGACGCGCCGATGATCCCGCGCTTTCCGTTCCGGTTCCGCAATGTGGAGATCCTGACGCTGTATTGGCGGACCACGCCGGGGGCCTGCGCCTTCCTGCTGCCGCCGCCGATGGAGGCCATGGGCGATGTGGCCTGCGTCCATGTCTACCGGATGCACGATCCGGCCTGGCTTGGCCCCTATGGCGAGGCGAATGTCATGTTCGGGGCCGGTCTGGGCGCGCGCGAGGGGGCCTATTCGCCCTGGCTGGTGCTGAGTTCCGATGTCGGCGTGGCGCATGGCCGCGAGATCCACGGTCAGCCCAAGAAGCTGGGCGAGGTCACGATCGAGGCGCGCGGCGATCTGGTGGTCGGGACCGTGGCGCGCAACGGGATCGAGGTGATCACCGGCACCATGCCCTGGAAGCAGGAGCCCTGCGATCCGGCCGCGCTGAAGCCGTGGTTCGACTTTGCCACCAACCTGAACCTGAAGGCCATCGACCATATCGACGGCAGTCCGGCGATCCGGCAGGTCACCTCGCGCCGGCTGGTGGACGTGGTGGTGCACGAGGCCTGGCGCGGGCCCTGCACCGTGGAATTGCGCGCCAATGCGCAACTGCCGGTATTCCGCCTGCCGGTGGTCGAGCCGCTGGCGGGGTTCCACTGGCGCGCGGATTTCACCCTGGCCGCCGGGGAGGTGATCCATGACTACCTGGCGGCGGGGACGTGACCGAAGGAAGGGAGGGGCGCTGCCCCTCGCGCCTTGCGGCGCTCACCCCGGGGTATTTCGGCAAAGATGAAGGGGCAGGCTCATGCTTGTGGTGGTGACCGACTACACCTTCCCTGATGTCGCGCAGGAGGAGGCGGCGGCGCGGGGCGCGGGGGCGCGCTTTGCCGCGCACCAGTGCCGCGACGCGGCCGAGGTGGCCGCGGCCGTGGCGGGGGCGGATGTGGTGGCGGTGCAGTTCGCGCCCTTCACCGCGGCGGCGGCGGCGGCGGTGCGGCCGGGGGCGAGCGTGATCCGCTATGGCGTGGGTTATGACAATATCGACGTGGCAGCCTGCCGGGCGGCGGGGCTGCGGCTGGGCTATGTGCCCGACTATTGCACCGAGGAGGTGGCGGACCATACCGCGGCGCTGCTTCTGGCGCTTCTGCGCAAGGTGCCGGCGCTGGACGCGAGCGTGCGGCGCTGCGGCTTGTGGCGCTGGGGGCGGTGCTGGTGCTGGTGCTGGGCTTTTTCGCCAGCCAGATCGACAATTACTTCAACGCGCGGCTGTTCGCGCGCATCTCGTCCTCGGTGGCGATCATGGCGATCATCGCCTGCGCACAGACCCTGGTGATCCTGACGCGCAACATCGACCTGTCGGTGGGATCGGTCGTGGGGTTCGCGGCCTTTGCCGCCGGTGATCTGGTGGCGCAGCATCCGGGGATCGGCGGCGTGCCCCTGGCCCTTTACGCGATGGCGGTGGGGGCCTGTTTCGGGGTGGTGAACGGGCTGTTCGTGGCCTATGCGCGGGTGCCCGCGATCATCGTCACGCTGGCCAGCATGGCGATCTTCCGGTCCTTCCTCGTGGAATTCTCCGGCGCCCGGTCGATCACCACGGCCAGCCTGCCGTCCTGGCTTACCGATTTTCCGAACCTCACCCTCGCAACGCTGGGCGGGCTCGAATTGCGGGCGGCCTTCGTGCTGGCGGTGGTGGTGGCGGTGCATCTGGCGCTCACGCTGCTGCGGCCGGCGCGGCGGCTGTTCGCCGTCGGATCGAACCCCGAGGCGGCCGGGATGGCCGGGATCGACCAGCGCCGGGTGGTGTTCGCGGCCTTCGTCGCCTCGGGCGCGCTGGCCGGGCTGGCGGGTTTCGTGTTCCTGGCGCGGTTCGGCAACATCACCGTGGTCGCGGGCCTCGGGTTCGAGCTGAAGTCGGTGGCCGCGGCGGTGGTGGGCGGGGTCAACATCAACGGCGGGTCGGGGTCGGTGCTGGGCGCCTTCATCGGCGCGGTGCTGGTGGACACGATCGACACCAGCCTCGTGCGCTGGGCGGTGGTCAGCGAATTCTGGCGCGAGGCGGTTCTGGGCCTTCTGATCCTGCTGGCGGTGGCGGCGGATGCGGTGCTGGGCCGCCGGCTCATGGCGCTGCGCATCCGCCGCGAAAAGGAGAAACGGGCATGAGGGCGCTGCGCCGTCTGCAAAGCTGGGAGGGGTTCCTCATCGCGGTGCTGATCTTCGTGGTGCTGGTGAACACTGCGATCAGCCCGCAGTTCCTGACCACGGGGAACCTCGTGAACCTGTTCCAGTTGTCGATCGAGAAGGTGATCGTGGCGCTGGCGATGACGCTGGTGATCGTGAATGCCGAAATCGACCTGTCGGTGGGGTCCATGCTGGGCCTGTCGGCCTGTGCCTTCGGCTACCTGCACGATGCCGGGATCGACGCGCGGCTGGCGGTGCTGGCCTGTCTGGCGATCGGTCTGGCGGGCGGGATCCTCAACGGGGTCTGCACCGCCTGGCTGGGCCTGCCGTCGCTGGTGGTCACGCTGGCGACGATGATCGGCTTTCGCGGCGCGGCCCGCGTTCTGGTCGAGGATCGCGGCATCGGCGATTTTCCCGGCTGGTTCACCGATCTCGGGCAGAAGGGGCTGGCGGGGCCGTTGCCCTTTGGCCTCGTCGCCTTTGCGGTGCTGTTCGTGGTGTTCCATGTGGTGCTCGAACGCTCGGGCTTCGGGCGCAAGACCTATGTGATCGGCACCAGCCGCGACGTGGCCGAATATGCCGGGATCGACACCGGGCGGCACAAGATCGTGCTCTTTGCCATCTCGGGCACGGTCGCGGCCTTTGCCGGGCTGCTCTATGCGGCGCGGGTCGGGGCGATCCGGGGGGATGTGGGGCTGGGCTTCGAACTCGACATCATCACCATGGTGCTGCTGGGCGGGGTGAGCATCTTTGGCGGCACCGGCAGCCTGACCGGCACGCTTCTGGCGATCCTGATCGTGCTGGCCCTGCGCAACGGCATGGCGCTGCGCAACATCACCGGGCATATCCAGACGGGCGTGGTCGGCATCCTGCTGATCGGGTCGGTGCTGGCGCCGCGCGTCAGGTCGGGCAGGCTGTTCGGGGCGGAAAGATGATCGAGGATACCCCATTGGCGTTCGACGCCCCCATCGAGCGCGGGACGGTGGCCGAACTGGTCGCGCGGCGGATCATGGCGATGATCTCGGCCAGGGCGTTGCGCCCGGGGGACCAGCTTCCGCCCGAGCGCGAACTGGCCGAGAGCCTGGGCGTCTCGCGCCCGTCGCTGCGCGAGGCGATCCGGGGGCTGTCGATCCTGGGCGTGGTCAAGTCGCGTCAGGGCGGCGGGGCCTATATCACCGACCTCGACGCGGAATCGCTGCTGGGGCCGATCCGGTTCTTCCTCTCGCTCGAGGACGTGAATGTGCGCGAACTCTATGATGCGCGCAGCCTGATCGAATCGGACGTGGCCCGCCGCGCCGCCGTGAACATGAGCGAGGCCCAGCTGGACGCGCTGGCGGCGATCCTGGCCGGACAGGCGGGCACGCTGAACGATGCGCGGGCGTTCCGGGTCTCGGATTTTGCCTTTCACGAGGCGATCTGGCAGGGCTGCGGCAATGCCTTCCTGCGCCGCATCGGCGAAAGCCTGAATGTCCTCGGCCTCGAGGTGCGCAAGCGCGCATCGGAAACGGCGGGCGTGCTCGAACGGTCCTACCGCGACCATTGCCGCCTGCTCGAGGCATTGCGCCGGCGCGATGCGGATTCCGCCGCCGCCGCCGCCGAGACCCACATGCAGAATGTCTTTCAATCGACCATCGCGCAGGAGGGGGGACAGGGATGACTGCACGGATCGGAATTGTCGGCACCGGCTGGTGGGCCAGCGCCATGCACATACCCACCATCCAGTCGGGCGACGATGCCGTGGTCGCCGCGATCTGCGAGAGCGATCCCGAAAGGCTGCGCATCGCGGGCGAGGCGTTCGGGATCGCGGCGCGCTATGGCGATGTCGATGCGATGCTGGCGGCGGAACGGCTTGATGGCGTGATCGTCGGCACGCCGCATGTGGCGCATGCGGGGCCGGCGGTCGCCGCGCTGGGCGCCGGGGCGCATGTGCTGGTGGAAAAGCCGATGGCGACCACCGCCGCCGACGCCCGCGCCATTGCCGCCGCCGCCGCCCGTGCGGGGCGCGAGGTGATGGTGCCGACCGGCCTGAACTTCACCCCGCAGGCCGCGACCGCGCGCGACTGGCTGCGTGCCGGCCTGATCGGCGAGTTGCGCCACGCCATCTGCGCCATGGGCAGTCCGCTTGACGATCTCATGGCGGGGCGGCCGATGGCGGAAACGGCGGGCGCGCTGTTCCGGCCGCCGGTCTCGACCTGGGCCGACCCGCGGCGGGCGGGCGGCTATGGCTGGGGCCAGATGAGCCATTCGCTGGCCTGGCTGGCCTGGGTCACCGACCTGGGATTCGAGACCCTGTTCGCCATGGATGTGAAATCGCCCGCCGGGGTGGATTACTACGACGCCGCCACCGGGCGGCTGGCGAACGGCGCCACGGTCGCCATCTCGGGCGCGGCCACGGTGCCCAAGCATGTGGGGATGAACACCGACATCCGGCTTTACGGGACCGAAGGGGTCATCACCTACTCGAACCTGCCGGCCATGCTGGAACTGCGGCGCCACGACGGGGCGGACCGGGCGGTGCCGATGACGGATTTCGAGGGGCTCTATGACGGCAGCCTGCCGGTGAAGGTGTTCGCCGCGCTGTGCAACGGCAAGGAGGTGGTGAATGCCTCGGATGCGCTGTGCGGGGTGCGCGTGACCGAAGCGATCGACGCGATCTATCGTTCGGCCGCCTCGGGCCGGCCGGAGGCGGTGTGATGCGCCTGTCGCTGGCCGCCTGGTCGTTCCCTTCCCTGACCCTGCCCGAGGTCGCCGCCGTGGCGCGCGCCATCGGCGTGGCGGCGATCGACATCGGCATCGACGGGCGCGCGGCCCTGTCGCGCGAAGGCATCCTGACCCGGCCCGAACGCGCCGCCGCCGATCTGGCGCCGCAGGTGGCGGGGCTGGGGCTGGCCAATCTCTATTACCGGTTCGGCGCCGGACTGGCCGAACGCAACCTTGCCGCGCCGGGCACCATCGACGCCAACAGGGCCGATCTGGAGCGGGTGCTGACCTTTGCCGATGCCGCCGGGATCGCCACCGTGTTCATCCTGCCCGGCATCGTGAACCCCGGCCAGTCGCGCGACGAGGCGGCGCGGGCAGGCATCGACAGCCTGCGCGCGCTGGCCGGGGTTGCCGCCCCGTTCCGTGCCCGCCTCTGCTTTGAGCCGCATGTCCAGAGCTGGTGCGAAAGCCCTGCCCTCGCGCTGCGCGCGGCGCGCGACAGCGGCGTGGGCCTCGCCCTCGATCACGCGCATTTCGTCTGCCTGGGCTTGTCTTATGACTTCCCTCGGCTCCTTTGCGATAAGGGAGCCGTTGCCCGGCACCCCAAACATGCCGGGCAACGGCGGGGGACGGGTCGAGAATGGGTCGGCCGTTGCGGGCCGTGCGGTAGTGTGATCGCCCCCGTCTTTTCTCATGACCTGAACGGATAGCAGGGCCTCGGGCCTGCATGACAAGCAGAGGTAAGGAAAAGACGGATGCAGGATATCATCGGCATCGACATCTCGAAAGACCGGCTGGACGCGTTCCGGCTTTCGGACCGGCAGCACAACTCGTTCGGAAACGACAAGGCCGGGTTCAAGACCCTGCTGAAGTGGATCGGCAACGCCGAAGGCCTGCGGATCGTTTACGAGCCGACCGGCCCCTATCATCGCGCAATGGAGGAAGCGCTGGCGAAGGCGGGGCATGCGTTGGTCAAGGTCAACCCTCGACAGGCCCGGCGGTTCGCGGAAGCCACAGGGATCCAGGCCAAGACGGACCGGGTGGATGCGATGCTGCTGGCGCGGATGGGGCTCGCGCTTGACCTGCCGCCACGCCCCGTTCGTGGCGAGCTCATGAATGAACTGAGGGAGTTGCACGTCGCGCGGCTGGCGTTGATCAAGGACCGGACGGCGGCGGGGAACCGCGCTGACACAGCGGCTATCAGCCTGATCCGGCGCCAGGCAAAGGCACGGCTGGCGATCATCGAGAAGCAGCTTGCCGAGGTCGACGAAACCATCGCCACCCTGATCGCGGCGGAACCCGCCCTGGCCGAGCGTCTCGACATCCTGACCTCAATTCCGGGTATCGGCACTGTCACCGCCTGCATGCTGCTGATCGAGATGCCCGAACTCGGGACGCTCGAACCGAAACAGGCCGCGAGCCTCGCCGGGCTGGCGCCGTTCACGCGCCGTTCGGGCAAGTGGAAGGGAAAGGAGATGATCCGCGGCGGGCGCGCCAGCTTGCGTGCCGCGATCTTCATGCCGGCCCTCGTCGCCATCCGCTTCAACGCGGACCTCAAGCGCAAGTATCAGCAACTGCGCGACAGTGGGAAAGCGCCCAAGCTCGCTATCACCGCCGTCATGCGCAAGCTTGTCTTGCTCGCCAACGCTCTGCTGCGCGACGGCCGGAAATGGGCCGAAAGACCCGCTTGACCAAGACGGATACTACCG
>JADYZU010000071.1 GCA_020852925.1 Rubellimicrobium sp. | reverse complement strand
GGGACGGTTCTGCGGGGGCGGGCAAAGGTCAGGCGTCAGGCACTCCGGCAACAGAGGCGATCCAAGAAGCTGGTCCAGATCGACCATGCGGGGTTCGGCCCCGGTCACATAGGCAACCTTCGTCTGCGCCGCGATGCGTTCGGCCGGGCCAGCGAACCGCCCGACGACCGTTACCTGCCGGTCCGTCCGTGGCTGTGTCAGTTGCGAAAGCCGGTCGAGTGCCGCTTGCGACAGGCGCTCGGCGCAGATCAGGATGATCCGGCCAGCTTCCGGCATGGCCGGGGGATCGGCACCCAGCACCGCCAGATCATACTTCTGCCCCCGCACCAGGTCGTCGGGTGCCATGGCCGCGTCGACGCGCGCCGGATGGCCTGCCCCGGACAGAAGCCGCGCCAGCGCGAGGGCCGCCTCAAGCGCCGGGGCGGTCCTGTCGGGGGGAACCAGCCAGATCATGCGGCAATCTCCCGCCCGCCCGCGATGAAACCCGAATAGCGCCGGGCGAACTCGGCCCCGGAATAGGCGCGCAGGCACTCCACCCCCCGCGCGGCCTGCGCCGCGTAAAGGTCGGGGCGCGCCGTCATTCCGGCGATGATCCCGTCCACCTCGGCGGGGGTGCAGGCGATGGCCCCGTCGCCGAAGGGCGCGGCGGTGGCGGCATCGGTCAGCACCACCTTGCCCGTGCCCATCGCCTCGGCCAGCACCCGGCCGAAGCTTTCCCGCCATGTGGGCGCGGTGAAATAGACCATGAAGTCGATCCCGGCGAAGAAATCCGCGACCGGCATGCTGCCGAACGGCAAAAGCCGCCAGTGCGGCCGGTCGCGCCCGGCGTCCAGCAGCCGGTCCCCGCCAAGGATCACGTTCGCTGCGGCATGGGGCGGAAAGCAGCGGTCGAGGTCGTCGAGCGAGGGGAACTTCTCGGCCCCCGGCCGCGAAAGGCGCCCGCGCCGGTCCTGCGGCACATGGCCCGGCCGGGGTGGCGGCGGGGTGAAATCGCAGATGTTGAACCAGTCCCACGGCAGCAGGCGCCAGCCCGCCGGATTGGCCTGTCCCTTCAGCCAGTCCCCGACCGTGGCCCGGTTCGCGGGCGACACCGGCGCCAGCCAGCGGCGGCTGCAAAGCGAGGCGCCTTCGATCTGGCCAAGACAGGTGGCAACATCAAAGGCGGCCTCGCCCCCCGGCCGCAGGAAGTTCTCGTGGGTGACGACAACCAGATCATGGCAGAGGATCCGGCTTTCCAGCCTGTCCTGAAACCGCAGGAACGACGGGTTGTGCAGGATGACCCGGTCCGCGCCGATCACCGGGCTGTTCCAGGTCGGCGCCAGACCCAGTGTCATGAGCCGTTCCTCAAGCACCGGTGAGACCGAGCGCCCGGCGAACATCCGGCTTTCGATCGCATGAAGGCTGACACGGCCCAGACGACAGGCGACCGCGAGTTCCGCCGCGACGGCCGCCGACGTGCCGCCGGGAAAGCGTGGATCGACGACATAGGCCAGCGTCGGTTGTGTCATGCGGATCACGCTGCCCGTTTGCTTCAGTATATGCCCGCTGGTTCGGACTCGGCCTGGTTGCGCGTCACGCGCACCACCCGTGCCGAAGCAAAGCAATCAAGCTGCCCTGAGCGGTAGCAGGTCTGAAACCCGCGCAGTTCGCGCGCAAGCGGATCATCGCCCCGCGCGAACTGTGGATTGGCTGCCAGCAGCCGCCCCAGCGCGACCGTGTCCTTCATCACCACGAGCTGTTCCAGAAGTTGCAGCTCCTCCAGCGAATACTCGCCAAAACCGGGCGTTGCGGCGCTCGACAGCATCAGGGCGGTAAGGATCGCGGTCAGTCTGGGGTTCGGCATGGGTGGGTATCCATTCGGAAAACAGGCAACTGGTGCGGGAACATGGCGGATATGGCGGGGATCATGGATTGCCCGCGCCCTGAAGCAAGAGAAGCAGCCGCGCTTTCACCCGCGCGGCCTCGGCCGCGTCCGCCGCCTGCGCGGATGCCTGCGCGGCACTGGCCTTGGCCTGCGCCGCTTTGCGTGCCTTGGCCGCACTGGTCTTTTTCTTGGCCGGCGCTTTCGCGGCCGGGGCCTTCGGCGCCTTGTCGGCGGAAGCCGTCTGTTGGTCGAGATCTTCGGGCGGGGCAATCCAAAGCTCGATCAGCCCGTCGGGCGGCGCCGGATCGGTGCCGGTGAAGTCGCGCGCTTCGGCGCCGATTTCCGCCGCCAGCGCCGCTGCGGCCTCGGCATCGGCGGCATGATAATAGCGGACCTGCGAGTGGCGGACGGCGAAACCGACCTGCCCGACATCGGGCGGGGGAAAGCCCCGCCCAACCAGTTGTTCCGACAGCGCGCGCATCCCGGCCGTGTCCGGCGCAGCCGGCGACAGGACCTTGATGGTCAGCCGCGCCCGGTCGGGCGAAAGACCGGGCACCTGCGCGCGCGGTTCCATGCCATAACGTGGCGCGTCCTCGGCCATCGCCACGACGGGAAGGGCCATCGCCAGCCCGGCCATTCGCGGCGTCGCGTCAGAGGCGGGGGCGGCAGCCATTGCCTCGCCCGGCGTGACGGGAAGGGCATCTGCCGTGGCGGGTATCCAGATTGCCGGCGCGGCCTCCGGCTGCGCGGCGGGGCGAGCCGGTGGCGTTTCCGGTGCCGCGCCAGCCGGGGCGGCGGCCGCGCTGCGCTGCGTCGTGCCCTCTGCCGAAGCGGGGATGATCGCGGTGGCGTCGGCCCCGGTGCCGTTGGTCAGGATCGCCCCGGCAAGTGCTGCGTCAGCCCCGGCCGGTGGCGAAGGCTCGCCCGGCTCCAAAGTGACTGCCTGATCGGGCGTCGTCGCCGGCCGAAGCCAAAGCGCCAGCGCAAGTCCCAGCCCAAGGCCGAGGGAGAACCCGATCACTGTCCGCGTCAGTGTCGAGCGTGGTGGCGCGGCGTCGGCCACGGCCTCGGGCGCCACGGCCGGCGCGGGACGGTTGGCGGGGGGCGCAGGCCTGACCCCTTCGGGAAAGAAAAGCGTAGGTGCCGCCCGCTCGAACGGCGCGGTCCCTGCGGCGGCGTGGCGTTCATGTGCCGCCGCCGCCCGTTCCCAGGGTTTGGAAAGCGTGGCCGGGGAAGCCTCGTCCTTGCCGCCGGCCTGCAGCGCGCGTTCGCGCGCGGCGCGGGCCTGGTCCAGCCGCTGCTGAAAGGTCTGCGACCGCAGGAGGACATCTGCGGTCACCATACTATCGTCACGCGCCGAAGCCGCGACATCTGTCGCACTCTTCGTCATACCAGCCCCCCATGAAAGAACAGGCCAAGCCATCGCACTGGCAGAAACCGGCATGCGCGGGTGGCAGAAATCCGCGCTCTGTTCTCCTTGCGGCAAGCTTAGCACTGGTGGCGCCTGTTTCAAACCCCTCTGGCGGGGGCGGGCAATGTCGCCGGTTGCCTGTCGTGGCCGCGCAAGGCATCTTCGCGCCAGGCGGGCGCAGCCGCGGCCCAGTCAAGGGCACGGCGCAATCAGGAAAGGCCATCCCGGTGACTTTGAAGGATTTCTTCGTGGCCGGTCCCCATGATGACGGCGATGCGGTGACCGGACATTATTTCGAGATGGCCGCGCCCGATCCGGCACGGGCACAGGTCTGGGGCTACACGGACCACCTGAGCTATGCGCCCGGCGACCGGCTTGCCCTTCATGCGACGTCGTCGGCGCCGACGGCGCGCCTGACGATCAGCCGCGACGGGCTTCGCCCCGACACGGTCCTTGAGACGGACATCGCCCTGACCTTCGCGCCGACACCCGCCGACTGTTCCGTTGCCGGTTGCGGCTGGCCCGAACGGTTCGCCATGACCATTCCCGAGGGCTGGCCAAGCGGTGTCTATGTCGTCACGCTGACCGTTCCGGGCCACCAGTCGCAGCATATGTTCGTCCTGCGCGCCGCCCGGCCCATGGCGCGGATCTGCATGGTGCTGGCGACCGGCACCTGGTGCGCCTACAACGACTGGGGCGGGTCGAACCACTATCAGGGGCTGACCGGCCCGCAGGGCGGCGATTTCGCGCCCCATGTCTCGCTCCTCAGGCCCTGGGCCACGGGGTTCGTCCGCTGGCCCGACGATGCGCCGCGCATTCCGCACGCCTCGCCCCTCCTGTCGCGGCCCCGCTATCCGCACATGGACTATGCCCGCGCCAAGGGCGTGTCGAAGAAATATGCCTCCTCCGGCTGGGCGGCGTTCGAGCGGCCCTTCGCGCTCTGGTGCGAGGGGCAGGGCATCGCGCTCGACTATGCGACCCAGCATGACCTGCACCGCGACCCCGCGCTGCTGGACGGCTACGCCCGCGCGCTGATCGTCGGCCATGACGAATACTGGACGTGGCAGATGCGCGACCATCTGGACGGCTGGATCGACCGGGGTGGGCAACTGGCGCGGTTCGGCGGCAATTTCTTCTGGCAGACGCGGCTTTCGGACGACCTCTGCACCCAGACCTGTTTCAAGACCCGCGCGGTGGCCGAGGATCCGGCCTTTGGCGCCGATCCCGCGCGCCTCACTTCCTACTGGGATCACCCTCTGGTCGGCCGCCCGGCGGTGGCGACCATGGGCCTGACCGGATCGATGGGCGTCTATGCCGGCTGGAGCCGCTGTGCCGCGCACGGGTCGGGTGGCTTTGCCATCTACCGCCCCGACCATTGGTCCCTGCGCGACACCGGGCTTGGCTACGGCGATGTCCTTGGCGCCGCCTCGAAGATCTTCGGCTACGAGGTGGACGGGATCGACCACGGCATGACGCACGGCCTGCCGCATGCTGTCGAGGGGACCGGCCTTCAGGGCGACCTCACCATCGTCGGCCTGTCGCCCGCCACCACGCTTTCCCATTCGACCGGCCCGCACGACCGCGATCCGTTCATCGGACATCTCGATGCCGAGGAGGTGGCGCTTTTTGTCCATGGCGCGGTGACGCCCGAAACCCTTGGCCGCGCCAGCCGGGGCAATGGCTGCATGGCGGAATACCGGCGTGACAGGGGGGCGGTGTTCAACGCCGGTTCGTGCGAATGGGTCGCGGGCCTGATCGCGCGGGAACGCCCCGTCGAGCAGGTCACGCGCAACGTGCTTGTGGGCGCCTGGGCTTAGGGCCTAGCCCGCCCGCCGCGCCAGACCCGCCGCCCAGATTGCCACGGCCAGCATCAGCGCTCCACCGGCCACGAACGCGGCCCCCGCGCCGAATGCCGTGGCCAGTGCCGCCCCGGGACAGGGCGCGACCAGCATCGCCAGCGAGGTTGCGGTTTCGCTCAGCGCGCTGACCCGTCCGATACGCTCGGGCGGCACGGCGGTCTGAAGGATCACCCGCGCCGGCACGATCTGGCACGAGGTTGCAAATCCCGCCGCCGCGAAGGCGAAGCAGACGGTTGCGGGCGCGGGGTTCAGCCCGAGAAGCCCTGTCAGCCCCAGCCCCGCGACCGTCAGCGCGCCCAGTACCGACGCGCCTGCAACCCACAGGAACGGGCGGCGAAGCGCCGTGCCCGCCCCGATCCACAGCGCGCCCGCGACCCCGCCCGCGCCCACCGATGCGATCGCGAGGCCGAGCGTGGTTTCCGACAGGGCCAGATCGCGAAACAGGGGGCCGATCAGCGTGTCATAGAAGAACATCGCGAAAAACCCGGCAGCCGTCAGCCCGATCACATGG
>JADYZU010000070.1 GCA_020852925.1 Rubellimicrobium sp. | reverse complement strand
CGCGCGGCATCTTCACCGAAGGCAACGAGCGGGTGGGCATCAACACCCAGCGTTATACCGAAAGCGAAATCGCCCGCGTGGCGCGCTCGGCCTTCGAACTCGCCCGCCGCCGGTCGAACAAGGTCTGCTCGATGGAGAAGGCCAACGTCATGGAATCGGGCATCCTCTGGCGCGAGGTCGTGCAGGAAGTGCACGACAAGGAATACAAGGATGTCGAACTCAGCCACATGTATGCCGACGCGGGCGCCATGCAGCTTTGCCGCTGGCCCAAGCAGTTTGACGTGATCGTGACCGACAACCTGTTCGGCGACCTCCTGTCGGACGCCGCCGCGATGCTGACCGGATCGCTCGGGATGCTGCCGTCGGCAAGCCTCGGCGCGCCTATGGCCAATGGCCGTCCCAAGGCGCTGTACGAACCCGTCCACGGTTCCGCGCCCGACATCGCGGGGCAAGGCAAGGCCAACCCGATCGCCTGCATCCTGTCGTTCGCCATGGCGCTGCGCTATTCGTTCGACCTCGGCGACGAGGCGACGCGGGTCGAGAAGGCGGTGGAAAAGGTGCTGGCCGATGGCGTGCGCACCGCCGACCTGATGGGCCCGGAAGGCGGCAAGCCCGTCTCCACCAGCCAGATGGGCGATGCAGTCATCGCGGCGCTCGACGCGAGCCTCTGAGCATCGGTCAGGGGCGCTGCGGCGCCCCTACCTGACCCGCGCCACGACATAGTCGGCCAGATCGGCCAGCATGTCGCGCAGGTCATGGGCGGGCAGGGCGTCCAGCGCCGCCTTGGCCTTGGCCACCCAGTCCAGCGCCTCGGCCCGCGTCGCCTCCATCGCGCCATGGCGCGCCAGCAGCCGCATCGCCTCCTCAAGGTCGCCGTCGCGCTGGTCGCCCTTCTCGATGGTGCGCGTCCAGAAGGCCCGTTCGCCCGCATCGGCCTTCGCCACCGCCCTGATCACCGGCAGCGTCAGCTTCCGTTCGCGGAAATCGTCGCCCACATTCTTGCCGATGGCCGCGCTCGACCCGCCATAGTCCAGCAGGTCATCGACGATCTGGAACGCGATGCCCAACGCATCGCCATAGGTGCGCAGCGCCGCCACCTGGGCCTCGGGCGCACCCGCGATCACGCCGCCCGCTTCCGTCGCCGCCGAAAACAGCGCCGCCGTCTTGCCCCGCACCACCTGAAGATAGATATGCTCGTCGGTCGCCAGATCCCGTGCGGCGGTCAGTTGCAGCACCTCGCCCTCGGCGATGGTCGCGGACGCATTGGCAAGGATGTCGAGGACGCGCAGCGATCCGGTCTCCACCATCAGCTGGAACGACCGCGCGAAAAGATAGTCCCCGACCAGCACCGACGACTTGTTGTCCCACAGAAGGTTCGCGGTCGGCCGCCCGCGCCGCTGGGCGCTTTCATCGACCACATCGTCATGCAGCAGCGTCGCGGTGTGGATGAACTCCACCGTCGCCGCCAGATGCACATGATAGGGGCCGCCGTAGCCGCACATCCGCGCCGCGGCCAGCGTCAGCATCGGGCGCAGCCGCTTGCCGCCCGCCTCGACCAGATGCGCCGTCACCTCGGGAATGCGCGGCGCATGTTCCGATGCCATCCGCTCGCGGATCAGCCCGTTCACCCGCTCCATGTCGTCGGCCAGATAGGCGTTCAGCCGGTCATGTGGCTTGTGAGTAGCTTCGTCCAAACTCATTCCGCGTCCGGCTCCCCGAATTTTGCCGTTCATGCCGTGACTTTTCCGCAAAGGGCCTTAAGTCTTGGCCCATGAAAGAACTTTTGCGCACCAACGATCCGACGGAGATCGCCTTTGCAACCGCCCTTCTGGATGGCGAGGGTATAGCGGTCTTTGAACTGGACGTCCACATGAGCATCCTCGAAGGGGCCCTGGGCATCTTGCCGCGCCGCCTGATGGTGGCGGACCGCGACCTGTTCATCGCCCGCGCGGTCCTGCGCGACAACGGGCTGGACCCGTCGAGCGATGACTGACCCCGACACGACCGACGACGGCTTCCTCGGCGGGCGGCTTCGCATCCTGCAACCCCGTGTCGGCTATCGCGCGGCGACCGATCCGGTGCTGCTGGCCGCCGCGACGCCCGCCCGGCCCGGCCAGAGCGTCCTCGAACTCGGCTGCGGCGTCGGCGTGGCCAGCCTTTGCCTTCTGTCCCGCGTGCCCGATCTTGCCGCCGAAGGGGTGGAGCGGCAGGCGCCCTATGCCGCGCTCGCCCGCCGGAATGCCGAGCGCAACCGCCTGCCCCTGACCGTGACCGAGGCCGACCTTGCCCGCCCGCCCGCCGCCCTGCGTGCCCGGTCCTTCGATCATGTGCTGGCCAATCCGCCCTATTTCCGCGCGAACGACGGCACAAGCGCCGACGATCCGGGGCGCGAGGCCGCCTTTCGCGAGGAAACTCCCCTCGCCCAATGGATCGACGCGGGCCTGCGCCGGCTGGTTCCGGGCGGCTGGCTGACCATGATCCACCTGACCGACCGGCTTGGCGACATGCTGGCCGCCCTCGGCACCCGCGCGGGCAGCGTCATGATCCTGCCGGTTGCCCCCCGCTCCGGCCGCCCGGCCAGCCGCGTGATCCTGCGCGCCCGCAAGGGGGGGCGTGCGCCCCTGATCCTTCTGGCGCCCTTCATCCTGCATCAGGGCGACGAACATCTGCGCGACGGCGACGATTTCACCCCCGCCGCCCGCGCCGTCCTGCGCGACGGCGGGGCCTTGCCCGGCCTCGGCTGACGCCCGGCGGGCTTCCGCGCGATCGGCGGTTATGCCGCACGATCCGGCCTTTTCTTTCTGGTGACACGACTCGGGGAATGTGATGGGATCGTGACATGGGTTCACAGCAGAGGAGTACGGAATGTCACTCGATTCGCACCTGCAGGAGCTTCAGAAAAAGCACCAGCATCTGTCCGAAGCCGTAGAAGCCGCCCAGCGCAGTCCCAGTGTCGATGATCT